>NZ_JBIAHV010000007.1:0-387721 GCF_042870895.1 Streptomyces sp. NPDC006294
CACCCCCCAGGTCATGCCTTCGACAGGGGGACACAGTCATGCCGGGCCCGGAGGCCAGCGGTCCCGTTGCAGGACCGCGAAAAACATAACGGGGGAGCGAGCCCGCCGCAGGCGCCCCGTCACGTCCGGAGCGATCTCCCGAAGCCCGCCGCCAGCGGCATCCGCAGGCCCAGCGGCGGCGGCGCCGCCAGCGCGTCCGCGACCGGCCGCGCGTACAGCCCCGTGAAGAGCGAGCCGCGCACGAAGTCCACGGCCAGCGCGTGCACTTCCTCCTGGTACTGGCGCAGCGCGTGCCCGTCCGAGTGCACCTCGAAGCGGCAGACGTCCCGGTGGGACTTCTTGGCGCGCTCGGCGAGCCGGTAGGACAGCTCCGGGTCGGTGCGCGCGTCGTTCGTGCCGTGCACGATCAGCACCCGCCGGTCCACCAGCTGCTCCACCGGCTCCGGCTCCGCCGCCATGTCGTCCTCCGGCAGCCACGGCGCCAGCGCCAGCACGGAGTTGACCGCGGGATGGCCCGCCGCCCGCAGCGCGGCCCGTCCGCCCATGCCGTGACCGGTCAGACACACCGGCACGTCGCCGTAGCGGCGTACGACCTCCTCGACGGCCCACGCCGCGTCCGCGGCGAGTTGTGCGTCGGGGCCGTTCCAGCCCCGGCCGCGGTAGCGGACGCTGTGCACGGTCAGGCCGTCGTCGCGCCCCGCCCTGGCCAGCGTGCGGCCCAGCGGCAGCACCGCCGCGGACGACAGGGCCGACGCCCTGCGCGCCGACTCCGGCTCGCCGTCCGGCAGGAGCAGCACCACACCGGCCACCGCCGAATCGCCGCCGCCGCCCAGGAAGACGGAGCGCCGCGGCAGACTGCCCAGCCTCGCCCGCGGCGGTGTCCGCCCCTCTCGTGCCACGTGCGCGACCGTCGCCTCACCGGCTGCGCTCGCCCCTCCGGCCGCGGCGGCCGGACGCCCCCACCACCGGGGCAGTGCGTGGTGTCCCATGGCAGAACAGTCTCAGAAGGCGAGGTGTACGCCACCCGTACGCGCGGTCACTGTTACGTATCGACAGGCGATCCGAAGGGGCGCGCTCTACGCGCGTAGGCGCTAGAGTGCCCAGATGACGAGCCAGACCCTCAATTCGCCCACCTCGGACCAGATCCGCCGCGCCCCGAAGGTGCTGCTCCACGACCACCTCGACGGTGGTCTGCGGCCCGGCACGATTATCGACCTCGCCCGTGACGCCGGCTACGAGGCACTGCCGGAAACCGAGCCCGACAAGCTCGGCATCTGGTTCCGGGAAGCCGCCGACTCCGGATCGCTGGAGCGCTACCTGGAGACCTTCGCCCACACCTGCGCCGTCATGCAGAGCCGTGACGCGCTGTTCCGGGTGGCCGCCGAGTGCGCGCAGGACCTGGCGGAGGACGGTGTCGTCTACGCGGAGGTCCGCTACGCCCCCGAGCAGCACCTCGAGGCCGGGCTGAGCCTCGAGGAGGTCGTCGAGGCGGTCAACGAAGGCTTCCGCGAGGGCGAGCGGCTGGCCAGGGCGGACGGCCACCGCATCAGGGTCGGAGCCCTGCTGACCGCGATGCGGCACGCCGCCCGCGCCCTGGAGATCGCCGAGCTCGCCAACGCCTACCGCGACAAGGGCGTCGTCGGCTTCGACATCGCCGGCGCGGAGGCCGGCTTCCCGCCCACCCGGCACCTCGACGCCTTCGAGTACCTCAAGCGCGAGAACAACCACTTCACCATCCACGCGGGCGAGGCGTTCGGCCTGCCGTCGATCTGGCAGGCCCTTCAGTGGTGCGGCGCCGACCGCCTCGGCCACGGCGTACGGATCATCGACGACATCGAGGTCGCCGACGACGGCTCCGTGACCCTGGGCCGGCTCGCGGCGTACGTGCGGGACAAGCGCATCCCGCTGGAGATGTGCCCGACGTCCAACCTCCAGACGGGGGCCGCGGACTCGATCGCGCAGCACCCCATCGGGCTGCTGCGGAAACTGCACTTCAGGGCCACCGTGAACACCGACAACCGGCTGATGAGCGGCACCAGCATGACCCGTGAATTCGAGCTGCTGACCGAGGCGTTCGGATACACGCTCGACGACATGCAGTGGTTCACCGTCAACGCGATGAAGTCCGCGTTCATCCCTTTCGATGAACGACTGGCGATGATCAATGACGTGATCAAGCCCGGTTTCGCCGAGCTCAAGTCCGAGTGGCTGTTCAAGCAGACCGCCACCACCGGGAATTGAGCGCCGGGGTCACCCGTACGCCGCCTACCCGAAACGGCCGGAGCCGTCAATTTCCGGCCGTTTCGCGGTGTTTGCGGCGGCTGTGCGAAGCTGGCTAGCTTGCAGAGTCGCTCATGTTCCCGTCCCCAAGGATCCGTTCCTGATGAAGCAGTCTGCTGCCAAGACCCTCGGTGTCGCCGCTCTCGGCGCCGCCTTCGCCGCCGCCGCCGCGGGGAGCGCCTCCGCGGCCTCCACGGTGCCCGCCCCGACCCAAGCGCTGGGCAACGTCTCCCACACGCTGCCGCTCGACGAGGTCACCGGAAAGCTCCCGGCGGGCGCTGCCGAGACGCTGACCGGTGATCAGGGCGCGCTCACCGACAGCGCGTCCACCCTCCCCGCCACCGCGCAGGGCACCGTCGGCGAGGTCGCCCCGGCCGGCGCGACCGACCCGGTCGCCGGTCTGCTCGGCGGCCTGCCGGTGCTCGGCGGCGGTTCCCCCCTCGGCGCGCTGGGCGGCCTGCCGGTGAACGGCCTGGTGCCCGGCCTCTGAGCCCGACGACATCGCCGCAGAGCGACGTGCGCGGGGCGCACACCCGGACAGGGTGTGCGCCCCGCGGCGCTTGTGCCAGGATCGCCGCCATGCGAGCCACGACCACCGGACTTCGTGCACTCGGTGCCCTCTGCGCACTGCTGCTGGCCACGGCCGCCTGTACGGGACACGACGGCCCCGGCCCGGCCGGCGCGGCGCCGGCGGGAACGGTCCCGGCCACCGGCGCCGGAGGGGCCAAGGGCGGTGACGGCCCCGGCGGTGACGCGTCCGTACCGCTCACCGCGCCCGAACTGGAGCGGGCGGCCCTCGCCACCGGCGATCTGCCGGGCTTCCAGGTCTCCGCCGGACAGAGCGCACTGGCGCCGGCGGGCCGGCCCCGCGCCGACAAGGCCGCGTGCCAGCCGCTCGCCGACGCCATGGGAGCGGAACCCGACCCGCGGGCCCGTCACACCGTGGACCGGGGCCTCGGTTCGCTCGACAGCCTCGGCCTCGCCGTTTCGGCGTCACTCAGCTCGTACCGCGAGACGGACGCGAAGGCACTGATCGACGGTCTCGAAGCGGCGGTCGCCGCGTGCGGCGCCGGCTTCGTGGCGACACTGGACGGCCGCGGCGCCACCTACCGCCAGGTCCAGGCGGTGCCGTTCAACGCCCGCGGCGGCGACGAGAGCGTCAGCTGGACCGCGGTCGCCTCCGACGAGGTGGCCGTCGCGCCCGTACACGTGGTCGTCGTCCGCTCGGGCGCGACCGTGGCCCGCTTCACGGCGTTCGACCTCGCGGGCCGCAAGCCGCCGCGGGTGCCCGGAGAGGTCGTCGGCGAACAGCTCGCGAAACTCGCGCACCGGCTCGCCCGCTGACCGTCCCGGACGACGGGTCACCAGGCATCGGTGGCCGTCTTCTCGGCCGGCAGCAGTATCCACAGCGCCAGGTAGAGCAGGACCTGCGGGCCCGGCAGCAGACACGAGGCCACGAAGATCACGCGCATCGTGGTGGCCGACATACCGAAACGCCTGGCCAGCGCTGCGCACACGCCGCCGATCATGCGGCCGTCACGGGGGCGGGCAATTGCGGCCATGGTGGGCTCCTTCACGAGTGGTTTCCCGGGAGCCTCTCCGTGTGCTCCCGATGTATCCATGGTGACGTCGCGAAGGTGATGAAGCGTCGCTCTACGGGGCGATCCCGACCCTGGGAATCGTCGGGGTCGAGCCCTGAGCGCTCTCCTCCCGGAGCATCACGCCGCGTCGCACCTCGCGCTCACGGCCGCGCGGCGCGGCCCCCGAGCGGGCACGCAGCAGCCTGCGGCGCAGCCGGGCCCGGCCCGCGGGCACGACGGCGAGGTGGGCGAGCGCGACGCCCGCCGTGTTCAGCATCAGCGAGTCGACGTCGACGACCTGGCCGGGGACCCCGGTCTGCAGCAGCTCGATCCCCAGCGACATCAGCGCGCCCGCGGCCACCGTGCGGGTCAGCGACGCCCAGGGGGACACGGCGAGCCGGCCGCTCACCATCGGCAGCAGAATTCCGAGAGGCGCCAGCAGGAGCAGCCCGCCGCCGATGCGCCGGACGGCCTCCACGGGCCCCAGCTCCAGAGCGGTCCTGATCCCGGCGAACGGTTCCAGATTCGCCGCCGTCACCCACATGACGTCGAGTGGCCGCAGCGTCAGCCAGGACACGAGCAGCAGATGGACGAGGAGGAGGGCGACCCCCGCCGCGCGGAAGCTGATGGCGGCACTGCCGCCCGAACCTTGACGCTGCACGCACCCCTAGACGCACACGCGGCGCGAAACGGTTCCGCAGGGATTCCGGTACGGATTCCGGTGTGCTTTCCGGCGCGGTGGGCGAGTGCCGCTACGAGGCCGCCGGGGCCGGTGAGGGCAGTGCGCTCAGCGTGGGCACCGCGCCCTCCGGCCGCTCCTTGGTGAGCGTGGAGCAGGCGTACGCGCGCGGCGCGTAGTCCCCCGGCCCGCCGAGCAGCACGGCGCCGCCCTCCCCGGCGGCCCGGCTCTCCGCCAGGGTGCACACGATCTGGGCCAGCGCCGGAGTCGGCAGGTCCTCCGGCTGGCGGCTCAGCCGCAGGGTCCCCGCCGGGTCGTCGCCCCTGGCGCCGTTCACCCGCAGCGGTCCGCGGACGTACGTCGTGAAGCCCGCCTCCTGCTCCGGTGGCGAAGGCTCCTCCAGCAGCTCGTCCAGGACCGCCTGGGCGAATGCGGGCGGACTGTCGGCGGCCCTGCTCTCGACGATCTCGGCCGTACGGTCGACGGGCACGAGCTGAGCGGCGCACATCAGATACACCCTGACCGGCACGCCCTGCTCCTGCGCCTGCGGGCTGATGCTCGAGCCGGACACCTCGCACGGGACCCGCGAGGGCGCCGGCCCGGCGTCCACCGGCACCTGTGTGGTCCTGATCCCGCACCCGCCGAGGGCGAGCACCAGGGCGGCCACCGCGACTGCGGCCGCCGCCGGACCGCGCCCGCCGCGGCGACGCCGGAGCGCGCCGGTCCCGTACGCGGCACGCGCGCTGCCTATGACGGCCCCCGTCCCCACCGCTGTCACAGCGCGTCTTCCTCTCCCCGCTCGTCGCTCTCGTCCGCGCCCGTGCCGTCCGCGCCGCCCGGCAGCGCCGAGACGTCGCGCGGCAGCCGCAGCACGAACACCGCGCCGCCGCCGTCGGGGGAGTTCGCCGCGGTGATGTCGCCGCCGTGGATGTGCGCGTTCTCCACGGCGATCGACAGCCCGAGACCGCTGCCCTCGGAACGCGGCCGGGACGCGCTGGCCTTGTAGAACCGGTCGAACACGTGCGGCAGGACCTCTTCCGGAATGCCCGGGCCGTGGTCCCGAACCTCGATCACCAGCTCGTGGTCGACGGGCCGCACGGACACCCGGACCGGGGAGCCGCCGTGCTTGAGCGCGTTGCCGATCAGATTGGCCAGGATCACGTCGAGCCGGCGCGGGTCGAGCCGCGCCATGATGCCGCGCTCCGCGTCCAGCTCCACCGCGTCCAGCCAGGCGCGGGCGTCGATGCAGGCGGTGACCTGGTCGGCGACGTCCACGGTGTCCAGCACGAGCCGCGCGGTGCCCGCGTCGAAGCGGGTCACCTCCATCAGGTTCTCCACCAGGTCGTACAGCCGCCGCGTCTCGCTGACCACCAGGTTGACGGCCGGGGCGATCATCGGGTCGAGGCTGTCCGCCTCGTCCTCCAGCACCTCGGTGACGGCGGTCAGCGCGGTCAGCGGCGTACGCAGCTCGTGCGACATGTCGGCGACGAAGCGCCGGCTGGACTCGTCGCGGGCGCTCATGTCGGCGACCTTCTTCTCCAGCGCCGCCGCCGTCTTGTTGAACGTCCGCGAGAGCTCGGCCAGTTCGTCCGTGCCGGAGACCCGCAGCCGGGTGTCGAGCTTGCCCTCGCCGAGCTGCCTGGCCGCCTCGCCCAGCCGGTGCACCGGCCGCAGCACGGTCGTCGCCGCGGCCTGCGCGAGCAGCGCGGAGCCGATCAGGGCGAGCAGCGTGGCGATCCCCAGCGACCAGGCGAGCGAGTTGAGGTCCTGGCGCTCCTGGTCGAGCGACTTGAACATGTAGCCGGTCGGCCCGCCGCCGACGATCCGCGTGCCGCCCACCAGATACGGCGTCCCGCCGCGCTCGGTGCGCTGCCAGAACAGGTGGTACGGCACCGTGTTCCCCGCGGCGATCTGCTGCCGGTCGTCGACCGCGTCCCGCAGCGACTGCGGCACGTCCGCCATGGTGAAGGCATCCTGGTCGGAGACGCCGACGATCGGCTTGCCCTCCGCGCGTTCGCCGATCAGCAGCACGCTGTAGCCCTTGTCGCCGTCCGCCATCCGCTCGGCCGTCCGCTGCAGATCGTCCTGCGTGGGCCGCAGCGGCAGCGCGGCGGCGTGGCTCTGCATGTCCTGCCGGAAGTCGTCGAGCGCCGCGTCCTGGGTACGGGTCAGCACCGCCTCCCGGTTGAGCCAGTACGCGATGCCGGACGCGGACACGGCCGCGGTGAGCGCGACGAGCCCGAAGACCACCACCAGGCGCAGCCGCAGACTGGTCAGGCGGATCCCGGCGAGAATGCCGCGGCGCGGCCCACCGGCCTCCCCGGTGTCACGGCTCACCGGACGGTCCCGCCTCTGACGTGCGGTTCTCTCACTGCGGGACGTCCAGCCGGTAGCCCACGCCGCGCACCGTGCGGATCAGGGTCGGCGAGGACGGCACGTCCTCCACCTTCGCCCGCAGCCGCTGCACGCACGCGTCCACCAGACGCGAGTCGCCGAGGTAGTCGTGTTCCCACACCAGCCGCAGCAGTTGCTGACGCGACAGCGCCTGCCCCGGCCGGCGGCTCAGTTCCAGCAGAAGACGCAGCTCGGTCGGCGTGAGCTGCAGATCCTCGCCGTTCTTGGTGACCGTCATCGCGGAACGGTCGATCACCAGGGAGCCGAACGTCGCCGAATCGGTCGACTCCCGCTCGCCGCGCCGCAGTACGGCACGGATACGGGCGTCCAGCACCCGTCCCTGGACCGGCTTGACGACATAGTCGTCGGCACCGGACTCCAGACCCACCACGACGTCGATGTCGTCGCTGCGGGCGGTCAGCAGGATGATCGGCAGCTGGTCGGTGCGCCTGATCCGGCGGCACACCTCGAAACCGTCGATCCCGGGCAGCATCACATCCAGCACGATCAGGTCGGGCCGCTGCTCACGCAGCAGTTTCAGGCCGTCCTCTCCCGTCGCCGCGGTGGCCACTCGGTGGCCCTGGCGTGACAGCGAGAGTTCGAGGGCCGTGCGGATGGCGTCGTCGTCCTCGATCAGCAACAGGAAAGGCACGGGGGTCATTCTGGCCCATGGGGAGCCCCAGTTCGACTCCCCGGGGTCTCAGGACGGCAACGCACCCGACTCCTTTCCTTGTGACGCGCCTGTGACAGTCGGCGGACACCGCCATGAAACAGCCCCGGCAGAGTTCTCAGCACACCGAACGAAACAGACTCCACTCGACGGGGGGCGCGGGATGAACGCACTGCACAGCACCACCTCAAGCGCAGTTGTGACACGTCTCCACGACGTCGCCGTCGTGCGGAGCACCGAGAAGTCCGGCGCCGTGAACGGGCGGGGGTGCGTTCGCGGCGCCGGGCGTCAGCACAAGCCGTCGTCCGCGGAGCAGGGGCGCCAGCCCTTCATGGCGGTGGTTGACGCACCCACGGGGGGAAGCGGGACCGCGTACGGGGAGGTCACGGGGGAGCGGACGTCCTGCTCGGAGGCCGAGTTCACGGCCTACGTGAGGGAACGCCGCGCCTCCCTGTACGCGACGGCCTACCACCTGACCGGTGACCGTTACGAGGCGGAGGACCTGCTGCAGAGCGCGCTCTTCTCCACGTACCGGGCCTGGGACCGGATCAGCGACAAGGCGGCGGTCGGGGGCTACCTGCGCCGCACGATGACGAATCTGCACATCAGCGCCTGGCGCCGGCGCAAGCTCAACGAGTACCCCACGGAGGAGCTGCCGGAGACGGTCGGCGACACCGACGCCATGCGGGGCACCGAGCTGCGCGCGGTCCTGTGGCAGGCGCTCGCCAGGCTCCCCGAACTCCAGCGCACGATGCTGGTCCTCCGCTACTACGAGGGCCGCACCGACCCGGAGATCGCGGACATCCTGGACATCAGTGTCGGCACGGTGAAGTCGAGCATCTGGCGGTCGCTCCGCCGGCTGCGTGAGGACGAGGTCCTCAGCTTCGGCCGTGACGAGGAAGAGTCCTTCGGCGAGCTGGTGGCCTGAAGGCAACGGGGGAAACACGGGGGCCGCCGTTTCGGGGGAGACGGCGGAAGGGATCCACGGGGGACACGGGGATCCACGGGGGAACGGAGCGGGGCCGGACAGACCGGGGGGTTCTGTCCGGCCCCGCTCCTGTTGTCTGCGGGCGCGTGAACGGGCGGGGCCGCCCTGCCGGTTCACGCCTCCGGTCGCCGGTGGCGGCGGGGTGGGCCTCCGGCACCGGCCGCCCTGCGGGCTGTGCCGCCGAGGATGTGCGGCAGCGGCCCGCCGCTGCGAGGCGGCCGAGCGCTTCGGGCCCTGCCGCCTGGGGCGCGCAACAGTGCCGCCCGCGCCGGGGGCGTGAACCGCCCGGGCCGTCCTGGCCGTAGGCGTACGGCAGCGGGCCGAGTGCCGCGGCCTTGCCGCAGGGGTGCGCGCCCAGCCGGGGGCCCGGCGGGCTGCACGGTGCCGGCCGCGTCGGAAGTGAACCGGTCGGGCTGCCCTGGCTGTCGGGTCGTCGGCGACGGCACCCCGCGCCCGGCGGGCTACGCCGCGGAGGGGGTGCGGCAGCGGCCCGCTGCCGCGGCCGCGAGGCGGCCGAGGGCCTCCGCCTTGCCGCAGGGGTGCGCGCCCAGTCCGGCCTGGCGGGCGACGATGCCGCGCTCCGCGCGCATCAGGCGCCAGCCGCGGCGCAGCAGGAACGGGACCGACTTGCGGCCCTCACGCAGATCGCGCGCCAGCCGGCGGCGGAACGTCGTGGACGGCCGGCCGCGCAGGCACAGCGCGTCGGCCAGGACGCCCAGCTCCTCGCAGCGGCGCACGATGTCGGCCGCGAAGATGCCCTCGGCGACGAACAGCGGGGTGCGGTCGATGTCGAGCGTCTCCGTACCCGTCCGGGAGCTGGTCGCGATGTCGTACACCGGCACGGCGGTCCGGCCGCTGCGGCACAGTTCCGCTATCGCCTCGACCGCGGCGTCCGCGTCCCAGGAGGACGGCGAGTCCCAGTCGATGTCCGTGCTGCCCGTCACCAGGGGAAGCGTCGGGTCGTTGCCCTCTTTGTAGAAGTCGTCCAGGCGCAGGACCGGCAGGCCGGTGCGGGCGGCGAGAGAGGACTTTCCGGAACCGGAGGGGCCCGCGAGCAGCACGACGCGGGTCGGGATGGGTTGGGAACTCACGGGAGACAAGTGTGACGCATGAACGGCCCCCGGAACCCCTCGGGCTCCCGGTTGGTAGGAGCGTCACAGTCCCGGCTACGTCACGTACGCGCACGATCACACGATTGGTCAGGAAAACATGGCTCGTCACGCAGCTTCCAGGAACCAGCGGCGCGCACTGCTGCGCGCGGGACTCACCGTCATGGCGGCGGGCGCCGCTCTCGGCGCGGGCGGAGCGGCCGCGCACGCCGCCCCCGCCGCCGGGGCGGACGCGGTCGCGGGCGGGCCGCTGGGGGCCGCGACGGGGCTGCTCACCAACTCGGTGAGCGGGGTGAGCGAGCTCAAGAGCCTCCAGCTCCACCCGCTGGCCAACACCGGCGTGGACCCGCTCGACAACGCGGTGGGCACCCAGGTCGCCGACTTCAAGCCGGTCAGCACCGCGTTCGCGACGGACAACATCACCAAGGGTCAGGCGCTCGAGGACCTGCCGGTGGCCGGCCCGGTCGCCGGCGGACTGCTGCCGTAGCCGACCTCAAGGAAGAAGCAAGGAAGAAGCAAGGAAGAAGCAAGGAAGAAGCAAGGAAGAAGCAAGAAGCCCCTGCCTCCGGACGGAGAGGCAGGGGCTTCGGTCCGTGGGCGTCAGTACGCCGTGGACGTCAGTACGCCGAGCCGGACGCGCCGAGCGAACCGGTCGGGTGCCAGACCGTCTTGGTCTCCAGGAACGCCGTCAGACGGTGCGTGCCGGGATCGGCCGAGAAATCCACAGCCTGTGGACGCAGCACGCGCTTGAGGTTGTCCGCGGCGGCGACCTCCAGCTCCTTCGCCAGCACCTCGTCGGCGCCGGTGAGGTCGATGCCGTTGACGTCCTGGTGCGCGGCCAGCGGCGCCGCGAGCTCCGCCGTACGCCCGGAGAGGATGTTGACCACCCCGCCGGGCAGGTCGGAGGTGGCGAGCACCTCGCCCAGCGACAGGGCCGGCAGCGGGGTCTTCTCCGAAGCGATCACCACGGCCGTGTTGCCGGTCGCGACGACCGGCGCGACGACCGAGACGAGCCCGAGGAACGACGACTCCTGCGGCGCGACGACCGTCACCACGCCCGTCGGCTCCGGGGTGGAGAGGTTGAAGAACGGGCCCGCGACCGGGTTCGCGCCGCCCGCGATCTGGGCGATCTTGTCTGTCCAGCCCGCGTACCAGACCCAGCGGTCGATCGCCGCGTCGACGACGTCCGCGGCCTTCGACTTCGACAGGCCCTCGGACTGCGCGACCTCGCGGACGAACTGGTCCTTGCGGCCCTCCAGCATCTCGGCGATGCGGTAGAGGACCTGGCCGCGGTTGTACGCGGTCGCGCCCGACCAGCCGCCGAACGCCTTGCGCGCGGCGACGACCGCGTCACGCGCGTCCTTGCGGGAGGAGAGGGGCACGTTGGCCAGCCACTTGCCCTTTGCGTCGGTCACCTCGTACACCCGGCCGCTCTCGGAGCGGGGGAACTTGCCCCCGACGTACAGCTTGTAGGTCTTGAAGACGCTCAGTCGCATCGGCTCAGACATCGAGGTACGCCTCCAGACCGTGACGGCCGCCCTCGCGGCCGAAGCCCGACTCCTTGTAGCCGCCGAACGGCGAGGTCGGGTCGAACTTGTTGAACGTGTTGGCCCACACCACACCGGCGCGGAGCTTGTTCGCCACCGCGAGGATGCGGGAGCCCTTCTCCGTCCAGATGCCGGCGGACAGGCCGTACTGGCTGTTGTTCGCCTTGGCGACCGCCTCGTCCGGGGTGCGGAACGTCAGCACGGACAGCACCGGGCCGAAGATCTCGTCGCGCGCGATCCGGTGCGCCTGGGTGACGTTCGTGAACAGCGTCGGCGCGAACCAGTAGCCGGAGGCCGGCAGCTCGCACGCCGGGGACCAGCGCTCCGCGCCCTCCGCCTCGCCGGCCTCGACGAGCGTGGTGATGCGGGACAACTGCTCCGGGGAGTTGATCGCGCCGATGTCGGTGTTCTTGTCCATCGGGTCGCCGAGGCGCAGCGTGGACAGCCGGCGCTTGAGCGCGTCGAGCAGCTCGTCCTGGATCGACTCCTGGACCAGCAGGCGCGAGCCCGCGCAGCAGACCTGGCCCTGGTTGAAGAAGATGCCGTTGACGATGCCCTCGACGGCCTGGTCGAGCGGGGCGTCGTCGAAGACGATGTTGGCGCCCTTGCCGCCCAGCTCCAGGGTGACCTTCTTGCGCGTGCCGGCGATCTCGCGCGCGATGGCCTTGCCGACCGCGGTCGAGCCGGTGAAGGCGACCTTGTCCACATCGGGGTGGGCGACGAGCGCGGCGCCGGTGTCCCCGTAGCCGGGCAGGATGTTGACCACGCCGTTCGGCAGGCCGGCCTGGCGGCAGATGTCCGCGAAGAACAGGGCGGACAGCGGCGTCGTCTCGGCGGGCTTGAGGACCACCGTGTTGCCCGTGGCCAGCGCCGGGGCGATCTTCCACGCCAGCATCAGCAGCGGAAAGTTCCACGGGATGACCTGGCCGGCGACGCCCAGCGGGCGCGGGTTCGCGCCGTAGCCGGCGTGGTCGAGCTTGTCGGCCCAGCCCGCGTAGTAGAAGAAGTGCGCGGCGACCAGCGGGAGGTCCGCGTCGCGGGTCTCCTTGATCGGCTTGCCGTTGTCCAGGGTCTCCAGGACGGCCAGCTCACGGCTGCGCTCCTGGATGATCCGGGCGATGCGGAACAGGTACTTGGCGCGCTCCCGGCCGGGCAGCGCCGACCACTTGCCGAACGCCTTGCGGGCGGCCTTCACCGCGCGGTCCACGTCCTCCGCGCCGGCGCGGGCGACCTCGGAGAGGACCTCCTCGCTGGAGGGCGAGACGGTCTTGAAGACCTTGCCGTCGGCGGCGTCGGTGAACTCGCCGTCGATGAACAGCCCGTACGACGGGGCGATGTCGACGATCGACCGCGATTCGGGTGCGGGTGCGTATGCGAATACGGAAGCCATGATGATCAGTCCACCGTCACGTAGTCAGGGCCGGAGTAGCGGCCGGTCGCCAACTTCTGCCGCTGCATCAGCAGGTCGTTGAGCAGGCTCGACGCGCCGAAGCGGAACCAGTGGCTGTCCAGCCAGTCCTCGCCCGCGGTCTCGTTCACCAGGACCAGGAACTTGATCGCGTCCTTGGCGGTACGGATGCCGCCGGCGGGCTTCACGCCCACCTGTACCCCAGTCTGCTCCCGGAAGTCCCGGACGGCCTGAAGCATCAGCAGGGTGTTCGCCGGGGTCGCGTTCACCGCCACCTTGCCGGTCGACGTCTTGATGAAGTCCGCGCCGGCGATCATGCCGAGCCACGAGGCACGGCGGATGTTGTCGTACGTGGAGAGCTCGCCGGTCTCGAAGATGACCTTGAGCCGGGCGCTGCCGGAGGCGTCCCGCACGGCGCGGATCTCCTCGTACACCTTCATGTAGTCGCCGGCCAGGAAGGCGCCGCGGTCGATCACCATGTCGATCTCGTCGGCGCCGGCGGCGACCGCGTCACGGACGTCCGCGATCTTCACCGGGAGGGCGGCGCGCCCGGCCGGGAAGGCGGTGGCCACGGAGGCGACCTTGACGTCGGAGCCCTTCAGGGACTCCTTCGCGGTCGCCACCATGTCGGGGTAGACGCAGACCGCGGCGGTCGTCGGGGTGCTGCGGTCGGTGGGATCGGGGTTGACGGCCTTGGCGGCGAGCGCCCGGACCTTGCCCGGGGTGTCCGCGCCTTCGAGCGTCGTCAAGTCGATCATGGAGATGGCCAGATCGATGGCGTACGCCTTGGCCGTTGTCTTGATGGAACGCGTACCGAGGGACGCCGCGCGAGCCTCCAGACCGACGGCGTCGACGCCGGGCAGCCCGTGCAGGAAGCGGCGCAGAGTGCTGTCGGACGCGGTCACGTCGGGGATGGGGGTCCCGCCCACGCCGAAGGCTGTGGGGGAGGGTGCGGTCTTGGGCATGGTCACCAGATGAGCATATCTACGCGCGTAGCGACCTGTACAGGGGGTGAGGTGTGACGCGTGGCGTCCGCGGCGCCGAGCCGTGACCTCTCCGGCACCGGCCCGTGGCGTCCGCCCGGGCCGCGTGCGGCAGAATCGGAACCATGACGAGCCCCCAGCAGCCAGCGCCCTCCACCGACAGCGACCGGGTCTTCCGCTCGTCCGCCGGAATGGCGGGCGGCGGGCTGCTGCTCGCGCTCCTCGGCTGGATGGTCGTCGACGCCGTCGTGCGCGGCGAGGGCCGCACCCCGTGGCTCGCCCTCGCCGGCGGACTGCTGGCGGTCCCGGTCGTCGTCGCGTTCAGCTTCCGGCCCGCGGTGTTCGTCGGTGATGACGGCATCCGGATCAGGAACCCGTTCCGCAGCATCGTCCTGCCCTGGGGCGCGGTGACCGACGTACGGGCCTCCTACTCGAGCGAGATCTTCACGCGCGGCGGTGCGAAGTACCAGCTGTGGGCCATCCCCGTCTCACTGCGCAAGCGCAAGATCGCCGCGCGCAGGCAGGCGCAGGCCGCTCACGACGACCCGCACGGCCGGACCTCGGTGCACGCCGACGTCGACGACGCCAAGTCCCGAGTGGCGCCCGCCGACCAGACCATCGCCGACCTGCGGGAACTGGCCGAACGCCGCTCGCGCGCGCCGGAGGCGCAGGGTGAGCCGCAGATCCGCTGGGCCTACGAGATCATGGCCCCGGCGGCGGCCGGAGCGGTCCTGCTGGCGACCCTGCTCGCCACGGGCTGACGGCCGGGCCCGGTCGGGGCCCGGCCCGGACGTGTCAGATGCCCGCCGCCGCGGCCAGGTCCTGCTTGATGCGGGCCAGCACCGCCGCCGCACGCTCGCGCGCCGGGCGCAGACCGCTCGCGTCGGCGACCGGCACCACGACCTCCAGATAGCACTTCAGCTTCGGCTCCGTACCGCTCGGGCGCACGATGACACGGGCCTTGAACTCACCCTCGAGGTAGTACCGCAGCCCGTCGGTCGGCGGCAGCCTGTCCGTGCCGAGCGCCAGGTCCTCCGCGCCGGTCACCCGCAGCCCGGCCAGCTCCGCCGGCGGCCGCTCGCGCAGCGCACGCATCGCGTTCGCGATGACGCCCAGGTCCTCGACCCGTACGGACAGCTGGTCGGTCGCGTGCAGTCCGTGCTCGACGGCGAGGTCGTCGAGCAGGTCGCCGAGCGTACGGCCCTGCTCCTTCAGCTCGGAGACCAGCTCCGCGACGAGCAGCGCGGCCGTGATGCCGTCCTTGTCGCGCACGCCCTCGGGGTCGACGCAGTAGCCGAGCGCCTCCTCGTAGCCGTAGCGCAGGCCCTCGACGCGGGCGATCCACTTGAAGCCGGTGAGCGTCTCCTCATGGCCGACGCCCGCCGCCGCGGCGATCCGGCCGAGGAGCGACGAGGAGACGATCGACTCGGCGAAGACCCCGGTCGCGCCCTTGTGCACGAGGTGCTCCGCCAGCAGCGCGCCGACCTCGTCGCCGCGGAGCATCCGCCAGCCCGCGTCGGCCGTCTCGTCGGGGACGGCGACGGCGCAGCGGTCGGCGTCCGGGTCGTTGGCGATGACCACGTCCGGGACGACGGCACGTGCCGCCTCGAACGCCAGGTCCATCGCCCCCGGCTCCTCCGGGTTGGGGAACGCCACCGTCGGGAACGCCGGGTCCGGGTCCGCCTGTTCGGCGACCAGCGCCGGCGCGGGGAAGCCCGCCCGGTGGAACGCGGCCGTCAGGACGTCCTTGCCGACGCCGTGCATCGCCGTGTAGACGATGCGGGCGGTACGGGGCGAGCCGGCGGTCAGCACGGCGTCCGTACGGGCGAGATAGGCGTCGATCACCTCGTCACCGAGGGTCTCCCAGCCCTCGTCGGCGCGCGGTACGTCGTCGAGGCTGCGGATCGCGTCGATCTCGGCGGCGATCTCCGTGTCGGCCGGCGGCACGATCTGCGAGCCGTCGCCCAGGTACACCTTGTAGCCGTTGTCGCGCGGCGGGTTGTGGCTCGCGGTCACCTCGACGCCGGCCACGGCGCCCAGCCGCTTTATGGCGAAGGCGAGCACGGGCGTGGGCAGCGGTCGCGGCAGCACGGCGGCGCGCAGGCCGGCGGCGACCATGACGGCGGCGGTGTCGCGGGCGAAGTCCGCGGACCGGTAGCGGGCGTCGTACCCGACGACGACCAGCCCGCCCTCCTGGCCCCGGGCCTTCAGATAGGCCGCGAGCCCGGCGGCGGCACGGATCACGACGGCCCGGTTCATCCGCATCGGCCCGGCCCCCAGCTCGCCGCGCAGCCCGGCGGTGCCGAACTGCAGCGTGCCGCTGAACCGGTCGGCCAGCGCGTCGAGATCCTGGGCGTCGATGAGCCTGCCGAGCTCGTCCCGGGTCTCACTGTCGGGGTCCTCCGCGAGCCATGCCTTGGCCCGAGCGATGAGGTCCTGGTGCACGGTTGATCCGCCTCTCGTCTCTGCTACGTCGAGTGTGCGTGGTGGGGAGGCGTGGGGTCGCGCCCGCGGCGGGTGTGTTCCCCACCCCGCCCCTTCCCGAACCGGGGGCGCTGCCCCCGGCCCCCCGGGCCCCCGCGTCTCGATCTCCGACGGGGCCGGGTGTGGCCGGTCTTGTCGGGGCTCCGCCCCGAGCCCTGCGCCTCAGTCTCCCCTGCGGCCTGGCGGCCGCGGGGGCCCCAGGCGGGGCCGGGTGTCCCGCCTCAGACTCCCCCTGCGGCCTGGCGGCCGCGGGTGGGGGTGCCTCCCAGGCCGCCCAGGCGTCGGGGGAGTGTCCCCGGCGGGGCTCGAGTTGCCGGGCCGCACGCCCCCGCGTCCGAACGGCCGCAGGGCTGGGAGCTTGCCGTCGCCTCAAACGCCGGCGGGGCTGGAGTAGCCCGGCCCGCAGGCACCTCCCACGGCCGCCAGGCCGCAGGCGGAGATCGAGGCCATCGCGCGGAGCGCGCTACCGGGACCGCCCGCATCCGGGGCGGGCCCCGAAGACGTGCCCGGCGCGCCGGTGGGTCAGATGCGGTCCAGGACCCGCGTCAGCAGCGCGCCCATCCGTGCCGCCGAGTCCCGGCCCGCCTGGAGGACTTCCTCGTGGTTCAGGGGCTCGCCCGACAGGCCCGCCGCCAGGTTGGTGACCAGGGAGATGCCGAGAACCTCCGCGCCCGCCTCGCGTGCCGCGATCGCCTCGAGGACCGTGGACATGCCGACCAGGTCGCCGCCGAGCACGCGGACCATGTTGATCTCGGCCGGGGTCTCGTAGTGCGGGCCGGGGAACTGGACGTAGACGCCCTCCTCGAGCGTGGCGTCCACCTCCTTGCACAGGGCGCGCAGGCGCGGCGAGTAGAGGTCCGTCAGGTCGACGAAGTTCGCGCCGATGATCGGGGACGCCGCCGTCAGGTTGATGTGGTCGCTGATCAGCACCGGCTGCCCCGGGCGCATGCCCTCGCGCAGACCGCCGCAGCCGTTGGTCAGGATCACCGTCTTGCAGCCGGCGGCGACCGCGGTGCGCACGCCGTGGGAGACGGCGGAGACGCCGCGGCCCTCGTAGAAGTGCGTACGGCCGAGGAAGACGAGCGCGCGCTTCTGGCCGATGCGGTACGAGCGGATCTTGCCGCCGTGGCCCTCGACCGCCGGCGGCGGGAAGCCGGGCAGTTCGGTGACGGGGAACTCGGCCTCCGGGACGCCGAGCGCGTCGACGGCGGGAGCCCAGCCGGAGCCCATCACCAGGGCGACGTCGTGGGTCTCGGTGCCCGTCAGCTCGCGTAGGCGTGCGGCGGCGGAGTCGGCCGCGGCGTGGGGGTCGGCGAGTGCGCCGACGAGGTCCGGATTCACAGATGCGTTCACGCGGACGAGGGTAACCCGTGACTTCCTACGCGCGTAGATGACGCAGCCGACGGTCTTCGGATCGTTGTCTTGTTGTTTCCCACGAAGAGACGACTACCGGCCACACAGCCGGCGGCCGCCCGTCAGCAGGGCCGCTTGCGCAGCTCCATCACATAGTCGTGCGGCGCCCCCGCCGACTCCGCGGCGTCCGCGAGTTCGCCGAGGTAGCGCGCGGAGGGCAGGCCGCCCTCGTAGGCGTTCAGCACATACATCCAGGCCGCCTCCTCGCCGTCCAGCGTGGCGACCCGGACCCGCATCCGCCGGTATATGTCGAGGCCGACGCCTTCCCAGCGGTCCATCGAGTCCTCGTCCATGGGCGCGATGTCGTACAGCGCGACGAAGACCTGCGAGCGCGGCGCCTCCACGATCGTGGCCAGCGCGCCCTCCCAGCCCATCTGCTCGCCGCCGAATGTCAGCCGCCAGCCGTTGAGCCAGCCGGTGCCGCGCAGCGGTGAGTGCGGGGCGCGGCGGGACATCAGCCGCGCGTCGAGGTTGCCGGCGTACGCGGCGTAGAGCGACATGGGGTCGAGGGTACGGGAGGGTGGCGAAGGACCGCCCGTTCCGCGTGGCGCGGCACCCTCCGGAGGGTGCTGGACATGCCAACGATGGTGGTCGGGGCCGTATGGAGGCCCCGGGGGGAGAACGCCTGAACGATGCGGGACAATGAAGTACGTACTGCATGCCACCGGGGGCATCCCCGGAACCCCGGCAGAGCGGGCAGGCAGGCCGGGATCGACACTGCGAGGCGGACTTTTTCGTGACCCGGATCGTGATCATCGGCGGCGGACCCGGCGGGTACGAGGCGGCCCTCGTGGCCGCTCAGCTCGGCGCGGAGGTGACCGTCGTCGACTGCGACGGCCTGGGCGGGGCATCGGTGCTGACCGACTGCGTACCGTCGAAGACCCTGATCGCCACCGCCGAGGTCATGACGACCTTCGACTCCTCCTATGAGGAGCTCGGCATCATCGTGGCCGACGACACCCCGCACATCGAGCAGGCGGCCCGCGTCGTCGGCGTCGACCTGGGCAAGGTCAACCGCCGTGTGAAGCGCCTCGCACTCGCGCAGTCCCACGACATCACCGCCTCCGTCACCCGGGCCGGCGCCCGCGTCATGCGCGGCCGCGGCCGCCTCGACGGGCAGCAGGCGACGGACGGCTCCCGCAAGGTGATCGTCCGCGCGGCCGACGGCACGGAGGAGACGCTCGTCGCGGACGCCGTGCTGATCGCGACCGGCGGCCACCCGCGGGAGATCCCCGACGCCAAGCCCGACGGCGAGCGCATCCTCAACTGGACGCAGGTGTACGACCTGGACGAGCTCCCCGAGGAGCTCATCGTGGTCGGCTCCGGCGTCACCGGCGCCGAGTTCGCGGGCGCCTACCAGGCGCTCGGCTCCCGGGTCACCCTCGTCTCCTCCCGCGACCGCGTGCTGCCGGGTGAGGACCCGGACGCGGCCGCCGTCCTCGAGGACGTCTTCCGCCGCCGCGGCATGAACGTCATGGCCCGCTCCCGCGCCGCGGCGGTGAAGCGTGTCCCCGGACCCGCAGGACCACAGGGACCCTCTTCGCCGAAGGCGGGCAAGGAGGGACGGGTCGGCGACCGGGTGGAGGTCACGCTCTCCGACGGCCGCGTCATCTCCGGCACGCACTGCCTGATGGCCGTCGGCGCCATCCCGAACACGGCGGGCATGGGCCTGGAGGAGGCCGGCGTCCGGCTCAAGGACTCCGGCCACATCTGGACCGACCGGGTGTCCCGTACGTCGGCGCCCGGCGTGTACGCCGCCGGTGACGTCACCGGCGTCTTCGCCCTCGCGTCCGTCGCGGCGATGCAGGGCCGTATCGCGGTCTACCACTTCCTCGGCGACGCGGTCACCCCGCTCAACCTGAAGACCGTGTCGTCCAACGTCTTCACCGACCCCGAGATCGCCACGGTCGGCTACAGCCAGGCCGACGTCGACGCCGGCAGGATCGACGCCCGCGCCGTCAAGCTGCCGCTGCTGCGCAACCCGCGCGCCAAGATGCAGGGCATCAGGGACGGCTTCGTCAAGATCTTCTGCCGGCCGGGCACGGGGATCGTCGTCGGCGGCGTGGTCGTCTCGCCCCGCGCGTCGGAACTGATCCATCCCATCTCGATCGCGGTCGACAACAACCTGACGGTCGAGCAGATCGCGAACGCGTTCACGGTCTATCCGTCCCTGTCGGGCTCGATCGCCGAGGTGGCACGCCAGTTGCACACCCGGAAGACGGCGGACGAGGGGTAAAACCCGGCGAACCCCGGGCACTCCGCCCGGGAGCCGATCAACTAAGAGGCCGCCTATACCACTTGGCGGCCTCTTAAGTGCGCAACTTCCGCTATCCGGCGCATAGAGCTGAAAACTGACGGGCGGTGGGGTTACTGTCAGTTTCGTGTTCGCTGCAGAACGTCGCCAATTGATCCTCGAAATGGTGCGTGCCAACGGGGCCGTGTCGCTCCGTGAGCTCGCCCGCGTCGTCCAGACCTCAGAAGTGACCGTACGGCGTGACGTGCGGGCACTGGAGGCAGAAGGACTCCTCGACCGCCGGCACGGCGGTGCGGTACTGCCGGGCGGTTTCACCCGCGAATCCGGCTTTCCGCAGAAATCCCTGTCCGCGACCGCCGAGAAGACGGCCATCGCCGACCTCGCGGCGGCCCTCGTAGAAGAGGGCGAGGCCATCGTGGTCGGCGCGGGGACGACGACGCAGGAGCTGGCCCGCCGGCTCGCACGCGTCCCCGGCCTCACCGTGGTCACCAACTCCCTGCTGGTCGCCCAGGCGCTCGCGCACGCCAACCGGGTCGAAGTCGTCATGACGGGCGGGACGTTGCGCGGCTCCAACTACGCGCTCGTCGGAAGCGGCGCCGAGCAGTCCCTCCAGGGGCTGCGGGTCTCCCGCGCGTTCCTCTCCGGGAGCGGGCTCACCGCCGAGCGCGGCCTGTCCACGTCCAACATGCTCTCCGCGAGCGTGGACCGGGCGCTGGTGCAGGCGGCGGCGGAGGTCGTGGTCCTCGCGGACCACACCAAGCTCGGCACGGACACGATGTTCCAGACCGTGCCGACCGACGTGATCACCCGCCTCGTGACGGACGAGCCGCCGGCGCACGACGAACGGGCGGCGACCGAGCTGCAGGCGCTCGCGGACCAGGGCGTGCAGATCGCGGTGGCGGGGGCGGGCGCGGCGGCGCCACGGCCCGAGGTGCCGCTGCCGGGTCAGCGGCGTACCCGCGCGGGCCTCCGCAGCACGGGCGCCCTGACCCCCGAACCGCTCCCGGACCGCCCGGCCCGCGTCGCCGACCTCCGCCGCCGCTGAGGCCGGCGGCCGGTCTCGTCGGGGCTCCGCCCAGCCCCGGCGCCGACCGGGGCTGACCCGGTGACGGGCTTGCGCCGTCGATGCGGTGGGCCGGTCCTGTCGGGGCTCTGCCCCGGGCCCCGCGCCTCAATCGCCGGCGGGGCTGAAGTGGCCCGTTCGTCGCGTCAGCCGCTGTCGGAGACCGGAGGTGCGGCGGGGGCGCACGGGTCGGCCTGGGGGAGGGGTGTGTCCGGGACGTAAGGCGTCGCAACTCGCGCGAAGCGCGGTGAGGACAGCAGTCCCGGGCGTGCCCGCCGGAGCGGCACCCGGACGCAGGCACACAGGCCCGGGCCACGCCCGGGATACGCGGACTCCGGTGCCGGCCCAGGCCCCCGGACCGTGACGGCCGGGCTACGCCCGGAGGCCCCGTAGCGTCAGCGTCAGCAGGCGGTCCGCCAGCTCCGGGTCCGCCGGGTCCTGCTCCGCCGCGAGGGCGATCGCGTTCGTCAGCTGCATCAGGTCGCCGATCGACACGTCCGCACGGACCGCGCCGGACTGCTGCGCCCGCCCCAGGAGGCGTTCACCGGCGTCGCGCAGCGGGACGCTGCATGCCGACAGGGCCGAGTTCTCGTCGTGGGACGCGGACATCAGCGCCCGGGCCAGCCCGCGGTATTCACCCGCGTGAGTGATGAGGGAACGCAGCCACTCCACCAGCGCCGCGCACGGCTCCGGTGCGTCCGCCAGATCGTGCGAGCGTCTCAGCAGGTCGGCCAGCGCCTCCTGGAACACCGCGTTCATCATGGCGTGGCGGTTCGGGAAGTGGCGGTACAGCGTGCCGATGCCCACGCCCGAACGGCGGGCGATCTCCTCGAGCGACGCGTCGGTGCCGCGCTCCGCGAACACGGCCCGCGCCTCGGTCAGCAGCCGTTCGTAGTTGCGCCGCGCGTCGGCGCGTTTGGGCCTCAAATCGGTCACGAGGTCAAGGATGCCGGACGTCACCGGGCGGGCGGCTGCGGTGGGCAGCACCCGGGCGGCGCCGGCTCCGCCCGGTGCGGCGCGAAGGCCGCGTCCGCCGCCTGCCGGTACGGCCGCCGGGACATCCGCGTCACGAGCAGCCACATGTCGCGCTCCTTGCCCAGGTCCTGCGGCAGTACGAGCCCCAGCGCGTCCGCCAGCGGCTTGCGCCCGGTGTTCACCAGCGCCCGTACCGCTGCCGCCCACTCGTCCGTGGCGGCCACCGCTGCCCGGTACCAGACCGGGATCAGCAGGAGCAGTGCCACCGCGGTGACGAGGAGCAGCGCTTCGTCCGCCTTGGAAGAGGCGAGCGCCGCCAGCGCAGCGGTGGCCGTGACGCCGTGCCCGTACAGCAGCGCCACGAAGAAGTCGGCGCTGCTGCGCGCGGTGTCGACCTGGCGGCCGATCTCCTTGGGGGCGGTGCCGGTGAGCTCGTTCCACAGGACCTGGGTGTCGAGCCGGTAGCGGTCGTACCCGTACTCCTCGAAGCGGCGGATGGCGTTGCCGAGCCGGGTGGGGGCGATCTGTTCGTCCGCGGCGGGGTAGCGGGCGAGGCGCTCCTGCAGCAGGGCGGCCCGGATCGGTGTCCCGGCGCCGGTCTGCTCGATACGGGCGGTGATCTGTTCCCTGCGGGCGCGCTGGATGCGGCAGCCGCGGTCGTATGCGCGGCGCGGCCACAGCAGGTAGCCCTCCAGCAGCCGGTAGAGCGGCGCCTGCAGGGCGTTGAGGACGAGCCCGAGCAGGACGGAGGCGACGAGGAGCAGCAGCATCGTGTGGGCGGAGGACGCGGGCCACAGCCGCTCCATGAGCGCGGTCCCCCGCAGGCTCGGCGCGACGGCGGTGAAGAAGACGGCGAGGTTGATCGCGGCGGGCAGCACCCAGCCCGCGACGAGCGACCAGCCGCCGCCGAGGACGCCTTTGGCGATGTCTCCCACGGCTCAGTCCCGGTCCCAGTCGTCGTCCGGGTCGAGGACCGGCCCGGGCGGGCCGACGTGCCAGTCCCCGGCGAGCCGCGCGGCGGCGTCGGGTATCGCGTCGTGATCGTTCGGCTCGAGCACCGTGACCGTGCCGCCCGGCGACTCCTCGGCCAGGATCCGGACGAGTTCCTCCGGCACGGGCGTGCCGTCGGCGGTCGCGGGGACGACGTCCGCTGTGCCGGGGTGCCCGGCACGCCACTCGACGACCGACCACGCGAGCCGAGCCGCGCCGCCGTCCTCGGGGAGCAGCACGGTCACCGTGTCCGTGCCGTACTCCAGCTCGGTCTCCCAGCCGTCCCGAATGAGGCGGCCACGCAGTGAACGGGCGTGCTCCACCGCGAGTTCGGGGCCCTCCACCCTGAGCCGGATCCTCATACGCGTCCCCCCGGTCCGTCGGCATCGTCGTCTGGCAGGTGCAGCATAGGACGGCACAGCCGAAGGGCCCCCGGCGGATGCCGGAGGCCCTTCGGCGGACGGACGGAAGACGTCAGTCCTTGATCTCGCAGATCGTGGCGCCGGACGTGAGCGACGCGCCGACCTCGGCGGCGAGGCCCTTGATCGTGCCGGACCGGTGGGCGTTGAGAGGCTGTTCCATCTTCATGGCCTCCAGGACGACGACCAGGTCGCCCTCCTTGACCTCCTGGCCCTCCTCGACCGCGACCTTGACGATCGTGCCCTGCATGGGAGAGGCGAGGGTGTCGCCGGACGCGGCCGACGACGACTTCTTCGCCGCCCGGCGCTTGGGCTTCGCGCCCGCGGCCAGGCCGGTGCGGGCCAGCGTCATGCCGAGCGAGGACGGCAGCGACACCTCGAGGCGCTTGCCGCCGACCTCGACCACGATGGTCTCGCGGCCGGTCTCGTCCTCCTCCGCGTCCGCGGGGACGGTGAACGACTTGATCTCGTTGACGAACTCCGTCTCGATCCAGCGGGTGTGGATCCGGAACGGGTCCGCCGTGAACGCCGGGTCGGCGACGACCGCGCGGTGGAAGGGGATGGCCGTGGCCATGCCCTCGACGTTGAACTCCGCGAGCGCGCGCGCCGCGCGCTGCAGCGCCTGCTCGCGGGTCGCGCCGGTCACGATCAGCTTGGCGAGGAGGGAGTCCCACGCCGGGCCGATCACGGAGCCGGTCTCGACACCCGCGTCCAGTCGCACACCGGGGCCGCTGGGCGGGGCGAAGGCGGTGACGGTGCCGGGCGCCGGGAGGAAGCCCCGGCCCGGGTCCTCGCCGTTGATCCGGAACTCGAACGAGTGACCGCGCACGGCCGGGTCGCCGTAGCCCAGCTCCTCGCCGTCGGCGATACGGAACATCTCGCGGACCAGGTCGATGCCGGTGACCTCCTCGGTCACCGGGTGCTCGACCTGGAGGCGGGTGTTGACCTCCAGGAAGGAGATCGTGCCGTCGACGCCGACGAGGAACTCGACGGTGCCGGCGCCGACGTAACCGGCCTCCTTGAGGATGGCCTTCGACGCGCGGTACAGCTCCGCGTTCTGAGCCTCTGACAGGAAGGGCGCGGGGGCCTCCTCCACCAGCTTCTGGTGTCGGCGCTGCAGCGAGCAGTCACGTGTCGAGACGACCACCACGTTGCCGTGGGTGTCGGCCAGGCACTGGGTCTCGACGTGGCGCGGCTTGTCGAGGTAGCGCTCGACGAAGCACTCGCCGCGGCCGAAGGCGGCGACCGCCTCGCGGACCGCCGAGTCGTACAGCTCCGGCACCTCTTCGAGGGTGCGGGCGACCTTCAGGCCGCGACCGCCACCGCCGAAGGCGGCCTTGATGGCGATCGGCAGCCCGTGCTCCCGCGCGAACGTCACGACCTCGTCGGCGCCGGACACCGGGTCCGGGGTGCCGGCGACCAGCGGGGCGCCGGCACGCTGGGCGATATGGCGGGCGGCGACCTTGTCACCGAGGTCGCGGATCGCCTGCGGCGGCGGGCCGATCCAGGTCAGTCCGGCGTCCATGACGGCCTGGGCGAACTCCGCGTTCTCGGACAGGAAGCCGTATCCGGGGTGGACGGCGTCCGCCCCCGAATCGGCTGCTGCCTGAAGCACCTTGGCCATGTCCAGATAGCTGGCGGCCGGGGTGTCACCGCCCAGGGCGAACGCCTCGTCGGCCGCGCGGACATGCAGAGCATCCCGGTCCGGGTCGGCGTAGACGGCTACGCTCGCGATCCCGGCGTCCCGGCAGGCACGGGCAACGCGGACAGCGATTTCGCCACGGTTGGCGATGAGCACCTTGCGCACGATGGCTCCCTCCTTGAAACAAGCTGAGTTTAGGGACTGCCGACACGGCCTTTCGACCCGTCCCCAATGGTGAGCTTGCCCACACGGAGCGTGATTCGAGGCTCGCTCGAGCGCGAAATCCCTTGTCGCACCACGGTACGACGGGTTCCTCTCCCGCACAGTAGCCCTCTGGTGTGGTCAAGGTCTCTGTCTGTGAACGCAGCGGGCCGGAGCGTTTCTTTGTGGAGTCCCTACGAATGGCCCAATGATTCTTTGCCGGCCGACCGGGCGTGCCCGATCCCTTGCCCCCGCGTTTACCGGTCAGTAGCCTCGCCGCTGTCGTACGTACTTCCGGTACACACAGGGTTGGGGGCGCCGTGGTGCGCAGACCGGTGGCCGTGGTGGCTGCGCTTGTCCTGCTGGCGGAGGCCGTCGGCATCGTCGTGCTCAACGGCATCATGGCCACGTTCGTGGACGCCCAGCGGATGTCGCTCGACGGCCTCGACACGGATGTCATGGTGACCGCGACGTGGGGGCTCGGCATAGGAACCGGGCTGCTGCTCGCCCTGGCCGGCGTGCTGCTGCTGGTCGTGGCGGTACGGGACCGGGCGCCCGGCCGCTTCACCCGTGTCCTGGTGATCGGCCTCGCCGTCGTGCACGGCGTGCTCGGCGCGCTGACGGTGGGTCTGGTCGGCTGGAGCGCCTTCGCGTTCATGATGGTGGTGCTGGGGCTGCTGGTGGCGTCGCTGATCGTGTACGGCAAGGAGCGGCCGGCGGACGAGCCGGAGGCGCCGGCGGGTCCTGGCGACCCTGCCGGTCCGGCCGTGGGCGGGGTGGCGTCGCCCGCGTGAGGCGTCCTACGCCTCCTGCTCGGCCCAGAGGTCGGTGATCGAGAAGCCCAGCTCCGCCAGGAGCCGGCGCAGCAGCGGCAGCGACAGACCGATGACGTTGCCGGGGTCGCCGTCGATGCCGTCGATGAACGGCGCGGAGCGCCCGTCCAGGGTGAACGCGCCCGCGACGTGGAGAGGTTCGCCGCTCGCCACGTACGCGGCGACCTCGGCGTCCGACGGCTCGCCGAACCGCACCGTCGTCGACGCGGTCGCCGACGCGCGGCGGCCGGTCGCCGTGTCGATCACGCAGTGTCCCGTTCGCAGGACGCCCGCCCTGCCGCGCATCGCCTTCCAACGGGCGGTCGCCTCCTCGGCGTCGGCGGGCTTGCCGAGCGCCTCGCCGTCGAGTTCCAGGACGGAGTCGCACCCGATCAGCAGCGCACCGGCGGCGTCGGGCCGGGCGGCGACGGCCGCGGCCTTCGCCTCCGCGAGGACGAGCGCGAGCTCGGAGGGCGTGGGCGCGGTGAGAGCGTCCTCGTCGACGCCGCTGACGATCACCTCGGGTGCGAGACCGGCCTGCCGCAGCAGGTTCAGCCGGGCAGGGGAGGCGGAGGCGAGCACGAGACGAGTCATGCGGCCCATCGTAAACGGGCGCCTTCCGCCGCCGAGGTTTCTGGCCCCGGGCCCCTTTTTGAGTACGCGTACTCAGGCGCTCGGGGCCGTGCGCCAGCACCATCGAAGGCATGCTGTGGTCCGACCCGGAGAACGAGCCGCCGAAGGAACTCCGCGACGTGCAGACGATGCTGCGGCGCGCGGGGCTGTTGCTGGCGCTGGCGATGGTGGTGGCGATGTTCGCGGCGGGGTTGCGGTGACGCGGGGGCGGGGCGGGGACTGTTCCCCTCCCCGCCCCTCCCGCTGTACGGGATGTGCGGCTCCGCCGCGTGGGGGCACAGCCCCGGACCCCGTGCCGCCCTCCGGGCGAGGTGTTCGGGGCTCCGCCCCCGGTCCCGTGCCGCTGGGTGGGCGGGCCCGGGCTGCGCCCGGACCCGGTACCGCGCCCCGCGCGGTGGCCTCAGACTCCCCCTACGGCCTGGCGGCCGTGGGAGGTACCCCCAGGCCGGGCTTGAGTCGCCCGCGTGGGGGCCCAGTCACGGTCTGGGGCCCCAGACGCGGTACCGCGTCGCCCGGGCGGTGGCGCGTCAGACCGGCCAGTAGCTGCGGGCCCAGGCCCGGGGGCCCGGGAGGGGCCTTGCGGTGCGGGCGATGCGGGCCGGGTCCGACCAGCCCTCTGGGGGGTGGGGGCCGTCCGTCGCGCTGCCCTCGATCGCCGCCGCGCGGGCCTGGACCACCGCCAGGGCGGCGGCCAGCTCCTCGGGGGTCGGGTTTCCTCGTACGACCTTGATCATCGTCTCGCCCTTCCTCGTGCGTAGCAGCTCTACAGGGGGATGTTCCCGTGCTTCTTCGGCGGCAGACTCTCCCGCTTGGTGCGCAGCTGCCGCAGGCCCTTGACCAGCTGGGCGCGGGTCTCGGAGGGCATGATCACCGCGTCGATGTAGCCGCGCTCGGCCGCCGTGTACGGGTTGAGCAGGGCGTCCTCGTACTCCTGGATGAGCCGTGCCCGCGTCGCCTCCTGCTCCTCCGCGCCCTCGACGGCGGCGATGGTGCGGCGGTGCAGGATGTTCACCGCGCCCTGCGCGCCCATGACCGCGATCTGCGCCGTCGGCCAGGCCAGGTTCAGGTCCGCGCCCAGGTGCTTGGAGCCCATGACGTCGTACGCGCCGCCGAACGCCTTGCGGGTGATGACGGTGATCAGCGGGACCGTCGCCTCGGCGTAGGCGTAGATCAGCTTGGCGCCGCGGCGGATGATCCCGCCGTACTCCTGGTCGACGCCCGGCAGGAAGCCGGGGACGTCGACGAAGGTCAGCACGGGGACGTTGAACGCGTCGCAGGTGCGGACGAAGCGCGCCGCCTTCTCGGAGGCGTTGATGTCCAGGCAGCCGGCGAACTGCATCGGCTGGTTGGCGACGATGCCGACCGGGTACCCCTCGACGCGGCCGAAGCCGGTGACGATGTTCGGCGCGAACAGCGCCTGCGTCTCGAGGAACTCGCCCTCGTCGAGGACGTGCTCGATGACGGTGCGGATGTCGTACGGCTGGTTCGCCGAGTCCGGGATGAGCGTGTCCAGCTCGCGGTCCTCGTCGCTGACCGCGATGTCCGCCTCCTCCGGGAAGGACGGCGGCTCGGAGAGGTTGTTGGACGGCAGGTACGACAGCAGGGACTTGACGTACTCGATGGCGTCCTTCTCGTCGCCCGACATGTGGTGCGCGACACCGGAGGTGGTGTTGTGCGTGCGGGCGCCGCCCAGCTCCTCGAAGCCGACGTCCTCGCCGGTGACGGTCTTGATGACGTCCGGTCCCGTGATGAACATGTGCGAGGTCTGGTCGACCATCACCGTGAAGTCGGTGATCGCGGGGGAGTACACCGCGCCGCCCGCGCACGGGCCGACGACCAGCGAGATCTGCGGGATGACGCCGGAGGCGTGGGTGTTGCGGCGGAAGATCTCGCCGTACATGCCCAGCGCGCTGACGCCTTCCTGGATACGGGCGCCGCCGGAGTCGTTGATGCCGATGACCGGGCAGCCCGTCTTCAGCGCGAAGTCCATCACCTTGATGATCTTCTGTCCGAACACCTCGCCGAGAGCGCCGCCGAAGACGGTGAAGTCCTGCGAGAAGACGGCAACCGGGCGGCCGTCGACCGTGCCGTAGCCGGTGACGACGCCGTCCCCGTACGGGCGGGTCTTCTCCAGCCCGAAGTTGGTCGAACGGTGCCTGGCGAACTCGTCGAGCTCCACGAACGAGTCCTCGTCCAGGAGCAGCGCGATGCGCTCGCGGGCCGTCAACTTGCCTTTGGCGTGCTGCTTTTCCACTGCCCGCGCGGAGCCGGCGTGCGTCGCCTCTTCGATACGGCGCTGAAGATCCGCGATCTTTCCCGCGGTGGTGTGGCTGCTCGGGTTCTGCGAGAGGGCGGTTTCCGGCTCGGACATCGGGATGCGGCTCCCTGGCTGGTCACGGGGACGGCTTAACGGGGACTGGACTCAAGGGGACGGTTGACGATCGTTTGCTACTGGCTCGTAGCGTATCGGCGCGGATACGGTTCGGCAGTGCGGTGTTTGCCACACCTACGCTGGCTTGCATGACGCCTCCGAATGCGCCCGAGAGCCGCTGGTCCGACCTCGACCGGCCGCCTCTGAACATCGCCGCTCTGCGCCGCGGCGTCGTCGTGCCCGGCGGTCTGTGGACCTCCCTGGACGTGGTGACGGCCACCGGTTCCACCAACTCCGACCTGGCGGCACGGGCCGCGTCCCTGCCCGAGGGAGCCGTACTGATCGCCGAGGAGCAGACCTCGGGGCGGGGCCGGCTGGACCGCGCCTGGACCGCGCCCGCCCGCTCCGGCCTCTTCTTCTCCGTACTCCTGCGGCCCGGTCCCGACGTGCCCGTGACCCGCTGGGGCTGGCTGCCGCTGCTCGCCGGCGTCGCCGCCGCGAGCGGACTCGCACGGGCCGCCGGCGTCGACATGTCCCTCAAATGGCCCAACGACCTGCTGGTGACCGTGGACGGCGAGGAGCGCAAGACCGGCGGCATCCTGCTGGAGCGCGCCGGGGACGACGCGGTGGTGCTCGGCCTCGGCATCAACGTGTCCCTGCGCGCCGACGAGCTGCCCGTCCCCGGGGCGGGATCGCTGGGTCTCGCGAACGCCGTGTCCACCGACCGCGACCCGCTGCTGCGGGCCGTGCTGCGCTCGCTGGAGAAGTGGTACACCGACTGGCGCACCGTCGTCGGCGACCCGTCGGCCTGCGGACTCCAGGAGGCGTACGTGGCGGGCTGCGCCACCCTGGGCCGCCGGGTGCGCGCCGAACTGCCCGGCGGCACGGCCGTCACCGGCGAGGCGGTCGCGCTGGACGGCGACGGCAGGCTGGTGCTGGCCACCGAGAGCGGGGAACGGCAGCCCGTGAGCGCGGGCGACATCGTTCACCTGCGGCCGGCGGGCTGACGGACGCCGGGCCCACGCGGACTCGAACCTCCTTCGCCGCCGGGACGTGAGCTGGGGCACACCTGCCGTATCGTTGAGGCGATCGCGCGACAGATCGGCAGGGCATTGCGCAGGGAACGGGCAGGAGGCGGCTGGTGACCGTCGACGACACCACTTCCGGCGCGGGCGCGCAGCCGCCGTCGGACGGCTCTTCCGGTGCGTCCGCCGCTTCGTCGGGGCAGGGCGCTTCGGGCTCCGGCCCGGGGTCCGGCTCCGGGGCGGTGCATCCGACGCCGCACCACGAGGTCGACCACACGGCGGAGCCGTCCGACGACCCGCTGGCCATCCGCCTCGAACAGCTGATCCTCGGCGCCGAGCGCCGCTACACCGCCTTCCAGGCCGCCCGTACCGCCGGTGTCTCCATGGAACTCGCCGCCCGCTTCTGGCGGGCCATGGGCTTCGCCGACATCGGACAGGCCAAGGCCCTCACCGAGGCGGACGTGCTCGCTCTGCGGCGGCTGGCCGGTCTGGTGGAGGCGGGCCTGCTCAGCGAGCCGATGGCCGTCCAGGTCGCCCGCTCGACCGGGCAGACCACCGCCCGGCTCGCCGACTGGCAGATCGACTCCTTCCTGGAAGGGCTGACCGAGCCGCCGGAGCCGGGCATGACCCGCACCGAGGTCACCTATCCGCTGGTCGAGCTGCTGCTGCCCGAGCTCGAGGAGTTCCTGGTCTACGTCTGGCGGCGCCAGCTCGCGGCCGCGACCGGCCGGGTCGTGCAGGCCGCGGACGACGAGGAGATGGTCGACCGCCGCCTCGCCGTCGCCTTCGCCGACCTCGTCGGCTTCACCCGGCTGACCCGCCGGCTGGAGGAGGAGGAGCTCGGCGAACTCGTCGAGTCGTTCGAGACCACCTGCGCGGACCTGGTGGCCGCGCACAGCGGCCGGCTGATCAAGACCCTCGGCGACGAGGTCCTGTACGCGGCGGACGACGCCGGCACGGCGGCGGAGATCGCGCTCCGGCTCATCGAGACGATGACCGACGACGAGTCGATGCCCGCCCTGCGGGTGGGCATCGCCTTCGGGACGGTCACGACGCGGATGGGCGACGTCTTCGGTACGACGGTGAACCTGGCGAGCCGGCTGACGTCGATAGCGCCGAAGGACGCGCTGCTGGTGGACGGGGCGTTCGCCGAGGAACTGATCCGCACCGGCGACGCGCCGGCCTCCGAGGCGGAGGCGGCGGAGGAAGCGGCCAAGGCGGAGAAGGAGGGCCGCGAGGTGCCGGTGTACCGCTTCGCGCTCCAGCCGATGTGGCAGCGGCCGGTGCGGGGGCTGGGCGTGGTGGAGCCGTGGCTCCTGACGCGCCGACCGTCCTGACGCGCCCGCTGCGCCTGCCCGGCGGGCTTGTTCCCCTGCCCTCCCCCTGCGGCCTGTCGGCCGCGGGGGACCCCACCTTCCCGCAACCCGGCCCGCCGCCCGGACCCCGTACCGCCCTCCGGGCGGCGGGCCGGGCTCTGCCCGGGACCGGTGCTTTGGGGGCTGCGCTTCAAGGGGCCCGTGCGGCTGGGCGGCGGGTCGGGTTTCGCCCGGGACCGGTGCTTTGGGGGCTGCGCTTCAAGGGGCCCGTGCGGCTGGGCGGCGGGCCGGGCTCTGCCCGGGACCGGTGCTTTGGGGGGCTGGCCTCCAAGGCCCCCGTGCGGCTGGGCGGGCGGGCCGGGTTTCGCCCGGGACCGGTAGCGCTCCGCGCGGTGGCCTCATCTCCCCCTGCGGCCTGGCGGCCGTGGGGACCCCGAGGCGGGGGCTGGAACTTGCCGGTCCCGTCGGGGCTCCGCCCCGAACCCCGTGCCTCAAGCGCCGGCGGGGCTGGAGTTGCCCGGCTCCGTGCCGGGTCCGGCGGCTTGAGCGCCCGCAGGGCTGATTTCGTGGAGCGAAATCCAGCCCGGCCTGGGGCACTCCCCCTACGCCTGGCCGCGTGGGAGGGGCCCCACCCACGGCCGCCAGGCCGTGGGGCGAGTTCGAGGCCACCGCGCGGAGCGCGGAACGGGGTCCGGGGTCCGGGGCCTGCCCCGGTTCGGGAAGGGGCGGGGTGGGGAACAGGTCCGCGCAGCGGTCACCGCACCCGCCGCCCGCCCCGCCACCCCGCATATGATCCCGTGAACCATCGTTAACCGGGAGGGTGCCTCATGTCGGAGTCCGAGCAGCGGTTCGGAGAATTCGTCGCCATCCGCAAGCACGCCCACGGCCACGTCGCCGAGCTCGTCCTCGACCGCCCCAAGGCCATGAACGCCGTCTCCACGGAGATGGCGCGCTCCATCCGGGCCGCCTGTGACGCGCTCGCGGCGGACCGGGAGGTGCGGGTGGGGGTGCTCAGTTCCACCAGTGAGCGGGCCTTCTGCGTCGGCGCCGACCTGAAGGAGCGCAACTCCTTCACGGACGCCGACCTGTCGCGCCAGCGGCCGACCACCCGTGGCGCGTACACCGGGGTGCTGGAGCTGCCGATGCCGACCGTCGCCGCCGTGCACGGCTTCGCGCTCGGCGGGGGCTTCGAGCTGGCGCTGTCGTGCGACGTGATCGTCGCCGACGCGACCGCGGTCGTCGGTCTGCCCGAGGTGTCCGTCGGCGTGATCCCCGGCGGTGGCGGTACGCAGCTGCTGCCGCGCAGGGTCGGGGCCGCCCGCGCCGCGGAGCTCGTCTTCACGGCGCGGCGCGTGGAGGCCGCGGAGGCAAGGGAGTTGGGGCTGGTCGACGTACTCGCGGAGGACGCCCGTACCGAGGCGCTCGCGCTCGCCGCCCGGATGGCCGCGAACTCGCCGGTGGGGCTGCGCAACGCGAAGAGGGCCATGCGGCTCGGGCACGGGCTGGACCTGCGCGCCGGGCTGGAGGTCGAGGACGCGGCGTGGCGGGCGACGGCGTTCTCCGGGGACCGGGCGGAGGGTGTCGCCGCGTTCAACGAGAAGCGGAAGCCGCAGTGGCCCGGCGAGTGAGCGAGTGAGCGAGTCCACGGCGACGACGGCGGCCCGGGTCCGCGACCCGGGCCCCTTCAACTGATCGAATCGGTGGAAACCTCCCTAAGCTGGGTGGATGGCTGTGGATGGGCGGTTGCGAGCCGTGGTGGCGCTGGCGCAGGCGATGGCCGCGGCTCAGACGCCGCGTGAGTCCTGGCGGGCGGCGGCCGTCGGGGCCTGCGGCGCGCTCGCCGGGTCGTTCGCGGCGCTGTCCGTGTGGGAACGGGAGCGCGGACGGCTGCGGGTGCTGGTGAACGCGGGCGAACGCGCGCCGGAGGAAGAGGAGTTCCCCGAGTCCGAGGCGTACCCGGTGAATCGTTTCCCCGAGATCACCGAGTTCCTCCACGAACGCTGGGCCGGCGGCGGTGAGCCGGAGGCCTGGGTGGAGACGGCGGCGGGCCCCGCGACGCCCGGGCACGGCTACTGCCACCAGAGGGTCGCCGCGCTGCGCCGCCGCGGCCGCGGCTGCTGCGTCGTCGCGCCGATCGTGCTGCACGGCAGGGCGTGGGGGGAGCTGTATGTGGCCCGGCCGGAGTCGGCCGCGGTGTTCGGCCGGGAGGACGCCGATTTCGCGACCGTGCTGGCGTCCGTCGTGGCGGCCGGTATCGCGCAGACCGAGCGGCTCGAAGAGGTGCGCAGGCTCGCGTTCACCGACCCCCTCACCGGCCTCGCCAACCGCCGCGCGGTCGACACCCGGCTCGACGAGGCGCTGGAGCGGCACCGGGCGGACGGCGCGGTCGTCAGTCTGGTGGTGTGCGACGTCAACGGGCTGAAGCGGGTGAACGACACCCAGGGGCACGCGGTCGGCGACCGGCTGCTGGAGCGGTTCGGCTCCGTCCTGTCGCTGTGCGGGGCGATGCTGCCGGGCGCGCTGGCGGCCCGGCTCGGCGGTGACGAGTTCTGCCTGGTCACGGTGGGCCCGTCCGCCGACGAGGTGGTCGACGTCGCCGGGCAACTGTGTGTCCGGGCGAAGGACTTGGAGCTGGGCGAGGGCGTCGCGTGCGGGGTCGCGTCGACCGGTGACCCGATCGGCGAGGTGCGCTCCGCCCGGCGGCTCTTCCGGCTGGCGGACGCGGCCCAGTACCGGGCCAAGGCGGCGCGCTCCCCGCAGCCGGTCGTGGCCGGCCGGGACGGCACGGTGATGCGGCTCGCCGACTCGCCGCCGCGCTCCCCGCAGGACCGCCGCCGGTTCCGGGACGCCCGCCCGGAGGAGGTGGAGGAGGAGCCGTGGAGCGAGCCCTGACGGCCCCGCGGTCCGGTACCGGCCGGTAAGGGGTCAACCTGCCCGCTGATGGTGACAGGTTTGGATTCAGTCCGTACGCTGCTGAATATGGATATGCAAACAGTCGTGGTGGGGACGTCCGGTACCACCGCCGATGACGTCATCGCCGTGGCCCGCCACGGCGCCCGTATCGAGCTCTCCGGCGAGGCACTCGCCGCCCTCGCCGAGGCCCGCGCCGTCGTGGACGCGCTGGCCGCCAGGCCCGAGCCCGTGTACGGCGTCTCCACCGGATTCGGCGCCCTCGCCACCCGCCACATCAGCCCCGAACTCCGCGTGCAGCTCCAGCGCAACATCGTGCGCTCGCACGCCGCCGGCATGGGACCGCGCGTCGAGCGCGAGGTCGTCCGCGCGCTGATGTTCCTCCGCCTCAAGACCGTCTGCTCCGGCCGCACCGGCGTGCGCCCCGAGGTCGCGCAGACCATGGCCGACGTGCTCAACGCGGGCATCACGCCCGTCGTCCACGAGTACGGCTCCCTCGGCTGCTCCGGCGACCTCGCCCCGCTGTCCCACTGCGCGCTCGCGCTCATGGGCGAGGGCGACGCCGAGGGCCCCGACGGCGTCGTGCGCCCCGCGGACGAGTTGCTCGCGGAGCACGGCATCGCCCCCGTCGAGCTGCGCGAGAAGGAGGGCCTGGCCCTCCTCAACGGGACCGACGGCATGCTCGGCATGCTGGTCATGGCCCTCGCCGACCTCGACCGCCTCTACAAGTCGGCCGACATTACCGCGGCGCTGACGCTGGAGGCCCTGCTCGGCACCGAGAAGGTCCTCGCACCCGAACTGCACGCCATCCGCCCCCACCCCGGGCAGGGCGCCTCCGCGGCGAACATGCTCGCCGTCCTCAAGGGCTCCGGGCTCACCGGCCACTTCCAGGAGGAAGCGGCGCCCCGCGTCCAGGACGCCTACTCGGTGCGCTGCGCCCCGCAGGTCGCCGGTGCCGGACGCGACACCATGGCCCACGCCCGGCTGGTCGCCGAGCGCGAGCTGGCCTCGGCCGTCGACAACCCCGTGGTCCTGCTCGGGGGTCCCTCCCAGGCAGGAGGTTCTGGGGGAGGCCGTGTCGAGTCCAACGGGAACTTCCACGGCGCTCCGGTCGCCTACGTCCTGGACTTCCTCGCCATCGCCGCCGCCGACCTCGGCTCGATCGCCGAGCGCCGCACCGACCGGTTGCTCGACAAGAACCGCAGCCACGGCCTGCCGCCGTTCCTCGCGGACGACGCGGGCGTCGACTCCGGGCTGATGATCGCCCAGTACACGCAGGCCGCCCTGGTCAGCGAGCTGAAGCGGCTCGCCGTCCCGGCGTCCGTCGACTCCATCCCGTCCTCCGCCATGCAGGAGGACCACGTCTCCATGGGCTGGTCCGCCGCCCGGAAACTGCGTACCGCCGTCGGCAACCTGAGCCGGATCATCGCCGTCGAGCTGTACGCGGCGACCCGCGCCATCGAGCTGCGCCGCCATCTCACCCCGGCCCCCGCGTCGCAGGCCGCCATCGAGGCGCTGCGCGCGGCAGGCGTCCAGGGCCCCGGTCCGGACCGCTTCCTCGCGCCCGACCTGGAGGCGGCGGACGCGTTCGTGCGGGACGGGCTCCTCGTCGCCGCCGTCGAGCCGGTGACCGGCCCGCTGGCCTGACGCGCCGCTCCCCGGCGGCCTGCGTGCCGCCGGGGGCTTCAGGAGGCGCCGGACGCGCCGCCGCGCATCGAGAAGCCGACGAAGCCCGCCCCGACGGCGAGGAACGCCGAGCCGCCGATCACATACGGGGTGGTGTCCACGGTGCCCGTCTCGGCCAGCAGCAGCCGTTCCTGGCCGGCCTGCTGCGTCACCGCGCCGGAGGAGGCCCCCGCCGGCCGTTCCGGATCCTCGGCAGTGGCGTTCGCCGAGGGAACGAACCACAGCGCGCACAGCACCGTCCCTGCGGCGATGGCGGTGAGCAGCGGTCGACGTGCGACGGACACGGAGTCGGTCCCCCTCGAGGCATCCTGGGATTGGCCGGTGGGCAGATGCTAGTGAACGCAGCGGGTCGTGGGAAAGCCGCGGGTCCCCCGCCATACGCTCCGTCGTATGAGCATCTCTGAGACATCACGGTATGTGCGGCTACGAGTGGAATTGGTGATCGAGGTCGACGACTCCGGGGCGCTGACCGGTGCGGCGCTCGAGCGGATCGCCGCCGACGAGTTCATGCCCGGCGCGGAGCGGACGCATGCGCAGTCCGCGGTGCGGGAGGACGACGCGGAGGCCCTGGCCTATCTCGTCGACCCGTTCGACCTGGTCAGCGCGGTCCCCGGAATCGAGCTGGCCCAGGCGTCCTGGAGCAGCGAGGAGATCGAGTACGACCCGGACTCCGACGACTGGCAGCTCGACGCCGACGACGACGATGACGACGAGGCGGTGGACGGTTACGCGGGCGGTCCCGACGGTTACCCGCTGCTCGACACGGAAACCGACATCGACAAGGACGACCCGCGGTCCTGACGCGGCGCGATGTGCCGTGGATCGCACAAAGCGGCGGCATGCGGCAGGCTTCGGGCCTCGGCCGGCCGGGAAGGCGAACCGGGGCCCGCTCCCTTCCGTGCCGTAGGAGCGGGAGCGACAATCGAAGAAGCGAAACCCGGACGGGTCGCCGTGCAACCGATGAGGCGGTTGGAGCGTCGATCAGTGTGGTGGGGAGAGTGTGTCCGGCGGACCGGGTGTCCTCGGACGTGCTCGACGAGTGTTGTTCCCCACATCTTTCACGGATGTGGAACCGGATGCCCTGGAATGGGGTTGTCCGTAGTGGTTGGTCAGGGGACTCGGCAGCGATGGAGAAGCGTGTGATGACGGACAGCAAGCGGCGCAGCGGCCTCAAGGTCGCATCCGCGGTGCTCGGGGGCGTGCTGGTCCTGTCGGCCTGCAGCGGCGGGGAAGACGGCAAGGACCCGGCTGCCGAGAACAACAAGACGTCACAGGCGCAGATCGACGAGGCCGCCGCCAAGGAGGTCTCGAAGGCGCGAATAGCGATCGAGCCCGAGAACGGCGCGACGAACGCGAGCATCAACAACGCGGCCAAGGTCACCGTCGCCGACGGCACCCTGACCGAGGTCACCATGACCACCAAGGACGGCACCCCGGTCGAGGGGACGCTCGCGGAGGACGGCACGAGCTGGAAGCCGGACGCCCAGCTCGAGCGCTCCACCACGTACAAGATCGCCGCCACGGCGAAGGACTCGGCCGGCCGGGAGGCGCACGAGAACGCGTCGTTCACCACCGTGTCGCCCGACAACAGCTTCATCGGCAACTTCACGCCGGAGGACGGTTCCACCGTCGGCGTCGGCATGCCGGTCTCGATCAACTTCAACAAGGCGATCACGGACCGCAAGGCCGTCCAGTCCGGGATCAGCGTGAGCTCCAGCAGCGGCCAGGAGGTCGTCGGCCACTGGTTCAACAGCCAGCGGCTGGACTTCCGCCCCGACAAGTACTGGGCCGAGGGCTCCACCGTGACGCTCAAGCTCGCGCTGGACGGCGTCGAGGGCGCCGACGGCGTGTACGGCGTGCAGCAGAAGACGGTCACCTTCAAGATCGGCCGCAACCAGGTCTCGACCGTCGACGCGTCCACGAAGATGATGACGATCACGCAGGACGGCAAGACGGTCAAAACCATTCCGATCTCCGCCGGCTCCTCGGAGAACCCGACCTACAACGGTCAGATGGTGATCTCCGAGAAGTTCAAGGAGACCCGGATGAACGGTGCGACGGTCGGCTTCACCGACGACGACGGCAAGGGCGAGTACGACATCAAGGACGTGCCGCACGCCATGCGGCTGTCCACGTCGGGCACCTTCATCCACGGCAACTACTGGGGCCCGGACTCGGTCTTCGGAAGCGCCAACACCAGCCACGGCTGTGTCGGCCTGAACGACGTCAAGGGCGCCGGCGACAAGAACCAGCCCGCCGCCTGGTTCTACGACAACTCGCTCATCGGCGACGTCGTCATCGTCAAGAACTCCAAGGACACCACGATCAAGCCGGACAACGGCCTGAACGGCTGGAACATGGACTGGGCGCAGTGGAAGGCCGGCTCGGCCGTCTGACCCGCTCCCGACCCGTACGGTGGCGGCGCCCGCGAAGGGCGCCGCCACCGCGCTTTTTCCGCCCCCGCCCGGGCCGGCGTGAAATTCCGAGCGGACGGGCCCTCCGGGCTCGTAGCGTCCCCGTATGACCGTCACCAGCCTCCCCACGCCCCTGCCGGGACCCGCCGTCGACGCCTGGCACGCCGTGGTCCATGCCGCGCATCTCCACGACCTGCCCGCGCACGTGCCCCCGCCCGGTCGCGTCGAGACCGAGGGGAAGCTGCGGACGCCGTCCGTGAACTCCCGGGCCCTGCACCGGGTGGCCGTGGCCGCCGACGGCTCGTACGACGGCGTGGCGACGGCCGTGCTGTTCACCGACGAGAACAACCGGCACACCGCCTTCCTCGACCAGCTGGCCGTCCGTCCGCAGGCCAGACGGCGCGGCGTCGGCACCAGGCTCTGGGAGGCCCTGCGCGCCGAACTCGCCGCGGACGGCCGCACATCGGTCACCACCGTCGTCGAACTCGGCGGCCCGGGCGAGGCGTTCGCCGTCCGCCACGGCCTCGCCAACGCCCTGCCGCTGGCCTGGTACGTCCAGGACGTCCCCGCCGCGCCCGCCGCCCACCCCGCGCTGCCCGACGGATACGCCTACGCCCACTGGACCGGCGTCGTCCCGGACACGCTCGCCGACGCGTTCGCCGAGGCCCACGACGCCATGGAGGACGCGCCCATGGGCGACGTCGCCTTGAGCGCCCCCAAGTGGGACGCCGCCCGGGTGCGGGCGGCGGCCCGTGTGATCGGTGACCGCGGCGGCGTCCTCCTCTCCGCGGCGGTCCTCCACACCGCGGACGGCGCCGACACCGTCGCCGCCTACACCGAACTGGTGCTGCGCGACCCCTCCGACGTCCGCGCCCTCCAGTACGACACGGTCGTGCTCCCCGCCCACCGCGGCCGCGGCCTCGGCCTGGCCGTCAAGCGCCACATGACGTCCGTGCTGACCGACCGGTGCCCCCACGTCCGGCAGATCGCCACGACGGTCGCCGACGAGAACGGCCCCATGCTCGCCGTCAACGACCGGCTGGGCCATACGCGCGAGCGCGACATCGGCTACTTCCAGGCGACGCTGTGAGCGCCGCCGGCCGCGGTCGTTTCGCCCCGGGCGCAACCGCGGGTGCTGCCCGGGCGGGCCGGGCGCTTCTAGGCTGGGGCGATGAGCAGTGACGAGACGAACCGAGACCGTGTCGTTCCCCTGCGTCCGGCCGCGGGGCCCGCGTCGGGCCGCGGCGGCAGGGAGCCGTTGTGGCGGCACGTCGTCGGGGGTGTTCTGCGGCGGGAGCGGCTGGCGCAGGAGCGCACGCTCAAGGATGTGGCCGACGCCGCCCGGATCTCCGTCCCGTACCTCTCCGAGCTCGAACGCGGCCGCAAGGAGGCCTCCTCGGAGGTCCTGGCCGCGGCCGCGCACGCGCTCGGCTACGGGCTCGCCGATCTACTCGCCCTGACCCATCGCGAGCTCGTCCGCCCGGCCCGCGTCACCACGGTCCGTTCGGCCACGGTCCGTTCCACGGCGGTCCGTTCGGCCACGGTCCCGCTGAGCCGGCCCGAGGCGCGGGCCGCGTTGCCGGGGGACGTGCGCCTGGCGGCGTGACGGCGGGTCAGGCCCGGCCCGGGGCCCGGCGGCTCAGCACTTCGTCCGCGAGGCCGTACGCCACGGCCTCGGGGGCCGTGAACACCTTGTCCCGGTCCATGTCGGCACGCAGGGCCGCCACCTCGTGGTGCGTGTGCCGGGACAGCACCTCCTCCACCTGGGAGCGGATCCGCAGCATCTCCTTGGCCTGCAGGCTGAGGTCGGAGACCGTGCCCTGCCGGCCGGCGCTCGCCGGCTGCCCGAGCAGTACCCGCGCGTGCTCGAGGACGAACCGCCGCCCCGGGTCCCCGCCGGCCAGCAGCACCGCCGCCGTCGAGGCGGCCTGGCCGACGCAGAACGTGGAGATCGGCGCACGCACGAACGACATCGTGTCGTAGATTGCCATCAGCGAAGTGAAGGAGCCGCCGGGCGAGTTGAGGTAGATCGCGATCTCCGTGTCCGGACTCGACGACTCCAGGTGGAGCAGCTGGGCGATGACGACGTTCGCCACACCGTCGTCGATCTCCGTGCCCAGGAAGATGATCCGCTCGGACAGCAGCCGGCTGAAGACGTCGTAGGACCGTTCGCCCTGCGGGGTGCGCTCGACGACGTTCGGGATCGTGTACTGGCCCATGTCAGCTCCCCAGCCCGATACGCCGGGCCGGTCCGGCCGGCCGGACGTCCGCCAGCGCCTCGACGACGTGGTCGACCATGCCGTACTCCTTCGCCTGCGCGGCCGTGAACCACCGGTCGCGGTCGCCGTCGCGCGAGATCGTCTCCTCGCTCCGGCCGGTGTGCTCCGCGGTGATCCGCTCGACGGCCTTCTTCGTGAACTCCAGGTTCTCGGCCTGGATCGCGATGTCCGCGGCCGTGCCGCCGATCCCGGCGGACGGCTGGTGCATCATGATCCGCGCGTTCGGCAGCGCGAAGCGCTTGCCCGCCGTGCCGACCGTGAGCAGGAACTGACCCATGCTCGCGGCGAAGCCCATCGCGAGCGTCGACACGTCGTTCGGGATCAGCCGCATCGTGTCGTAGATCGCCAGCCCGGCCGTCACCGAGCCGCCGGGGCTGTTGATGTAGAGGCTGATGTCGCTCCTCGGGTCCTCGGCCGACAACAGCAGCAACTGCGCGCAGACCCGGTTCGCGGACACCTCGTCGACCTGCGTCCCGAGGAACACGATCCGCTGCGCCAGCAGCTGGGCGGCCAGATGGTCGTCGAACCGCGACGGGGGCGTGTCCCCGTCGGCGGCCCGCGGGAACGGCTCGTACGGGTACGGGGCGAGCGGTGGCATCGGGGCCTCCTCGTGGTGGTCCGCGACGACGGCCCGCCGCGGTCCTCCCACTGTCCGGCCGCCGCCGCCGCTCTGTCAGAAACCTCTGCCCGCAGCAGATTCGCTACGGGCAGAGGTCCCGCCCACCAGACCCGGTCACCCCACGGGCCGCGTCCCGCGCGCAGCTCGTCGGCTCGTCGAGCAGCAGCAGCTCCGGCGCGGCGGCCAGCACGCCCGCCAGCGCCAGCCGCGACTGCTCACCGCCGGAGAGCGTCCGCAGACTTCGCCCCCGTCCGATCCCGGCAAGGCCGAGACCGTGCAGGGCGACGTCGACGCGGGCGCGGCGTCGGCCTGGTAGCCGCCGCGTTCCTCGAAGGCCGTGAGCAGTTCGCCGTATGCGGCGAGGCATACGCCTTCGAGACGTCCTTCATGGTCAATTGGGCCAACGCCGATGGGGCGTGTTCACGCATGAGGTCCGCGCGGCCGCCGCTGTCACGCGGCTCGTGGCCGGCGACGGCGACCCCTACTGCCCGGGCGGTACGGAGCGGCACTTCGGCCGCCCGCTCGGCCTCGACACCGACGTCGTCCCGGGCGGCGCGCACCTCGACCTCGACGCCGGATACGGTGCCTGGCCGTCCGTCCTGGCCTGGTACCCGACCCCGGGCGAACCGTTCACCGGCCGCGCCGCCGCCTGACGCCGCGGACCCCGCGCCTCAGCGGGTCCGCACGGCCCAGGCCGGGCACGAGACCCCCGTGCCGCCGGCGCCGCAGTAGCCGGCCGGATTCCGGGCCAGATACTGCTGGTGGTACGCCCGCGCCGGATAGAACGGGTGCTCCCCGGACGGCAGGATCTCCGTGGTGATCGGCCCGTACCCGGCGGCGGACAGGGCCTTCTGGTACGCGTCGCGGGACGCCTCCGCGGCGGCGGCCCGGGCCGGGGTGCGGGTGAAGAGGAGCGACCTGACGTGGGTGCCGGTGTCGTTGCCCTGCCGGAAGCCCTGCGTGGGGTCGTGCGACTCCCAGAACAGCCTGAGCAGATCGTCGTACGACACCTTCGCCGGATCGAACACCACGCGGACGGTCTCCGCGTGCCCGGTCAGCCCGGTGCGGATCTCGTCGTCGACCGGGTTCGGGGTGTGCCCGCCCTGGAAGCCGGTCACGGTGGTCCAGACGCCGGACGTCTGCCAGAACCGGCGCTCGGCGCCCCAGAAGCAGCCGAGGGCGAACTCGGCGACCTCCAGCCCCTCCGGCCAGGGCCCCTGCAGCGGAGTGCCCAGCACGGCATGGCGTTCCGGCACCTCGTACGCGAGCGCGGGACGCCCCGGCGGTGCCTCCTCGGGCGTGGGCAGACGCAGATCCCGGCCTCTGGCGAACAGCATGGGGCCCTCGTTCCCTGTGACGGCGGACGTTCCCGGCCCCCCATTGTCCCGGCGACTCCCGCCCGCGAACACCTGCAGACCGGCCGTCCTCGTCCTGTCCGCCGACGGGGCGGCGGTGCACCAGAGGACGCGGACGGCGGGAGCCCCACCGAACCACCGTTCGCCACCCGGCATCGCCACCACCGGAAGGCACCAGCCACCCGCAGCGGCGCCGGACCGCCCGCCGCCCCGGCGCCGGCCAACCCACCTCTGCCGAGCGCCGGCCAGGGCCCGTGAGCTGGGCGAACGTGGTGGACGGCCGCCCGCACGCAGGCTATCTTCCGCAGGCGGCCCGGAGTCCCCGCGCCGCGCACCGCGGCGCTCCGGCCGGGTCAGCCCTCGGCCTTCGCCACGCCGATCGGGCACGAGACCCCCGTGCCGCCGATGCCGCAGTAGCCTGCCGGGTTCTTGTCCAGGTACTGCTGGTGGTACGCCTCGGCCGGGTAGAACGGGCGGTCGGCCGCCGGGAGGATCTCCGTGGTGATCGTGCCGTAGCCCGAGCCGGTCAGGACCTTCTGGTACGCGTCGCGGGACGCCTTCGCCGCGGCGGCCTGCTCGGGGGAGTGGGTGTGGATCGCCGAACGGTACTGCGTGCCCACGTCGTTGCCCTGGCGGAAGCCCTGGGTCGGGTTGTGGGACTCCCAGAAGATCTTCAGCAGCGTCTCGTACGAGACGACCGACGGGTCGAAGACGACGCGGACCGCCTCCGTGTGGCCGGTCAGGCCCGAGCAGGCCTCCTCGTACGTCGGGTTCTCGGTGTATCCGCCCTGGTAACCGACGAGGGTCGTCCATACGCCCCTGGTCTCCCAGAACTTCCGCTCCGCGCCCCAGAAGCAGCCCATCGCGAAGTCCGCGGTCGCCAGGTGGGCGGGGTACGGGCCGAGCAGCGGGTTGCCGAGGACCGTGTGACGGTCGGGCACGGTGAAGGACGGGTCCGGGCGGCCCTTGAGGGCCTGCTCGGGGGTGGGCAGCACGGGCGTACGGCCGAAGAGCATGGCTGGTTCTCCTTCACGGTGGCGGCACCGGGGACAACGTCCCGGCGCCGTCCGGAATTCCGCGCCGGGCCCCGCCGCGCAAGCGGGCCCCGGCAGCGCTGTCAGTGCGGCAGGGTCGCCGGGCTGCCGCCGCTCGCCTCGTAGCCGGCGACCGCCAGGGCGCGGTAGACCGCGTACGCCGCGGCCGGGTCGGGCTCGGTCGTCCAGGGCAGCGCGCCGACGTGCCCGTCGACCCGTACGAGCTGGTGCATCGCCTCGGTCCACCGCTCGGAGTTGACCAGGAAGACGATGAGCAGGTGGCGCACCTGCGGGAGCATCGGGTCGTCGGGGCGGGCGGAGTGCACCGCGTAGAGCGCGCCCTCGATCGCCTTGGTGACCACCGCGCTCTGGTAGAAGGACTGCACGAGGTTCACCTCGGGCAGGTGCTCGTACACCGCGAAGAGCGGGAGGGCGGCCAGCAGCGATCCGTGCGGGGCGCGGGCCGCGGCGGTGGTGGCGAAGTGGTCCGCCTCCGCGCGGGAACCGTGCCACTTCTCGCACAGGTGGTGCAGCGCGGCGAGATGGGCGCCCATGTGCTCGGGCGCGCGGTCGATGACCTTGGCCCACAGCTGGTCGAACTGCTCGGGGCCGTAGCCCAGTCCGCGGGCGACGGCCAGCTCGGTGATGTACGGGACCGGGTCGCCGGGGGCGAGGAGCGCGGCCTCGCCGCAGACCTTCCTGGCCTCCTCGAGGATGATCCGGAACTCGTCGGAGCCCACGTCGGCGGTGCGCCACGCCTGCTGGACGAGGAACTCGGCGTGCACCTGCGCCGCCCCCGCGTCCTTCGGGGCCTCGGCGCGCCAGCTGCGCAGCCACGCGCCGCCGACGCCGGGCTGCTGCGCGAGTTCCAGGGAGGCTGCGCCGGCGAACGCCTGGACGCGCTGCCAGCGCTGCTCGCCCTCCTTGGGCGTGCCGGCGAGCAGCTGGGCGGCGGCCTTCCACTCCTGGGTGCGCTGGACGAGCTCCAGCACGTCGAGGAGGTCCTGGTCCGGTCCGGGGGTCCGGACGTCCAGCTCCTCCTGGCGTACGAAGCCGTACTTCTCCGGGTCGGCGGCGTCCGGCGAACCGGGCCGTGCGAGCTGGACGCGGTTGCGGCGGCTCCGGAGGAAGGGGCCGAGGACCACGACCAGCATGCACAGCGCGATCAGGAACCAGAGAATCTCCATGGGCCCATTGTCCAGGACGCATCCGGGCAACTGCCACGGCCTGCCCCGTACGGGACTACGCTCGGGTGCCATGAGCGACCACAGCTTCCACAGCTTCGAGACCCGCGCCATCCATGCGGGCAACACGGCGGATCCGCAGACCGGCGCGGTCGTCCCGCCCATCTACCAGGTGTCCACCTACAAGCAGGACGGCGTCGGCGGCCTGCGCGGCGGCTACGAGTACAGCCGCAGCGCCAATCCCACGCGCACCGCACTGGAGGAGAACCTCGCCGCGATCGAGGGCGGACAGCGGGGCCTCGCCTTCGCGTCCGGGCTCGCGGCGGAGGACTGCCTGCTGCGGACGCTGCTGCGGCCCGGCGACCATGTGGTGATCCCCAACGACGCCTACGGCGGCACCTTCCGGCTCTTCGCCAAGGTGGTCGAGCGCTGGGGCGTGGACTTCTCCGTGGCGAACACCTCCGACCCGGCGGCGGTGCGGGCCTCGGTCACCGACCGTACGAAGGTGATCTGGGTCGAGACGCCGTCGAACCCGCTGCTCGGCATCACCGACATCGCGGCCGTGGCGGACATCGCGCGCACGGCGGGCGCGAAGCTCGTCGTCGACAACACCTTCGCCAGCCCGTACCTGCAGCAGCCGATCGCGCTCGGTGCGGACGTCGTCGTGCACTCGCTGACCAAGTACATGGGCGGTCACTCGGACGTCGTGGGCGGCGGGCTGATCGCCGCCGACGCCGGTCTCGGCGAGGAACTGGCCTATCACCAGAACGCGATGGGCGCGGTCGCCGGGCCGTTCGACGCGTGGCTGGTACTGCGCGGCATCAAGACGCTGCCGGTCCGGATGGACCGGCACAGCGAGAACGCGACCCGGATCGCGGAGATGCTGACCAAGCACGCGAAGGTCGCCGAGGTCTTCTACCCGGGCCTGCCGGAGCACCCCGGGCACGAGATCGCGGCGAAGCAGATGCGGTCCTTCGGCGGCATGGTCTCGTTCCGCGTCCAGGGCGGCGAGCAGGCGGCCCTGGAGGTCTGCAACCGGGCGAAGCTCTTCACGCTGGGCGAGTCGCTGGGCGGTGTGGAGTCGCTGATCGAGCACCCGGGCCGGATGACGCACGCGTCCGTCGTGGGCTCCGCGCTGGAGGTGCCGGGGGACCTGGTCCGGCTGTCCGTGGGCATCGAGGCGGCGGACGACCTGCTGGCGGACATCCAGCAGGCGCTGGGCTGACGCCCCCTGCCCGACGTCCCGTCACCTTCCTGGGGTCCCCGGAGCGCGCCCGCGCCCCGGGGACCCCAGGGCTTTCCGGCGGGGCGGGTTCAGACGGCCGCCTTCTCGTCCTCGAGGGATTCACGGACCATCTGCCGGAGCTCGGGGGTGTCGGTGTGCTCGTGCACGGAGACGGCGTGCTCCACGGCCGCGCGTACGACTTCCTCCTCCTCACCGCTGATGGTGAGAGTGCACCCCGACACGCTCGGAGTGTTGCGGCAGTCGGCGACTTTCCTGGTCATGAGGGCCTCCTGAGCTGGTTCCAGATGCCGCTCAAACCAGGATAGATCCGTACGAAAGGCTGGTCACCAGCCTTCGAGCGGCGGCGTCGTGTCCGTGGGCGGCACGGCCCACGGCTCCGCCACCGCCATCCACACCGAGCACGCGATCACCGCCGCGAGCAGCAGCAGGAGCCACACTCTGCGGATGATCCGCGAACGGCGGAGCAGCCGCGCGCCGATCGCGACCGCACGCGGTCCGAGGTCGGCGGGGACCGGCGGATGCACGGTGGCCATCATCCGCCGGACGTCGTCCTCCTTGGGGCCGCTCATGACGCCGCCCGCAGCACGGCCGGGCGGGGAGTGCGCGGGGGGCTCCGTATGACGGCGACGGCCCGGCCGCAGATGGCCCGCACCCGGTCCGCCGGTAGTCCGATGAGCGCCGCCGTCTGCTCCTCCGCGACGCCCTCGTGCAGCCGCAGCACGAGGATCAGACGTTCCTGCGGGGAGAGCCGGTCCAGCACCCCGCCGCGCACCCGGTGGTAGCGCCAGGCGCTGCGGGCGAAGCGGACGGCCAGTTCCTGCCGGGTGCGGTTGTACGGGTCCTCGCCGCGCAGCCGGTCCCAGTCGGCGTAGGTACGGGCCAGGGCGCGGGTCAGCAGCCGCTGGGCTTGCGGATTGGCGGTGGCGGGTTCCGCGGTGAGCAGCGTCGCGGCGTGCAGCAGCCTGCCTGCCGCGCCCGCCACGAACGCGTCGAACTGACGGGCACGGCGGCGCTCCATGGCCGAATGCCGTTCGCTCACGTCCTCATATAGAGCCAGTGGACGGCCCCGGGTCAAGAGGTCGGAGGCGTATCCGTCTCTCCCGGCGGGAGGCCGGACGCCCGGGCGGAGAGCGAGTCGTTGAATCGGGTGAGCAGAGTGCAGAACGATTCCCGTTCGCCCTCCGTCCAGCCGTCCGTGACCTGGGCCATCAGCTCCCGCCGTGAGTCGCGGACCTCTTCGAGCCGGGCGAGGCCGCGCGGGGACAGCTGGAGCACGACGGCGCGGCCGTCCTCCGGGTGGGAGGTGCGTTTGACGAGGCCGCTGTCGACGAGCGGCGCGACCTGGCGGGTCACGGTCGAGGAGTCGATGCCCATTCCGGCGGCCAGCGCCTTGACGCCCATGGGGCCTTCGAGGTCGAGGCGGTTGAGGAGCAGGTACGCGGCACGGTCCATCGAGTTGCGGACCTGGCCGACTCCGCCGAGCCGGGTCTGCTCCGCGCGACGGGCGAACAGGGCCACCTGGTGCTGGAGGGCATCGAGGAGACCGGGGCCGCCGGGCGCTTCGGAGGAGGTGGTCCCCCGAGAGGCAGACGCAGTGGTCGTCATGTCCTGAGAAGTGGGCATGGCTGCGGGGGCTCTCTTGTGCGGTGGTCGGGTGGTGGGGGACAGAGTACGCGGCCCCGGGGCTGTGCGTACCTGCGCTGCACAATCCAGTACGGGGCCTTGTTCCGGCGGCGGTACGGGCCGTTGCCCCGGTGCCGGCGCGGGCTTCGGCCGCCGCTGCCGGCCGGTGCGGCGACGGTTCTCTTATCGGTGCCCGGAGACCGGGATCCGGACGCCACGGCCCCCCGGCGCCCGGACTGTCAGACTTGGCGGCATGAGCTTCCGTACGCCCCAGATCCTTCCCTCCGTGATCCTCGACGACGTCCGGGGTGCGCAGAAGATGCTGTCCGGCGTCGCCCGAGTGACGGCGATGGAGGGCAGCAGGCATCTGTCGCGGCTGGTGGGGGCGCCGGTCCATCTCAAGTGCGAGAACCTGCAGCGCACCGGCTCGTTCAAGCTGCGCGGCGCGTACGTGCGGATCGCCGGCCTGCGGCCCGAGGAGCGGGCCGCGGGGGTCGTCGCCGCGTCCGCGGGCAACCACGCGCAGGGCGTGGCGCTGGCGTCGTCGCTGCTGGGCGTGCGGTCCACGGTCTTCATGCCGGCCGGCGCCCCGCTGCCGAAGGTCGCCGCGACCAGGGAGTACGGGGCGGAGGTCCGGCTGCAGGGGCAGGTGGTGGACGAGACGCTGGCCGCCGCGGAGGACCACGCGCGCCGGACGGGCGCCGTCCTCATCCACCCCTTCGACCACCCGGACATCATCGCCGGGCAGGGCACGGTGGGTCTGGAGATCCTCGAGCAGTGCCCGGAGGTGCGGACGATCGTCGTGGGGATCGGCGGCGGGGGACTGGCGGCCGGCATCGCGGTCGCGGTGAAGGCGCTGCGCCCCGATGTGAAGGTGATCGGCGTGCAGGCCGAGGGCGCCGCCGCGTATCCGCCCTCGCTGGCGGCCGGGCACCCGGTGTCGATCCGCCGGCCGTCCACGATGGCGGACGGCATCAAGGTCGGGCGTCCCGGTGACGTGCCCTTCAAAATCATTGGCGATCTTGTGGACGAGGTCCGTACGGTCTCCGAGGACGCGCTCTCCAGCGCGCTGCTGCTCTGCCTGGAGCGGGCCAAGATGGTGGTCGAGCCCGCCGGGGCGAGCACGGTGGCGGCGCTGCTGAGCGATCCGCGGTCCTTCGAGGGCCCGGTCGTCGCCCTGCTGTCCGGGGGAAACGTGGATCCGCTGCTGATGCAGCGCATCCTGCGGCACGGCATGGCGGCGGCGGGCCGGTATCTGTCGCTCCGGCTGCGGTTGACGGACCGGCCGGGCGCGCTGGCCGGTCTGCTCGGGCTGTTGTCAGTGGCGGATGCCAATGTTCTCGATGTGAGCCATGTACGGACCGACCCGCGGCTCGGGCTCACGGAGGTGGAGGTGGAGCTGCACCTGGAGACGAAGGGACCCGAGCACTGCGAAGAGGTCGCGGCGAGGCTGCGCGCGGAGGGGTACACGGTGATGGGCTGAGCCCCGCCGGCTGTTTCAAGGGGGAAGGCCGACGTCCGTTTCGCGGCGACCCCGCGGGCGTCGACGCGACACATCGTGAGTCCCGGCAAAGCGGTTGAGTGACGCGATGTATCGCGTTACGGTGAGGAATCCTGCCGTGCACCCGTCAGAGGGGCGGGACGACCGCCGGCCAAGTCTTCGCACGGAACCGCCAGTTCGCACCGAACCATCAGTTCATCGTTCATCTGCACCTTGGGAGAGCTTTATGCCAGGCGCCATCTACGCCGAGGGTCTTGTGAAGACCTTCGGCGATGTACGGGCACTGGACGGCGTCGATCTCGACGTCCCCGAAGGCACGGTCCTGGGACTTCTCGGCCCCAACGGCGCCGGCAAGACCACGACCGTGCGTGTACTGACCACGCTGCTCCAGCCCGACAGCGGCTCCGCCGTCGTCGCCGGCATCGACGTCCTCAAGCACCCCAACGAGGTGCGCAGGTCCATCGGCCTCTCCGGACAGTTCGCCGCCGTCGACGAGTATCTGACCGGCCGCGAGAACCTCCAGATGGTGGGACAGCTCTACCAGTTGAGCGCCCGCGACGCGAAGGCCCGGGCGCTGCAGCTCCTCGAGCGCTTCAACCTGGCCGACGCCGCGGACCGCCCGGCCAAGACCTACTCCGGCGGTATGCGCCGCAGGCTCGACCTGGCCGCGGCGCTGGTCGTCTCGCCGCCCGTGATGTTCATGGACGAGCCGACGACCGGTCTCGACCCGCGCAACCGGCAGCAGCTGTGGGAGGTCATCCAGGAACTGGTCGGCGGCGGTACGACCCTGCTGCTGACCACGCAGTACCTGGAGGAGGCCGACCACCTCGCCGACGAGATCTGCGTCGTCGACCACGGCAAGGTCATCGCCCGCGGCACCGCCGACCAGCTCAAGGCCCGCACCGGCGGCGAACGCGTCGAGGTCGTCGTGCACGAGCGCGAGCAGATCGGTCCGGCCCGCGAGGTCCTCGCCCCCTACGGCAAGGGCGACGTCGCGATCGCCGAGCACACCCGCAAGCTGACCGTCCCGGTCACCGGCGGCGGCAAGCTGCTCGCCGAGGTCATCCGCGACCTCGACAGCCGGGGCGTCGAGATCGACGACATCGGTCTGCGCCGCCCCACCCTCGACGACGTCTTCATCTCGCTGACCGGCCACGCGGCCGAGGTCCCGGGCGAGTCCGCCGCCGACGCGGCCGACACGGCGGCCGACGCCTCCGGCGACGAGTCCACGAAGGAGGGCGCGAAGTGAGCGTCACCACCAAGACCCCGCCGATCGCGGCGCCCCGGCCCAAGGGCGGCATCAGCCAGTCGGTCAACGACTCACTGGTCGTCGCCAAGCGCAATCTGATCAGGATGATGCGCATCCCCGAGATGGTCATCTTCGGCCTGATCCAGCCGATCATGTTCGTCGTGCTGTTCACCTACGTCTTCGGCGGTTCCATCGAGGTGGGCGGCTCCACCGAGGCCTCGGACTACCGGGAATTCCTGATGGCGGGCATCTTCGCCCAGACCGTCACCTTCGCCACGGCGGGCGCGGGCGCGGGCATCGCCGACGACATGCACAAGGGCCTCGTCGACCGGTTCCGCTCGCTGCCCATGGCACGCGGCGCGGTCCTCACCGGACGTACGCTCGCCGACCTGGTGCAGACCGCGCTCACCCTCGTGGTGCTCGCGGTCGTCGCCCTCATCGTCGGCTGGCGGGTCCACGAGAACATCGGCAAGGTGCTGCTCGGCTTCGTGCTGCTGCTCCTGCTGGGCTACGCGTTCTCCTGGATCGGCGCCCTGATCGGCCTCACGGTGCGCACGCCCGAGGCGGCCACCTCCGGCGGACTGATCTGGCTGTTCCCGCTGACGTTCATCTCCAACGCCTTCGTGGACGCCAACAAGATGCCGGCCTTCCTGCGGCACATCGCCGAGTGGAACCCGTTCAGCGCCACGGTCCAGGCGTGCCGTGAGCTGTTCGGCAATCTGCCGCCCGGCTTCCGGGCGTCGGACGCCTGGCCCATGCAGCACCCGATCCTGGCCTCGGTGCTGTGGTCGGTGCTGATCCTGGTGGTCTTCCGGACCCTGGCCGTCCGCAAGTACCGCTCGGCCGCCGCCTGAGGGACGACGGGGCCCCGCCCCGATCCGCATGCGGAAGGGGCCGGACCGCGCGACGCGGTCCGGCCCCTTCCGCGTACAGGCCGGGGCTGGCCCGTGCCGTGTCAGGCGGAGTACGGCTTGGCCGCGAGGATCTTCACGGAGGCGGTCCTGCCGTTGGGCAGCTCGTACTCCGCGTCGTCGCCGACCTTCTTGCCGTTCACGCCGACGCCCAGCGGCGACTGCGGCGAGTACGTCTCGATGTCGGTGCTCGCGTACTCGCGGGACGCCATCAGGAACGTCAGAGTGTCGTTCTCGTCGCCGTCGAACGCGATGGTGACGACCATGCCGGGCTCGACGATGCCGTCGTCGGCCGGGGCCTCGCCCACCTTCGCGTTGTCCAGGAGCTGGGTCAGCTGGCGCACACGGAGCTCCTGCTTGCCCTGCTCCTCCTTGGCCGCGTGGTACCCGCCGTTCTCCCGCAGGTCGCCCTCCTCACGCGCAGCCTCGATCTTCTTGGCGATCTCGGTGCGCGCGGGACCAGACAGGTACTCCAGCTCGGCCTTGAGCTGGTTGTACGCCTCCTGGGTAAGCCAGGTGACGTTGTCGCTGGTCTGGGTCACAGGTGCTCCTCGTAGGTACTGGGAATACAAAGCATCGCCCTACCAAGAAGGATGTTCCTCCCTGGGCGGGCGAAACCACGAGCCTAACAATTCCGACGCCAAAGGGGGAGAACGAAACCCGCGGCAGATAAGGAATCCCAGCTCAGCGCGGCGCGCCGGGGTCAGGTGGCGGTGCAGCCCAGCAGCTCCGCGGCCGTCGCCGGCCGGGTCGTACGGATCTTCACGACCTGGTCGACACGGCTCCCGCCCGACTCGTCGATCCGCACGTCGAGCCGGCCCACCTCGCCGCCGTCCTCCGCGAGGGCGCGCAGTGTGCAGCTGCCGGCGGCCCGCTCGTCCTTGCGCACCTCGAGGTGCACCTGGACCTCGTCGACGCCCTCCGTGACGTCGAACTTGATCACTTCGGCGCTGATCTTCGTCCCCGCGACGTGGTCGTAGCCGAACCAGCCGACGAGGCCGAGCATGACGGCGCCGAGCACGGCGCCCACGATCCGCAGCGTGCGGTCCGCGCGTGCGTCGGCGGATCGCCCGTACCGCCCCTGGGGGAGCTTGTCGCCGGCAACCGCCATGATCGTTCCTTTCGAGCGCCGGAGGCCGGAATTTTCCCGCCACCGATTCCGTCACTATAGAAGTTGCACGACGCGACTATTCATTGAGGATCGAGTCTTGACTGAGCAGCTGCGACTGATGGCCGTGCACGCCCACCCCGACGACGAGTCGAGCAAGGGTGCGGCGACGATGGCCAAGTATGTGTCCGAGGGGGTGGACGTGCTGGTCGTGACCTGCACCGGGGGCGAGCGCGGCTCCATCCTCAACCCCAAGCTCCAGGGCGACGCCTCCATCGAGGAGAACATCCACGAGGTCCGCCGGAAGGAGATGGACGAGGCCCGCGAGATCCTCGGCGTCAAGCAGGACTGGCTCGGCTTCGTCGACTCCGGCCTGCCGGAGGGCGACCCGCTGCCGCCGCTCCCGCAGGGCTGCTTCGCCCTCGAGGACATCGACAAGGCGGCCGGGGAACTGGTGCGCAGGATCCGGGCCTTCCGTCCGCAGGTCATCACGACCTACGACGAGAACGGCGGCTACCCGCACCCCGACCACATCATGACCCACAAGATCTCGACGGTGGCGTTCGACGGAGCGGCCGACGCGGAGAAGTTCCCCGAGCCCGAGTACGGCCCGGCCCACCGGCCCCTGAAGCTCTACTACAACCAGGGCTTCAACCGCCCCCGGACCGTCGCCCTCCACGAGGCGCTGCTGGCGCGCGGCCTGGAGTCCCCCTACGGGGAGTGGCTGGAGCGCTGGAAGGAGTTCCAGCGCGAGGAGCGGACGCTGACCACGTACGTGCCCTGCGCCGACTTCTTCGAGACCCGTGACCGCGCCCTGATCGCGCACGCCACGCAGATCGACCCCGAGGGCGGCTGGTTCCGCGTCCCGATGGAGATCCAGAAGGAGGTCTGGCCGACCGAGGAGTACGAGCTGGCCAAGTCGCTCGTGGACACCTCCCTCCCCGAGGACGACCTCTTCGCGGGCATCCGGGACAATGTCTGACATGAGCGCAAGCGCACACCTCGCAATGACTCACATGGCCACCCTCGCCAAGGAGCTCGACGAGAACAAGGTCACCCCGGGCGTCCTGGGCTTCCTCGTCTTCGCGGCGCTGGCAGTGGGGGTGTGGGCCCTGATGAAGTCCATGAACCGCCACATGGGCCGCGTGAACTTCGAGGAGGAGCCGGAGCCGGACACGGCCGCCGCCCCCTCGCGGAAGCAGGCCGGCGGCTCGACGGCCTGACGCGCCGGACAGTCTTCGCCGTCGTGACTCCACGGCCCCCGCCGGTGCCGCGGAGTCACGACGTGTGCGTCACGGCCCCGTCGCCTCCCCGGGCGGCCGCACGGCGTAGCCCGGCACGGAGGGCCAGCGGACGGTGAGGACGACCGACTCCTCCTCCGCCACCCATGAGTGGTCCACCCCGCGGCCCCACACCACGTAGTCGCCCTGCTCCGTCAGCAGGACGTCCCGGCCGGGGAAACGGACCCGGAAGCGGCCGCTGATCAGGACGAGCAGCGCCGTGCGCCGCTCGCCGGCCACCCACCGGGCGCGCTCCTCGCCGGGCGGGTGGACGCCCCACTTGATCTCCACGGCCTCGCTGTGCCGGGGATCGCCGGCGTCCTTGAAGTGCCCGAGCAGCCACCCGTGGTCCAGCGCCGCGTCCTTGCCCGCGTTGCCCACGTACACGCCGTCGTCCGCGTCGTCCCGCATGTCCGGGACGGTATCCGCCCGGCCCGTCACTTCACCGGCACGCCCATGACCTCCCGTGCGTGGCGGTTCGGGACCAGGTTCAGGTGCCAGGCCTGCCAGCCGTCCTCCAGGCGGACGCCGCGCTCCAGCATCACCGCCAGCGCCTCCGCGCAGTCCTCCAGTTTGGTGTCGCGCGCCGCGTGGCGCGCGGCCATCAGCCGGGACAGCTCCTCCTGGGCCACCACCGTGCCGACCTCGACGCCGCCCGGGGAGGCGTACGGGAGAAGGGTGCAGCGCAGGAAACGGGCCCAGTCGGCGCCTCGTTCGTCGCGGTACGAGGCGAACAGGGACGCCGCCGTGTCGCACAGCTCCAGGGCCTGCCGCGCGCGGTTGTTGCCGGCGTCGATCATCGCCAGTTCCAGGCAGGTCCACGCCTCGCCGTGGGCGACGCCGATGCGGGCGAAGTCGGCGCGGGCGTCGACCAGGAGCTGACGGGCGAAGCCCGAGTTGCGCAGACTGCCCGTGCGGGCCGCGAGCTGGTCGCGGGTGACCCGGCCCGAGTGGTGGCGGGCGCAGGCCAGCCCGTACACGTCCCGCATCCGGGAGAACATCGTCCGGGCGCGCTCCAGTTCACGTACCGCCTGGTCGCGGTCGCCGGACTCCTCCAGGGCCTGGCCCAGGTAGTACAGGGTCCACGCCTCGCCGCGCGCGTCCTCGTTGTCGCGGTGCCGCGCCAGCGCCCGGCGCAGGGCGTCGAGCGCGGGGGCCGGGTCGCCGTCGACGAGCCTGGCCCGGGCGAGCTGGGTCAGCGCCCACGCCTCGCCGCGGCCGTCGCGGGTGCGTCCGTACAGGTCCAGCGCGTCCCGCAGGGCCGACTCGGCGGCGGGTACGTCCCCCATCCGCAGACACACCTGGCCCCGGTGGTACAGCGTCCAGGCCTCGCCGTGCAGGGACTCGCCCTCCCGGTGCAGCAGCAGCGCCGCGTCCAGCAGCCGCAGCGCCTCCGCGAGATCGGCCCGGTCGCGTTCCACGGCGGCGAGGGCGTGCAGCGACCAGGCGCGGTCCTCGGCCTGCTCGGACGGGGACTGGAGCAGGATCGCCTCGTGCAGCCTGGCCGCCGCCTCGGTCAGATTGCCCTGGTGGTGCAGCGTGATCCCCAGCGAGCACAGCGCGAGCGCCGCGCCCGCGTCCTGCTGCGCCTCCCGGTACAGGCCCACCACCGACGACAGCGTCGTGCGGGCCGTGTCCAGCTCGCCGAGCTGCCGGGCCGCGATACCCGTACGCCAGCGCACCGAGCGTTCCATCAGCCCCTGGTCGAGGCCCTGGGTCAGCTCGCCGATCTCACCGAGCCGGTAGAGGTCGCCGCGCAGCAGGCAGTAGTCGCACAGCGCGCTCAGCAGGTCGAGCACGGTCTGCTGGTCCACGCCCTCCGCGTGGCGCAGCGCCGAGGTGATGAAGCTCGACTCGTCGTCCAGCCAGCGCAGCGCCGCGTCGAGCGAGGGGAAGCCGTACGCGCCGAACCTCCCCGTGCGGGTCGACATCTTGCCGTCGACCATGCGGATCACCGCGCCCGCCAGCTCGGCGTAGTTGCGGATCAGCCGCTCCTGCGCGGCCGCGCGGTCCGCGGCGTCCTCCTCGTCCAGCAGCCGGGCCCGTGCGAAACCGCGCACCGCGTCGTGCAGCCGGAAGCGCTCGGAACGCACCCGGTCGACCAGTCCCGCCCGCGCCAGCTCCTCCAGCAGCCGTTTCGCCTCCTGCTCGTCCGTCGCCAGCAGCGCCGCCGCGGCCGCGGGGCCGAGCGACGCCCGCCCCACCAGCGCGAGCCGGCGCAGCAGCCGCCGTGTCTGCTCGGACCGGTCGCCGCAGCTCAGCCACAGCGCCCGCTCGACCGGGCCGTTCGCCCCGTACGTCGCCAGGTCCGTCGCCAGGCGGTCCATGGAACGCTCGCCGAGCGACGAGCCGGCGATCCGCAGCGCCAGCGGCAGCCCGCCGCACAGGTCGCGCACGCTTTCGACCGCCCGGCCGTCGTACGGCTCCGGCGCAGGCTCCGGCGCGGCGGCCCGCAGCAGCTCCGCCGCGGCCGCCGTGTCCAGCGCCTCGACGGGGAGCTGGTGGACCCGCGCCGGGATGTCGTCGGGCAGGTCCAGCGGGGCGCGGGCGGTGACCAGGACCAGGCTGTCCGACCGCTCGGGGACCAGCGCGCGCACCTGCTGCGGATCGCTCGCGTCGTCGAGCACCACCGTCACCGGCAGCCCGGTCAGATACTGGTGGTACAGCTCGCCGAGTCGCCGCGACTGCTGGTCCGCCGACGACCGCTCCCGGAACAGCAGCTGCTCGCGCGGCGCGCCCAGCCGGTTCAGCAGGTGCAGCAGCGCGTCACGTGTGGGCAGCGGCTGCTCGCTCCCGCCCCGCAGGTCGACCACGCACGCGCCGCGGAACAGGTCCTTCAGATGGTGCGCGGCGCGCACCGCGAGTGTCGTGCGTCCCGAGCCCGGCTCGCCGTGGAGCACCACCACGACCGGCCGGGTCCGGGTCGCCGCGCGGGCCGCGTGCACCCACTGGGTGATCTGCGCCAGCTGCTCGTGCCGGCCGGCGAACGGGCCGTCGGGCTGGGGGAGATGGCCGAACGACTGCTCCAGCACCGACCTGCGCCGGGCGGCCGCGGACCGGTCGGCGGTCCGCCGCGGCGGTGTGACGGCGGCCTTCTTGGCGGCGGCCGGCCGTGTCGCGGACGCCAGCATCCGCTGCTGGTCCAGGAACGGTCGGATGCCCCGTACCTCCAGCGCCGTCAGCCACTGCAGCCGCAGCTGCTCCACGCCGCCCGGCTGCGCGAGCGCCCCCGCCCTGCGGTGCGCGGCGGGCCAGTGCGAGGCGGTCGCCCTGGCGACGGTGGTCGCCGCCCCCGCCGCCGCGACGGCGGCGCCCGCGCCCAGGGCGGTGCCCGTCGCCGTGCCGAGCGCCACGTCCGCGCCGAACGCGGCGACGGCCGCGACGGCGGTGACCAGGGCGGGCGCCCCGATGTTCGCGCGGCTGAACCACTCGGACAGCGGCCGCTGTCCGGCCTCGACCTCCGCGAGCGCCCGCTCGTACGCCGCGTACTCCTCGCCCGCGCTCGCCGCCAAGACGTCCAGGGCGGCCCGGCCGCGGGCGAGCAGCGTCCCCGCGTCGGCGCCCGCTCCCGCGCGCCGTACGTCCTCCTCCACGGCCCGTGCCAACAGCCGCTCCGCTTCAGCCCGGTGGCCGTCCCGCATATGCGTCCCCCTCGAAGAGCTCCGGTGCGGTTCAGCTACCCAGATGCGGCGGCCGTCAAGTTTCCGGTGACGCGGACACGGGCCCGACCGTGCCGTGCGGGCGCCGCCGGACGCCGTGCGCGAGGATTGGGGGTATGGCGAACCGACTTGCGCAGGCCACGTCCCCGTACCTCCTTCAGCACGCCGAGAACCCCGTCGACTGGTGGGAGTGGGAGCCCGACGCGTTCGAGGAGGCGCGACGGCGCGATGTGCCGGTCTTCCTGAGCGTGGGGTACAGCTCCTGCCACTGGTGTCATGTTCTCGCTCACGAAAGCTTCGAGGACCCGGCGACCGCCGCGTACATGAACGAGCACTTCGTCAACATCAAGGTCGACCGCGAGGAGCGGCCGGACGTCGACGCCGTCTACATGGAGGCCGTGCAGGCGGCGACCGGCCAGGGCGGCTGGCCCATGTCCGTGTTCATGAACGCCGAGGGGGAGCCGTTCTACTTCGGCACGTACTTCCCACCCGAGCCGCGCCACGGCATGCCGTCGTTCCGGCAGGTGCTGGAGGGCGTCGGCACGGCGTGGACGGAGCGGCGGGACGAGGTCGGCGAGGTCGCGCAGCGGATCACGGCCGACCTCGCCGGGCGTTCGCTGGCGTTCGGCGGCGACGGCGTGCCCGGCGAGGACGAGCTCGCGCAGGCGCTGCTCGGGCTGACGCGGGACTACGACGAGCGGCACAAGGGGTTCGGCGGGGCGCCCAAGTTCCCGCCGTCGATGGTCCTGGAGTTCCTGCTGCGCCACCATGCGCGCACCGGGGCCGAGGGGGCGCTGGAGATGGCCGCGGACACCTGTGAGGCGATGGCCCGCGGCGGGATCTACGACCAGCTCGGCGGCGGCTTCGCCCGCTACTCGGTGGACCGGGAGTGGGTGGTGCCCCACTTCGAGAAGATGCTCTACGACAACGCGCTGCTGTGCCGCGTCTACGCCCACCTGTGGCGGTCCACCGGCAGCGACCTCGCCCGGCGCGTCGCGCTGGAGACCGCCGACTTCCTGGTGCGGGAACTGCGCACGGCCGAGGGCGGCTTCGCCTCCGCGCTGGACGCCGACAGCGACACGCCGGAGGGCGGGCACGCCGAGGGCGCGTTCTACGTGTGGACGCCCGCGCAGCTGCGCGAGGCGCTCGGCGACGAGGACGGGGAGCGGGCGGCCCGGCTGTTCGGCGTGACGGAGGAGGGCACCTTCGAGGAGGGCGCCTCCGTGCTCCAACTGCCGCACGGGGACGCCGACCAGGACATCCGCAGCAGGCTGCTCGCGGCACGGGAGCAGCGCCCGCGCCCCGGCCGCGACGACAAGATCGTGGCCGCCTGGAACGGGCTCGCGATCGCCGCGCTCGCCGAGACGGGGGCGTACTTCGACCGGCCCGACCTGGTCGAACGGGCCACGGAGGCGGCGGACCTGCTGGTCCGGGTGCACATGGACTTCTCGGCCGGCGGTGTGCAGCTCGCCCGTACCTCCAAGGACGGCTCGGCCGGTCCGCACACCGGTGTGCTGGAGGACTACGCGGACGTCGCCGAGGGCTTCCTGGCGCTGGCGGCGGTCGCCGGCGACGGCTCCTGGCTGGAATTCGCCGGTTTCCTGCTGGACATGGTCATCGACCGGTTCACCGCAGAGGGCGGCGCGCTGTACGACACCGCGCACGACGCGGAGCGGCTGATCCGCCGCCCCCAGGACCCCACGGACAACGCGGCCCCCTCCGGCTGGGCGGCGGCCGCGGGCGCGCTGCTGCTGTACGCGGCGCACACGGGATCCGAGGCGCACCGCACCGCCGCGGAAGGGGCGCTCGGCGTGGTGAAGGCGCTCGGGCCGCGCGCGCCGCGGTTCACCGGGTGGGGGCTCGCGGTGGCGGAGGCGCTGCTCGACGGCCCGCGCGAGGTGGCCGTCGTCGGCGGGGCCGGCGATCCGGCGGCGCGCGAGCTGCATCTGACTGCGCTGATGGGCACCGCGCCGGGCGCGGCGGTCGCGGCCGGGGAGCCGGACGGTGACGAGTTCCCGCTGCTGCGGGACCGGCCCTTGGTGAACGGGAGTTCGGCCGCGTACGTCTGCCGTGGCTTTGTGTGCGATTCACCGACCACAAGCGCAACAGAACTTGCCCGGAAACTCACCGTCTGAGACCGGAACATCTGTATTCAAGGGACAGGCCCCGGAACGAAACCTCCGCCTCTATTGTCCTGAACGCACAAGCGTTGGCGCGCGTACTGTTGGCGCGCGTATTGGGGAGTGACGCGCGTGGGGAAGTACGTGCCGACGGCCAGGGGGCCTGCCGCGGCACTGGGCAGGGGGGCCTTTCACCTGCTCATATCGCTGTTGGTCGCTGCCATTTCGCTGGCGCAGTTCTGGATGGCGGCGTCACGCTGTGGTGGTAGATGCACGCCTGGCGCACGCCGGAGACCTCGCGGCGACACGTTTCGACCGGCCGGAGGGCGGGACCGGGCTCCGCCCCGAGCTGCTGGCCCACCCGCTGCACCTGGCTCACCGATCACGACTACGGCCGCCTGAAGGTCAACGGCGGCGACGACCCGCTGCGGCTCGACCCGAACCGGGACGGCGTGGCGTGCGGGAAGGGGGACGTGCGCGGGCGGTGAGCGCCGCAGACCGCGACCGGCCCCCCGTTGCCCGCGCAGCGGGGGGCCGGTCGCCGCGTCAGGAACCGGTGCCGGTACCGAGCGTCGCGATGTCGATCACGTTGTACGCCTCGTGGACGTAGACGTTGGTCAGCCGCGGACTGCGGTAGTTCACCGCCTTGTCGGCGACGAACGGCAGGTAGTACGCGCCGTCGGTGAGCCGGTGGTTGATCGACCGGTGGATCCGTTCGGCCGCGGCGCTGTCGGTCGCCGCGGACGCCTTGTCGAACATCTCGTCGATCCGGGGGTCGTCGACCTGGGCGTAGTTGGTGCTGCCCCGGGGAGTGATCAGACGGCTGTCGGCCAGCGGCTGGAGGAAACCGGAGCCGGTGGGGTAGTCGGCGCCCCATCCCAGCAGGAACAGGCCCGTGCCCTTCTTCCTGATCGAGGCCGGCGAGCCGATGTGCTCGTAGAAGGCCGCGAAGTCCTCGTACCGGTCCGTCTCCAGCGTGATCCCGGCGGCCTTCAGACTGTTCTGCAGGGCGGCCGCGGCCTGGACGTCCTTGGCGTTGTCGCTGCGTACGGCGATCTTGGTGGTGAAGCCGCCCGGTTTGCCGCAGGCCTTCAGCTCCTTCTTGGCCCTGTCGAGGTCGGGCTTGCCGTCGGTCAGGCCGAACGGGTCGTGGTCGTCCGCGCCGAGGAGCGTCGGGGGCAGCATGTTTCCGTGCAGCGAACCGGCCGTCGGACCGCCGCGTGCGGTGCGCAGGTCGTTGGTGTCCGCCGCGTACATCACCGCCTTGCGGCAGTGCACGTCGTCGAAGGGGGCGGTCTTGGAGGCGACCACGGCGAAGCGTATGTAGCCGCGGTACGGGTTGTCGGCGGCGGCCTTGAGGTCCGGGCTCCGCAGCACCCTGGCGGTGCCGGTCTCGGACAGGCCGGCCTGGGAGACGTCCAGGTGGGCCCGGCCGTCCAGCAGCCGGGCGTCCACCTCGGCGGGGTCGCCGAGGACGGTCAGTTCGATGCGGTCCGGCAGCGCCCTGCGGATCGGGTCGGTCTCGCGGTCCCAGTGCTCGTTGCGGACGAGCACCAGCTTCCGGCCGGGCTGGTACGACTCGAACCGGTACGGACCGGACGAGACGGGCTCCGCCCCGTACTCGGCGCCGGTGTCCTTCTGCTGCGGGACGGGCGCCGTCGCGCCCATGGCGAGCAGATACGGGAACTGGGAGTCGGCCTTCGCCAGCCGGAAGACGAGCGTGCGACTGTCCGGCGTGTCGATCGACCGCAGCCCGGGCGACGCCGAGTCCTCGTACGGGCCCGGATAGTTCTGCTTCTGGTCCAGCGCCTCGATGAGGTACGTGGGACCGCCGCTGATGACATCCTGCGCGAAGACGCGCTCGATGCCGTACTTGACGTCCGCGGCCGTGATGGGCGAACCGTCCGCGAACGTGAGGCCGGGCCGCAGCTTGACGGTGTAGGTCCTGCCGTCGGCGGACACCCGCGGCTGGGCCGCGGCGAGGTCCGGGACGAGGTCCAGGCCTTCCTTGCCGGGCCGGGGGGAGTACGTCAACAGCGTGCGGGCGTACAGCCGCTGCATGTTCCAGACCCACCCGTAGTACGAGCGGCCCGGGTCCCAGGAGTCGGCGTCCGACGAGCTGACCAGGCGGAGGGTGCCGCCCTTCTTGTCCGAGGGGTTGACGACGTGCCCGACCGCGGCGTTGAAGCCGGCGGCCGCGGGCGGGGGGCTCTGGCCGCCCGTTCCCTCGCCCGTTCCCTTGTCCGTTCCCCTGTCGGTCGACACCTTCCGGCCCTTGTCGCTCTCCTGGTTCAGTACGAGAGCGGTGATGCCGCCGCCGGCGACGAGAGCCACGGCGACGCCGATCGCCGCGATCCGGCGGCCCCTGGCGGGCCCGTGCACCGGGCGCCCGGCCGGGGCCGTGGAGTATCCGGCGGGCGGCCCGGTGACGAAGGGCTGCTGATGGACGTGCGGCGCGGGGTGCTGCTGAGGCGGCCCGTAGCCGGGTGCGGCTGCGTCGGGGGCGTACGGCGGCGCGGTCGGCGGAAGGGGCGGGGCGGGCGGCGCCGCGGGGCGCTTGGCCAGATCGATCCGGGGGTCGGACGGGGGGACCGGTGTGATGTTCGAGGGGGCGTCGGCGGCGGCCCCGGACGTCTGGCGGGCGAGGGCCGTGGCCACCGCCTCCGGGAGCCATTCGCTCTCCCTCGGCACCCGGCCGGTGAGCGTGTGCCCGTTGGCGTCACCGAGCAACCGAGCGAACTCCGCAAGCAGTTGGGGCACGGTGGGCCGCAGGGCGGGGTCCTTCTGCAGGCACCGGCCGATGAACTCCGTGCCCGGCGGCAGCCCGTTCAGGACCGGCTCCTGGTACACGGCACGGAAGTTCACGGAGTGCGGGGCGCCGTTGCCGAACGGGCCCGTCCCGGTGGCGGCGAACGCCAGCACCGCGCCCAGCGAGAACACGTCGCCGGCGGGGCCGACGGGCTGTCCCGTCACCTGTTCCGGTGACATGAACCCGGGGGTTCCGACGACCATGCCGGTCTGGGTGAGGGAGCTGGCCTCGGTGACGATCGAGATGCCGAAGTCGATGACCCGGGGCCCGTCGCCGGCGAGCAGCACGTTCGACGGCTTCAGGTCGCGGTGGATGAGTCCCACGCCGTGGATGGCTTCCAGGGCTTCGACGAGTCCGGCTCCCAGGACGAGCAACGACCGCCGGGGCCACGCCCCGTGGCTGTGCACGGCCTCGTCGAGCGGCAGCCCCGGGACGTACGCGGTGGCGAGCCAGGCGGGCGAGCCGGTGGGGTCGGCGTCGACCACGGCGGCGGTGAAGAATCCGGTGACCCTTCGGGCGGCCTCGACCTCGCGGGCGAACCGCCGCTGGAACTCGGGATCCCCGGCCAGTTCGTCGCGGACCACCTTGACCGCGACCATCCGGCCGCTGGTCGAACGCCCCAGGTACACACGGCCCATGCCGCCCGCGCCCAGGCGCGCGAGGATCCGATACCGTCCCACCTGCCGCGGATCTGCCGCATCCAGCGCTTGCAACGCCGCCCCCCGCTTCTGAACCCCGCCCCCGGGGGATCGTCGGACACGATTAGATCAGATCGGTTCCGGCCTGCATCCGCCGACAACCCCGGGAAGCAGTCGTGAGCGGCCGGCTCCGCAGCCGGTGTCAGAGGCGGTGCACGGTGTGCAGCGACCCGGAGGGCAACTCTCCCGCCCCGCCCGGGCGGTCAGAGCGGCAGGCCGCCCTCCAGCACGTCCAGCGTGCGGTTCACCAGTGCGACCAGGTCGTCCTGCCGGCCGCGCTCGCCCCAGTGGATCAGCGCCTCGCGCAGGGCGGCCATGACGGCCGCTGTGAAGACCCGTACCTCCAGGTCGTCCGGTTCCCGGCCGGCCCGGTCGGCGATCGGGCGGGCGAGCAGCTGCGAGGTCTCGGCCATCGTCTCGGTCATCCGGGCACGCACGGCGGGGACTTCCAGCATCAGCCGGGTGCGCACCCGCATCTCCTCCGGCTCGTTCTCGAGGATCGCGGCGACGGCGCCGGTCAGGATGATCCGCAGGGACTCGAGCGGCGGTTCGTCGGCCGGCCGCGCCCGCAGCACCGCCTCCATGACCGGGTCGTACTCGTCGGTGAGGACGATGTCTTCCTTGGTGGGGAAGTACCGGAAGACCGTCGAGGGGGAGACCTCGGCCGCCGCCGCGATCTGCTCGACGGTGGTCGCGTCGTAGCCCTGCTCGTCGATCAGCCGGTACGTGGCCCTGCGGATCGCGACACGGGTCTTGAGCTTCTTGCGCTCCCGCAGCCCCATCGGAGGCTGGTGCTGTTCGAAGTGCAGAGGTGCGGTGCCGGCCATGGTCGTCATTGTCGGCCATCGGCCCCCGCCCCGGCCACGCCCGGGGCCACGGGGGCGGGGGGCCCGGCCGGCTTCGGCAGCAGGGCCGCCGCGAGCAGCGCCGTGACCAGCGCGGCGGTCCCGCAGACCGCCAGCACCACGCCCATGCCCTGTACGTACGCGGCGTCCGCCGCCGCCGCGAGCGCCGGATCGCCCAGCAGATGCGCCGCCACCACCGAGTCGCCGGCCGCCTCCGGCGCGCCCGCCGGCAGCCGGCTCTCGTAGACGGCGGCCAGCAGCGACCCGATGAGCGCGATCCCGATCGCGCTGCCCACCTGGCGTACGGTCGTCAGCAGCCCGGAGCCGGAGCCCGCGCGGTCCGGCGGCAGGGCGTCGATCGCGGCCGTCATCGCGGGCACCATCGAGAAGCCGAAGCCCAGTCCGGCGACCGACAGCCACACCGCGGTGAAGCCGTAGCCGCTGTCGACCGTGATGCGGCTGCCGAGGAAGCCCGCGAAGGAGAGGACGGCGAGTCCGGCGGCGATCACGGCGCGGCCGCCGAACCGTTCGGCCAGCGGCCCGCTGCCCTTGGCGGCGACGATCAGCCCGCCCATCATCGGCAGCATCCGCAGCCCGGTGCCGAAGGCGTCATTCCCGAGGACGGCCTGCAGATACGGCGGCAGGACGAACATCAGCCCCGCGAGCACGAACATGGCCAGGGTCACGGCCAGGGTGTTCAGCAGGAACGGCCGGTCGGCCAGGAGCGCCAGGTCGAGCATGGGCCGCACCGCGCGCTTCTCCCGTACGACGAGGACGGCGATCAGCGCCGTGCCGGCGGCGAGCGAGGCGAGGACCACCGGGTCGCTCCAGCCGCGGACGGGCGCCTCGATGATCCCGTGGATCAGCGCGCCGAGACCGGTGGCCGTCAGCGCCGTGGCGAGGGCGCCGACCCTGGGCGCGGCGGGGTCCCGGGTCTCGGGGAGCAGGAACAGGCAGGCGGTGATGCCGACGGTGACCATCGGGATGTTGACGACGAAGACGGAGCCCCACCAGAAGTGGTCGAGCAGCCACCCGCCGACGACGGGCCCGAGCGGCAGCCCGAGCGCGGCGGCGGCGGTGACGATGCCGACGGCCCTGGTGCGCTCGGCGCCCGTGAACAGCGACGGCACCACGGCCATGGAGAGCGGCATCACGAAAGCGGCGCCGACGCCCATGACGGCGCGCGCGGCGATGACGGTGGTGACGTCGCCGGCGAGCGCGCCGGCGACCGAGCCGGCCAGGAAGACGCCCAGGCCCGCAACCAGCATCCGCCGGCGGCCGAACCGGTCGCCGACGAGCCCGGCGGGCAGCATCAGGGCCGCGAAGACCACGACGTAGCCGTCCGCCATCCACTGCTGCTCCCCGGTCGTGGCCCCGAGCTGCTCGGCGAGCGTCGGCAGCGCGACGTTGAGGATGGTCATGTCGAAGCCCAGCACGAGCAGGCTCGCGACCATCGCGGCCAGCGCCCACCAGCGCCGGGGGTCGGGTGCGGACATGACGCACCTCCTTCGGAGAGTTGATGTCAAGTGACAGTAACTCTCAAAAGGAGGCGGGCGTCAATATTCGATTCGGGTTCCGGCGTCGCGGCCCGCTCAGCCGTGCTGGTACGCCACCATCGAGATCCCCACGTAGTGGACGATGAACGCCGCGAGCGTCAGGGAGTGAAAGACCTCGTGGAAGCCGAACCAGCGGGGCGACGGGTTGGGCCGCTTCATTCCGTAGATCACGCCGCCCACGCTGTAGAGCAGGCCGCCGACGATCACCATGACCAGCACCGCGACGCCGCCCTCGCGCAGGAAGTCGGGTAGGAAGAACACCGCGGCCCAGCCCATGGCGATGTAGCAGGGTGTGTAGAGCCAGCGCGGGGCTCCGACCCAGAAGACGCGGAAGGCGATGCCCGCCACCGCCGCCGCCCAGACCGCCCAGAGCAGGACCCGGCCGGTGGAGTCGGGAAGCAGGAGCAGGGTGAGCGGGGTGTAGGTGCCCGCGATGATCAGGAAGATGTTGGCGTGGTCCAGCCGGCGCAGCACCGCCGTGGCGCGGGGGCCCCAGTCGCCGCGGTGGTAGAGCGCGCTCACGCCGAAGAGCAGGCACGCGGTCAGTACGTAGATGCCGCACGCGATCTTGCCGCGGGTCGAGTCCGCCAGCGCCGTGAGCGCGATTCCGGCGATCACCACGGCGGGGAACATGCCCGCGTGCAGCCAGCCGCGCAGCCTCGGCTTCGTCGGGGTCGGGTCGATCTCGGTCACTTCCGGAGTGGCTGCATCCATGTCCGCATGCTACCTACGCGACCGTAGGCCACAGAGAGGAGTGGCCATGCTCACGTGAGAGGGGCTCTGGACATATGGGCATTCGCCATCGATGATCAGATGAGTGCGGTCGGCACCGGATGAGCGCCAGCCAAAAGTAGGTACGAAGCATCCGGGTCGCAGCCCCCACGGGGCACAAACCTGTAAACCCCTCATTTAGGAGCGATCGTGGCGCGCGACATCGCGGCTCCCAGCGTCCCCACCCAGCACCAGGAACTGATCTCCTGGGTCGATGAGATCGCAGCCATCACGCAGCCGGACGACATCGTCTGGTGCGACGGCTCGGAGGCCGAGTACGAGCGGCTGGCCGAGGAGCTGGTGGCCAAGGGCACGTTCAAGAAACTGGACCCGATCAAGCGCCCCAACTCGTACTACGCCGCGTCCGACCCCACCGACGTCGCCCGCGTCGAGGACCGCACCTTCATCTGCTCCGAGAAGGAGGAGGACGCCGGCCCGACGAACCACTGGAAGGCTCCGGCGGAGATGAAGGCCGTCTTCACCGGAGAAGGAAACAGTTCCGCGGGCGAGAAGGGCATCTTCCGCGGCTCGATGAAGGGCCGCACGATGTACGTCGTGCCCTTCTGCATGGGCCCGCTCGGCTCTCCGCTGTCCGCCATCGGCGTCGAGATCACCGACTCCGCGTACGTCGCCGTGTCCATGCGCACCATGACCCGCATGGGGCAGCCCGTCCTCGAGGAGCTCGGCACCGACGGCTTCTTCGTGAAGGCCGTCCACACGCTGGGAGCGCCGCTGGAGGAGGGCCAGGAGGACGTCCCGTGGCCGTGCAACTCCACCAAGTACATCTCGCACTTCCCCGAGACCCGTGAGATCTGGTCCTACGGCTCCGGCTACGGCGGCAACGCCCTGCTCGGCAAGAAGTGCTACGCGCTGCGCATCGCCTCCGTCATGGCCCGCGACGAGGGCTGGCTGGCCGAGCACATGCTGATCCTCAAGCTCACGCCGCCGCAGGGCGAGTCCAAGTACGTTGCGGCCGCCTTCCCCTCCGCCTGCGGCAAGACCAACCTGGCCATGCTGGAGCCCACGATCTCCGGCTGGACGGTCGAGACCATCGGCGACGACATCGCCTGGATGCGCTTCGGTGAGGACGGCCGGCTCTACGCGATCAACCCCGAGGCCGGCTTCTTCGGCGTCGCGCCCGGCACCGGCGAGCACACCAACGCCAACGCCATGAAGACCCTCTGGGGCAACGCCGTCTTCACCAACGTCGCGCTCACCGACGACGGCGACGTCTGGTGGGAGGGCATGACCGAGGAGTCGCCCCAGCACCTCACCGACTGGAAGGGCAACGACTGGACGCCGGACTCGGCGACCCCGGCCGCCCACCCCAACGCCCGCTTCACCGTGCCCGCCTCGCAGTGCCCGATCATCGCGCCCGAGTGGGAGGACCCCAAGGGCGTGCCGATCTCGGCGATCCTCTTCGGCGGCCGCCGCGCCTCCGCCGTCCCGCTGGTCACCGAGTCCTTCGACTGGAACCACGGCGTCTTCCTCGGCGCGAACGTCGCCTCCGAGAAGACCGCCGCCGCCGAGGGCAAGGTCGGCGAGCTGCGCCGCGACCCGTTCGCCATGCTGCCGTTCTGCGGCTACAACATGGGCGACTACATGGGCCACTGGGTCAAGGTCGGCGCCGCCGCGACGTCCAAGGGCGACGCCGCCAAGCTGCCCAAGATCTACTACGTGAACTGGTTCCGCAAGAACGAGGCCGGCAAGTTCGTCTGGCCGGGCTTCGGCGAGAACAGCCGCGTCCTGAAGTGGATCGTGGAGCGCCTCGAGGGCAAGGCGGAGGGCGTGGAGACCCCGATCGGCATCGTGCCGACGCGGGACGCGCTCGACACCGACGGCCTGGACCTGCCGGCCGAGGACCTCGACTTCCTGCTCAAGGTCGACGCCGAGGTCTGGCGCGAGGAGGCCGCCCTGGTCCCCGAGCACCTCAACACCTTCGGCGACCACACGCCGAAGGAGCTGTGGGACGAGTACCGCGCCCTGGTGGCGCGTCTCGGCTGACCCGCAAGGCCCGTGGCGGGTCGCCCGACATCCGCCCTGACCTGTGGGGTCACGAACGATCCGCCACGTGAAGACGGCCCCCGGAGTCCCCTCAGGCTCCGGGGGCCGCACGCTGCCCGAATGCACCGGCGCGGCGTCTTGTGCTCACCGCTCGCTCACTTGTTCCATGGGATCTTCATGTTCGATGATGAACTGAGCCTGTGGGGGGCATAGTTGAGCACGTATCAGTACGCCGGACGAAGAGTCGCCGCCATGGTGGCGGCCGCCGTGGTCGGCGGCAGCGGCATCCTCCTCGCGGCGCCCGCCGCGCACGCGGCAGAGCCGTCCGACGTGGTCGCCAAGCTGCCGTTCTCGACGTTCTCCGACCTGGTCGTGGACTCGGTGAACGGGCGGGTCTTCGTCTCCGACCGGAACCACTACAGCCAGTACGGCGGCAACGTCGTCGCCTACGACTTCCAGGGCTACAAGGTCGGCTCGTTCACCACGCCGACCCGCGCCTCCGGGCTGGCGCTCAGCGAGGACGGCTCCACCCTGTACGTGGGCCAGCGCGAGGGCGTCTTCGCCTACGACACCCTGACCCTGCAGGAGACCGGCCGCACCGCCGCCCACCAGGACTCCTGCGGCCGGGAGCTCGCGGTCACCGGAACCAAACGCTGGCACACCACCACCCCGGCGTCCAACGACTCCTACTGCGACCAGAACCGGACCGACCTGGACTCGGTGGTGGGCGGGGTGCACGTACGCACCAACTGGAATGCCGCCGGCAAGCTGCTGCTTTCGACCGGTGACGGGGCGGCCGGCCGGCTGTTCATGGGCCAGGCCAAGGGACCGGTCTCGCCCGACCCGTTCCTCACCTCCTTCGACACCACCGGCGACAACCCCGTGCGCGGCGACTCCCGCCGCTTCGCGGACGCCGAGGGCAACGGCGCCCTGGACCTGAAGGACCTCGCCGTCAGCGCGGACGGCGCCCGCCTCGCCGTCGCCGACGCCGCGTACGGCACCCGCCTGCTGAACTCCGGCGACCTGAGCGACACCGGCACCGCCTACCAGCCGCTGCCGGCCGGCGCCACATCGTCCGCCGTCGCCTTCGGCGGCGACGGGACGTACGTGGCGCGCGGAGCCTCGGCCACGGGCAGCACCCCCGACCTGCTGATCCAGCCGGCCGACCCGGCGAACGGCACGACGGCCATGGAGTTCGCCTTCGAGGGCGACCTCGACGGCGACCGGATCGTGCCGCGCGGTCTGGAGTGGTCGAAGGACGGCTCCCGCCTGTTCGCCGTCACCACCAACGCGCACGGCAACGCCTTCTGGCTGCACATCGTGCGGCCCCCGGCCGCCCAGTACGACTCCCGCTTCGCCGGGTCGCTGACGCAGACCCCGTCCCAGGCCGTCGTCGGCGAACCGCTCGGCATCCGCGGCCGTCTCGAACTGGACGGCCCCGCGCCCACCGACCCGGTCCGGGTGTCCGCCGTACGCACCACCGCCGACGGGACCCGCACGCTCGCCGCCGCGGACGTGGCCGCCGACGGCACGTTCACCGTCCTCGACGTACCGGACGCCGTCGGCAGCGCGACCTACACGGTGTCCTACCTCGGCGACATCACGCACCGCCCGGCCCAGGACGTCACGATCGCCGTGGACGTCGCCAAGGCTCCGACGGCGCTCGCGCTCACCGCGCCCGAGGAGGCGTCCATGAGCACCGGGGTGGAGATCACCGGCCGGCTCACGGCGCAGGGCCGCCCGCTGCCCGCCGGCGTCACGCTCTCCGTCGAGCGCACCGACCGGCTCGGCACCGGCAGCCTGTCGGCCGTCCCGGTCGCCGCCGACGGGACGTTCACGGTCCGCGACCTGCCCCGGGCCCGCCGCGATGTGACGTACACGGTGTCGTACGGGGGCGACGACCTGCACAGCGGCAGCACCGCCTCCGCGACGGTCCACGTCCGGCGCTGAGCGCCACCCGGAGAAACGCGGGGCGGCCGCCAGTGCGACCGCCTCCGCGCGCAGCACCCCGAGCTGACACTCCAGATGCCGCTCCGGCGGCTGCGCCCCGGCCGTGGGCCGGGACCACCAGCGGGTCCGTATGTAGGCGTCCACGGACTCCGGGACGTCCTGCCGGATCGCCCGCGCCAGGACGTGCATCCCCTCGGGGTCCCGCGCCACCGCCTCGCCGATTGCCGACCCCGCTGATGAAGTCGCGGAACGGCGCGTCGCTGCTGGTCTGCTGGGTGTCCTGCACCCTGAGGTGTCGTTCTGGTGGCCCCGGTCCACGCGCCTCCCCGGCCCGTGAACCGGGGCTGTCAGGGGGCGCCGACCAGTTGCTGGTCCTTCAGCGCGGCGGTGTGCGCGTCCATCCGCTCGGCGGACAGGATCGCGGCGGCGGTGTCGGCGCGTGAGGCGGCGACGACCAGGGCGCGGCCGGCGAGTGCGTGGGCGCGCCGGTGCAGGGCTGCCGTGTCGGCGTCGCTGAGCCTCGCGTGACGGGCGGGCGGGGCGCCGCGCAGCCGGGAGACCTGCTCGGCGAGGGCCTCGGCCGCCCGGTCCAGCCCGAGCTCGTCGGTCACGGCCAGCAGCGCGGCGAGGTGGCCCGCGAGCTGGATGTCCAGCTCCTCCTCGCGAGTGCGGTGCGGGTACTGCGCCTCGTCGGCCATCGAGTGGACCGACTTGGTGCGGATCGGCTCGTACATGGGGATGGCCTCCTGCTCACGGTCAGGAGACCATCCTACATTGGATTAAGTCTAAAGTTGAGTCCGGTCGGGAATGTGCCTGCGCGGGGCGGGGGTATGGCTACGGCTGGCCGTATCCGTCGAGGAACGTCCCGATCCGCGTCACGGCGTCCGCCAGGTCCTTCGCCGTCGGCAGCGTCACGATCCGGAAGTGGTCGGGCTCCGGCCAGTTGAAGCCCGTGCCGTGCACGACCATGATCTTCTCGGCCCGCAGCAGGTCCAGCACCATCTGCCGGTCGTCCTTGATCTTGTAGACCTTGGGGTCGAGCCGCGGGAACAGATACAGCGCCCCCTTCGGTTTCACGCACGTCACGCCGGGGATCTGCGTCAGCAGGTCGTACGCCACGTCCCGCTGCTCCAGGATCCGTCCGCCCGGCAGCACCAGGTCCTCGATCGACTGCCGGCCGCCCAGGGCCGTGGCCACCGCGTGCTGTGAGGGCATATTGGCGCACAGGCGCATGTTGGCCAGGATCGTCAGGCCCTCGATGTAGGAGGACGCGTGCGCCTTGGGGCCGCAGACCGCCATCCAGCCCGAGCGGTAGCCGGCCACCCGGTAGTTCTTGGACAGCCCGTTGAAGGTGAGGACCATCAGGTCCGGGGCGATCGCGGCGGTGGGGGTGTGCGTGGCGCCGTCGTAGAGGATCTTGTCGTAGATCTCGTCCGAGCAGACCACCAGATTGTGGCGGCGGGCGATCTCGGTGAGGCCGCGCAGCATCTCGTCGTCGTAGACGGCGCCGGTCGGATTGTTCGGGTTGATGATCACCATCGCCTTGGTGCGGTCGGTGATCTTGCGCTCGATGTCCGCCAGGTCGGGCATCCAGTCGGACTGCTCGTCGCACCGGTAGTGCACGGCCGTGCCGCCGGACAGCGAGACCGACGCCGTCCACAGCGGGTAGTCCGGGGCCGGCACGAGGACCTCGTCGCCGTCGTCGAGCAGCGCCTGCATCGACATCTGGATCAGCTCGGAGACGCCGTTGCCCAGATAGATGTCCTCGACGCCGAGCTCGATGCCCTTGGTCTGGTAGTGCTGCATCACCGCACGCCGCGCGGACAGCAGCCCCTTCGCGTCCCCGTAGCCGTGGGCGGTGCTGAGGTTGCGGAGGACGTCCTCGAGGATCTCCGGCGGGGACTCGAACCCGAAGGCGGCCGGGTTGCCGGTGTTGAGCTTGAGGATGCGGTGACCTGCTGCCTCCAGCCGCATCGCCTCCTCGAGGACCGGGCCCCGGATTTCGTAACAGACGTTTGCGAGCTTCGTGGACTGGATCACCTGCATGTCCGTGAGCTTACGGGCGCGTCAGGATGATCGCTCCGCATTTCCCGCCGCCCGGGGCGCAGCGCGAATGTCCGCTTTGTGCTTTCCGGGGTGGCGGTGCCCCGGCCCCTTCGAAACCGCAGCGAGGAGCACCGGTCGCCTGCGAAACCGGCGGCCGCCGGTTTCGGGTGTTGCCCTCGTCACGTGCGGTACTGTTGCTCGCCCGAGCAGTGCACCCGGTGGTCCGGGGCGCTGCCTTCGTGACCGAGGAGGTGAGACCCATTCCCGCGACAGCAGGCTGGGCGCCCTCATCCGACAGCCGTACGGTCCACCGGCACAGGTGACCGCGAGGGCGCCCTCGTTGGTGCCCCGAAAGGTTTTCATGTCGGTCTCCGAGCTCTACCCGTCCCACTCCTCCGTCGTCTCCACCCTGCGTTCGGCGGGCTGCGTCTTCGCGGAGGACGAGGCGGACCTCCTGGTCTCCGCCGCCCGTGACCACGGCGAACTCGCCGCCATGGTCGAACGGCGCGTCATCGGCCTCCCCCTGGAACACGTCCTCGGCTGGGCCGAGTTCCACGGCCGCCGGGTGTCCGTCGACTCCGGCGTCTTCGTGCCCCGCCGCCGCAGCGAGTTCCTCGTCGACCGGGCCCTCGCCCTCGCCCCGCCCCGCCCCGTCGTCGTCGACCTGTGCTGCGGCTCCGGAGCCCTGGGCGCGGCGGTGCTCCACGCCATAGGGGCCGGTGAACTGCACGCCGCCGACATCGAGCCGGCCGCCGTCCGCTGCGCCCGCCGCAACGTGGAGCCGGTCGGCGGCCGGGTGTACGAGGGGGACCTCTACGCACCGCTGCCCGGCCGACTGGCCGGCCGCGTCGACGTGCTCATCGCCAACGCCCCGTACGTGCCGAGCGGCGAGATCGGACTGCTCCCCCCGGAGGCCCGCGACCACGAGCCGCTGGTCGCCCTGGACGGCGGCGGTGACGGGCTCGCCATCCAGCGGCGGGTGATCGCCCAGGCCCGGCGGTGGCTCGCGCCCGGCGGCGCGCTGCTCATCGAGACGAGCGAGCGGCAGGCGCCGCTGACCGCGGCGGCGTTCACCGGTCACGGTCTTTGCGCGCAGGTGGCCGTGTGCGAGGAGCGGGACGCGACCGTCGTGATCGGGACGAGGCCCGCCGGCGGCTGAAGGCCGCCTCCGGCGTCCGTACACGTGGCAGGGTCCCGGGGCGAGGACTCGCTCCCGGGACCCTGCCGTCCGGTGTCCACCGGACGCCTTCCCGTACGGATCAGGCGTTGACGCAGGTGTTGCCCACCGCCGGGTTGAGCAGCGCGATGACGTTCACGGTGTTGCCACAGAGATTGATCGGGACGTGGACCGGGATCTGGACGACGTTCCCGGACAGGACGCCCGGGGAACCGGCGGCGATGCCGTCGGCACCCGCGTCTGCCATGGCGGGCGCGGCGCTGCCCAGGGCCATGACGATCCCTGCCGCAACGGCTGCAGCCTTCATGTGCTTCATTTCGATCCTTTCAGCAGTGGCACCATGCGCAGCCACGACCTTCGCGCTACGCTGCCGGATGCTGTGCGGGCATGCGCCCCTGCAGAGCTAGTAACGAGGTGATTCCCGCCAGGAACCCGTTCGGAGACGGGCAGTTCGAAAAGTCACTCGTATGCCTCATGAGTCATTCTTCGAACCGTGGTGCGGATTTACCGGATCTCCCGGATTCCGCGGACGGATTTGTTCTCTCCGATTGCATTGTGCGGCGGCACTATTTCGGCCTCCGCAGACGACACCCGCCCCCGTGCGCGTGATGCGCTCGGGGGCGGGGCCGGGGAAGTGCGACTAGTCGACGGCCGAGCCGTTGCCCGACAGGACCGGGATGTCGCTGAGGATGTGCGACAGCGGCTCGTCACCCTTGGCCTGGGTGGAGTTCTCGACGCACTGCTGGTTCTGCGGGGCCGAGAGGATCGGGATGTCCTGCACGCCGACGTTCACCAGGCCGACGATGTTCTGGATGTTGGCCTTGGCCGGGAGGCCGATGCAGGGCTTGTTCAGCGAGCCCTGGATCAGGCTCATCTGCGGGCTCATGTCGCCGTACGTGGCGGAGTTGCCGTACTCCTGCGAGGCGAAGTTGCCGCTCGCGGAGTTGGTGCCGCCGTCGTTGCCGAGAGCCAGAGCCTGGGGGGCCATCATCGCACCCGCGCCCGCCATCGATGCGGTGACCATGGCCGTCGTCAGAATCTTCTTGATCACTTGCTTGTCCCTTTTCGCTATGAACGCTCGAACGCGGAGCAGCCTGATCAACTGGCTAAGCGCAGTTTGGTTCCGGGCGTTCACCCGATTGCCGTAACGGCCGGTCGGCTGGTGCACAATTGGCGGCCCTGCAAGCGATCCGATCGGTGAATTCAATATGACAATTATGGCGACCGGGCCGGCGTCCGCCGAGGAGAAGGGCCGGCGACGGGCCGTCAGGGAGGGCGTCGGCGGCAGCCGTTCCCTCGCGTGGCTGCTCGTCGTCACGGGTGCGGCGGGACTGCTCGCCGCGTGGGTGATCACGCTCGACAAGATCAGGCTGGCCGAGGACCCGGGCTTCAAGCCGGGCTGCAGCCTCAACCCCGTGGTCTCGTGCGGCAGCGTCATGGAGAGCGACCAGGCCGCGGTCTTCGGCTTCCCCAACCCGATGCTCGGCCTGGCGACGTACTCGGTGGTGATCGGCGTCGGCATGGCGCTGCTGGCCGGCGCCCGCTTCGGCCGGGCGTACTGGCTCGGCCTGAACGCCGGCTGCCTCTTCGGCGTGGGCTTCTGCACCTGGCTGCAGTACCAGTCCCTGTACGAGATCAGCGCACTGTGCCTGTGGTGCGCGCTGGCCTGGGTCGCCACGATCTTCATGTTCTGGCACGTGACCGCGCACAACGTCCGCCACCGGCTGCTGCCCGCCCCCGCCTGGCTGCGCGGCTTCTTCGACGAGTTCGCCTGGGTGCCGCCCGTGCTGCACACCGGGGTGATCGGCATGCTGATCCTGACCCGCTGGTGGGACTTCTGGCTGTCCTGACCCCGCCCCCAGGCCCTGCGAGAGTCTGAAACCGGGACCGGGGCGCGAAACCGAGGACCCCGGCGGCCGTCGGCCACCGGGGTCCTCGACGTACGGGACGACTAGTCGATCGCCGAGCCGTTGCCCGACAGGATCGGGATGTCGTTGAGGATGTGCGACAGCGGCTCGTCACCCTTGGCCTGGGTGGAGTTCTCGACGCACTGCTGGTTCTGCGGGGCCGAGAGGATCGGGATGTCCTGGAGGCCGACGTTCACCAGGCCGACGATGTTCTGCACGTTGGCCTTGAGCGGCAGGCCGATGCAGGGCTTGTTCAGCGAGCCCTGGACCAGGCTCATCTGCGGGCTCATGTCACCGTGCGTGGCGGCGTTGCCGTAGCTCTGCTTGGCGCCGTTGCCGCTCAGCGAGTTGGTGCCGCCGTCGTTGCCGAGGGCCATAGCCTGGGGTGCCATGGACGCGCCGGCGGCCGCCACGGAGAGCGCCAGCGCTGCCGTAGCCGTAACCTTCTTCAGCATTCTCTGTCCTTCTGTTGCTTGGATGCCCGCCGTTGGAGCTCCCTGGACAACCGCCCGCCTCGGGGTTTGGTTCTCCCGGTTCACTCCAACGGTCGTGTGCCGGTACGCCGGTTGCCGCGACCGCGAACCGGACGCGGGGCGGCCCCGCCGCAGGTCGCCGACGGGCCGCCCCGGTCTGTCGCCGCTGTCGCCCCGGCGGTCAGCCGCCCAGCGAGAGGCCGCCCAGCATCGGCGTCAGCGAACCGGCCGACTGCAGCACCTGACCGGGTGCGTTGCCCCGCAGGTTGTTCAGCTCGGTCGCACCGCCGGCCACCTCGTTCACCACGCTGCCCGCCTCGGCGGAGTCCATCTGCGGGATGGAGCTCGCCACTTCGGCGATGCCGGCGGTGAGGCTCATGGGCGGCATGTTCGCCGAGTCGGCGGCGAAGGCGGGAGAAGCCGCCCCCAGCGCCGCCACGGAGCCGGCAACGATCGCAGCAGCCTTCGAGTACTTCATCTTTTCGAATCCCTTTCCCCGGCGGTGTTCTCCGCCGTCGACAGGGGTAACGAGCCGTGGCCGCACGGGAAACCCCGGATCTCCGCCTTTCTCCGGCGGCTCGGCGGAGGTGATTCCCCGCGTCGTGGCCCCCTCAACGAGCGAGTGGTAGAAGGGTTTTGCCGAATCACTCGATGAGCTGGTTCCGTTCGCCCCGCACTTACGGTCGTACCACCGGAGACAGGCCTATATGTAAGGCGAATGAGATGGCCTCCAGATGGCCCTATGTGCGCGTCCCGCGTGATTTCCAACTAGCTTTCTGACAAAGTGCACTCCTGTTTTGTCGACTTGATCGAAAATGGAGAGCCAACCATGCCGAAGTCGCCGGGCTTCGCTGCGCGAGGCGTTCTGGCAGCACTGCTCTGCACGGCGTTTTCGGCAGCTCCCCTCATGGCCGCGGCGGCACCGGCCCCCACGCCCCCGGAAGCACCGCGCATTCCTTTCACCGAGCGCTATCACTCGGTCCACCACGGCGGAATCGTCCGGGCCGCGAACTCCGCCATCACCTGCCGCACGCCGGAAACCACCACCGCCACGCCCTGTTCCGCGGTGCGCAAGGGCGCACAGGGCGTCAACGGCGACTACGACATGTTCTACGTCGACCTCGACGACGACCCCAACACCTACAACTCCAGCCGCGCCCGGCTCGGCCTCCCCGCCGGCTCCCGTGTGCGCTACGCCCGCCTGTACTGGGGTGGCAACCTCCGCGTCGGGGAGCAGAAACCCCCCGCGGACAACGGCCGCGTCCTGATCGCCGAACCGGGCGGCGAGTACAAGGAGGTGCTGGCCGACACCCGGGTCGCCCACCGCGACGCGGACGGCAGCGACGCCTACCAGGCGTCCGCCGACATCACCCCCCTGGTGCGCCGCAGCGGCTCCGGCTACTGGACCGTCGCCCAGATCAACGTGGCGAAGGGCCATTCCAAGGCCGGCGCCTGGGGCGGCTGGACCCTGGTCGTGGCCTACGAGAAGGACGACGAACCGCTGCGCGAACTGTCCGTCAGGGACGGCTTCGAGGCACTCCGCCCCGGCCGTGCGGACCACTCCCTGACCCTGGCCGGCCTGCGGATCCGGCCGGGCGCCGGCGGCCGCGCGGGCCTCGTCTCGTACGACGGCGACCGCGCCGCCCGCGGTGACTCGGTGAGCGTACGGGCGGGCGGCCGAAAACCCTTCGCCCTCACCGACCCGGCCAATCCGGCGGACGACGTGATGAATTCGACCATCGCCGATCTCGGCGCCACCGTGACGGGCCGGCAGCCCGCCCACGTCAACACTCTCGGCTACGACTCCGACCTGTTCGACATCGGTCCCGCCCTGGCGGACGGAGCCGATTCCCTGACCTTCCGGTTCGGCGCCGGGAACGGCGGCCATTTCCTCGGGGCCCTTTTCCTTCAGGCCGACGCGCGCCGCTGACCGCCGCATTACGCCTACAGTCCACCGCGTTCGAAGAAGGCCGCACGTGCTGCAAAGAAACTGGACTGAGAAGAGCCGACTCACGGTGTTCCACCTGGTTCAGCCGGTGGACGGGGGAGTCGCACGAGTCGTCACCGACCTCGTCAGGCAGCAGGTCCGCTCGGGCATCAGGCCCGTCGTCGCATGCCCGCCGCAGGGGCGGTTGGCGGGCCTCGCGGCCGAGGCCGGCGCCGTCGTGCACCCCTGGCCGGCCGGCCGGGCGCCGGGGCCCGGGCTCGCCGCGGAGGTGCGCACCGCGGCCCGGCTGATCCGCGACAGCGGCCCGCACGTCCTGCACGCGCACAGCGCCAAGGCCGGCCTCGCCGGACGGCTCGCGGTACGCGGCCGGGTGCCGACCGTCTTCCAGCCGCACGCCTGGTCCTTCGACGCCGTGCGGGGCACGAGCGCCGGACTGGCCCTGACCTGGGAGCGGTACGGCGCCCGCTGGACGACCCGCACCCTGTGCGTCAGCGAGAGCGAGCGCCGCGCCGGGGAGGCGGCCGGCATCCGCGCCCGCTGGTCGGTGATCCGCAACGGCATCGACCTCGCCCACTTCACCGCCCGCGCCGCCGGCGGCCAGGCGGCGGCCCGCTCCATGCTGCCCGAGCCGTTCCGCACCCCCGCGGACACCCGCCTCGTCGTCTGCGTCGGCCGGCTCTGCCGGCAGAAGGGCCAGGACGTGCTGCTGCGGGCCTGGCCCGCAGTGGCGGCCGCGGTCCCCGGCGCCCGGCTGGTCCTGGTCGGCGACGGGCCCGACGGGGCGGAGCTGCGGCGCGGTGCGCCGCCGGGCGTGCTGTTCGCCGGCGACCGCGCGGACACCCGGCCGTGGCTGCACGCCGCCGACCTGGCCGTACTCCCGTCCCGCTGGGAAGGCATGGCGCTCGCTCCGCTCGAGGCGATGGCCTGCGGGCTTCCCGTCGTGGTCAGCGACGTCAGCGGCGCGCGGGAGAGCCTGCCGCCCGGCCAGGAGCCGTACGCACTGGTCCCGCCGGAGGACCCGACCGCGCTCGCCGCGGCGCTCGTCCGGCTCCTCGCGCGGCCCGGCCTCCGCCGCGACCTGGGCCGCCGGGCCGAGGAACACGTCCGGGCCACGTCCGACGTGCGCGGCACGGCGGCGGCCGTCCTCGGCCTCTACCAGGAACTGCTCAGCACGCACCGACCCATGACGAGGAAGCGCACCGAACGATGACGACGGACAGTGCTCCTGCGCCCCGCACCGCCCAGGCGACGGTCACCCGCCGCCCGGCCCCCTCGATCCACCCGCCCCGCCGGGTGCCCGGCCGTCGCCTCGCCGCGGGCGCGCACCGCGCCGCCGTACGCGGCGAGCGTGCCACCGGGCTCTTCGCGGCCGACGCGCTCGCCGCGGTCTGCGCCGTGCCGGCCGCCTCCGCCGTGCTGTGGTCCCAGGCCCGCTGGCCGCTGATCGCGGCGCTGCCGTTCGTCCTGCTCCAGGCCGTCCTGCACACCCGGTGCGGCCTCTACCGGCGCCGGCTGTCGCCCTCCGCCCTCGCCGAACTGCCCACGCTGTACGGGCTGCTGCTGCTCCAGTGGTACGCCGTCGGCCTGACCCTCGCCGCCCTCGACCCCCGTTACGCGGCCGGCCCGGCCGCCCCGGCCCTCGCGGCCGCCGGGCACGCGCTGCTCGCCTGCGCCGGCCGGGCGGCCGTCCACCGCAGCCGCCGTCTCGCCGCCGCCCGCCGGCCGCGGTCGGCGCTGGTCGTGGGAAACGGGCCGATCGTCCAGCAGGTCACCGCCGCCCTGTACGACCACGCCGAGTACGGGATGCGGCCCGTGGGACAGGTCGACCTCGACCACCGGGCCGGGACGGCGCCGGCGGCGCTGCCCGTGCTCACCGGGCCGCAGGACGTCAGCCGCGCGGTCATCCAGAACGCCGTGGGCCACGCCGTCCTCACCCGGCCGCCCGGACCGGAGAGCGCCGTGCTGCTCGACCTGTTCGAACGGCACGGCTGCCACGTCTGGCTGGTCGACGGCACCCCCGCCGGGCGCGCCACGCGCCGCGGCGCCGACCACCTGTGGGGCTTCCCCGTACGCCGGCTCGACGCGGTGCGCACACCGCTCGGCCTCGTCGGGAAGCGGGTCATGGACGTCTGCCTCGCCGCCGTCGCGCTCGTCGTCGCCGCTCCCGTGCTGGCGGCCTGCGCGCTCGCCGTCCGCCTCTGCGACGGGCCCGGCGTCATCTTCCGGCAGGAACGCGTCGGCCTCGACGGACGGCCGTTCGTGCTGCTCAAGTTCCGCACCATCAGCCCCGCCGACGAGCACGAGTCCGCCACCCGCTGGAGCGTGGCCACGGACCGGCGGATGAGTGCCACCGGAAGCCTGCTGCGCCGCACGTCGCTCGACGAGCTGCCGCAGCTGTGGAACGTGCTGCGCGGCGACATGAGCCTCGTCGGACCCAGACCCGAACGGCCCTACTTCGTCGCCAAGTTCAGCCACGCCCACCCCGGCTACCAGGCTCGGCACCGGATGCCCGCCGGCATCACCGGGCTGGCCCAGATCCATGGTCTGCGCGGGGACACCTCCATCGAGGACCGCGCCCGCTTCGACAACCACTACATCGAGAGCTGGTCGCTGTGGCAGGACGTGTGCATCCTGGCCCGCACCGCCGCCTCGCTGCTCAGGCTGGGAGGCAGCTGAGCATGACCGCCGCCACCTGGACCGCCGCGCCCGGCCGGCGCATGCCGCCGCTGTGGCTGCTGCGGCTGCTGCGGCTGCTGCCCCTGGTCGCGACCGTGCTGCTGCCGGCCGCGCCGCTGCCGGCGGCGAGCGGCGCGGGGAGCGCCGTAGCCCCGGCGGACATCGCCTCCGCGGTCCTGGTGGTCTGGTGCACGGCCGAGGTGCTGCGCCGCCGGTCCCGGCCGCTGACGCCCGCCGCCGCGGCCGTGTTCGGCCTGCCCGTCGTCGGCTTCGCGGTCGCCACGCTCACCGCCGCCGACCCGCAGGGCGCGGTGCCCGGCTTCGTGCGCTATCTGCAGGTCTTCGTCCTGGTGCCGGTCGCCGTCGTGCTGCTCCTGCGCGACGCGCGCGACTTCCGGATCGTGGCCGGCGGCCTCGTCCTGCTCGCCCTCGCACAGGGCGCGGTCGGCTCCCACCAGTACGCCACCGGCACCGGCGCGTCGTACATGGGCGAGAACATCCGCGCCGTCGGCACCTTCGGGCCGACGGACGTCATGGGGATGGCGACCGTCGTCTCGTACGGGCTGCTCGCCGCGCTCGCCCTCGCCCTGCGGACCCCGCCCGACGCGCCGGTCTGGCTGAAGCCGTGCGCGCTCGCCGCCGCGGCGGTGCTGGTCGTGCCGCTGGCCCTGTCCTTCAGCCGCGGTTCATGGATCGCCACGGCGTTCGCCGCCGTCGCCGTGACCGCCCTGACCGGGCTGCGGCAGGCAGTCCGGGTCCTGGCGGCGGTGGCCGCGCTCGGCGTCGTACTCGTCGGCGGTCTCGGCATCGGCTCCGAGATGATCTCCGAGCGGGTCAGCAGCATCACCCGGGTCACCGACGCGCCGGACCGGTCGGTCGGCGACCGGTACGCCATGTGGGCGGCGGCGGCCGGGATGTGGCGCGAGGAGCCGGCGGCGGGCGTCGGGCTGAAGGGCTTCCCCGCGCACCGCGACGGTCATGCGTCGATCGGGCTGTCGTCCGGCAGCGACACTGCGGGTGCGGGCCGGGAGTTCGAGAAGCAGCCGCTGCTGTCCCCGCACAACATGTATCTGCTGGTCCTCGGCGAGCAGGGCCTGATCGGTCTGACCGCGTTCGCCGGCAGCCTGGCCGCACTCCTGGTCCTCGGGGTGCGCCGCCTCGTCCGGGCGGGACGTGCGGGCGGCGCCGGCGGTGCGGAACGGGCCGCCGACTGCGGGCTCGTGGCCGTCGGCCTGATGCTCTGGCAGACCGTCGACTTCCTCTACGCGGACATCGGCGGCCCCTCGACGGCGCTGACCGGCGTCGTGGTGGGCCTGGCGGCGTGGTGGGCGCTCGGCAGGGCGGCCTCCGCGTGAAGGGCACGCCCGTGGGGGACCGCGGCCGGCACCTGGACCAGGGCGCCGGGTGGGTCGCCGCGCTCCGGACCGGCCTCCACGCCCTCCACCGCCGTGCCACCACACCCGCACCCCGGGGCCGCCACGCGGCCGTGGCCTCCTCCCGTACGCCGGCCCCCCCGGCCGCGCCCCGCGCACGGCACGCCGCCCCGGCGGCGGTCCGCCTGCCGGCCCCGGCGCCGGACCCGGTCGCTCCCGCGTCCCCCTCCCCGCCCCGACTCGGCCGGTTTCTCGCCAGGGCCGCCGCCGTCACCGCGGGGCTGACCGTGGCCGGGGCGGTGCTCGGGCTGGTCCGGGACCAGACGATCGCGCACCTCTTCGGGGCGGGCGTCGAGAGCGACGCGTTCCTCATCGCCTGGACCGTTCCCGAGATGGCCTCCACGCTCCTCATCGAGGACGCGATGGCCCTGCTGCTCGTGCCCGCCTTCAGCCTCGCCCTCGCGCGGCGGGCGGCGGGCGCGGAAAAGGGCGCCGGCGATCCCGTACGGGAGCTGATGTCCGCCACCTTCCCGCGGCTGTTCGCCGTACTGACGTGCGTGGCCGGGGCGCTGCTGATCGGCGCGCCGGTCGTCGTGCGGGTCCTCGCGCCCGGGTTCGGCGATCCGCGGCTCGCCGTGGACTGCACCCGGCTGACCGCGCTGACCGTCCTCACCTTCGGCGTCACGGGCTACTTCAGCGCCGGCCTGCGCGCCCACGGCAGCTTCGTCCGCCCGGCGAGCGTCTACGCCGCCTACAACGTCGGCATCATCGGCACGACCCTCGCCCTGCACTCCGTGTGGGGCGTACGCGCGGCCGCCGCGGGCGTCGCCGTCGGCGGGCTGCTCATGGTCGCCGTCCAGCTCCCCGCCGTCGCCCGCCGCATGACGCTGCGCCCGCTCGTACGCCGGCCCCGGACGAAGCCGCCCCTCCTCGGCGCGGCGGTGCTCGCCCCGGTCGTGCTCTTCGCCCTCAGCCGGCAGTCCCAGGTCCTGGTCGAGCGCTTTCTCGCCGCCCCGCTCCCCGCCGGCGCGATCTCCCACCTCAACTACGCGCAGAAGGTCGCGCAGATGCCGATGGTGCTGTCGCTGATGGTGTGCACGGTGACGTTCCCCGTGGTCGCCACCGCCATCGCGGAGGGCGACCGGGAGCGCGCCCGCCGCCGGGTCGAGCAGGATCTCGCCCTGGCCGGGGCGACGGTGCTGCTCGGCACCGCGATCGTCGTCGGCTACGCGCCGCAGATCATCGAAGTGCTGTTCCAGCGCGGCGCGTTCGACGCACGGGACACCGCGACCACCGCCACCGTCATGCGGGTGTACGCGGCCGGGCTCCTCGGCCACTGCCTCGTCGGCGCGCTCGGCCGCCCGTTCTTCTCCTCCGGCCGGCCCACCTGGTTCCCGGCGGCCGCCATGGCCGCGGGACTCGCCGTCACCACCGCGGCCGGCGCGGCGGCCGTCGGCCCGTGGGGAGTGCACGGGATCGCGGCCGCCAACGCCGCCGGCATCAGCACCACCGCGCTCCTGCTGCTGCACGGCCTCGGGTCCCGGATCGTCGCCATCCAGGTGCGTTCCGTCGCCGTCCGCATCGGGCGGCTCGCGGCGGCCGCCGCCGTCGCGGCGGCCGCCGGGATGCTCGCCGGGCCGCTGATCGAGAGCCCGCCGCGGAGCCTGGCGGCCGGCTGCCTGCTCGTACCCGCCGTCTTCCTGCTCACCGCCCGTGCCCTGCACGCTCCCGAAGCCGTCCAGCTGCTGGCTCTCGCCCGACGGAGGTCGCGTCATGTCCACTGATACCGCGGCGCCACCTGTCGCCGGAGTGCTCGCCCCGCCGTGGATCTGGATGTACCACGCCGTGGGCGACCCCACCGACGACCCGTACGGCATCACCGTCGCGCCCGACCGGCTCGACCTGCACCTGGGCTGGCTGCGCGCGCGGGGGCTGCGGGGCGTCGGCGTGACCCGCCTGCTGCGCGCCCACGCCGACGGCCGGGCCGCCGGACTGGTGGGGCTGACCTTCGACGACGGCTACGCCGACTTCGCCGACGCCGCCCTCCCCGTCCTGCGCCGGCACGGCTGCTCGGCCACCCTGTTCGTGCTCCCCGGCCGCCTCGGCGGCAGCAACGACTGGGATCCGCGGGGGCCCCGGCGCCCGCTGCTCACCGCCCGGCAGATCCGTGCCGCGGCGGCCGCCGGCACGGAGATCGCCTCGCACGGGCTGCTCCACCGCGACCTGGCCGACTGCCCCGACGACGTCCTGCTCGCCGAGACGGCCCGCAGCCGCGAACTGCTGGGCGAGCTGACCGGCACGGCCCCGGCCGGGTTCTGCTACCCGTACGGCACCTTCGACCGGCGCGCCGCCGACGCCGTGCGCCGCGCCGGTTACGCGTACGCCTGCGCCATCACCCCCGGTGCGCAGGCCGGTTCGTACGCCCTGCCGCGCACCCACATCAGCAACGCCGACCGGGGCGCACGGCTGTGGGTGAAGCGGCTGCGGCACCGGGCGCGCCACCACTCGGCCCTGGCGCCCGTGCGCGTCGGCGGCGATGCCCGATGAGGGCCCTGCACATCATCACCGGCCTCGGCGTCGGCGGCGCGGAGCAGCAACTGCGCCTGCTGCTGCGGCATCTGCCCGCCGAGTGCGACGTGCTGACCCTGACCGAGCCCGGCCCGGTCGCCGAGGGGCTGCGCGCCGACGGAGTGCCGGTCGCCCATCTCGGGATGCGCGGCAACACGGACGTCACCGCTCTGCCGCGCCTGGTCCGCTTCATCCGGCGCGGCCGGTACGACCTGGTCCATACGCACCTCTACCGCGCCTGCGTCTACGGGCGGACCGCCGCGCGGCTGGCCGGGGTGCGGGCGGCCGTCGCCACCGAACACTCGCTGGGCGCCGACGAGATCGAGGGCCGGCCGCTCACGCCGGGAACCCGCGCCCTGTATCTCGCCACCGAACGCCTCGGCGCCGCGACCGTCGCCGTCTCCGACACCGTCGCCGGACGGCTGCGGGACTGGGGCGTACCCGGCGGGCGGGTCCATGTCGTGCCGAACGGCATCGACGCGACCCGGTTCCGCTTCGACCCGGCCGCCCGCCGGACCACCCGCGCCCGGCTGGGCGTCCCCCAGGGCGCGTTCACCGTGGGCGGCGTGGGCCGGCTCGTCCCCGGCAAACGCTTCGGTGTCCTGATCGAGGCGGTCGCCGCGCTGCCCGGGGCCCGGCTGCTGCTCGCGGGCGACGGCCCGGAGCGGGCGGCGCTGCGCGCCCTGGCGATCCGGCTCGGGGCCGCCGACCGGGTCCGGCTGCTCGGCGAGTGCGACCGGGACGGGGTCGCGGCCCTGCTGTCCGCCGTGGACGTCTTCGTGTCGGCCTCGCGCGACGAGGCGTTCGGGCTCGCCGTCGTGGAGGCGCTCGCCGCCGGGCTGCCCGTACTGCACAGCACCTGCCCCGCCGTCGACGACCTGCCGCCGGACGACGCGCCCGGCGCCACCCGGCTGCGCGACGGCGGCACGCCCGAACTCACCGCGGCCCTGCGCGCCCGACAGGCCGCGGGCACGCACCGGCTGCCGCCGCCCCGCGCCGTCGGCCACTACGACATCGCGCGCAGCGGACGTCTCCTCATGGACGTCTACGCGCACGCCCTCGACACCACGCGGCCGCCGGCCGTCCCCGTCCACCCCATCCGGAGCACACACCCATGACCGAGTCGCCCGCGCAGGACCCCGCCGCCCCCGGCCGGGTCCGCCGCCTCCTCGCCCACTCCCGTCGCCTGCCCGTCTGGTGGCCGCTGCCGCTGTGCGCCGTGCTCGGCACGGTCTGCGGCGCCTCCTACGGGCTGCTCAAGGCGCCCGAGTACGCGGCCACCACCTATGTCGTCGCCGTGCCCGCCAAGGACTCCGACCCGGCCGCGGCGCTCGGCTTCGCCCAGGCGTACGGCCGGATCGCGACCAGCGACTCGACCCTCTCGTACGCGCGGGTCGCGGCCGGCGTACCGGCCCGTGAACTGCGCACCCGGGTAGAGACCGAGACCTCGCCCGACTCGCCGATGATCGCGATCACCGGCACGTCGGCCGAGCCCGCGGAGGCCGCCGACATCGCCAACGCGGTCGCCGACGCCGTCTTCGTCAGCAGCAACCAGGTGTCCAAGGACACCGGCGTCTCACTGACCCTCTTCTCCCAGGCCATCCCCGCGGACGAGCCGGTGTCCCTGCCCGCCCCGCTGAGCGCCGCCGTCGGCGGCTGCGCCGGCGGGCTGCTCGGCGGGCTGGTGCTGCTCGTCCGGCCGCGCCGTACGGACGGCCCCGCCGGGGGCGGCGTACCCGCGCCCGCGCGGCACTCGGAACCGGCGGCCGAGCGGGAACTGGTGTGACGCCCCCGGCAAGGCGGGGCATGTCCGTCACACTGTGCCGCGACCCGGAGGCCTTCGCCGCCCTGGGCCCCGAGTGGGACCGGCTGCACGACAGCTGCGCCACCGCCACCCCGTTCCAGAGCCACGCCTGGCTCCACTCGTGGTGGCTGTCCTACGGGACGCGCGGCCGGCTGCGCGTCGTGCTCGCACGCCTGGACGGACGGCTGATCGGCGCCGCGCCGCTGATGCTGGCGCACGGCCCCATGCCGCTGCTCGTCCCGGTCGGCGGCGGCATCTCCGACTACGGCGACGTCCTCCTCGACGGTGCTCACCCGCGCACGGCCCTCGCCGCGCTGGAACGCGGCCTCGCCCGCGCCGCGCGCCACGCGGTGATCGACCTGCGCGAGGTACGGCCGGGCGCGGCGGCCCAGCGGCTCTACGAGACCTGGAGGGGCGCCCGCGCCCGCCTCGCCGACTCGGTCTGCATGGAGCTGCCGGCCGCCCCGGTCGAGGAGCTCGCCAGGCGGATGGCCACGGCACGGGCCCAGCGGGTGCGGGCCAAGCTGCGCAAGATCGACGCCCTGAAGATCGAGGCGCACCCCGTGCCGGAGCCCGAGGTGGCCGAGGCCGTGGCCCATCTGCTGCGACTGCACGAACTGCAGTGGCGTGGGCGCGGGGTCAACCCCGAGCACCTGCGGCCCCGGTTCGCCGCCCATCTGGTGCGCGCCACCCGCGCGATGGCGCGGCGCGGCGAGGCCGCGCTGACCGAGTACCGGATGGACGGGGAGGTCGTCGCGGCCGCGCTGACCCTGTCCTCCGCGCACCTGGCGGGCGGCTACCTGTACGGGGCGGACCCCAGGCTGCGGGAGCGGAAGGTCGACGTGGCGGCCATGCTGCTGCGGCACGACGCCCGGCAGGCCGCCGACGGGGGCCGCGGTGTGCTGAGCCTGCTGCGCGGGGCGGAGCCGTACAAGAACCACTGGCGCCCGGAGGCCGTCACCAACCAGCGGCTGCTGATGTCCGGCGCCGCGCTGGAGCCGCTGCTGCGGCTCCACGAGGCGCGCGCCCGGCTGCGCGACCGGGCCGCGGAGACCGTACGGGAGCGGTTGCCGGCGGCCGTCGAGTGGCGGACGCGGCTGCACGGGCGGCGGGCGGCCGCCGTGAGGTCCTGAAAGGCCCCGGGCGACCGCCCGCCGTACCGCTGTCGTCGTGCCGCTGTCGTGGGAACCGCTCGGTCTCAGAACCCCGGCACCCCCTCCGGCCAGGGGAACTTCACGCAGATCCGTCGGTCGCCGACCCACTGGGCGACCCAGTCGCCGAGGTCCGTGGGGACGCACCACTCGACGTCGTTCATCACCACCTCGCCGGGCGGCGTCGACGGGAGCGGCGCCGGCTCCTCGGGGGCGGGCTCCGCAGGGTCGGGTTCTGCCGGGTCGGGTTCGGCGGGGTCGGGCTGGGCCGGGTCCGGCGCTTCGGGGTCGGGCTGGGCCGGGTCGGGCGCCGCCGGGTCCGGCCGGACCGCGTTCGCAGACATCTTCGAGCGGAACACTTTCGAGGATTCCGGATTGTCCTCGCACTGCCACACCCCGTGCGGGCAGTAGTCTGTGATCGTCTGGTAGAGCGGCTGGTGACGGTCGATCCATTCGAGCATGCGGCGCATGTACTCGGGATTGTCGCCGTTCCGGAAAAGCCCCCACTCCGGATACGAGATCGCCTTGTTGTGCGCCGCGGCGAACTCGACCTGCGTCCGCAATCCGTACGGAGCATTCACCTGTTCGTCGAACGTCCCGCCCGGAGGCTGGTCGTACGAGTCCATTCCGATGATGTCCACCACGCCGTCGCCGGGATAGCACTCGGTCCAGGGAATGGCGTCCAGACCGCGATTCGGAGCGAAGTCGAATCGGAACTCCTGCCCCGGGACGGAACGCATGGCCGTGACGATGCGGTTCCAGTACGCCTTCCACGCCGCGGGGTCCGGAGCGCAACGGTGCGTGTACGTCGTGCCGTTCATCTCCCAGCCGAGGACGATCACCGTGTCGGTCGCGCCGAGCTCCACCAGGCGCGTGGCCAGGGTCCTGAAGTGCTTGTCGAAACTGCCGCCGGCCCCGGCGCGCAGCAGCGCCCGGACCGCCGCGTCGGGCAGCCGCGCCTCGTTGCGCTCCAGCATCGGGACGTTGAGCACGAACATCCGGTCGGCCGCCCCGCGCCGCCAGTCCGCCCACGGACGCAGGAAGTCGACCTGGCCCTCGATGTTGGCCCAGCGGTCGCCGGGGAGGTACGTGTGAGCGACCCTCAGCTCCCGGCCCCCCAGCCAGCGGGAGAGCTCGGCCATGCGCTCGATCCCGGGCGGCCCGTAATGGAGATACGCCCCGACGGCGACTGACGAGCCGTCGGGGCTTTCGGGACTGTCGCTCTCGTTGGGTGCCGCACCCGCCGTCCAGGTTCCGGACAGTGCGCCGGCGACCAGGAGACCGGCAGTGACCGTCCCGATGCCCGCGCGGATGAGATGGTGCCGTGGTGGCATGAATTCCTCCTCTGTACGGCCCGTTCAGGGATGTCTCGACCGTAGGCAGAAAGTCGTACGGATGGTCTGTCTGAGGAGACGTCAGTAGGCCATTAGCGAATAGGCGCGCTCCATTCAGAACCATCCAGGTGAAAGAAATGACTCGAATGCCGACCACCGGCCCTGACGTACCCGCCCTGGTGCTCCGGCTCGACCGGAACCCGTTCCACCACGGCACACTGGGCGCCGTCAGATCGCTGGGGCGGGCGGGTGTGGAGGTCCACGCCGTCGTCGAATCGGCCCGCAGCCCGGTGACCCGGTCCCGCTATCTGCACCGGGCCCATGTCCGGCCGCCGGGCGCCCTCGGCCCCGAGGCCTTCGTCGAGCTGCTGCTCGGCGTCTCGGAGCGGATCGGCAGGCGCGCCGTGCTGATCGCGATGGACGACCTCGGCGCCCTCAGCGTCGCCGCCCACGCGCCGCGCCTCGCCTCCCGTTTCGTCTTCCCCGAGCAGGCCGCCGACGCCACGGCCGCCCTCGCCGACAAGGAGGAACTGGTGCGGCTGTGCGCCACGGCGGGGATCGCGCACCCGGAGACGATCGTGCCCGCCAGCGCGGCGGAAGCGGCCGCGGCGGTACGGCGGCTCGGGCTGCCGCTGGTCGCCAAGTGGAGCCGACCGTGGCTGCTGGACCCGCGTACGGGGCTGCGCAGTACGACCCTGGTGACCTCGCACGCCGAGGCGCAGCGGCTGTTCCGGCGCAGCGGGGAGGCCGGCAGCCGGCTGCTGCTCCAGCGGCATCTGCCCGACGGTCCGCACTCCGACTGGTTCTTCCACGGATACTTCTCCCGCGCCTCGCTCTGTCTGCTCGGCGGCACCGGGCGCAAGGAACTCGCCTGGCCGCCGCGGGCCGGGCTGACCGCGATGGGCAGCTGGCAGCACAACGACGAGGTGCGCGGCGCGGCCCTGCGGCTGGTGGCGCGGTCCGGCTACCGGGGCGTCCTCGACCTGGACTTCCGGCGGGACCCGGCGGGCGGCGCGTACCGCCTCCTCGACGTCAACCCGCGGCCGGGCGCGCAGTTCCGGCTGTTCACCGACGAGGGCGGGCTCGACGTCGTGCGGTCCCTCTATCTGGACCTCACCGGCCGGCCGGTGCCGCGTGCCCCGGGCCGGCCGGGACGGGTCTTCGTCGCCGAGAACTACGCGCTGCTGTCACTGCTCGCCGGCCCCCGGCGGCCGCGGCGGGGACGGGCGGGCGCCGCCCGGCGCGGCGTCGAGACCGCCTGGTTCGCGCGCGACGACGTCCTGCCGTTCCTCGCCATGGCCGCCGCCTGGCTGCGGCGCGGCCTGGTCAAGGGCACCGACCGGGTGCGACCGCTGCCACGGCGGCGGCCCGCGCCGCCACCGGCCGCACCGAGGGCCGACACACAGGGAGCGAGAACCGCGTCATGTACGACTTGGCAGTGATCGGCGCCGGCCCGTACGGGCTGTCCGTCGCGGCTCACGCGGCCGCGGCCGGGATGAGCCTGCGGGTGTACGGCAGGACCATGGCGTCCTGGCGGGACCACATGCCCGAGGGCATGTTCCTGAAGTCCGAGCCCTGGGCCTCCGACCTGTCCGACCCCGGCGCCAAGTACCCCCTCGGCGACTACGCGGCGGTCCGCGGGTTCGAGGCGGTGCACGGCCGCCCGCTGCCGATCCGCACCTTCACCGATTACGGCATGTGGTTCGCGGAGCACGCCGCGCCGCCCGTCCACGAACAGACCGTCACCCGCGTGACCCCGGCCGCCGGCCGCTTCCGCGTGGAGACCGCGGAGGGCGACGGCATCGAGGCCCGTACCGTGGCACTCGCCGTGGGCCTCATGCCCTTCCGGCGCGTCCCGGGGGAGCTGGCGGCGCTGCCGCCCGAGCTCTGCTCGCACAGCAGCGGCGACCGGGACCCCGCCGGATTCGGCGACCTGGACGTCACCGTGATCGGCGCGGGCCAGGCGGCGCTGGAGACCGCGACGCTCCTCGCCGAGCACGGGGCGAGGCCCCAGCTCGTGGCCCGTACGGACACGCTCAGATGGAACACCGTGCCCGTGGCGCGGCGGCGGGGACGGCTGCGCGAGCTGCGCACCCCGCTCAGCGGGCTGGGCAGCGGCTGGTCCGCCTGGGCGTGGTCGCGGCTGCCCGGCACGGTCGGCCGGCTCCCGGCCGGCCTGCGCGAACGCCTCGCCGACGGCGCGCTGGGACCGGCCGGCGCGTGGTGGCTGCGCGAGCGCTACGAACAGCGGGTGCCCGAACTGCTCGGGCACAGCCTGCGCGGCGCGTCCGTGCGCCCGGACGGCCGGGTACGGCTGGAGCTGGGCACACCCGGCGGCGGCAGCCGCACCCTCGACACCGGCCATGTCGTCGCGGCGACCGGCTTCGCCCCCGACCTGGACCGGCTGACCCTGCTCGACCCCGGCGTCAGACAGGCGCTCAGGAGGACAGGCACCAGCCGGGCGCCGGCGCTGAGCCCCGGCTTCGAGTCCAGCTGCCCCGGCCTGTTCTTCTCCGGCCTGCTGTCCGCCCCGTCGTTCGGTCCCGCCATGCGATTCGTGTACGGCACGGCCTTCGCCGCCGAGCGGCTCGTCGACGGGGTGCAACGGCGGCTGCGCCGGTGACGGGCCGGGCGCCTCAGACCGCGTGCCGGTCGTAGAGCCAGCCCCGCCGGAAATGTGTGGACGCGGACCGTCCGGCCGTCTCCCCCTGCGGGGGAGGCGGGGAGGGGAAGACGCTCAGCCGGGTCCACTCCCCGTCCGGCCGGCCCGGCATGGTCCGGCCCGCGGCCGCCCACTCGCGTGCCAACTGGTCGTAGATGGGGCTGCCGCCGGGAGGCGCGGCCGCCGGGTCCGTGCTCGTCTGGACGCGCTGCCACCGGGCGGGCGCGGAGATTCCTGCCATACGAACGCCAACGCGCGCCGGGGGCCGGAAGTCACTGCCGGGCGCCGACGGTGGGGGACGGGAGGAACGGCCTTTCGAGCCGGTCGCCCGCAGCGGTGAGATTCACCCGTACGGCATGGGGCGCGGCGTACCCGGTCGACCGTCGCCGAACCGAAAATACGCATGAACGGGGCGGCGGAAAAGGGGATCGATGCGACACAAGGCGACCGCACTGCTGCCGGTGCTTCTCCTGGGCCTCACCGCGTGCCAGAGCACGACGGCCGGCCCGGAGCCGGTGCCCGGTCCGCACGGCACGGCCCGCGCGGCCGCCGCACCGGCCGGATTCGGGGATGCCGCCGACATCGGCGGCGCCCGGTTCGGCGAACATCTGCGGATCACCCCGCACGGCCTCGTCGACCCCGCCGTGGCCGTCGAGGCCACCTCGCGGCCGGCGGCCGGCCACCGGTGGGTCGGCGTCGAGGTCACCCTCGCCAACATCGGCGGCGCCGCACACGCCTCCCCGCTGACCGAGGCATGGGTCGTCGACGACCGGGGCCGGCGGTACCCGGCCGTCAGCGCCGGGGAGATCACCACCGGCCTGCCCCTGGCAGTGGACGAGGCGCTCCCGGTCGGCGAACACCGGGCGGGCTGGCTGGCCTTCGAGCTGCCGTACGACACCCGCGCCGTACGGCTGCACTGCACGGTCGGCGCCGACGAGCGCAGCTGGCGCCTCTGAAGAGGTCCGGCGCGAGGCCGCCGCGCACACGCGGGGACAGTTTGCGCCCCGGTTCCCCCGTCCAGGTGAACGAGGCGCGGCGGCGGGCCGGCCCGCCACTAGGGTGCCGAGCCATGACCACTGCGAACACCCCTCAATCCGCCGCGAACCGGGGCCGGTTGGGCACGCTGTCCCTCCTCGCCTGGACCGGCGACCCCGCTCAGGGGCACGACACCCCCTACCTGCTCACCTACTCCCTCGGCGACGGCAGCGAAGGACCCGAGGCGGGGGAGCAGGCCGCGCTGGCGATGATCGAAGAGCTCGGACTCACCGTCGGCGACGAGATGCACGACCACACCCGAGACGGGGCGCACCCGATCCAGCTGCTGGTCGAGGGCGGCCAGGCCGTCGTCACCATGCCGTATCTGAACGCCCAGTGCCCCGCGCCGCGCGAGTGGCTGGCGGCGGCGGACAAGCGCGGCCACGTGCACTTCATGATCGCCAGCCGCCCGTGGCCGGAGGGCCGGCCGGGCGAGCCCGTCTCCGACGAGGCGTTCCAGTCCTTCCTCGGCGACGAGACCACGCTCACCAGCTCCGCCCACGTCCTGCTGCCGGTGTCACAGCTGCGCCGCTGAGCCGTCAGGGGCCTTCGAAGGCGAAGCGCAACGACCGGACCCGGTTGTCGAAGCTGGAGTCCACCAGGCCCGGCGGGCCCACCGCCCGAAGGCCCCTGGGCCTGGTGAGCAGTTCATGGAACAGGGCCTTCATCTCCTGTCGCGCCAGGTGCGCGCCCAGGCAGTAGTGCGGCCCGCCGCCGCCGTACCCCAGATGCGGATTGGGGGCGCGGGTGATGTCGAAGACGTCCGGGTCCTCGAAGACGGCCTCGTCGCGGTTGGCAGACGCGTAGAACAGCACCACCTTCTCGCCGGGGACGAAGACACGGCCGCCGAGCTCGCACTCGGCGGCCACCGTGCGGCGGAACTGGATGATCGGGGTCGAATGGCGGACGATCTCCTCCACCGCCCCGTCCGCGTACGCGTCGAAGTCGGCCTCCAGCAGCGCCCGCTGCTCCGGATGCCCACTCAGCAGTGACAGCCCGTGGGCGATCGCGTTGCGCGTCGTCTCGACGCCCGCGACCAGCAGCAGGGAGAAGAACGCGCCCAACTGCCGGGAGTTCAGCGCCTGCCCGTCCACGTCCGCGCACACCAGGGCCGAGATGAGGTCGGCCCTGGGGCTGCGGCGCCGCTCCCGGGCCAGACGTGCCATCACCAGCTGCAGATGGGCCAGGGCCCGCAGCCCGCGTCCCGGCATCCGCAGCCGGGCCCGCAGCCCGCGGTCCACGCCCACGTTCTCGGAGGCGGCGTCGATCCGGGCCGCGATCTCGGCCCGGTCGTCGCCGGGGACGCCCATCAGGTCGCAGATCACCTCGAACGGCATCCGCGAGGCGACCGAGGGGACGAAGTCCTCCGGCCGGCGCTCCAGCATCTCGTCCACGATGCGCCGGGCGACCTCGCGCACGTTCTCCTCTGCCGCGGCCAGCAGCCGCGGGGTGAAGGAACGCGCCACGATCCGCCGCAGACCGGCGTGTTCGTCGCCGTCCATGTTGACCATGGAGTTCCCGAAGACCGCCTTCGCCCAGCCGGCCGGCTCCGGGGTCGTGACGCCCGGCGCGCTGGTGAAGTCGCGCGGTCGCCGGCTCGCCTCCGCCACATCGGCGTGCCGGACCAGCGCGTAGAACCCCGGCCGCTGCCCGCACAGCACGGGGGCGTCGCGTCGGCGCAGTTCGGCGAAGGCCGCGAGCCGGGCCGGGCGCGGCAGCCGCCAGAACGACGGGTCGGACGGATCGGGGGCGGGCGTCTGCGCGGCGGACCGGCCGGGAATCTCCGTGACCACGGCAACCTCCAGGTGTTCAAAGGCACATGCTGGCCCATGGGGGCGTCAGCCTTCGTCCCGACATTGCTGCGGACGGGGGAAATCTGAACTGATCGCCACTTTTGAATCGTTAGTGGTGAGCGACGGAAGGCCCGTGCAGCACAAGAGGGGACATACACACGATGAAGTCGACCACCCGTGGATCGCTGGCGGCGGTAGTGGCATGCATGGCCTCGGCGGTGGCGGCCGCGCCCGCTGTCGCCGATTCCTCCGTGCCGGTCACCGTGCCCCTGGAGAGCCTGGAGACGGTACTGCCCGTCGAGGCGCCGAAGCTGCGCACCGGCGTGCCGCTCCTGGCCTCCGGTGTACCCGATGGTCCGCGCTACGTCACGGGGAGGATGCTGCCGCACAACATCCTGCCGGCGGTGCCGATCGGCGGCGAAATGCCCGAAACACTGCTCGAGCTTCCGGTGAAGCACCCGCTCGGCGAGGGCGACCTCGGCGTCGGGCGCGCACGGGCCCAGCGGTCCGACGTGGAACTGACCACCCCGGGGGCAACGCTCGGCGGACCGCTGACCACGTCCTCGCGGGACGCCTTCGGTCTGCCCGACCTGACCCGAGCCGCGCTGAGCACACCGGTCCTGCGTGGTACTCCGGTCGCCGGTCTGCTGCGCTGATATCCGAGTGGGGGAGCATCCCTTCGGCGGCGGCCTCGTTGTCAGCGCAGGAGCAGCAGCGCCATGTCGCACGAGGCGCCGACGGAAGGGAGCGACGGCATGAGGACGCCGCCTGTGGAAGGTGGAAAGGGAGCGGCGGGCGACGGGTTCCCGGCCCGCCGCCCGGTGCTGCGGGCCCTGTTCACGGTGGCCGCGGTCGCGGGCACGGCCGGCGCACTCCTACCGGTGCTCGCCCGGCGGACCCCGGACGCACCGAAGGCCGAGGGCCGGCACGGGGCGGCGGGGACGCGCTCGCTGGAGCGGTTCGCCGAGACGTACCAGGGGCGGCGCATCGAGGGCAGTGCGACCGTGCTGGTCACCGCCGCCGGCGACGGCACGGTGGTCCGGCCGGCGGGCGGCGCGTGGCTCATGCCGAGCGTGGAGGTGCGCATCGACGGGCGGCCGCTGCACGTGATGCGGCGCGCCGACGGCACGTATCTGAGTCCGGTGAACCACTACGAGTCGTTCCCGACCCTGCGGGACGTCGCCCGTGCCGCCGTGGACGAGCTGGGCGACGCCCGGCTGTCGCCGACCCCCACGCACAGCGTCTGAGCCGGGAGGGCGGGGAATTCGTGTACACCCGCAAGAACCAGCGGAACCTGACCTCTTCGGAGAAGCGGCGGCTGGTCGGAGCGCTGCTGGCGCTCAAACGTTCCGGCCGGTACGACGAATTCGTCAGGATGCACGGCGAGTACTACGTCACCGACGCGGAGCGCAGGCCACGGGCCGCCCATATGACGCCGTCGTTCTTCCCCTGGCACCGCCGGTTCCTGCTGGAGTTCGAGCGGGCGCTGCGGAAGATCGACGACAGCGTGTCCGTCCCGTACTGGGACTGGACGACGGACAACTCGCCCGCGTCCTCCCTCTGGGCCGACGACCTGATGGGCGGCACCGGCCGCCGCAGCGACCGGCAGGTCATGACGGGGCCGTTCGCCTACGGCAATGGCCGGTGGCGGATCGACGGCCGTGTCTCCGAGGGCAACTTCCTCACCCGTGACCTGGGACGGCCACGCGACCCGGTGTCGCTGCCGACGAAGAGCGAAGTGGCCGACGCGCTGGCCGATCCCGTCTACGACGCCCCGCCGTGGGACTCCACGTCGACGACCGGTCTGCGCAACCGGATGGAGGGGTGGCGGGTCGGCGGTTCCGAGCGCTGGCGCCTCCACAACAAGGTCCACCGCTGGGTCGGCGGCCTGATGATGGGCGCCACCTCGCCGGACGACCCGGTCTTCTGGCTCCACCACGCGTACATGGACCTGCTGTGGACGCGCTGGCAGCAGGCGCACCCGCGCTCCGGCTATCTGCCGCGCGGGAGGCTCGCGGCGTCGGATCCGCAGTACGGGCGGGTGTTCACCGCCGACGATCCGATGCCGCCGTGGGACGTCAAGCCGTCGGCGCTGCTGGACCACACGCGCTGGTACCGCTACGTCTGACGTTTCTGCCGGCGCCTGCCCGGACATGACTGCGGCCTCCCCCGCCGGTGCGAAGGAGGCCGCGGTCATGTCCGGTGTGGTGGTCAGCCGCCGTAGGCGCCCGCGCCGTGGCCGCCGTCGGCGTTCACACAGGTGTTGCCGAACGCCGGGTTGAGCAGGGCGATCACGTTCACGGTGTTGCCGCAGACGTTGACCGGGATGTGCACGGGCACCTGGGCCATGTTGCCCGACGCGACACCCGGGGAACCCACAGCGGCACCGTGCGCTCCGGCGTCGGCGGCAGCCATGCCGGCGCCGCCGGCCAGGATGGCACCAGTGCCGGCGACTACGGCGGCTGCCTTCGCGATACGCGACATCAACTTCTCCTTGCAGAACGAGAGTGGGCCGCAGGATTACGACCAGCACGTACCGTTCAACGCCGGAACCGATGAGGCGGTAACGGATCAAAAGCAAACTCGTCCCGCCGACCGCTCAGGCGCCGGTGGTCCCGTCGATGCCCTCCCGGAGGAAGTCGGCGTGCCCGTTGTGCCGCGCGTACTCGTGGATCAGGTGCAGCATCACCAGCCGCAGCGAGACCCGCTCGCCGCCGCTGTGCGGCCGCACTCCGGTCACCTCGAGCGACTCGGCGGTCTGCTCGATCCGCCGCGCGTGGTCGACCTCGCGCTCCCATGCCTCGAACGCCTCGGCGCGGCCGGCGCCGCTCGCGTCGTAGGCCGCCTGGTAGTCCCGCTCGTCCGACCAGACGAGCGGGAGGTCCTCCCCGTTGATCACCATGCGGAACCAGGTGCGCTCCACCTCCGCCATGTGGCGCACCAGGCCGAGCAGCGTGAGCGTCGAGGGAGGCATGGAGCGGCGGCGCAGATCGTCGTCGCCGAGGCCCTCGCACTTCAGGGCGAGCGTGGCGCGGTGGTAGTCGAGGAAGGCGCGCAGGGTCTCCCGTTCGCCGCCGGTCAGCGGCGGCCCGATCCGTTCGACGGTCACAGTCGGTCTCCTTCGATCGTTTGTTCGGTTTAGCGGTACCGTGAGAGACATGGCAGCACATCTCCAGGGATCGCTCTTCGACCAGACCGACGAGATCCGGCTCGGACCGCTCGACGCCGTCCGGCGCACGGTCCTCGGCGACGGCGCCTGGATCGACACGCTGCCCGGCTGGCTCACCGGAGCGGACGCGCTCTTCGACGAGCTCGTCGGCCGGGTGCCGTGGCGGGCCGAGCGCCGCCAGATGTACGAGCGGGTCGTCGACGTGCCGCGGCTGCTCGCCCACTACGGGGAGGGCGACCCGCTCCCGCACCCCGTCCTCGACGAGGGGCGGGACGCCCTGTCGCGGCACTACGCGCGGGAACTGGGCGAGCCGTTCCGCACCGCCGGGCTCTGCTACTACCGGGACGGCCGCGACAGCGTCGCCTGGCACGGCGACACCACCGGGCGCGGCTCACGGGAGGACACCATGGTCGCCATCCTGTCCGTCGGCGCCCCGCGCGAACTGGCGCTCAGGCCGCGGCGCGGCGGCGCCGCGCCGCTGCGCAGGGCGCTCGGCCACGGCGACCTGATCGTGATGGGCGGCTCCTGCCAGCGGACCTGGGAGCACGCCGTCCTCAAGACGGCGCGGCCCGTCGGCCCCCGGATCAGTGTCCAGTTCCGGCCTCGGGGCGTGCGCTAGCTAGGTCCGTGCGGGCGTGCGGTCAGGTCCGTGCGGGCGTGCGGCGGACGGACCGGCCCGCGAGGACGTCCGTGCGGGCGCCGTCCTCGATGACGAACCGGCCGTCGATCAGCACGTACGGAATGCCGGCCGGCAGTCTGCGCGGCTCCTCGAAGGTCGAGCCCGCCGCCACCGTCCCGGGGTCGAACAGCACCAGGTCCGCGCGGTATCCCTCGCGGACCAGCCCGCGGTCGGGCAGCCGCAGCCGGGCGGCCGGCCGCGAGGTCAGATGCGCCACGGTCTCCTCCAGCGACAGGATGCCCAGCTCGCGCGCGTACCTGCCCAGGTACTGCGGGAACGTGCCGTACGCCCGCGGGTGCGGCTTGTCGCCCTGGAGGATGCCGTCGCTGCCGCCGGTGTGGACCCGGTGGCGCATGATCTGCCGCACGTTCTCCTCGTGGCCGACGTGCTGGAGGATCGTCGAACCGAGCCGGTCCTCGATCAGCAGCCGCCGCGCCGTCGCCCAGGGCGTCTCGCCGCGTTCGTCGGCCGACTGCCGGACCGTCCGGCCGACATGGCCGGCCAGGGCGGGGTCGCGCACGCCGGAGATCTCGACGGTGTCCCACTCGATCGGCACACCGTGGCAGCCGTCGGAGCCGGTCACCTCCAGGTGGTGCCGGATCCGCTCCGCCGTCTCCTCGTCGCGCAGCCGCGCCAGCACCGCGTCCGGACCGCCCTCGCCCGCCCAGCTCGGCAGCATCGCCACGAGCGTGGTGCAGCCCGGGGTGTACGGGTACGTGTCGAGACTGATGTCCGCGCCGCCGTCCAGCGCCGCGTCCAGCAGCGCGAGCAGCTCGGGCGCCCTGCCCCTGTTCACACCGAAGTTCATGGTGGCGTGCGCGAGATGCAGGGCGCAGCCGGCCTCGCGGGCGAGGTCCACCATCTCCTCGTACGCCCGGAGAGCGCCGGCGCCGTACGAACGGTGATGGGGGCAGTAGTAGCCGTCGTACGCCGCGACGACGCGGCACAGTTCGGCGAGCTCCGAGTCGTTCGCGTACATGCCCGGCGTGTACGTCAGCCCCGACGACATGCCGACCGCGCCCTGCGCCATGCCCTCGCCGACCAGTCGCCTCATCCGGGCCAGTTCGGCGTCGGTGGGCGGCCGGTCCTCCCAGCCCACGGCGTACATCCGGACGGTGCCCTGCGGGATCAGATACGCGGCGTTGACGGCGACGCCCCGGCCGCCGAAGTTCGTGTCGAGCCGGTCCAGGTATTCGCCGACCGTGCGCCAGTCGAAGTCGATGTCCGAACCGTCGCCGTTCCACCCCGTGACGGCCTTGCGCACGGCGGCGAGCGTCGTGTCGTCGACGGGCGCGTACGACAGCCCGTCCTGCCCGAGCACTTCGAGCGTCACGCCCTGCGCGGCCTTGGCGGTGTGCTCGGGGTCGCGGAGCAGGGCTAGGTCGGAGTGGGCGTGCATGTCGATGAAGCCGGGGGAGAGGGCGAGGCCGTGCGCGTCGAGCGTCCGGCGGCCGGTCAGGGGCGGGCCGTCGCGTCGTATCTCGGCTACCCGGCCGGCCCGGACGCCGACGTCGGCGCGGTAGGAGGGGGCGCCGGTGCCGTCGATGACGCGGGCGTCGCGGATGACGAGGTCCATGGGGGCGCGCCTTTCGGGGGAGTCGCGGGTGCGCGTGCGGGTGGGTGACGCCTGCGGCGGGCCTGTCCCCTCCCCGCGGTCAGAAGAACGTGCGGACGAAGTCCGCCACCGTCCCGTCCCGCTCCACCACCGGAATCAGCTGCCACTTGTCGAACGACGTGCACGGATGCGACAACCCCAGCCCCACCCAGTCCCCGACCTCCAGTTCCGCGACGCCCGGGTCCGTTCGGAGCCAGCCGTGCTGGTCGGAGAGGGCGGTCAGGGTGATGCCGGCGGCCGGGCGGGTGGCGCCCGTGCGGGCGGAGCGGACGACCTGGGCCTCGGGGAGGCCGAGGTCGTACGCCGCGTCCCGCTTGCCCGCGTTGAGGAAGGCCTGCTCGGCGGTGGGGCGGGAGACGACCTGCGCCCACAGCCGGAACGCGGGCTCGAGCGCGCCCTCCCGCGGGATCCGGTTGAAGGGCGTGAGGTGCCGGTAGTGGCCGTCGTCGTGCGAGACGTACGCGCCGGAGCGGAGCAGCTTCAGGACCGGGGCCGAGAGTCCGGGGACGTCCTCGAAGACCTCCGCGACCGCGTCGAACCACGCGCTGCCGCCCGCGCTGATCATGATCTCGTCCGCGTCGCCGAAGCGGCCGGCCTTGTCGAGGTCCGCGGCCAGTGCGACGAGCCGGCGCAGCCAGGCGCGTACGCGGTCGCCGTCGGCCTGCGGGACCTCGCCCTCGTAGCCCGCGACGCCGACCAGGCGCAGCGTCGCCGTCCGGGCGACCGCGTCGGCGACGGCCGCGCAGTCGGCCTCCGTACGGGCCCCGGTGCGGGCGCCGTCGCCCGCGCCGAGCTCCACGACGACGTCCACGGGACGGGATACTCCGCGCAGGGCCTCGTCCATCAGCTCGACGCCGCGGACCGAGTCGACGTAGCAGATGAGCCGGAACCCGGGGTCGGCGTCGAGCTCTTGGGCGATCCAGCGCAGCGCGGCCGCGTCGACGACCTCGTTGGCGAGGAAGATCCGCCGGATTCCGTAGGCGCGGTAGACGCGCATCTGGTGGGGGACGGCGGCGGTGATGCCCCAGGCCCCGTGCTCCAGTTGGCGCGCGAACAGCTGCGGCGACATCGACGTCTTGCCGTGCGGCGCGAAGGCGAGACCGTGGCGCCGCGAGTAGGTCTCGAGCAGGGCCAGGTTGTGCTCGACGGACTCGGCGGACAGGGCCAGTACGGGCGTGGTGAAACCGCCGGTGAAGAGATTGCGCCGGGAGGCCGCGAGCTCGCCGACGGTGAGGCCGGCCGCGTCGGGCGGGAGCGCCTTGAAGCGGTGGTCGACCGGTTCGTCGGCGAGCCGTGCGACGGCGTTGTCGGCTGCCATGGAAGCCCTCCTCTACGGCGTTGCAGGACATGCAACACCCATTGCGTATATCGCTCACCGCTGTCTAACATCCGAGCCTACGGGGGTCAATGGCCCGGCGGCCGACCAGCGAGGAGCCTGACGCGATCATGACCGCGAGCGTGCACGGGCCCGTGGACGTCGTCTGCCTCGGCGAGTCCATGGTGACGTTCCTGCCCACCCGGGCGGGCCGCCTCGCCGACGTGCCGTCATTCGTGCGCGGCATCGGCGGCGCGGAGTCCAACGTGGCCTGCGCGCTGGCGGCCGCGGGCCACCGCACCCGCTGGGTGGGCCGGGTCGGCGCGGACGGCTTCGGTGAGCATCTGGTGGAAGCCATCGGCGGGTACGGGGTCGACACGTCGGCGGTGGCCCGAGACCCGTCGCGCCCGACGGGCGTCTACTTCCGTACCTCGACCGACCGCGCGACGGACGGGCACGAGGTCCTCTACTACCGCGCCGGTTCCGCGGCCTCGGCGATGTCCCCCGCGAGCGTGCCGTACGACGCGCTGTGGTCCGGCCGGGTGCTGCATGTCTCCGGCATCACGGCCGCCCTGTCGCCGGACTGCCTCGCCCTGATGCGCGACCTCACGGCCCCGCGCGAGGACCGCCCCCTGGTCTCGTTCGACGTGAACCACCGCCCCGCGCTGTGGCGCGACCCCCGGGACGCCCGGGTCCTGCTGGACCTGGCGCGCGGGGCGGACGTCGTCTTCGTCGGCGAGGACGAGGCGGAGGAGGCATGGGGCCTGCGGGGCCCGGCCGCGATCCGGGCGGCGCTGCCGGACCCGGCGGTCCTGGTGGTGAAACGGGGCGCGGCGGGCGCGGTGTCGTTCACCGGGGGCGCCCTCCCCCCGATCTCCCCCCACGGCCCGGCGGCCGTGGGTGGGGGTACCTCCCACGCCGCCAGGCGTGGGGGGAGCGCCCCCGGCGGGGCTGGATTTCGCTGCGCGACATCAGCCCGTCCGGAGTTCGAGGACACCGCGCGAAGCGCGGTACGGGGCCCGGGGCCTGCCCCGCCACGCGGCGGAGCCGCACATCCGGTACAGCGGGAAGGGGCGGGGAGGGGACAAGCCCCGCGCAGCGGTCCCGCGCCCGCCGTCACCGACACCGTCGTCCACGCCCCCGCCCCCCGTGTCACCGTCACCGCCCCCGTCGGGGCCGGTGACGCCTTCGCCGCCGGGTTCCTGGCCGCGACGCTGCGCGGGCTGGGCGGGCGGGAGCGGCTGCGGCACGGGCATCTGTGGGCCGCCGCCGCCCTCGCCGTCCCCGGCGACCTCGCGGCGCCGCCCGCCGCCGCGCGCGCCGACCGGCTCGTCGCCCTGGACGACGACGCCTGGGGGAGACTGCACCTCGGCCCCGGGTGGCCGGGGGACGGGGACGACCAGGAGGTACGTACGTCATGAGCCAGACCGTCGACCGTGCGCTGAGCATCCTGCCGCTGCTCGCGGAGGGGCCGGCCGACCTCGGGCAGGTCGCCGGCCGCCTCGGTGTCCACAAGTCCACCGCGCTGCGGCTGCTGCGCACCCTCCACGAGCACGGTCTCGTCTACCGCCAGCAGGACCAGCGCTACCGCCTCGGCGCCCGGCTGTTCGCGCTGGCGCAGGAGGCCGTCGAGAACCTCGACGTACGCGAGATCGCCCACCCTCATCTCGTCGCCCTCAACGAGGAGATCGGGCACACCGTCCATCTCGCCGTGTACGAGGAGAGCGAGGTGCTCTACATCGACAAGGTCGAGAGCCGCTACCCGGTGCGGATGTACTCCCGTATCGGCAAGCCCGTCGCGATCACCGTCGCGGCCGTGGCGAAGCTGCTCCTCGCCGACCTGCCGGAGGCCGAGCGGCGCGCACTCGCCGAGAAGCTCGACTTCCCCATGTACACGTCCCGTTCGATCCCGAACGCCGCCGCCTTCCTCGAGGAGCTGGCGGCCGTGCGCGAACAGGGCTGGGCCACCGACCTGGGTGGCCACGAGGAGTCCATCAACTGCGTCGGGGCCCCGGTCCGCGGTGCGGACGGCCGGGTCGTCGCCGCCATGTCGGTGTCCGCGCCGAACGTCGTCGTCACGGCCGACGAACTCCTCACCCTCCTCCCGCTGGTGCGCCGCACAGCCGACGCCATCACCCGGGAGTACTCCGGACAGACTCCCCGACAGGAAGCGCGCGCATGACCGAGAAGACCGCCCTCACCCCGAGCACCCACACCGCACCGCCCGCCCGGTTCTCCCACGGGGTCCGCAAGGGCAACATCCTCCAGGTCGCCGGACAGGTCGGCTTCCTGCCCGCCGTGCAGGGACAGGCGCCCACCCCGGCCGGTCCGACGCTGCGCGAGCAGACCCTCCAGACCTTCGCCAACGTCAAGGCGATCCTCGAGGAGGGCGGCGCGAGCTGGGACGACGTGATGATGATCCGCGTCTACCTGACGGACACGGCCCACTTCGCCGAGATGAACGAGATCTACAACGAGTACTTCGCCGGTCTGACGGTGACCCCGGCCGCCCGTACGACGGTGTACGTCGGCCTCCCGGCCGGCCTGCTCATCGAGATCGACGCCCTGGCGGTCCTGGACTGACCGCACCGCACCGCACCGCCGCCCGCGCTCGGACCGGGCGGCCCGGCGGGGTCAGCCGAGGCAGAGGACGAGAAGGCAGACCCGGGTGGGCGAGGTGGTCGCCGTCTGCTCCGGAGGAGCCTGGGGCGCCTGGGGCTCGCCGGGCGCGGGAGCGGACGCGGCGGGCGGCTCCGCGGGGGCGGCCGGCGCCGTCGTGGCGGGTTGTGCGGCGGGGGCCTTCGGCGGCTCGGGCGCCTGGGGTGCGGCCGACGCCGTGCGCGCCGGACGGGTGGGAGCCGGCGCGGCCGTGGCAGGAGCCGCGGTCCGCTGCCGCGGGGCGGTCGGCGCGGTCGTGGACGGCGTCGCCTCCCGCACCGGCCGGGACGCGCGCTCCGCCGGCCGCGCCGACGCCGTGGTGGGCCGGTGTGCCACGGCGGCGTCCGGGAGCGCCGTGTCGGGTGCGGTGGCGGCGTCGGCGCTGCCCCTGCCGGAGTCGGTGGGCAGCGCGGCGACCGTCAGCGCGCCGCCGACGAGCGCGATCACCGTACCGGCGGCGGCCCGGCGCTTGTTCTTCTTCCAGCGGGCCAGCTGCCGCCGCCGGGCCGCCCGGCCCTCACCGCTCGGCCCGGCCGGCGCGGGCGCCGGCGCGGGAGCGCTCGGCCGGCCGGCCGGCGCCTCCTGAATGCCGTACGGCTCCGTCGCCGGGGCCGTCGCCGCGGACAGCACGGGCGGCGGGGCCATGTCCGGTGCGTACGCGCCGCAACCGGGGCACACCAGGGCCCCGTTGAGGTGGCGCCGGCAGGTGGAGCAGTAGTCCATGGTCTTCTTCCTGTGCTGACTGCGCCGCCGTGCGGGCCCTGGCGTCGGCGACCGATTTCACGTTCTGCGTGCCGGGCCGGTCGGCGAGCAACGCTAACGGCGGGTCCCGCAGGCGGTGCGCAGCCCCTGTGACGCTTTGGGAAAGATCGGCGGCGGGCCCTTCGCGAGGACCCGCCGCACGACACCGCTCGGGCCGGCCGGGCGGTGGCCGGTCTCGGGTCAGGAGCAGTACTGCTGTTCCTTGCCGATGGACCGGTACATGCAGTCGGAGTTCTCCAGCAGTTGGAGCACCGCGTCGCGGTTGCGGGCGGTCTCGCGCTCGATCACCTCGTCGGGCGGGTAGAAGCCGCCGCCGCCCCAGCCGGACGGGTACATCTCGAAGGTGTAGCCGAAGATCCGCTGGTCTCCCCACAGCCAGTCGTCGATCGACCCGTCGGTGATGTAGAGGTCGCTCGACTGCTCGGCCGTGTAACCGTTGCTCGCGCCCATCTTCTGCCCGACGGCGGCGAAGGCGTCCCGGTCGTCCTGGGTCATGCCGGGCGCGGTGTCGGAGTAGGTCCAGCCGTACGGCCAGAGCACCAGCTCACTGTAGGTGTGGAAGTCGATGCCCGTGGCGATCTGCTGCTTCCCGCCGACGACGCGGCTGCGGACGAAGTCGGCGACCACCTTCACCTCGGGCGCGGACTCGGCGGCCCGGCCGCGGTACGTGTCGGAGCTCGCGGAGCCGGAGGAGCCGCCGCAGCAGCCCCACTTGTAGTCCCAGTTGCGGTTCATGTCGGTGCCGACGTACGACGAGCCGGAGTTGGGCTGCCGGTTCTTGCGCCAGCTGCGGTAGCGGCCGGTGGCGATGTCGTACTCGCCGCCGTCCGGGTTGAGGTCCGGGATGATCCAGATCTCGCGGCCGTTCACGGCGTCGGTGATCCGGCGGTCGCTGCCGTAGTCCTCGCCGAACTCGCGCAGCAGGTACAGCGCCATCTCGACGGTGAGGTGCTCGCGGGCGTGCTGGTGGTGGGTGAAGAGAACCTCGGGCTCGTTCTCGTCGGACGCCACGTTGTCGCTGATCTTCACGGCGACGATGTCGCGGCCCTGGTAGCTCCTGCCGATGACGCGCTTGCTCATGATGTTCGGGTACTGCGCCACACGCTGGTCGATCTCCGCCGTCATCTCGGCGTAGTTGTGGTAGCGGGAGTCGGCCGACGGGAAGTCGAACGGCTTCACGTCCGCCGCCGCGGTGCGCAGGGGCGGCGCGGGCAGCGCCTCCAGCGTGTGCCCGAGGGCGCGCAGACGCCTGGCCTGCGCGGCGTCGGCGCTGACGACGACCGTGTGGTCGTCGGCCTCGTCGATCGACACACCGGTGCGGGCGATGGCGGTCCGGTCGGCGACCGTGTCGGGTCCGTGGACGAGGTACTGCCTGGTCTGCTGTTTCTCCTCGGCGGCGGCGGGAGCTGGAGCCGCCCGGTCCGGCGGGGGCGAGGCGCTGGCGCTGATCGGCGCCGCCACGGCGAGCGCGAGGACGGCCGCGAGGGTGGCGGCCTTCCCGCGGTTCGCCCGGATGCGAAGTCGCATGCTGTCTCCTGGGTGGGGAGTTGTGGGGGGTGCTCAGGTGCGACGTGCGTGCGGATGGTCGTGCAATCGTGACCAAATGACATGGTCAGGTCAAGTAGCTGGTCGGCCATTCGGGCCATACTGTGGCCCGTGGAGCGCATCGGTGGGTACCTGGTGGAACGTTGCCTGGGCGAGGGCGGCATGGGCACGGTTCACCTGGCCCGTTCGCGTGGCGGGCGCCCGGTCGCGGTGAAGGTCGCACGGCCGGAACTGGCCGCCGATCCCTCGTTCCGCGAACGCTTCCGCGCGGAGGTCGCGGCGGCCCGCAAGGTCGGCGGCTTCCACACGGCGCCCGTGGTCGACGCCGACCCGGACGCGGACCCGCCCTGGCTGGCCACCGCCTACATACCCGGACCGACGCTCGCCGACCTGATCGGCACTCAGGGCGCGATGGACGAACCGTCGTTGCGCACTCTGGGAGCCGCGCTGGCGGAGGCGCTGATCGCCGTCCACGCCTGCGGCCTGGTCCACCGAGACCTCAAGCCGGGCAACATCATCATGGCCGAGGACGGACCGCGCGTCCTCGACTTCGGTATCGCCCGCGCCGTGGAGTCCACCCGGCTGACGGCGACGGGAACGGCGTTCGGCACTCCCGGGTACCTCGCGCCGGAGCAGGCGCTCGGCGAAGAGGTGACCGGCGCGGCGGACGTCTTCGCGCTCGGCGCGGTGCTGGTGGCGGCCGCGGGCGGCAGGGCCTTCGGCGGGGGGACGCCGATGGGGCTCATGTACCGCTCGGTCCACGAGCCGGCGGACGTGTCGGCGGTGCCGCCGGGGCTGCGGGAGACGGTGACCGCCTGCCTGGCCAAGTCCCCCGAGGAGCGCCCCGGTCCGGCGGCACTGCTGGATGCGCTCGCCCCGCTGCCCGCGGCGACGGCCGTCGCCGAGCCGGAGGACCGGATGCCGACCGCGTATGCGGCGGCCGTCAGGAATCCCGCGCCCCCGTCGCCCGCGACACCGCCTGTCGCCCGGCTCCTGACGCCGCCGCCCGTGGACGCAGAGCCCGCGCCGGCCGACGCCGTGCCGCTGTCCGCCGGGGCCGTCCCCTCGCCCGCCGACGCCGAACCGCCGTCACCCGTGCCCGTCTTCCACGTCGCGGACAGATTCGGGTCCGTCACGGCCGACGAAGCCGGGATCGTGCTGGCCGCGGACGACGCGGAGGCCGAGTTCGGCTGGGACGAGGTCGGCCAGGTCGAGTACACGGCCAACCCCCGTGGCACCCGGTTCGAGCTCACCGTGACCCTCTACGACGGCAAGGCGTACCGCTCCCGCTTGTATCTGAGCCGGTCCGCCGGACTGCACGAGCTGACCGCACAGCTCGACCGGATCCTGTCCCACTGCTTCCCCGCCCCCGCCGACCGCGACGGACGCTGACCCTCTTGCGCGATCACCCGCGCACCGCTTTGGTGACACGGGTCACACGTGGGACGAGTGGGAAGGCGGCATCCATGGCAGGCACCACCGAGCACAGCCCGGACGGGGCGCTCTCCGTACCGCGCAAGTCCAGTTGGAAGTACATCGGGCCCGGGATCGTCGTGGCGGCGACCGGCGTCGGCGCCGGGGACCTGGTCGCGACCCTCGTCGCGGGCAGCAAGTTCGGATACACCCTGATGTGGGCGGCGGTCATCGGCTGCGTCGTCAAGATCTCGCTCGCCGAGGCGTGCGGACGCTGGCACCTGGCGACCGGGCGCACACTCTTCGAGGGCTGGCGCTCGCTCGGGAAGTGGACCGGCGTCTACTTCGCGATCTACGTCGTCGTCTGGGGGTTCGTCTACGGCGCGACCGCGATGTCCTCCAGCGCCCTGCCGATCGTGGCCCTCTGGCCCGACGGGCCGGACCTCAAGGTCTGGGCCGTGATCACCGGGCTGATCGGCCTCGTCTTCGTCTGGTTCAACCGGTACGCCGTCTTCGAGAAGGTCATGACGGTGCTCGTCGGCGTGATGTTCGTCGTCGTCGTGTACGTAGCGATCCGCGTCTCGCCCGACATCGGCGCGTCCTTCGCGGGCCTCGTGCCGGTGCTGCCGGACGGATCGCTGCTCTACACGCTCGGCCTCGTCGGCGGCGTCGGCGGCACCATCACCATGGCGGCGTACGGCTACTGGGTGAACGCCAAGGGCTGGACCAACACCGGCTGGATGAAGGTCATGCGCCTCGACAACCGGGTCGCCTACCTCACCACCGGCATCTTCGTCGTCGCGATGCTGATCGTCGGCGCCGAGCTGCTGCACGCCTCGAACATCGCGCTCACCTCGGGCGACCGGGGCCTGATCGACCTGGGCGCCGTCCTCGAGGACAAGTACGGCGCGACGACGGCCAAGCTGTTCCTGATCGGCTTCCTCGCCACCTCGTTCTCGTCGCTGATCGGCGTGTGGCACGGCGTGAGCCTGATGTTCGCCGACTTCGTCGAGCGGCTGCAGCGCGACCGCAAGGGCGTGCCGGCGGACGAGGGCACGGTCGAGGAGGTCGCGGCCGGCAAGAAGGAGCATTCGCTGCCCTTCCGCGCGTATCTGCTCTGGCTGACGTTCCCGCCGATGGCGCTGCTCTTCCTGGACCGGCCCTTCGGGCTGGTCATCGCCTACGGCGTGCTGGGGGCCTTCTTCATGCCGTTCCTGGCGCTCACCCTGGTCTGGCTGCTCAACTCCTCGCGCACCCCGCCGGAGTGGCGCAACGGCCCGCTGAGCAATGTGATGCTCTCGGCGGCGGGACTCCTCTTCGTCGTGCTGTGCGTGCAGCAGGTGCGCGAACTGCCCTGGTAGCCGGTACACCCCGGAACGGCCCACGGGCCGGGCCCGCGCCGGCGGGGGAGCGGCGGCGCGGGCCCGGCCCAGGGGGTCGGGGGGTGGCGTTCGGGAGGCGCGGTGGCTACGGCAGGTTGTGGACGTGCGGCCCCACCGCGTTGGACCAGGCGTTGCCGGCCGTCGCGTCCCAGTTGGTGGACCAGGTCATGGCGCCCCGCAGGCCCGGGTAGGTCTTCGACGGCTTGAAGGAGCCGCAGTTCGTGCCGCGGGCCAGGCAGTCCAGGGCGTTGTTCACGATGGTCGGGCTGACGTAACCGCTGCCCGCGCCGCGGGTGGAGGCGGGGACGCCGAGGCCGACCTGTGAGGGGGCCAGACCGCCTTCGAGCTGGATGCAGGCGAGCGCGGTCAGGAAGTCGACCGAGCCCTGCGAGTAGACCTTGCCGTCGCAGCCGAGCATCGAACCGCTGTTGTAGTACTGCATGTTGACGACGGTGAGGATGTCCTTCACGGCCAGCGCCGTCTTGAAGTACTCCGTGCCCGTGTTCTGCATGTCGATCGTCTGCGGCGCCATCGTCAGCACCATCGAGGAGCCCGCCTTCTGCGACAGCTGGCGCAGCGCCTTCGTCAGATACGTCGAGTTGACGCCGTGCTCCAGGTCGATGTCGACGCCGCTGAAGCCGTACTCCTGCATCAGCGCGTAGGCGCTGTTCGCGAAGGTCGTGGCGGACGCGTCACTGTTGATGGTGACATTGCCCTTCTCGCCGCCCACCGAGATGATCACGGACTTGCCGGCGGCCTTCTTCGCGGCGATGTCGGCCTTGAAGTCGGCGACGGAGGCGTATCCGACGGCCGGGTCGAGGTTGAAGACGATCTGGCCCGGCGTGGCCGTCGAGTCGGCGAACGACACGGCGATGATGTCGTACTGCGACTGCACGTCCCGCAGCTTCTGCACGGTGGCGCCGTTGTCGAAGTTCTGCCAGTAGCCGGTCAGCGCGTGCCGGGGCACCGACGGGTCCGGGTCCGGCTCGCCGCCGCCCGTGCCGGTACGGGCGGTCACGGCCGCCGACTTGGCCGACTCGCCCGCCGCGTTCGTGGCGGTGACCTGGAACTGGTAGGCGGTGTCCGCGCTCAGACCCGTCACCGTCGCCGAGGTGCCGGAGGCCGACCGGACCTTGGCGCCGTCGCGGTAGACGTTGTAGCCGGTCGCGCCGGAGACCGGGCCCCAGCTCAGGGCCACGGAGGAGGACGTCACGGCGCCGACGGAGGGCGCGCCGGGCGCCGCGGGGACCACCGGGTCCGGATCGGTGCTGCCACCGCCGTCGGGACCGAAGACGCTGATGTCGTCGGCGTGGTAGGCGGGCTGCCCGTACCAGCCGTGGGTGTAGACGGTCACCGCGGTGGTGTTCGCGCCGGTGGAGAACGAGGTGGTGAGCTTCGTCCAACTGCTGCCGCCGGGAGTCCAGGTGGACACGTCGGTCGTCCCGGTGCCGCTCGCGCCCAGGTAGACGTAGCTGCCCTGGACCCAGGCGCTCAGCGAGTACGTCGAGTTCGGCTTCACCGCCACGGACTGGGAGCACTTGGCGTTGTCCTGGCCGGCGGGCGTGGCCCTGAGCGCCGAGGCCCCGCTGTGCACGGGGGAGGAGACCGCGGCGCCACTGCCGCCGGAACAGGTCCAGTTGGCGAGACCCGACTCGAAACCGGCGTTCCTGGCGACATTGACGTCCGCCGCCTGCGCGGTCCCTGCCGTGCCGATGAGCGTGAGCCCGGTGCCGACGGCCAGCGCCAGACCGGCGCCCAGCCATCTACGAGAGCGTGTCGTCGTGCGGTCCACTTACGGCCTCCGGTGGGGGAGTTGGGGGCGGGGATCTCGTACGGTGGCCACCGTTTGGCGTAAAACTGGTCCAGACCAATCAGGTTGTCAAGACCTCTGGCGGTGATTGGTCCCCGGTTCGGTGTTCTCTGCCTGCGCCCTCGTCGCTAGAGTGCTCATGCAGAAACACGGAGTAGCGGACACGGAGCAGCAGGAGCACGGAGCACAGGGACCTGCGGCCGCCGGAAACCCCGGTGCCCGGAGCTGAACGGGGAACAGCGTGCCGACCGCAATAGCAGTCACCAGCGCCGACCTGGTGCTGCCGCCCAGCGATCACCAGACGCCCACCGCTGCCCTGCTCCACGCCCCTGACGACCAGCCGCTCGACGCCGCGGTCACCGACATGACCCTGCTGCTCGAACAGCACGGCTACGTCGTCGCCCTCTACCCGGCCTCCCTCCCCGCCGCCCACGAACGCCGGCTGCACACCATCCGCGCCGTGCTCGAGAGCGACCGCATCGCCCTCCTCAAACTCGACCTGCCGCCGCTCGGCGTCGCCGTACTGGCCCGGCAGCTGCGGCAGCTGTCGATCTGCGACTTCCAAGCCGGGATCGTCGCCTCCGCCGCCCGGCTGCTCTCCCACTACATCCACGCCGGCGCCCTGCTCGGCTCCGTCGCCCGGCTCGACCGGATACCCGTGAGCCTGAAGACCCACGCCAGGTCGTGGATGCCGGGCACCCAGTTCGGCGTACTGGCCCACCCGAAGCCCCAGCTGATCCGCACCGGCAGCGGTGAACTCGCCGGCCCGGACTACGCCACCCAGCTCGTCGTCGCCCGCGGCCAGCTCCAGTCCGAGTGGGTGACCGGCACCCTGGCGCCCGCCTGGCACGTGCAGCACATCCACGAAGCGCCGCTGCCCGCCGAGTCCGCCCGCTGGTGGGGCACGTCCCGGCTGATCGAGTTCGCCGCCTTCCTGCCGGACGTCTCCGTCCTGTACCAACTGGTCTCTTCCGTCCGGCGAGAGGTGTGCACATGGTGCGGCATCCAACTGATCGGTGACCGCTGCGGCTTCTGCTCCGCGCCGCTGACCGCCGCGTCCAGCCGCACGGGCGCGCCCAGGGCCCTGCCCGCCGGCCACTGACGGCCGGCCTACCTTGAACTCCCCCATACGCCATCGAACGAGGTCGCCCCACCCATGAATTCACGGCAGCGCCGCGGCGTTCTCCTGATTCTGCTCTCGGTCGTCTGCGGCATCGCCGCGTTCGCCGGCGTGCTCACCGTGATCGCCGACGTGAACTCCAAGGTCGGACCGGAGACCACCGCATACCGCGTCAAGGCCGACATAGCCCCGTACACACCGCTCGACGCCGGCCAGTTCGAGAAGGTGTCGATACCCGAACGCTGGCTGTCCGACAGCGCGGTCACCGACCTCGGCGTGCTGCGCGGGAAGATCGCCGTCACCCGGCTGCGCAGCGGGTCACTCCTCCAGAGCGACATGATCGTGCAGAAGCCGCAGCTGGAGAGCGGCCAGCAGGAGATCGCCATCATGATCGACGCGGCCACCGGAGTGGCCGGCAAGATCCGCCCCGGCAACCTGGTCAACATCTTCGCCACCTTCGCCGCGCAGAACGACTCCGCCACCGACCAGTCCCGCCTCATCGTCGCCAACGCCAAGGTCATCGACGTCGGCGAACTCACCGCCCTCGACCGCAGGAGCGGCGACCGCGCGACCGGCCCCCGCGAGGCCGTTCCCATCACCTTCGCCCTGGACACCGCCGACGCCCAGCGCGTCGCCTACGCCGAGTCCTTCGCCGAGCATGTGCGCCTCGCCCTGCTGCCCGACGGGAGCACCACCACCCTGCGGCCGGGCGACGGCAGCTACGACCTCTCAGAAGACAAGAACAAGTGAGGGCCGGATGACGACGCGTATCCTCCCCGCCGTCGGCGACCCCGACGTCGCCCGGTCCATCGGCAGCCTGCTCGGCCGGCTCCCCGACGCCGAACCGGCCGGCCCGGTCGGCGACTCCACCTCGCTCGTCGACACCCTGGCCCGGCTCGCCGCCGAGTCGCTCGACGAACTGCCCGAGGTCGTGCTCGTCCACGAACGGATCGGGCCGCTCCCCGCGCTCGAACTGATCAGGGACGTCGCCCTGCGCTTCCCCGCCGTCGGCGTCGTGCTCGTCACCGCCGACACCAGCCCCGGCCTGTACTCGGCGGCGATGGACTCCGGCGCCCGCGGCCTCGTCTCGCTGCCGCTGACGTACGAGGAACTGGCGCAGCGCGTCCAGGGCGCGGCCGGCTGGGCCGCGGGCGTACGCCGCCACCTCGGCAACGGACCGGAGACCGGCTTCGGCGGGCCCGGCGGCACCGTCGTCACCGTCAGCGGCGCCAAGGGCGGCGTCGGCACCACCGTCACGGCGATCCAGCTCGCCCTCGCGTCGGCGGCCTCCGGCCGCTCCACCGCCCTCGTCGACCTCGACCTCCAGGGCGGCGACGTCGCCTCCTACCTGGACGTCCAGTTCCGGCGCTCCATCGTCGACCTCGCCGCCATCCAGGACATCGGCGCCCGCGTGCTCGCCGACGCGGTCTTCAACCACGAGACCGGCGTCGCGCTGCTCCTCGCCCCGGCGGAGGGCGAACGGGCGGAGGACGTCAGCGACCGGCTCGTACGGCAGACCCTCGGCGCGCTGAAGCAGCGGTACGAGACCGTCGTCGTCGACTGCGGCACCCATGTGGACACCGCCAACGCCGCCGCCATCGAGATGGCCGACACCACCCTGCTGCTCACCACCCCGGACGTGGTGACCGTGCGGGCCACCAAGCGGATGGTGCGACTCTGGGACCGGCTCCAGATCCGCAAGGCGGAGGAGACCGTCACGGTCGTCAACCGCCATACACGCGGCAGCGAGATCCAGCCTCCGCTGATCTCGAAGATCACCGCGACCCGGGTGGCCCGGTCGGCGATCCCCGCGAACTTCCGCGAACTGCAGGGCGCCGTCGACTCCGGCCGGATGCAGGACCTGGAGGCCAAGTCCTCCGTCAAGCAGGCCATGTGGGCCCTCGCGGGCGAACTCGGCCTGGTGAAGGACGCCCAGGCGGACGCCAGACAGAGCGGTCGTTTCGGCGGCGGACGACGGCACGGACGCGCGAAATGACCCGCCGGGCGTACGGAACCTTCCACCGGGTGCACGGAATGACCCGGCGGGCGTCCGGTGACCGGGGCCAGTCGGTGATCGAGTTCACCGGCATGGTGCCGATCATCCTGGTGACCCTGGCGGTGCTGTGGCAGTCGGCGCTCGTCGGCTACACCTTCGTGCTGGCCGGGAACGCCGCCGACAAGGCGGTCGCCGCGGGGGCGCGGGCCGACGGCGGCGGCGCGGCGGCCTGTGCCCGGGCCGCCCGGGAGGACGTCACCGGCGGCTGGTCGGCGGCCGTGACCTGCGGCGAGGGCGGCGACCTCTACACGGCCGAGGTCGCCCTCGACGTGCCGCTGCTGTTCCCCGGCGTCAACCTCCCGATCACGATCACGGGCCGGGCGGGCGCGGCGACCGAGCGGAGGGACGCGCCATGAGGCGGGGCCGCCCGGCCTTGTCGGGGCGCGTCGGCCGGCGGGGCCGCGGGGCGTCGTCGGGGCGCGTGGGCCGGCGGGGCCGCGGGGCGTCGTCGGGGCGCGTGGGCCGGCGGGGCCGCGGGGCGTCGTCGGGGCGCGTGGGCCGGCGGGGCGGCTCGGCCTCGTCGGGACGCGTCGCTCGGTGGCGGGCGATGCGCGGCGACCGCGGGCAGAGCGCGATCGAGTACGGCGGCTGGCTGTTCCTGCTGCTGTTCGTCATGACGGTCGCCGTCCAGGTCGGCCTCGCCGTGTACGCGGCCCAGCAGGCCGGCACCGCGGCCCGCGCGGCGGCGCGGGTGGCGTCCCAGCCCGACGCGACGACCAGCGGGGAGTCCGCCGGACAACAGGCGCTCAGCTCCTGGCTGGAGGCCGGCGTCGTCATCCGGGAGGGCGGCGACGCGGTCACCGCCGACGTCACCGTCGTCATTCCCCAGGTCGTCCCCGGCGTCAGCTTCGGCACCGTCACCAAGAGCGCCACGATGCCCCTCGACGAGGAGTCGACACGATGAGTCTGCGCGCCCGTATCCAGCGCATCGACGGCCCCGATCCCGCGAACGGCCAGAGCGAGGAGAGCCGGCTCGTCGGCGTCTACCGAGCCAAGCTCCTCGAGGAGATCGACCTCGCCGAGATGTCGGCCCTCGCCGCCGACGAGCGGCGGGAGCGGCTGGAGCGCGTACTCGGCCACATCATCAGCCGCGAGGGCCCCGTCCTGTCCGGCGGCGAACGCTCGCACCTCATCCGCCGCGTCGTGGACGAGGCGCTCGGCCTCGGCATCCTCGAACCGCTCCTCGAGGACGCGTCCATCAGCGAGATCATGGTGAACGGACCCGAGCAGGTCTTCGTCGAGCGGGGCGGCCGGCTGGAACAGCTGCCGCTGCGGTTCTCCTCCACCGATCAGCTGATGCAGACCATCGAACGCATCGTCTCCACCGTCAACCGCCGGGTGGACGAGGCGAACCCGATGGTCGACGCCCGGCTGCCCACCGGCGAGCGCGTGAACGTCATCATCCCCCCGCTCTCCCTGACCGGCCCCGTCCTCACCATCCGCCGCTTCCCCCGCGCCTACACGCTTCAGGAGATGATCGGCCTCGGCTCGCTGGACGAACACATCCTGATGCTGCTCGCGGGGCTCGTACGCGCCAAGTTCAACGTCATCGTGTCCGGCGCCACCGGCACCGGGAAGACGACTCTCCTCAACGCCCTCTCCGGGCTCATCCCGGACGGCGAACGCATCGTCACCATCGAGGACTCGGCCGAACTGCGGCTCCAGCAGAACCATGTGATCACGCTCGAGTCCCGCCCGGCCAACGTCGAGGGCAAGGGCCGCATCACCATCCGCGACCTCGTACGCAACTCGCTGCGCATGCGCCCCGACCGCATCATCGTCGGCGAGGTCCGCGGCGGTGAGACCCTCGACATGCTCCAGGCCATGTCCACCGGCCACGACGGCTCCCTCGCCACCGTCCACGCCAACAGCGCGGAGGACGCGCTGATGCGGCTCCAGACCCTCAGCTCCATGAGCGAGGTCGAGCTGCCGTTCGTGGCCATCCACGACCAGATCAACAGCGCCGTCGACATCATCGTCCAGCTCACCCGGCACGCCGACGGGGCCCGTAAGATCACCGAGATCGCCGTCGTCGACTCGTACGGCCGCGAGGACTACCGCTTCGTGACCGTCTGCCGCTTCGACGCGGAACCGCCGGCCGGCGACGGGCGCGTACACGGCCGCTTCCGGTACTTCCCGCTGCCCAGGCGGGTCGCGGAACGCCTCTACATGGCGGGCGAGGCGATCCCCCCGGCCTTCGGCGTCGGGGACACGCCGCTGGAGCTGTCGACCCGCGTCCCGCCGGGCCTGAGCCCGGTCCCGGACCCGCGAGTGGGGCCGGTGGCGGGCGCGACGGGGCCAGTCGCGCGGGTGGAACCGGAGGCGGGGCCGGTCGCGCCGCATGACGGCCCGTGGCCGGGTCCGGTGCCGCCGCAGGGCGACCCGTGGCCGGGCGCTGGGGGCTCCGTGGGCCCTGAGGGGCCGTGGCCGGGCCAGTCACCGGAAGGCCGGCAGCCGCGATGAACCTCCCGCTCCTCACGCTCGGCATCACCCTGCTCGGCTGCGTACTCGCCGTCCTCGGCGTACGCAGCTGGTCGGCCGGCCAGGCCCAGCACCAGGCGCTCGTGGACCGCATGTCGCAGACCGGCCCACTCGCCGTCGCCGGCGGCCGCCGGCGACGCTTCGCGGGGCTCGACCGCAGGCTGCGCCGTACCCGCCTCGGCCGGCGCATCGAACGCTCCCTCTCCGCCACCGGCCTCGACCTGACCACCGGCGAGTACGCCGTCTACGCCGCCGCCGCGCTGCTCGCCCTCTACTTCGTCGTCGGCTCGGTCTTCGCGCCCTTCTTCGGCCTGCTCGCCGTACTGATCGGGCTCTGGGGCGCACAAGGATTCCTCAACTGGCAGCGTGCCAAACGCACCGAGGCGTTCATCAACCAGCTGCCCGAACTCACCCGCGTACTGGCCAACGCCACCCAGGCCGGGCTCGCCCTGCGCACCGCCATCGGCATGGCGGTGGAGGAGCTCGACGACCCCGCCCGCGAGGAACTGCGCCGCGTCGCCGACCAGCTCGCCCTCGGCCGTTCCCTCGACGACGCCCTCGGTGACCTCGTGGAACGCCTGCCCTCGCGCGAACTGACCGTGCTCGTCTCCACGCTGATCCTCTCCAACCGGGCCGGCGGCACCATCGTCACCTCGCTGCGCAACCTCACCGACACCCTGGAGGAGCGCAAGGAGACCCGGCGCGAGGTCACCACCCTGCTCTCCCAGGTCAAGGTGACGGCGGTGGCCGTCCCCGTGCTCGGCCTGGGCTTCCTGCTCGTCATCAGCGGCATGCGGGACGGCGCGCTCGACGCCATGACCGGCGCGCTCGGCGGCCGGCTCGCCGTGCTCGTCGCCGCCGGGCTGTACGCCCTCGGCTTCGCCCTCATCAACCGACTCACCCGCGTCCGCATCTGACGCCCGATCCGAAGCAGGAGGGAGGCACACATGCTCGGACTCGCCCTGGCCGCCGTACTCGGCCTCGCCGTCCTCGGCGTCTTCCACGGCATCCGCATGTACCGGGCGGAGGCCAAGCTCCCCGGCGACCTCGCCGTGGCCCTCGAGATCGGCGCCACCCGCACCAGCTACCCGGGTATGGCCATCGACCGCCTCGGCATGCGCTGGGCGCCCTCCGTGCTCCGGCTGATGGGCCCGCGCCGGGTCGACCGGGTCCGCCGCAGGCTCGACATGGCCGGCAACCCCGGCGGCCTGACGGTCGACCGCTACGCGGCCCGCCGCGCGGTGTACGGGTTCCTCGGCACGCTCGTCGCCTTCGGGATGCTGATGAACGGCCACGTCGTCTTCGCCGTTCTCTTCCTGCTCTACGGCCTGTTCTGGACGGACGTCCTGCTCCGGGCCGCCATCGCCCGCCGCCGCGACGACATCGAACGCACCCTGCCGGACTTCCTCGACGTGCTCGCGGTCGTCGTCTCCGCCGGCCTCGGCTTCCGCCAGGCCCTGGAACGCGTCGCGGAGAAGTACGACGGCCCCTGGTCCGACGAACTGCGCATCACCCTGCGCCAGATGGACATGGGCATGGGCCGCCGCGAGGCCTTCGAACAACTCCGCCGCCGCAACGAGTCGGACCAGGTCTCGATGTTCGTCTCCGCACTGCAACAGGGCGAGGAACTGGGCGCCCCCATCGTCGACACCCTCATCCAGATCGCCAACGACATGCGCCGCACCGACGCCCAGAACGCCCGCCGCAAGGCCGCGAAGGCGGTCCCGAAGGCGACGCTGATCGTCACGAGCTTCATGCTCCCCGGAACCATGATTCTCATCGTGGCCGGTTTCTACTACGCGGCCGACGTCGATTTCGGCGCCGTCTTCGGGGGTTGACCAGGTGTTGAATTGGCGATGATTGACCCAAGTGTCTTCGCTCACGCAAGCGAATGTGGGAGATTTCCTTCGGGGCCCCGGTGTAGCCGGGAGACTCCACGGAGTGATCAGCGGCGAGGGAGGCCGGACCGACATGTACGAGCGGTCCGTCGAAGGGGAACGAGGGGTAAGCCATGAAGGACTTCGGCCTGCTCGGGGTCACGGCTGCTGCCGCGACGAGGCTCCGCAGACACCTGCGTGGGGATCGAGGGCAGGGGTCGATCGAGTACGTGGGGATCACGATCCTGGTGGTGGCGATCGTGGTGCTGCTGCTGAACACGAATCTGGGCGCGTCGATCGCCGACACATTCACCGAAAAGATCAACTCTGTCCTCAACGGCGGAGGCGGGGGAGGCGGTGGCGGGGGTGGAGGCTGAGCCTCTCGCCCGTCGATGACCGCGGTCAGGCAACGCCCATCTACATGGCCGCCGTGGTCGGCCTGCTCTTCCTGGTCCTTGTGTACCTGGCCTTCGGGCAGGCCGATGTGACCCGCAACGGCACGCAGACGGCGGCGGACGCGGCCGCTCTGGCAGCAGCCAAGCAGTCGAGGGACGAGCTGGATCTCGTGGACGTCATCGACGACCTGGAAGCGATCTTCGACGGCCGGATACCGGTCGACACCCCGGACGGTTGTACGCGGGCAGTGGACTTCGCTGCGAGGAACGACGCGGTGGCCGGCTACAACGACTGCATGCCGCTGAACGACGGCCGCTGGGGTTTCACCGTCAACGTGAGGTCTCGGGAATCGATGGGCGACAGCGTCATCGAGGGAACGGGGAGCAAGCACGCCACGGCAACGGCCACCGCCGTGGTCGAACCACGCTGCACGTTCGCACCCGAGGAGAGCGAAGCGCCGGACCCCGAGGACGAGGGAGGCGAGGACGACGAGGAGAAGCCCTCGCCCGGCAAGCTGCTCTGTGACTCCGAGGACTGGGTCGTAGACCCCGACAACTTGGACCTACTGCCCGACATGGCAGACCTCTTCACCGTCAGACTGACCGAGGCATGAGCCCGATGAGCGCGAAGGAACATTGATGAGCATGCGGCACATGAGCACCATGCGCCGGGCCGGGGCGGCAGCCGTGCTGTCGTCCGTCTTGATCTTTATGTTGTCGGCCTGCGGCGGGAGCGGCGACGAGCCGGACCCGAGCAGTTCCTCGTCGGCCTCTGGCACGAAGAGCGGCGACAAGGGCAACGCCGCACCGGAGGCCGCGGCCACCACGCCGAGTCAACCCATCGCAACGGCCAGGGGTGAAAAGGGGGTCGAGATGTCGGTCTTTTCGGCGAAGCGCGACGAGGGTGGATTCCTCACGATCGACGGCGAGATCAAGAACGCCACCTCCGAAGGGTTTACCACGCCTGTTCGCTGGAACGGCATGGAACAGTCCGTCGCAGCCACGGGGCGTTCCTTCGCGGGGATGACCCTGGTCGACTCCAAGGGCAAGAAGCGCTACTACGTGCTGCGCGACACCGACAACCGGCCGCTCACCACCTACGCCTATGCGCCGTTCATCAAGGCGGGCGACAGCCTCGCCTTCTTCGCGCAGTTCCCCGCGCCCCCCGCCGACACCACTCAGCTTGCGCTCCAATTGCCAGGCTTCCCCAGCACCACGATCGAGCTGTCATGACGCCCTCCACGGCCAGGACCGCGACCGCCGCCACCGCCGCCGTCCTCGCGGGCGTGCTCTCCCTCGGCCTCCTCGGCGCAGGGGACGCGCTCGCCGACGACGGCCCGTACGCCGCGCCGCCCGCCGCGGCGCCGGTCAGGATCGACGCCAGGGACTCGGACCTCAAGCTCCCGGAGGGCGCGACGCTCGCCGAGCCGAAGGTCATCGACATCAAGTCCGTCGTCGAGGACATCAGCGGCGAGGAGCGCCGCGAGGAGACCAACTCGGACATCAAGTTCGCGCTCCAGGCGGAGGTGCTGTTCGGCAAGAACAGCGCGAAGCTCTCGGGCGAGGCCGCGTCCCGTATCGCCGCCATCGCCGCCGAGATCAAGACGCAGAGCGCCAAGAAGATCCGAGTCTTCGGTTTCACCGACGACCTCGGCAGCGAGGCCCACGGCGACAAGTTGTCCAAGGAGCGCGCGGACGCGGTGCACAGCGTGCTCTCGCAGCAACTGAGCGGCGAGGGCATCACGTACGAGATCCGTGGCTACGGCGAGGACTACCCGATCGCCAGCAACACTACGGAGGAGGGCCGCCGCAAGAACCGCCGCGTCGAGGTGTCGTTCCCCCGGGAGTGACCGACGCGCTGAGGGACGGGCCGAGGTACATGCCCGGCTGGTCGCTGCCCGGGGAGGTGTGGAGCGGTCTCGGGGGCCAGTGTCCCAGAGGGGCGGGGCTCGCTCCCGTGTCGGGGCGGCCGGGGCAGGGGCGTGCCGGGGGCCCTTACTCCGAGCATCCGGCCTGGTTCTGAAGTTGTGGGCACTTTGGGACGACGGATCGGGGTGATGCGGGCAGAAGGTGTCTCGAAGTGCCCACAACTCCGGAACCGCACTCCAAGAAGTCTGCTTGCCCGCCTTGTTCTCCTTTGTTGCACCACCGGGACGCTCCGACGAACCCGCCCGACGTCTCAGGGCCCCGCCTTACGCCACCCCACCCCACCCCACCCCCGGACCGTGACCAGCCGGGCATGAAGCGCAGCCTCTCGACCACCGTGAGTCGCTGAGCCGAGCCGAGCCGGGCCGCCCCACCACCACTGCCGCGCGCCCCGCAGGGCCCACCAGCCCACAGACCCCCACGGTGGCCCGCCACGGGCGGCCCCACGCCGAACCAACGGACCGGGCCGCGCCCGGACCGTAAGACGCCATACGGGGAACAACTCGGCCCGCTTCGAGAGTCGGCATCATCCCCGGGCAAGGTCCGCCAGCGCACTGCGGATCGACGCGAGGACCGCCGCCGGTCTCCAGAAGACATCGCCTGCCGTGAATCGCAGCACGCGCCGTACGCCCTCACAGCCGGACAGCTCGTTGAAGCGCCGCACGTCTCGCTCGTGAGCTGCGCGCGTGCCGTGGAAGGCATAGCCCTCGATCTCGACGACCAGCCCCTCGCGACGGAAGAGGAAGTCAGGGCGGAGGGTGCTGCCACCTGGTGTGCGCAGCACGACCTGCGAGTCCGGGTACAGCCCGGCGTCGTGCATGCGTAAACGTGCGAACGTCTCTGCCGGGGATCCGGCCGCAGGGTCTGTGAGGCGTACCCACCGCCGCGCCTGCTGTGCCCCGCGCAGGGGTGGGGCGAGCTCGGCCGTGAGGCCGGCCGGGGTCACCAAGGCCGGGCGGATCATGCCCGCGACTCGGCGACGCGATATGGCGGAGTCCGCGGCGACGACAGCGTCATCGCGAGGTCCGGCGCGCAGGAGGTCGGCGACCGTTCGTGCGGGAGTGGTCACGGCCAGCCCTTTCCGCACGGTCCGGTCCGTGTCGGTGAGACGCGTCGTTTGCACACGAACGCCCGGCGGCTGGTCGGTTGAGCCGCGATACGTTGCGCTGAACTCCAGCGGGCCGGAATGAGGGCCGTTCCCCAGCAGTTCGATCCCGTGCAGTGCAGCGGCGGTGGTGTGGCTGCAGACGAGATGAGGCCTCAGTATCTGCATCGCTCGGGCCCGCAGGCGCCAGTCCACGGCCACGCCCGGTGCTGACCAAGCGCCCCTGTAGATCTGCAGCCAGCCGTCATTGCGAAGCCGCCGGGTGAGCTGACGAGGCGGCCAGCCGGCGGCCAGTGCCTGCGAGGTCAGCAGCACGCTGTTGTGCGCCAGATTCGTCAAGTCCCTCATGCCGGCCAGGTTCCGTGATCACCCGACGGTTCGCACCCCCTGTGGACAGCCTGAGACCGGTCGGGGAGAGCTCTCCGATGTTGGCTCAATTGCCGCTGTGAAGGCCGATACGCAGCCAAGATAGGGTGATCTGTGGCGCGTTGTGACTACGGGGAGGCGTTGTGAGCAACGGGGGAGACGGGGCGGCATCGCCCGACACGGGGCAGTCGTTCGACAGTCTCTATGCGGCGAATCCGCAAATGGCGCTGAAGATCGAGGCCGAGAAGATGAAGGCCTTCAAGACTCGGGTCGACGATCTTCTGATCGAGCTCGACGGCTCGGAGGCGGCCCCCGGCAAGATGGGCGACGACCGCCTCCGCCGCGCTCAGCTCGGCGCACCCGAGCTCGGGGAGGCCCAGTTCCTCTTCGAGTCGTACGCCATCGTCCATGACGAGCTCACCAAGCTGTCCAAAGTCCTCGGAACCCAGATCGAGGGGATGGGCCTGGCAGTCCAGACTTCCCAGGTCGGCTACGAGAACGTCGACGACGACATCCGTACCCGCATGCAGGCGATCAACGCCCAGGTGGAGTCGTACTACGACAGGAACCGTGACCCGTTCGTCGAGGACGCGCCCGCCAAGAAGGAAGCCGACAAGAAAACGGGCTTCTGACGGCCTGGGCGGCACCGAACCACCACGGGGGCACACCATGACCGACCGGCCCGGCGGCAGGATGCCGCAGCCGCAGCCTCGAAGCACGGACTTCGAGTCGATGACCCACCAGCAGCTCGTCGCGCTGCTGGCCTCCGCCGACCCGTCCGGGGCTTCTTCGCTCGCGACGAAGCTGGCGAACGCGGCGTCGACCATCACCAAGATCGGCGAGGACATCAGGACGCACGTGACGGGGCTGCCCTGGCACGGCGAGGGCGGCGACGCATTCCGCGACTGGGGCAGTCAGACGGCGAGTGCGACGCTCCGTCTCGGGCAGTACAGCGAGGTCGCTTCGCGTTGGATGGAGCAGGTGTCGCAGGCGATTACGGAGGCCAAGGCGGCGATGCCGCCGCTGTCGGAGACGACGCAGGCCCAAGGCGCGCTCCGCAAGGCGGAGTCGGCCCTCGCGACCGCCATCGACCCCGCCAACCGGAACGATCCCGACGCCCGCACCCTCGCCCGCTCCGCCGAGTCCGACGCGACCGCGGCGCAGGGCAGGATCGACGCGGCCCGGGGTGAGGCGGCGCTGCGGCTGCGCAAGCTGGCGCAGACGTATGAGTTCTCTGCGCAGCAGGTCAACAGCGTGACCCCGCCGACGTTTCCGCCGCCGGCGATGTACATGGGCGGGGACTGGGAGCGCCGAGATCAACAGGCGTTGTCAGCAGGCGGTACGACGGAGACTGGCCACGCCAGGACTGGCTATGCGATTGCAGGGGGAGGGCCACACCCTTTCGTCAGCGAGGACACGGGCCAACCTGCGGGACTTCCCAACGAAGTGTCGTCCGGATTCGGTCGACGTGAGATCCCGACACGTATGGAGCTCGACAGCCTGGCGCCTATGACTTCGGCGCCACCAGCGCCCACGAGCCCGCTGCCTCCCGCTGAGACGCCCACCAGCCGACTTGACCTGACAGTAACGCCGCCTTCAGTACCACCCCCTGCTCCCGGGCGTAGAGCGGTCACCCCTTCGACACCACCGGTCACCGGACGCTCAGGCACAGGTGGGCTTCGGCAATCTCCTTTGCCGGGTCAGGCGCCGCAGAACACCGGCACGTCGGGGCGTCTGCCCCGCGACAACGGCATCACCGGTGGACGGCCTGTCCCGCCGGCCGCCAGCGGCCCTGCAAAGGGGCTTCCGCGTGGCACCGTTGTCGGGGGTGAAGGAACGACTCCCCGAGGGCCCATGGGCCACGGCCCTGGTGGGCACATGGGACACGGTGCCTCACAGCAGGGTGGAGCATCCGGAGGCCGCCGACTTGCCCGGGAATCGGGCGGGATCGTCGGCGGTACACCGCAGCACACCGGCCGCTCGGTTTCGCGGCCGTTCACCCCGGGTGGCACGGGGCTTGTGTCGGGCGCTCACGGCGCTACCGCTGGCCGGCCCGGGATGGCAGCCGCTCCTCAAGGGGCGAATCGTTCGACGGGTGGCCGCGACGGCCGCGACGGCACTCGGCCGGAGTACCTCACTGAGGACGAAGCGACCTGGAGGCAGAATGATCGTCGTGTTGTGCCACCGGTCATCGAGTGATCAAGCCCAGAAGCCGCAAGAGGGATCAGATGCGTACCAGCAGCAGTCGTCGGGCAAGGTGCCGCTTCGTCATCGCGGCAGCAGTAGCGATGACGCTGACGGGAGTTGCCGCAACTCCGGCTCACGCGGAAACCATCCGCGAGCAGCAGTGGCATCTGGACGCGATGCATGCGGAAGAGATCTGGGAAAGGAGCACCGGACGCGGCATGACGGTGGCTGTGATCGACTCTGGTGTCGACGAAAAGCTGGCCGATCTGCGTGGGCAGGTCCTCGATGGTGCCGATTTCTCCGGTCTGAAGGGCGATGAGCACACAGACGAGAGTGGCCACGGCACCAGTATGGCGGCCTTGATCGCTGGTACTGGCGCACGGGGTAAGGTCAACGGCTCGTACGGGCTGGCGCCGGGGTCCAAGATCCTTCCGATCAGGATGCCGCAGGCCGGTGATGCCCTCGACTTCGACCGTCTGGACACGCATCCCGGCTACCCCAGCAGCTTGGTGAAGGCGATCCGCTTCGCTGCCGATTCCGAGGCGCAGATCATCAACGTCTCGATGGGCGGCGCGAATGCGCCAGGTGCCAAGAACGTAGGAACTCCAGAACTGGCTGCGGTGGTCACGTATGCCCTTGACAGGGGAAAGCTGATCTTTGCAGCAGTAGGGAACTCGGGCGATACCACCAACTTCGTCGAGTACCCCGCTGGTACACCTGGGGTTGTAGGTGTGGCTGGTGTCGACGAACAGGCTAAACCCATCAAGAAGTCTCAATGGGGCCCCCAAGTCGACATGGCGGCGCCAGCCAAGGACATTGTTGGTGCCTGTATAAGCGATACACAGCTCTGCAAGGGAACCGGCACGAGCAACGCCACCGCCCTCGCCTCCGCGTCCGCCGCCCTCATCTGGTCCCAGCACCCGGACTGGACGAACAACCAGGTCCTCCGCGTCCTCATGCAGACCGCCAGTGGCAACGAGGATGGCCTCAGCCGGGACGACGTCGTCGGCTACGGCGTCGTCCGCCCACGCATCGCGCTGAAGAACCCGGGCGACCCGGGCCCGGCCGACGAGTACCCGATCCCGGACTTCAGCTACGCCGACGCCAAGTCGTCGGCTCCGAAGCCCGACGCCTCGGCGCCGGCGGCAGGAGTCGCAGAACCCGCCGCCACCCCGCCGACCGCGGCCGACGACTCCGACTCGCCCACGCTCTGGATCGCCGCAGGCATCGGCGCTGCCGCGCTCCTCGGCGCGGCCATCGCAGTACCGGCCCTCCGTAACCGCCGCCGCGACGCGGTGACCGTGCCCGGAGGCACTCCCGAGCAATACGGAAGCTGGCACTCGCAGTACACGCAGACTCAGAACGCAGATCACCAACAGCGCGGGGGAACATCGTGGCCTGGGACGAATGGGAAGAGCTGAAGGCGGAGGCGGCGGCTCGCCAGGAGAGCCGCATGCAGTTGAACGGCACCGGCGGCCCGGGAGGCACGGGCGCGGACGCGGCTGATCTCAAGACCGGTTCGTCGGGCCAGAGCGCCGCCGTCAAGGCACTGGTGGAGCGGATAGGTCCCGGCTTGAACAAGGCCGGCGTCTATGCCGATGAGGATACGAACGCCGCGGAACGCGCGTTCAAAGGCTGGGCTACAGGTGCCGGTCTCAAGGATGCCCACGAGGAGTGGGCCCTCCAGGTGAACAACCTGAAGGCGCGGCTTGCGCAGGATCAGGCCGCCCTCAGTAAGACGAAAAGGGATTTCCAGTACATCGACCACGATGTCAAGAGCTCGATGGCAAGACTCGACATTTCCGGACCCGATCCGCGGCGCGATGTGTGACATCACGGATCCGTGGCGTGATGGACTCGAAGTCGGCTTCTCAGTAGACATGAGGAAGACCAGGAATGCTCACCTACCAGGACGTCGTCACTGCCAACCTGACTCCCTTGACCACTGCGGCCGTGTCCTGGGACAGGATGGCCGACGGGTTCGAGGAACTGGGAGTGGCTTACGGCGGGACCGTGCAGGGCGCGACGACCGACGGCGGCTGGGTCGGCGTCAGTGCTGACGCCGCGAACGGCCGCTTCGCGGCGACTCGTAAGCAGTTCGACGCTGCTGCTGTTGAAGCCCGAGCCATCGCAGCGATCCTGCGCGACATCCACGGTCAGTTCATCGAGCGGATAAAGGCCGTCAGGGATCTCGTCGCCTCGGCCAAGGAAGCCGATATGCACATCGATGCCAACGGCCGTGCCCATCTCGACCCGAGCAAGCACAAGGATTTCTTCGGTGGAGTCTTGGGCGAAGCGGTCACGCGCCAAACGCTCGAGGCCAATTGGACTGCGGCCGTCGCTTCGGCAGTGCAGTCCGTAGACGATGCCGACCAGGGCGCGAAACTGGCACTCCGTGACGCCGCCGGCATCAAGAGCCTCTTCGAAGAGATGATGGACACGGCTCGCGGCACCGGCCACAGCTTCAACGCGGACGCGGTCGGGGACATCGAGGTGGTGGAGGCCCGGGAGGCGAAGAAGTACGCCGATCAGATACTGGCTGGCGAGAAGCCCAGCGATCTGGCGGAGTACGAGCGCCTGATGCGTGACAACTCCGACGACAAGGTCTTCAGCCAGACGGTACTGAACCACTTGGGTCCGGAGGGCACCATCAAGGTGACCAACCAACTCAACACTTTCGCGCACGATTCGGATACCGGGAACAAGCAGCACTATCTGGGTGCGGAGCGTGGGCTCGCCAACGCGCTTGCTACTGCGACACAGGATCCGAAGTCCGAGTTCTACAAGGACTTCCATGCCGGCTTGAAGGAAGCCGGGATGAAGCGGTATGAGTGGCAGGGCGAGAAGGTTCGCGGGTATCAGTCTCTCGTCACCCTCATGCAGCATGGCGAAGGCTACTCGGACCGGTTCATGCACGATCTCGGGGACGACCTGATCGCGGCCGAGAAGGCAGACAAGGGCAACGACAACTGGGATCTCCCCAAGCGGTTCGTTACGGCACGTGATGAATGGTTTGCCAATGATCCCTTGGACGGCTTGCTCGGGATCATGAGCAAGGATCCGGAGGCCTCAGCAGCATTCCTTGATGCCAAGTCCGACCCTACCCCGGGCGATGGCAAGAATGAGGGGAACGACCGCCTTGAATACTTGATCAAGGATCGAGACTGGGACGTTGTCGACGGCCACAAGTACATGCGTAACCCGCATGACCCCGACAACACTTGGTTTGGCGACCCGTTGGAGAGCTCTGATATCGAGGATGCGCAGAACAGGACCGGGTTCGGTGCGGCACTCGTGGCGGGGACGACAGGTATCGACCCGAACAATTCAGGGGGCGGATATGTGAAGCACTCCGAGGCGAACAACCGCGTATTTGATGCCGCATTGGAGTACTTTGCTGCCGAGAAGAACGATTTTCCCCCGAGCCTGCGCACGCCAATGGCGGTTGTAATGGGGAATTATGGCGACGCAGTGCATGCGACAACAAGTGCCCTGTACCAATCCGAAGCGCCGCTCGACCGCCAGGAGGTTCTGGAGGTTTCCAAGCAAATCTCAAGGGACCGATTCGCCTACTTCACCCTGCAGGACTCAATAAATCGCGAAATCGTCCATGATGTCAACGTCGGAGAAGGTGGTGCTGAGGAGACGTGGAGGCGTGCCGGTCACACAGTTGGATTTCTCGAGCAAGCCAGATATCAGGGGCTCCAGGTGGACGCGGGGGACGAAAAGAGTAAGGCCTCCTGGGAGGCCAAGACGGATTACCATACCTGGGGCGGCGTGACAAACTTCATTCCTTATGCTGGCGATGCGGCGCAGCGGGGCGTCGATGTTCTGACGTCCAAATGGCTTGAACAGGAGATGGCCAGGATCGACGCAGGTCTCGCACGGGACAACTCGGATACAAGTGTGAATCGCGAGGGGCGGAATGTGGCCTTGGCGGATATATGGAGGGAGGCGAATCCGAGTGAACTGGATGGGAGATCGCGCCATGTGACAATTCATGATATTAACAATGCTGCTGTTGTGGGGAATCGCACTGCTCGTGGCTTGGCGGGTGGGGGGTCGTGATGAAAAGAAAGACGAGTCTTCTTGTCGGAACTATGGCTTCGGTAGCAGGTATTGCATCCTGCTCCCCAGGGTCTTCACATGACTACAGTATCCCCGATGAGATCTGTCAGGTCGCAATGCCGCATTCGCTTGTAAAGCCGCTCCTCCCGGCGGGTAGAAACCTGACACAAGACGTGAGAGATGTCGGGTTGAGGCCAGACATGAGCGAGCGTTGCAGCGTCGACGTCGACGGTCGGTACGGTCTCTCTATCGCTCATGATCGGGATTCCGGGAGAATTGACGTGTTGGAATTTGCCAGGGAAAGCTCTCTTGAGCTCAAGAATCCGAAGAGCGGTACTATCGACATGGTCGAAAGTATTGCCATTGCGGATGATGGTGCGATCATGTCGATTCCCTGTCGGCGCAACGGGGAAACCTATTTGGTGACTACTGTGAAGGTGGGCACACCAGGTGAGGATTCCGAGGGGTCGACTGGGCAGCGTAAGGCCATCGAGGAGTTTCTGCGTTTCTATATTCCTGAGTTGGTCAAGCTGAAGTGTGGTGGATGATGCGGCTGTAGCCGACGCGGACATATCCGAAGCAAGGTCCGCCACTCCATAGATTCATGTCGCGAGTGCGATGACGAAAAAGACGGCGCGGGTGCCCGAGCCGGGCCCGACGGCCGCGGTACCCGACTACCGGCCGGTGGGCGCCGATCGCTCCCTGTGCGGTGCACAGGGAGCGGCCCTGCCGGAGTACTACGTCGAATCCGAGGCCCGGATACGGATGTCGGCAGGCGAGAACAGCCCGGTTCGTACCTGCGACATCGTCTACGGCCACACGATCGAGCCTCAGCTCCGGCTGGAGACGATCGAGGAGGAGGACCTGACCGGCGCCCTTGGCCTGGCGTCTATCCACGGTGGTCGCCGGGTCGAGGTGACCGGGCAGGCGGAGGCCAATGGGGCGTACTCGCCCACGTTCTCGGCGGTCCGCGCCGAGTGCCCCAAGGGCGCAGTCCTCTTCATGGCGCAGGAACGCAAGGCGGGCCGCGACTTCACTCTCATCCGCCGCGTCTTCCCGGCCTACGTCAAGGCAGAGGCCCAACGTCTCGGCTGCGGACCGCTGACGATCAAGATTCCGGACGACTCATCGGCCCCATAGTCAGCCCGCGCCGATCGCCGTGCGGAACTCCGCCATCGTCATCGTCTTGTCCTTTGCCGGCATGGAGATGTCCATCTGCTTGCCGAAGTCGGTGTACGTCGTCGTGCTGGTCTTGCCGTCCCGTGACGCTTCCTGCTTGAGCAGATGGTCGGGGGCCTCGGCGCTGATGAGGTAGGTGTCGTTCGCCGGGCCCGAGGACACCTCGATGGCGACTGCCTTCCTGCCGTCGACCGTCGTGTCCTTGGCCGGGGCGAACTCGCCCGTGGGGGCGAGGGCGAAGAAGGCGGCGCAGTCCCCGCCGGTCTCGCTGGACACGTAGACGTCGGAGAGTCGCTCCGGGACGGTGATCTGCTGGCCCTTCGCCGCCAGCATGGCGGCGAACAGGGGCGCGCTGGTGTAGCTCGTGCCGTCCTTGCAGTACATCGCGCCGCCGTCCGCCTGCGGCGCGCCGGTGACCTCCATGCGGAAGCCCTGCTCCGGGTCCCAGGAGGTCTTCTGCGTCGCGCCCTCGAAGGCGGTGGTCGTGCCGGTGGAGCTGAACGAGGTCTCGCGCATGGTCTTGTTGACCGACTCGATGCGGGTCGCGGCCGACGCCTGCGTGCCGCCGGCCCCGGAGTCCTTACCGGAGGATTCGGCGTCGGAACCGCCTCCGCAGCCGATCGCGGCAGCGGCGAGTATGGCGGCGAGGGCCAAGGGGCGGAGGATGGACTTGGAGCGTCGGGCGAGCACCGGTTTCCTTTCGGCGGAACAACAGAGGGCAATGGGACCGATCCTTGCACGGACCCGTACGGCTCAGTCCGTGGCACGCGGGCCGCGGGGAGGAGTGACGGCCAGTTCGGCGCCCGTCCGCACGCCCCACGCCGACAGCCTCCCCGCCGCCGCCTCCAGCACCAGCCGCGCCCGCAGGCGCGGGAGCCCGATCCGCCCCGGGCGCATGGTCCTGACCGCGAGGACGCGCAACTCGCGGTCCAGGTAGGCCACTTCGATGGGGAAGCGCATGCCGATCGTGTGGATGCCGCTGCACGGAGTGAGGAGCATCGCGCCGTCGACGCCGTCCCGGCCGAGGAGGCCCCGGCGGCGGGTCCGGTAGCCGGCGGCGATCTCGACGGGGGCGACGGGACGGCCGTCGACCGTCAACGTGCCGGTGCCGTCGCGCCATTGCCGCCGCTTCATGGCGTTCACGGTAACGCCTGGTCGGCCTAGGGTCAGGGGCGTGGAAGCAGCGTTGGTGGTCGTCGCCGCCCTGTGGGGCGCCGGGGCCGGGTGGTTGTGCCCCCGTGCGGTGTACCGGCTGTCCGTGGAGCCGGGGGATGCCTGGCGTACGGCCTGCCCGGCCGGGCACCCGTACGGCGGGTGGGTGGGCGGGGCCTGCTGTCCCGCACCGCTGCCGGGGCGGTTCGCCGCGCCGGCGGTCACCGCGTCGGTCTGCGCCGCCCTCGCCGTGGCGGTCGGTGAGCGGCCCGAGTTGGCGGTCTGGCTGGTACTGGCGCCCTTCGCCGTACTGCTCGCGCTCGTGGACGTGAAGGTCCGCCGGCTGCCGGACCACCTGACGCTGCCGCTGGCGGCCGGCGCGGTGATCCTGCTCGGTGTCACCACGCTCGCGTCGGACGCGGCGGGTTCGTGGAAGACGGCGCTGCTCGGCGGGCCGGCGCTCGGTGCGGCGTACTTCCTGCTGTTCCTGGTCCACCCCGGCGGCCTGGGCTTCGGGGACGTGAAGCTCGCGCTGTCGCTGGGCGTCGTCCTCGGCTGGTACGGCTGGGCCGTGCTGTTCGCCGGCGCCTTCGCCGGGTTCCTGCTCGGCGCGGTGTACGGGCTCGGGCTGATCGTCCTGCGCCGCGCCGGGCGCAGAAGCACGATCCCCTTCGGTCCGTTCATGCTGGCGGGGACCTGGCTGGGCCTGCTGCTGGGGGCACTCGGGGTGCGGGGCTGACGACGCCCCGGCCGCCCGGTCAGGCGTGCGGTCCGACCGCCACCGGGCCCACGGCCAGCTCGGCCCGGCCCTCGAGCACCTCGCCGACCCGGTCAACCTGGGCGGCCAGCTCCGCCCGGACGCGGGCCGCCCGGAGCGCGGGGCCGATGGGCTCCACCGTCACCGCGATGCGTCGGCCCGAACGGCGCTGGTGCCAGACGCCGGCCACGATCCCGTCCACCAGCACCACCGGGTAGTTGCCGGCCTGGCCCCCGCCCAGCGCCCGGTCGAAGGCCGCGCCGGGGAAGAGCCGCTCGCGGGGCCGGGAGGCGACGACGTACGCGTCGAAGTAAGGGAGGAGCCGTACGCAGGGCGGCGGCGCGGCGTCGGGGAAGTCGGTGTCGCCGGCGACGGCCCAGGCCGGGTCGCCTTCCAGGGTGACCTGCTCGATACGGCCGACGGCCGCCAGGTCCCCGAACACCCCGGACGCCCACGTCCTCGGCGCCGCCAGCCACCGGGCGAAGTGCGCGGGCGTGGCCGGGCCGTACGCGTACAGATAGCGCTGCACGAGCGCCGCCACGGCGACGGGGCCGTCCATCGGGGTGACGCCGGGGGTCGTGTACGTGACCTTGCGGCCGCGGTTCGGGCCGAAGGCGAGCGCCCCGCGGTGGGCGGCCGTGTGGGCCGCCTGTCGCCAGCGCGGCCACTTGTCCTGGAAGGCCTCCATGACGCGGTCGCCGGCCCACGGACCCGTGCGGTCGACGATCGCGTCCGTCAGTTCGTCGACCGTCAGGGGCTCGCCCGCCAGCGCGTCCCGGACGGCGGCGACGACCTCGTCGGTCTGCTCGGGAGTCATCCGTACGTCCTGGGGCCACGGGTTCGGCCCGGCCGGGCTCGCGGACAGCGCGCCCGTCCACATCGGGAGGTCCGCCGTGGGCAGCAGATGGACGGTGCCGCGGGGGCCGTACGTCTTGGTCAGCGTCCGGTCTGTCCACAGCGCCCGGCGTACGTCCGCCCGGGTCGTACCGGCAGGCAGCCGCAGGGCGACCGACAGTTCCGCGGCGGACAGCACCTGGGCGTGCGCGCCGAGCATCGCGCCGGTGACCCGGGCGGGCGAGTCGGGCCCCGCCTGCTCCGGGCGGCCTGCCAGACCCTGGCGGGCCAGTCGCCGGGCGTTCGCGCGGGTCCACGTCACATGGGGCGTCGTCATGGGGGAGACGGTAGGAGGGCTATAGGTCAGAAACTGTCCGCCATGGCTCGATGAGCCGGGTGTACCGAGGAGTTGACGCAGCGTCACTGCGTTCGTCAATGCGGCGCCTCGTCGCCGGGGTCCCCCGTCGGAGGTACGTCTCCGGGGCGTCGGGCCCGGTACCGCACCGCCTCCGCGCCGTCCTGTGCACCGCCGTCCCCGCCCCGCGGCGAATTCGGCGCGGACTTCCGGCATGGCGTGGCACGCGCCACCGTTTACGAAGGGTTATGGTGGAAACCCCCCCTCGGGCCGGTCCGTATCCCCCCCCACGGACCGGCCCGTTTTCTTTTCCCGGCCGTCCCGGCCCGGAAGGGGTCAGCTGCGACCGGCCCAGATGTTGGTGCCCTGCGTGTCCACGGCGAAGGTGTCGATCTCCTCCAGCTCCGCGTCGGTGAGCGGCGCGCCGGCCAGGGCCGCGACGTTCTCCTCCAGCTGCCGCACGCTCGACGCGCCGATCAGGGCCGACGTCATCCGCGGGTCGCGCAGCACCCACGAGATCGCCAGCTGGGCCAGCGACTGGCCGCGGCGCGTGGCGATGTCGTTCAGCCCGCGCAGCCGGCGCAGCACCTCGTCGGAGAGCAGGTTCGGGTCGAGCGACTTGCCCTGGGTGGCGCGCGAGCCCTCCGGGATGCCCTTCAGATACTTGTTCGTGAGCAGGCCCTGGGCGAGCGGCACGAAGGAGATGCAGCCCATGCCGGCGTTCTCCAGCGTGTCGAGCAGGCCGTCGTTCTCGATCCAGCGGTTGATCATCGAGTAGGAGGGCTGGTGGATGAGGGCGGGGACGCCCATCTCGTTCAGCAGCCGGGCCGCCTGCTCGGTCTGCTCCGCGTTGTACGACGACACGCCCACGTACAGCGCCTTGCCCTGCTGGACGGCGGAGGCGAGCGCTCCCATCGTCTCCTCGAGCGGGGTGTGGGGGTCGAAGCGGTGCGAGTAGAAGATGTCGACGTAGTCGAGCCCCATCCGCTTCAGGGACGCGTCCAGCGAGGAGAGCAGATACTTCCGCGAGCCCCACTCGCCGTACGGGCCGGAGTGCATCTCATAGCCGGCCTTGGTGGAGACGATCAGCTCGTCCCGGTACGCGGTGAAGTCCTGCGCGAAGATCTTGCCGAAGTTCAGCTCGGCGGAGCCGGGGGGCGGCCCGTAGTTGTTCGCCAGGTCGAAGTGGGTCACACCCAGATCGAAGGCGCGGCGCAGGATCGCACGCTGCGAGACGAGGCTCCGGTCGTCGCCGAAGTTGTGCCAGAGGCCGAGCGAGAGGGCCGGCAGCTTGAGGCCGGAGCGACCGGAGCGCCGGTACTCCATCGACTCGTAGCGGTCGGCGGCAGCCAGGTAGTAAGGGGTATCAGTCACGCTTCCCTCCTTATCACGGACTTGTGACACACCGGGTTGGGCCGCTGTCACCGGCCCGCAGTACTGTTGCGGCTTCGGGGGGACTGCCGCACGGAGGGGTGTAAAGAACTGTGAACCTGCGCGACCTGGTGTACGGGCTCTACGCACGCCGGGTGGAAGGCCGCCTCGACCATGCCCAGGTGCCCAAGCACATCGGGGTGATCCTCGACGGCAATCGCCGCTGGGCCAAGGCGTCGGGCGGCACGGCAGCACAGGGACACCAGGCCGGTGCCGACAAGATCTCCGAGCTGCTGGGCTGGTGTGCGGAGACGGACGTCGAGGTCGTCACCCTGTGGCTCCTCTCCACGGACAACTTCGACCGTCCGCCGGAGGAGCTCACCCCGCTGCTCGGCATCATCGAGAACACCGTGCGCAACCTGGCCTCCGACGGCCGCTGGCGCGTGCACCACGTGGGCACGCTGGACCTGCTCCCGGCGCACACGCAGACCGTCCTGAAGGAAGCCGAGCAGGCCACGGCGGACGTCCCCGGAATACTGGTCAACGTCGCCGTCGGCTACGGCGGCCGCCAGGAGATCGCCGACGCGGTGCGGTCGCTGCTGCTGGAGCACGCGGAGAAGGGCACGAGCTTCGAGGAGCTCGCGGAGACGATCGACGTCGAGCACATCTCGGAGCACCTGTACACCCGGGGGCAGCCGGACCCGGACCTGGTGATCCGCACGAGCGGGGAGCAGCGGCTGTCGGGCTTCATGCTCTGGCAGAGCGCGCACTCCGAGTACTACTTCTGCGAAGTCTTCTGGCCGGCGTTCCGGAAGGTCGACTTCTTGCGTGCGCTGCGGGATTACGCGGCGAGGCATCGGCGCTACGGGTCGTGACGGCGGGGCGGGGTTCCCCTCCCCGCCCCTTCCCGCTGTGCCGGATGTACGGCTCCGCCGCGTGGCGCGGCTGCGCCCCGGACCCGGTCTCCCTCTGGGCGACGCTCGGGGCTGCGCGCCCGGACCCCGCCTGCGCCGGGGCGCGTGCCCGCTGCGCCGGGCGCGCTGGGCTGCGCGCGTACCCCGCCGCTTCGGGCGTGGCTTGGTGCTCCGTCACCGGGCGTGGTGACCGCTGGGTGGGTGGGCCGGGCGTCGCCCGGGCCCGGTACAGCGCTCCGCGCGGTGGCCTCAATTTCTCCCTACGGCCTGGCGGCCGTGGGCGGGGGCCCCTCCCACGCCGCCAGGCGTAGGGGGAGCGCCCCAGGCCGGGCTTGAGTTGCCGCTGCGCGGCAATCAGCCCGCCGGGCAGGCCTGCTCTCGCTGCGCGAGACAAGGGCGCTGACGGGGGCAGCTCAAGCCTCGCTGGGGGCACCTCCGACGGCCGCCAGGCCGTAGGGGGAGTTTGAGGCGCGCAGTTCGGGGCGGAGCCCCGACAGGACCGGCAAGCTCCCAGCCCCGCCGGCGTTTGAGGCGCAGGGGCCCGGGAGCAGCGCCCCCGGTTCGGGAAGGTGGGGGTCCCCCCGCGGCCGCCAGGCCGCAGGGGGAGGGAGGGGAGGGTAGGGGAACACGCCCCCGCGCAGCGCGCGCCCTCACCCGCCGTCACCTCCTGTTCATAGAGGTGACCCCCCACCCCCGGCATGGCCGCACCTGTTCGAGGGCATACCCCATGCAGGTCGACGTCCGATCCACGAACGTCGTATCTCAGTGAGCGGCCGACACCGCTCACCCGGGAGGCCCTTTGCACACGAAGGACTGCACCAGCGGTGCGGACCACGCGGAGGGCCGGAGCTCGGCCCGCGCATCGTGGCCTGAGCCCGGCCCGTCGCCCGCTTCGGCGGGCGGACCCATGGCCCGCGACGCCGTCGCACCCCGACCTCGTCCGAGGGGGTACGTCCTTCCGTGGTGAACAGCACAAAGCGCCGTATGAACGACAGGCGCACCTATGTTCTCGACACCAGCGTCCTGCTGGCGGATCCGAACGCGATGAGCCGCTTCGACGAGCACGAAGTCGTGCTGCCCGTCGTCGTGGTCACGGAGCTGGAGGCCAAGAGGCACCATCCGGAGCTCGGTTACTTCGCCCGGCAGGCGCTGCGCCTGCTCGACGACTTCCGCGTCCGGTACGGCCGTCTCGACGCGCCGCTGCCGATCGGCGACCTCGGTGGCACGCTCCGTGTCGAGCTCAACCACTCGGATCCCGGCGTGCTGCCGGCCGGCTTCAGGCTGGGGGACAACGACTCACGGATTCTGGCGGTCGCGCGCAATCTGCAGGCCGAGGGGTACGACGTGACGGTCGTGTCCAAGGACCTGCCGCTGCGCATCAAGGCGTCGTCGGTCGGCCTGCTCGCGGAGGAGTACCGCGCGGAGCTCGCCATCACGGACACCGGCTGGACCGGTATGTCCGAACTGCCGCTGTCCGCGGAGCAGGTCGACCTGCTGTACGGGGAGGAGACGCTGTACGTGCCGGAGGCGGCCGAGCTGCCCGTGCACACCGGTCTGGTGCTGCAGTCGGAGCGCGGCAAGGCGCTGGGCCGTGTCACACCGGAGGGCAATGTCCGTCTGGTGCGCGGCGACCGTGAGGTGTTCGGCATCCACGGCCGCAGCGCCGAGCAGCGCATCGCGCTCGATCTGCTGCTGGACCAGGAGGTCGGCATCGTCTCGCTGGGCGGCCGGGCCGGCACCGGCAAGTCGGCGCTGGCGCTGTGCGCGGGCCTGGAGGCGGTCCTCGAGCGCAGGCAGCATCAGAAGGTGATGGTCTTCCGGCCGTTGTACGCGGTGGGCGGGCAGGAGCTCGGCTATCTGCCGGGCACCGAGGCCGAGAAGATGAGCCCGTGGGCGCAGGCGGTCTTCGACACGCTGTCCGCGGTGGCCGGCCGTGAGGTCATCGAGGAGGTCCTGAACCGCGGGATGCTGGAGGTTCTGCCGCTGACCCACATCCGCGGCCGTTCCCTGCACGACGCGTTCGTCATCGTCGACGAGGCCCAGTCGCTGGAACGGAACGTGCTTTTGACGGTTCTGTCCCGGGTTGGGGCGAATTCCCGGGTCGTCCTCACCCATGACGTCGCCCAGCGGGACAATCTGCGGGTCGGCCGGTACGACGGAGTGGTCGCCGTCGTGGAGAAGTTGAAGGGGCATCCGCTCTTCGCGCATGTCACCCTGACGCGCTCCGAGCGTTCCCAGATCGCCGCCCTGGTGACCGAAATGCTGGAGGACGTGCACATTTGATCCGATAGGGCCAGTAGGCCTATCTGGCAAATAGGACAAGCTGGTTGACGCCGCCCGGCAAAGCGCACGAGCGTAGCCGGGCGGCGTCGCGCTGTCCGTCGTTTCCCTCAAAAGCCCTGGTGTGAACGGGGTGTGAGCTTTCACACTCAGCGAAGAATTGCCTTGCGGTATCGGCTTCCGGCAGAGTCTTGCTTCCGTCAGGCCCCGCATGCGACACATCCGCACCACGACCGGTGCACAGCACCACACAACTCAAGACTTGTCCGTCGTATGCCGCCCGCGAGTACAACGTGGCAGCTTCCCCGTGGAGTTGCCCCGCCGGGTCCGCGCCTCCCGTGACCCAAGCAGTGGGAGGCCAGCGCCAGGGGCACGATTGCGCTCGCGAGGTCACCTAAGCGGGCATGCTGGAAGGAAACCGTGTGAGCCGGATCTCGGTCCGGGGATTCGCAGTCGCCTCGGCGACTGCGGTCACCACCGTCGGCGCCGTCGTCGGCGTCGCGTCGGGCAACACTCAGCCCTCGGGCGACAGCCTCGAGGCGACCGCTGCCGACACGACGCTCCTCGCGGACATTCCCATGGGTGAGCAGGCCCAGATCCAGGTGTCGTCCCTGGCGCAGCAGGCCGACGCCCAGGCCGCCGCCGCGGACGCGGCCGCCAAGAAGGCAGCCGAGGAATCGGCGCGTCTTCAGGCCGCGAAGACCGCGGCGGCCAAGAAGGAGGCCGCCGAGGAGCGTGCGGAGAAGGCACGCGCAGAGGCTGAGGCGGCGGAGGCGCGGGCCAACCGCAGCGCCGTCCGTGACGCGTCCAGCTTCTCCGCGCAGTCGTCGTACACGATCGCTCAGGTTCAGGCGATGGCGCGACAGATGGTGCCCGCCGACCAGTTCCAGTGCTTCAGCAACATCGTGGACCACGAGTCGAGCTGGAACTACCGGGCGCAGAACCCGTCTTCGGGTGCGTACGGTCTCGTCCAGGCCTTGCCGGGTTCCAAGATGTCGACGGCCGGCGCCGACTGGCAGACCAACCCGGCCACCCAGATCAAGTGGGGCCTGAACTACATGGAGAACCGCTACGGCGGCCCGTGCGGCGCCTGGTCCTTCTGGCAGGCGAACCGCTGGTACTAGTCGGGTACCGGTCCGCCGGGGACTCAACTTTCCGGAGCCCCTCACCGTCCTACGGTGAGGGGCTCCGTGCGTGTACGGTCGGGATCCGATAATCCCGGGTGGGGGCCACCACCCCGCGCCCCCAGGCGCAGGGGGAGAGTCGCGGGGGAAGAGGAAGCATCATGTCGAAGGTTCCAGGATGGCTCGCCCGCGTCGGCGCCGGGCTGACCCGGATGAGCGAGCGCTTGGAGGAGCGCCGCTCGGAGGGCGCGGCGGACCTGGAGCCCGCGGCGGACCTGGAGCCCGCGGCGGACCTGGAGCCCGTGGCGGACCTGGAGCCCGTGGCGGCCACCGGGGCTGACCTCCCTGGCGCCGTACCGCCCCGGGAGAGCGTTCCGCCGCCGCCCTCGTACGCCCCCGCCGTCGCGGCCAAGCCCGACGCGGCGGCCGTGATCCCGTGGGGGATGCGGGTCGCGGCGGAGGCCGGCTGGCGGCTGCTCGTCCTGGCGGGCACCCTCTGGGTGCTGATGAGGGTCATCAGTGCCGTGCAGCTGGTCGTGCTGGCGTTCGTGGCGGCCCTGCTGGTCACCGCGATGCTCCAGCCGACGGTGGGCCGGCTGCGCAGGCTCGGGCTGCCGCGGGGACTGGCCACGGCCGTGACCGCGATCCTCGGCTTCGTCATCATGGGCCTGGTCGGCTGGTTCGTGGTCTGGCAGGTCATGGAGAACCTCGACAACCTCTCCGACCGGGTCAGGGACGGCATCGAGGAGCTCAAGCGCTGGCTGCTCGACAGCCCGTTCCATGTGACAGAAAGTCAGATCAACGACATCGCGGAGAATCTCAGCGAGACGATCGGCACCAACACGGAGGAGATAACCACTGCCGGTCTGCAGGGCGTGACCGTGATGGTCGAGGTGCTCACCGGGATACTGCTGGCGATGTTCTCCACGCTGTTCCTGCTGTACGACGGCAAGCGGGTCTGGCAGTGGGTGCTGAAGCTCGTACCGTCGGTGGCCCGCCCGGGAGTCGCGGGCGCCGGCCCGCGCGCCTGGCGCACCCTGACGGCGTACGTCCGCGGCACGGTGATAGTCGCGCTGATCGACGCGATCTTCATCGGCCTCGGGCTCTACTTCCTCGACGTCCCGCTGGCCGTGCCGCTGGCCGTGTTCATCTTCCTCTTCGCCTTCATCCCGCTCGTCGGCGCAGTGGTCTCCGGCGCGCTGGCGGTCGTCGTCGCCCTGGTCACCCAGGGCGTGTTCACCGCGCTGATGGTGCTGGTCGTGGTCCTCGCCGTACAGCAGATCGAGGGCCATGTGCTCCAGCCGTTCATCCTGGGCCGCGCGGTACGGGTGCACCCGCTCGCCGTGGTGCTCGCCGTCGCGTCCGGCGGTCTGATCGCCGGCATCGGCGGTGCGGTGGTCGCGGTGCCGCTGGTGGCCGTGACCAACACGGTGGTCGCCTATCTCAACGTGTACGGGAGTGAACAGGCGCTGCGTCTCTCGCCGCCGCCGCACGGTTCGACCTCCCTCGACGCGGCTGCCGCGCCCGCGCCGGCGGACGCCGCCGTGGAACGGGAGGAGCGGTGATCTCAGAGCCGGAGATGGTGCCCGACGGGCATTTCGGCGCTGCCGAACTCCCTCAGCGGCGGCCGTCCCCCGACGACCTGGTGGCGGACGGCGACGCCCCCGCCGTCCCGCGCCCGTCGCGCCCCGCGTGGCTGTGGGCGCTCGGCGGCGCGGTCGTCGCGTCGGCGGTGTGGGCGGCCGGACTGTTCGCGTACGGATACGGGGACCCGGAGCTCGGCGGCTACCGGGCGAGCGAGGACCTCTGCGCCGACGCGGCGCTCGAGGGCCTGGCGGCCGTGGTGGGCAAGCGCGCGGACAACGGGATCGGCGGGATGGGCAGTGAGCACGAGAGCCTCCACGAGTCATGGTGCTACACCGACCTGCGGCCGCCCGGCCATGTGGTGGAGACGGACGAGGACGGCAACGAGCTGTCGTCGTTCCCCCATGTCTCCCTGAGCTACACGCTGCACAGGAAGACCGATCCCGGGCCCGAGTTCGAGGGCTGGGTCCTCGCGCGGAGCGACACCGGCGGCGAGGGCGAGGAGACCGTCCCGCTGCGGCGGATCGACGGTCTGGGGGAACGGGCCTTCATCACAGAGGAGCCGGTGGGTGGTTCGTCCACCCTGCACATCCTGGACGGCCAGGCGGTGTTCACCATGAGCGTCGGCAGCGACTGGGACCCCGAGTCCGGGGAGCCGCTGACCGATGTGTCCGAACTCCAGCCGGTCATGGTCCAGGACATGAGGGCGCTGATGGCCGAACTGAAGAGCGCCGAGACGCCTTCCGAGTCGTAGCGGGAAGGGGCCCGCCGATCCGTTTCCGGACCGGCGGGCCCCTGCTGTCGCCCCTGTGCGGGGCGTACTACTCGGCGATGACGGCCTCGGCGTCGAGCGTGGCGCCCACGGCCTGGATCACCGCGGCGATCTTCACGGCCTCCTGGACCGTCTCGCGGTCCACACCGGCCTTGCGCAGCACCTGCTCGTGCGAGTCGAGGCACTGGCCGCAGCCGTTGATGGCGGAGACGGCGAGCGACCACAGCTCGAAGTCGACCTTCTCCACACCCGGGTTGCCGATGACGTTCATCCGCAGACCGGCGCGCAGCGTCCCGTACTCGGGGTCGGACAGCAGGTGCCGGGTCCGGTAGAAGACGTTGTTCATCGCCATGATCGCGGCGGCCGACTTGGCGGCGGTGTACGCCTCCGGCTTGAGGTTGGCCTTCGCCTCCGGCTCCAGCTCACGCAGCACCCGCGGCGAGCGCGAGGCGATCGCGCAGGCCAGCACGGTGCCCCACAGCTGCTGCTGCGGAAGCTCGCTGTTGCCGATGACCGAGCCGAGGTTCAGCCTCAGGTCCTTGGCGTAGTCCGGTACGGCGGCCTTGAGTTCATCGAGAGCCATCGCGGATCACTCGCCCGACAGCAGCGCGACGGGGTCCAGGGTGTTCTCGCCCTTGGTCCAGTTGCACGGGCACAGCTCGTCGGTCTGCAGGGCGTCCAGCACCCGCAGGACCTCCTTGGGGTTACGGCCGACGGAGCCGGCGGTCACCATGGTGAACTGGATCTCGTTGTTCGGGTCGACGATGAAGACGGCGCGCTGCGCGAAGCCGTCCTCGCCCTCGATGCCGAGGTCCCGCATCAGCTCGTGCTTCGAGTCGGCCATCATGGGGAAGGGCAGGTCACGCAGGTCGTCGTGGTCCTTGCGCCAGGCGTGGTGGACGAACTCGGAGTCGCCGGAGAAGCCGAGGATCTGGGCGTCACGGTCGGCGAACTCGTCGTTCAGCTTGCCGAACGCGGCGATCTCGGTCGGGCAGACGAAGGTGAAGTCCTTGGGCCACGCGAACACGACCTTCCACTTGCCCTCGTAGGACTTGTGGGTGATCTCCTCGAACTCCTTGCCGCTCTCCAGCGAGACGCAGGCAGTCAGTTCGAACGTGGGGAACTGGTCACCAACAGTGAGCACGCGCTCTCCTTGCAAAAACAGGATTTCCCTTTTGAGGTCATCCGGTGGGGTTGGACGGATCTTGATAGTGGCACAGAGTGCATTGATCGCGGAAATAGCTAGACTCGGTCATCGCGATCGGAGGTACTTATCAGTGGCTGCAATAAATAGGGTCAAACAGCCGAGTCTCGCACAGCTGCGCGCCTTCGCCGCCGTGGCCGAGCATCTGCACTTCCGGGACGCGGCGGCAGCAATCGGGATGAGTCAGCCCGCGCTCTCCGGCGCCGTCTCCGCGCTCGAGGAGGCACTGGGTGTCCAGCTCCTCGAGCGTACGACCCGCAAGGTGCTCCTCTCACCGGCGGGCGAACGGCTGGCGGTACGGGCCAAGGCCGTGCTGGACGCGGTCGGTCTGCTGATGGAGGAGGCGGAAGCGGTACGGGCCCCGTTCACGGGCGTGCTCCGGCTCGGGGTGATCCCGACGGTCGCGCCGTATCTGCTGCCGACGGTGCTGAAGCTGGTGCACGAGCGGTACCCGGAGCTGGACCTCCAGGTGCACGAGGAGCAGACGTCCTCCCTGCTGGAGGGGTTGTCCGCGGGGCGGCTCGACCTGCTGCTGCTCGCGGTGCCGCTGGGCGTGCCGGGTGTCACCGAGCTGCCGCTCTTCGACGAGGACTTCGTCCTCGTCACACCCGAGGACCACTGGCTCGGCGGCCGCCACGACATTCCGCGGGAGGCGCTGCGCGAACTGCACCTGCTGTTGCTCGACGAAGGTCACTGCCTGCGTGACCAGGCCCTCGACATCTGCCGCGAGGCGGGCCGCACGGAAGGCGGCCCCGTGACGACGACGGCCGCCGGCCTGGCGACGCTCGTCCAGCTCGTCGCGGGCGGCCTCGGCGTCACGCTCCTCCCGCGCACGGCGGTCGACGTCGAAACGGGCCGCGCTGGCCACCTCCACACCGGCTGGTTCGCCGACCCGGCCCCGTCGCGCCGCATCGCCCTGGCGATGCGGTCGGGCTCGGCGCGGGCGGACGAGTTCGAGCAGCTCGCGGAGGCGCTGCGCGAGGCGATGGGCAGGCTGCCGGTGCGGGTGGCGGGCTGAGGGCGCTTGGCGCCCCTGCGGCGGGCCTGTTCCCCTATCCACCCCTTCCCGCTGACCGGATGTGCGGCTCCGCCGCGTGGCGGGGCGGGCCCCGGACCCCGTACGGCCTTCGGCCGTGCCCTCGATCTCCCCCTACGGCCTGGCGGCCGTGGCCAGGTATCCCCAGGGCGGGCTTGAGTTGCCCGGCAGCTTCAGCCTCGCCGGCGCTTGAGGCGCGGGTCCGGGCAGAGCCCGGTTCGGGAAGGGGCGGGGTGGGGAAATGGCCCCGCGCAGCGGCCCCCGGCGCTCGCTATACGCGCACGGTATACACCCCGTGTACAGTGCCCCCCATGTCCATCGGCCACACCCTCCTCGGGCTCCTCGAATCCGGCCCCCGCCACGGCTACGACCTCAAGCGCGCCTTCGACGACAGGTTCGGGCACGACCGCCCCCTCCACTACGGGCAGGTCTACTCGACCATGTCCCGCCTGCTCAAGAACGGGCTCGTCGAGGTCGACGGCGTCGAGGCCGGCGCCGGGCCCGAGCGGAAGCGGTATGCGATCACGGAGGCCGGGATCACCGACGTCTCGCAGTGGCTCGCGCAGCCCGAGAAGCCGGAGCGGTACCTCCAGTCGACCCTCTACACCAAGCTCGTCCTCGCGCTGCTGACCGGCCGACGTGCCGACGGCATACTCGACACGCAGCGCGCGGAGCATCTGCGCCTGATGCGGGCGCTCACCGATCGCAAGCGCCGCGGCGACCTCGCCGACCAGCTCATCTGCGACCACGCCCTGCTCCATCTCGAGGCCGATCTGCGCTGGCTGGAACTGACCGCCGCGCGGCTCGACCGGCTCGCCGCGGAGGTTCTTCCGTGATCCCCTCCGGCTCCCTGCTGGTCGCCGAGGATCTGCGCAAGTCCTTCGGTCCGACCGCCGCGCTCGACGGGCCTCGTTCTCCGTCCACCCCGGCGAGGTCGTCGCCGTCATGGGGCCCTCCGGGTCCGGCAAGTCGACCCTGCTGCCGCGCGGACGGCGTACGCCCTGGTGTCGGGCGAGTCCGCCGCCCGCAGCGACCGGTCCGTCGTGATCGCCGTCGCGGACACCGACTACCGGAGCGAGACCGTCGGCGGCGTGGCCATGCGGCCCGACGGCGCGCGTCCGGTGCTGCCGCCCGGGCTCGAACGGGCCCCGGCCGCCGGTGGGATGTACGTGTCGCCGGCGCTCGCCGAACTGCTGGCGTCGCCCGAGGGCCGGCTCCTCGCGAAGCGGCTGCCCCACCGGACCGCGGGCCTCATCGGCGACGCGGGGCTCCTCGACCCGGGCGAACTGCTCTACTGCACGGGCAGCTCCACGCTGACCACGGGCAACGGCGCCGTCCGGACCGACAGTTACGGTTACGGCGCCGGGCGCGGCGCCGAGCCGATGAATCCCGTGCTGATCGTCGTGCTCGTGCTGGCCTGTGTGGTGCTGCTGGTGCCGGTGGCCGTCTTCATCGCCACCGCCGTCCGCTTCGGCGGCGAGCAGCGCGACCGGCGGCTCGCCGCGCCGCGACTGGTCGGTGCGGACGCCCGGACGACCCGCCGGATCGCGGCCGGCGAGGCACTGTTCGGGGCCGCGCTCGGCCTGGCCGCCGGCATCGGGATCTTCGCACTGGCCCGGCCGCTCGCCGGCTCCGTGCGGGTGTGGGACCTGAGCGCGTTCCCCTCCGACGTCGTACCGGTGGTGCTGCTCGCCGCGCTGATCCTGTTCGCGGTGCCCGTGGCGTCGGTCGCGGTGGCGCTGTTCGCGATGCGCGCGGTGACGGTGGAGCCGCTGGGCGTCGTACGCCGGTCGGCGCCGGGCCGCCGCCGGCTCTGGTGGCGGCTGATGCGGGCGGACGGGTTGCGCACGGAGTGACGCGGCGGTGGCGGTGCCGCCTGCGGCGGGCTGTTCCCCTACCCGCCTCTTCCCTCAACCGGGCTCTGCCTGGACCTGCGCCTCAATCGCCGGCGGGGGCTGATTTCGCGGAGCGAAATCCAGCCCGCCCGGCGATTGAGGGCACGGCCGAAGGCCGTACGGGGTCCGGGGGCCTGCCCCGGTTCGGGAAGGGGCGGGGTGGGGAACAAGCCCCGCGTAGCGGGCCCCTACGGCGGCGCGCCCCCCGGCGGGCCCGGCGGCTCCGCCGCCCCCCGCGGCCGCCCCCGTCCCGGGATCGGCCGGGTACCCCCCGGCAGCCGTCCCGCGTCCGCCAGCGCACGGCGCAGCAGGAACTCGATCTGCGCGTTCGCGCTGCGCAGCTCGTCGCCGGCCCATCTGGCCAGCGCCTCGTACACCGCCGGGTCCAGCCGCAGCAGTACCTGTTTGCGCTCGGAGGGGGGTGGCGGCGTCACTGGTAGAGAGAGCCCGTGTTGAGGACCGGCTGTGCCGCGCGGTCGCCGCAGAGGACCACCATCAGGTTGGACACCATCGCGGCCTTGCGCTCCGCGTCCAGCTCGACGATGCCCTGCTCGGAGATCCGGGTGAGCGCCGCCTCGACCATGCCCACCGCGCCGTCGACGATCTGGCGCCGCGCGGCCACGACCGCGCCCGCCTGCTGGCGCTGCAGCATCGCGGAGGCGATCTCGGGGGCGTACGCGAGGTGGGTGAAGCGGGACTCGATGATGTGGACGCCGGCCGCCTCGACCCGCGCGTGCAGTTCGACGGCGAGCTTCTCGGTGATCTCCTCCGCGTTGCCCCGCAGCGACAGGCCCTCCTCGTCGTGGGCGTCGTAGGGGTACTCGATGGCGATGTGCCGGACCGCGGCCTCCGTCTGGGTGGAGACGAACTCGAGGAAGTCGTCGACCTCGAACATCGCCTGCGCGGTGTCCTCGACCTTCCACACGACCACCGCGGCCAGTTCGATGGGGTTGCCGTAGGCGTCGTTGACCTTGAGGACGGCCGTCTCGTGGTTGCGCACCCGGGTTGAGATCTTGACCCGCGAGGTGAGCGGGTTGACCCAGCGGAGGCCGTCCGTGCGGATCGTGCCCCGGTAGCGGCCGAAGAGCTGGACGACGCGGGCCTCGCCGGGCGCGACCATGTTCAGTCCGCACATGGCGAGGAACGCGGCGATGCCGATCAGGATGCCGCCGATGATCAGTACGGCCTTGGTGCCGCTGGAGTCGAACGCCGTCGCCGCGATGACGAGCACCGCCCCGGCGGCCAGTCCGAGCAGGCCGAGGAGGAGGGCGAGACCGCCGCCGATGCTGTGCGCGGCGAACTCCCGGACCTGTGGCCTGGGCATCTCCGGTGTGGCGGCCGCCTGGCCCTTCTCGTGGTCGATCGTGCTGGTGACAGGCATGGGCATCCCCGTTTCCGTGTCGCGCGAGCCCTTCCGCGCCTCTAGCAAAGTGATATCACTTTATCGTGCATCGCAACCCTGGACGCCCCTCGTGAGTCGGTTCACTTGAAGCAGGGTGCTGATTCTCACGTCCGTAAAAGGGGGGATCGGCGCCTCTTTGTCTCTACGTCCGGTGTTAGCTTGCTGAGTTGATTCCGGGCCGATCACGGCAACCGATGCCGACGGACAGACACCACAGCCGAGAGAGCGGAGCGACGAAGCGATGGGTCGAGCGGAAGCGCGACAGGCCCGGCAGCGCGGTGCGCGCCGGGCGAAGAGAACCGGGCCCACGGGCATACGCCGCTTCTTCACGTTCCGGAAGATCCTTGGCGCGTTCTTCGGTCTGTGCCTGCTGGCCATGGGCGCGTTCTTCGTTGCCTACATGCTCGTCCCGGTCCCCGAGGCCAACGCCGAGGCCAAGCTGCAGAGCAACATCTACAAGTACAGCGACGGCAGGATCCTGGCCCGGACCGGTGAGGTCAACCGCGAGATCGTCGGCCTGGACAAGATCCCCAAGGACGTCCAGTACGCCTTCGTCGCCGCCGAGAACAAGACCTTCTTCGAGGACTCGGGCGTCGACATCAAGGGCACGCTGCGCGGCCTGAAGAACACGGTCACCGGTCAGGGCAAGCAGGGTGGTTCGACCATCACCCAGCAGTACGTGAAGAACTACTACCTGACCCAGGACCGCACGGTCACCCGCAAGCTCAAGGAGCTGGTGATCTCGCTGAAGGTGGACCGGAACAAGGAGAAGAGCGAGATCCTCGCCGGTTACCTCAACACCAGCTACTTCGGCCGCGGCGCGTACGGCATCCAGGCCGCCGCCCAGGCGTACTACGGCGTCGACGCCGAGAAGCTGAACGTCTCCCAGGGCGCCTATCTCGCGGCTCTCGTCCAGGCCCCCAGCAGCTACGACTGGGCCGTCGCCTCCGACGAGACCAGGAAGACGGTCACCAACCGCTGGAACTATGTGCTGAACAACATGGTCGAGGAGAGCTGGCTCGACAAGGGCACCCGCGACACCATGGAGTTCCCCGTCCCCAAGGCGCCCAAGGCCCCGGCCGGCCTCAGCGGCCAGGCCGGCTACATCGTGGACGCGGCCAAGGCCGAGCTGGCCCGCCAGGGCGTCGAGAAGGCCGACCTCGACGCCGGCGGCTGGACGATCACCGTCAACATCGACTCCAAGAAGCAGAAGGCGCTCGAGAAGGCGGTCGAAGAGCAGCTGGAGAACAATCTCGACCGTGAGGGCAACAAGGTCGACGCCACCGTGCAGGCGGGCGCCACCTCGGTCGACCCCGAGACGGGCAAGGTCGTGGCCCTGTACGGCGGGGTGAGCGCCACCCAGCACTACATCTCGAACGCGACCCGCCGCGACTACCAGCCGGCCTCCACGTTCAAGCCGGTCGTGTTCGCCTCCGCGCTGGAGAACGAGTCCGAGACCCAGGACGGCGTCCCGATCGGCCTCAACACGATCTACGACGGCACCAGCAAGCGCCCGGTCGAGGGCATCGACGGCCGCTACGCCCCGCAGAACGACCTCAACAAGAGCTACGGGGACGTCACCGTCCAGACCTCCCTCAACCGCTCCATCAACTCCTCCTTCGCGCAGATGGCCGTCGACGTCGGCCTGGACGACGTGAAGGAGACGGCGCTCGACCTGGGCGTCCCGGACGAGAACTTCCCGGTGCGGCCGTCGGTGGCGCTCGGCACCATGTCCGCGTCCACCTGGGACATGGCGGGCGTCTACGCCACCCTCGACAACCACGGCAAGAAGGTCACGCCGACGATCGTCGCCAAGGCCGAGCACAAGGACCGTGAGGTCGAGCTCCCGGACCCGGTCGGCGACCAGGTGATCAGCCGCGAGTCGGCCGACACGGTCACCGCCGGTCTGACCGGCGTGGTGAAGAACGGCTCCGGCGTCAACGCGAAGTCCAGCGCCTACCAGGCGGCCGGCAAGACCGGCACCTCGGAGAACAACAAGTCCGCCTGGTTCGCCGGTTACACACCCGAACTCGCCACGGTGGTCGCCCTGTTCGGCGAGTCGACCAAGGAGGGCGGCGGCCAGGTCTCCCTCACCGGCACGGCAGAGGCCGGCCGCGCCAACGGCGGCGGCTTCCCCGCCAGGATCTGGGCCGACTACACGACGGGCGCCCTGAACGGCGGCTCCGACGCCGAGTTCGACCTCGACGTGGCGGAGATCGCGGTTCCCGACCCGACGCCGACCCCGACGGAGACGGAGTCCGAGGACCCGACGCCGACCCCGACGGAGACGGAGTCCGAGGACCCGACGCCGACCCCGACGGACACCGAGACCGTGGACCCGACCCCGACGGACGAGACACCCACCAGCCCGACCTTCACGCCCCCGACGGGCACCTTCACCCCGCCGGTCGAGACGGGCGACGGCGAAGCGGACCGGGACGCAGAGCGCCGCCCGCTGCTGACCCCCTGAGCGGCGGAGAAGCACACGCGGCGGCGCCCGCCCCCAGCTCTCGGGGGCGGGCGCCGCCTTCGTGCCGACGGACCGCCTACGCGCGGGTGGGCAGCTCGAACCAGACGACCTTGCCCGTGGACAGCCGTGTCGCGCCCCACCGCCTGGCGAGGCGGTTCACCAGGAACAGGCCGCGGCCGCCCTCGTCGGTGTCCCTCGCCCGGCGCTGTCTGGGCAGCTGGGGCGAGTCGTCGCCGACCTCGCAGCGCAGTACGTCGGTGCGCAGCAGCCGCAGCGTCACCGGCCGCTCCGCGTACCGCACCGCGTTGGTGACGACCTCGCTGACCAGCAGCTCCACCGAGTCGGACAGCTCCTCCAGGCCCCAGCGGGCCAGGGCGCGGCGGGCGAGGCGGCGGGCGCGGCCCGGGGCGGCGTCCTCCGGCTCGAGGAACCAGTAGGCGACGTCGCTCGGCGCGATCCCGTCGAAGCGGGCCGCGAGCAGGGCGATGTCGTCGTCGCGGTCGCCGGGTCCGAGCATGTCGAGCACGTCGTCGCAGAGGGCCTCCAGCGGCGGCGAGTGGTCGGGGCCGGTGAGCTGCGCGGTGTCGGCGAGCCGTTCCCGCAGCTGCTCGATGCCCGTCCACACGTCGCGCAGCCGGGACTCGACCAGCCCGTCGGTGTAGAGCAGCAGCGTCGCTCCGGCCGGGGCGTCGAGCTCCACGGCCTCGAAGTCGACGCCGCCGACGCCGATGGGCGCGCCGGGCGGCACCCGCAGCACCTCGGCCCGCCCGCCCAGGTGCAGCAGGATGGGCGGCGGGTGTCCGGCGTTGGCGATGGTGATCCGGTGCGAGACCGGGTCGTAGACCGCGTAGAGGCAGGTGGCCATGCGGTCGGTGCCGAGACGCTGGGCCTGCTCGTCCAGGTGGTGCAGGACCTCCTGCGGCGGCAGGTCGAGGCCGGCCAGGGTCTGGGCGGTCGTCCGGAGCTGGCCCATGATCGCGGCGGACGTCATGGAGTGGCCCATGACGTCGCCGACGACGAGCGCCACCCGGCTGCCGGGCAGCGGGATCGCGTCGTACCAGTCGCCGCCGACGCGGGCCGTCTCCGCCGCCGGAAGGTAGCGGGAGGCGAGCCGTACGCCGGTGGGCTGGGGCAGCGAGTCGGGCAGCATGGTGCGCTGCAGTTCGTCGGCGATGTACGCCTCGCGGCCGTACAGCACCGCCTTGTCGATGCCGAGCGCCGTGTGGGTGGCCAGCTGGGCGGCGACCAGGAGGTCGTTCGGCTCGAAGGCGGGCCGGTCGGGGCGGCGCAGGAAGACGGCGGCGCCGATGACCCGCCGGCGGCCGCGGAGCGGCGCGAGTATCGCGCGGTGGCCGCTCGGCACGGAACGCCCGTCGCCGAGCAGCTCGGGCAGGGCGGCGCGAGCCGCCGCGGAGTCGCCGAAGACCGGCCGCACCCCGCGCAGCACCTCGGAGAGCGCCCCGCCGGAACGGACCTCGCACAGTTCGGCGGCCGGGACGGTGTCGCTCCCCGCGTCCAGCAGCGGCAGGGCGCCGGCGACGGCCTGGTCGCCGTCCTCGGCGTTTAAACGCAGCCGGTCGGTACGGCGCAGGCGCAGTACGAACGGGGAGACGGGACGCTCGTCGCCCACCGGGAGCGGGTCCCGGAGGTAGACCAGGATCGCGTCGGAGAACGTCGGCACGGTGGCCCGGCACAGGCCGAGGACGATCTCGTCGAGGTCGATGCCCCGGGCGATCCGCCGCGTGGCCGCTCCCACGAACCGCAGCCGGTCGCCCTCGCGTCTCGCGGTGCCCGCGATGTCCTGGGCCTGCAACTGCGCCGGGTGCATCTGCGGCTGCGGCTGGGGCTGTGGTTTCGGCGGCGGCCCTGCGGGCGCGGGAGAGCCCCCGGCCGCCTGCGCCCGCGGCCGGGTGCGTTCCTGGGACCGGGCAGCCAGCGGCTGTCGGCCTTCGTGGGAGGTGGGATGCTCCGTCACGCGTGGGATTCCGTCCATCCGGGCCGGTGGTGCGATGCAATCGCCTCGTGGGGCGGTATACCCGCTCTGGGGGTGACATCGACAGGGTGGCGGGCTTCCGGCACAGCTCAACCCCCTGTTGTGACTGACTCGTGTCCCGTCCGAGACGCCGCGCGACCGGACGCTGTGTGACTGCTCGATGACTTTGCGGTCGGGCCCTGTGCTCCTGCTCCCTCGTACGGCGCAGCCTTGCGGACGACGATCCTACGTTTGACCCCAGGGGGCGCATCAAGAGTCTCACGAGGTCGTATACGCCGGAGCGCGTTCCCGTCGGGAACCGGCCACTGCGCTCGGATCAGGCCGCCTGCCGCGTCGGAAGGCGGTCCCAGTCGGCCGGCAGGGCCGGCACCGGCCACGCGGGGTCCGGCCGCCAGAGCTCCCAGCCGTCGCGGAACGGCGCCCCCCAGGACCGGATCACCTCGACCGCCGCCCGGCCCGCCTCCCGTACTCCGCGTGCCGTGCGCGCGTCCATCAGGCCGACCCGCTGGGCCTGGGCGAACTCGTCCTCGTCCCGCCACAGCCAACTGCGGTCCGGGTAGACGGAGATGTCGAGGTAGTGGTCCTCGGAGTCGACGCCGCCCGACCAACGGGCGCGCGGCTCCTCGAGGTTGACGTACCAGCTGCGGAACTGCCAGCCGTGTTCCCAGAAGAGCCACACGGACCAGGGCAGCCCGGGCTGCGCCAGCTTGAGGACGCCGTTGCCGGTCCAGCGGGCGCGGGCGGTGGTGCGCGGCGCGGTGTAGCGGGTGGCCAGCGGCTCCTCGTGGACCGGGGTGCCGTCGGCGAGCAGCGGCTTGACGCACTCGGTGCCGGGGGCCATCCACACGGCGAGCAGGTCGTCCGTGTCCTGGACGACCGTCACGGGCCGGCAGATGTGGAACGCCGGGCCCGCCGCACCGGGCACATGGCCGCGGTAGCGCCAGAGGATGTGGTCCCCGGGCTCCCAGCGTGAGCTGTGCTGCGCGTCGGTCGTGCGCTGGTCCGTCCCGCCCGCGTCGTGTGCCGGGCCTCCCGTGCCTGTCATGAGCAGATCTTAGGAGTACGCAACGGGCCGCGCAGCGGCGCGTGTCACGGGCCGTGTCGCGGGACGTGCCGGCGGCCGTGACACGCGGCCGGTCTCACGGGTGGGTCATGCGCAGCACGTCGAGCGCCTGGTCGAGCTGTTCGAGCGTCAGCTCCCCGCGCTCCACATAGCCGGATTCGAGCACCACCTCGCGGATCGTCCGGCGCTCGGCGAGCGACTTCTTGGCGACCTTCGCCGCCTCCTCGTAGCCGATGTACTTGTTGAGCGGCGTGACGACCGAGGGGGAGGACTCCGCGTACTCCCGGGCCCGTTCGACGTCGGCGGTGATGCCGTCGACGGTGCGGTCGGCCAGCAACCGGGCGGCGTTCGCCAGCAGCCTGATCGATTCCAGCAGGTTCTTGGCCATCACCGGCAGCATGACGTTGAGCTCGAAGTTCCCCGCCGCGCCGGCCGCCGCGACGGTGGCGTCGTTGCCGGTGACCTGGGCGGCGACCATCAGCACCGCCTCGGGGATCACCGGGTTCACCTTGCCCGGCATGATCGAGGAGCCGGGCTGGAGGTCGGGCAGGGCGATCTCGGCGAGACCGGTGCGCGGGCCGGAGGCCATCCAGCGCAGATCGTTGCAGATCTTGGTGAGCGAGACCGCGACCGTACGGAGCTGGCCGGAGGTCTCCACCAGTCCGTCCCGTGCCCCCTGCGCCTCGAAGTGGTCGCGGGCCTCCGTCAGCGGCAGCCCGGTCGTCCGGGCCACCTCGGCGATGACGGCGGCGGAGAAACCGGGCGGGGTGTTGATGCCGGTGCCCACGGCCGTGCCGCCCAGCGGCAGTTCGGCGAGGCGCGGCAGCGACATCGTCAACCGCTCGATCCCGTGACGGATCTGCGCCGCGTAGCCGCCGAACTCCTGGCCCAGGGTGACGGGCGTGGCGTCCATCAGATGCGTACGGCCCGCCTTGACGACCGCCGCGAACTCGGTGGCCTTGCGCTCCAGTGAGCCGGCCAGGTGGTCCAGCGCGGGGATCAGGTCGCGGGTGACGGCCGCGGTCGCCGCGATGTGGATGGAGGAGGGGAAGACGTCGTTGGACGACTGGGAGGCGTTCACATGGTCGTTGGGGTGGACGTCGCGGCCGAGTCGCTCGGTGGCGAGCGTCGCGAGGACCTCGTTGGCGTTCATGTTGGACGAGGTCCCCGAGCCGGTCTGGAAGACGTCCACCGGGAAGTGCTCGTCCCAGCGGCCCTCCGCGACCTCCGCCGCGGCGTCGGCGATCGCGCGGGCGATGTCCGCGTCCAGTACGCCGAGTTCGGCGTTGACCTGGGCGGCCGCGGCCTTGACACGGGCGAGCGCCTCGATGTGCGCACGCTCCAGACGCTGCCCGGACACGGGGAAGTTCTCCACCGCCCGCTGGGTCTGCGCCCGCCACTTGGCGTGGGCGGGGACCCGCACCTCGCCCATGGAGTCGTGCTCGGTCCGGTAGTCGCTCGCATCGCTCACGTTCTTCAACCTCCCGTAAAAGTTGAGCACTTGTCTTGTTCCGCGTATTCCCAGTCGGCCTACCTGCCAGTAAAAACCGTGGGTAACCCCACTTCCAGGAGGCGCGATGAAGCGCACCAGGTACAGATTCCGCCGGGCCGTCACGGTTGGCGCCGTGGCCGCCGCAACGGCACTGGGAACCCTGACGGCCACCGCCCCCGCCGGAGCGGCAGAGGCCGACGACACGCGGTCGGTGTCCTCCGTACCGCTCACCGCGGAGCTGGAGGCCATCCGGGCCGCGGAGGCGACCGCACTCTACGGAAGCCCCGAGGAACGGCCGCTCGCCCAGCGTAAGACCGGCCTGATCTCGCTGGGCGACAGTGAGATCTCCGGCGAGGGCACCGGCACCTACGAGCCGCCCACCAACGGGCCCGACAACTGGTGCCACCGCTCGCCCGACGCCGCCGTCCACCGCACCAGAATCCCCGCGGACGTCACGTACAACGTGTCCTGCTCCGGTGCGTCCACCGCCAACATCCGCATCGGCGGCAGCAAGCAGTACGCCGACGAGCTGGTCCAGAGCGACAGCCTGGCGATCAAGGCCCGCAACACCCGGATCAGGATGGTCCTGCTCGTCGCCGGCGCCAACGACGACCTCCAGTTCGGTCCGGTCATGACCGACTGCGTCACCCGCTACATCCTGGTCCAGGGACCCTGCGAGCCCAAGTACGCCCCCGGCTGGCAGGCCCGCGTCGACGGCCTCGTCCCCAAGGTCGAGCAGACCGTGCGCGACCTGCGCACCGTGATGCGGGACGCCGGCTACCGGGACGGCGACTACAAGATGGTCGTCATGGGCTACCCCAGCCCGATCGGCCCCGACTTCCGCGACAACCCGGCCTTCCCGGCAAGCTGATCTGCGGCGGCCTGGGCTACGACTCCGACACCGGCTGGGGCCGCGACAGCGCCGTCCCCGCCTTCGAACGCGGCATGCGCGAGGCCGCACGCGCCACCGGGGCGGTCTACCTGGACAACTCCCGCCTGTTCCACGGCCACGAGGTCTGCCACCAGGACCCCTGGGCCCGCGGGCTCTACATCGACCTCTCCAAGCCCGGCCTGCCGGACGAGAACTCCGTCCGCCAGTCCTTCCACCCCAACATCCGCGGCCACGCGGCCTTCGCCTCGTGCCTGACCCAGCTCTACAACTCCCCGGCCCGGGAGGCGAGCTGCGCGGACGTCAACTCCACGGGCAGGCCCGTGCTGGTCCCGTACGCCTGGGACGACGCCTACCGGCCGCTGCGCAACGAGGCGACCGGCGACTGCCTGGACGTCCACGGCGCCGCCAGCGCGAACGGCACCGGCGTGCTCGGCTGGGACTGCCACGGCGGCCGCAACCAGGGCTGGTGGCACGACTCCGCCCGCGGCACCGTCCACACGGAGCTGTCCCAGGACCGCTGCCTGGACGTGCCGGACAGCGACTACCGTGCGGGCACGGCCGTGATCGTGTGGGACTGCCACGGCGGCCCCAACCAGAAGTTCGTCCGGGACGGCGCCACGATCCGCCCGTCGTCCGCGACCGGGCTCTGCCTGACCCACGCCGCGGCGCACGAGCCCGTCCGGCTCCGCGCGTGCGACGGCTCGGCGAACCAGCGCTTCGCCTGACCGTCCTGGGGGAGCCCCGGCGCCTGCCGGGGCTCCCCGAGGGCGAGGGTTACGCCAGGCCCGGGCCGCGCACCGGGATCGACGTGAACGTCGGCGCCGGGGCCGGGTCCTGGAAGAAGTCGTTGCCCTTGTCGTCCACGACGATGAACGCCGGGAAGTCCTCGACCTCGATCCTCCAGACCGCCTCCATGCCGAGCTCCTCGTACTCGACGACCTCGACCTTCTTGATGCAGTCCTGCGCCAGCCGCGCCGCCGGGCCGCCGATGGAGCCGAGGTAGAAGCCGCCGTGCGTGCCGCACGCGTCGGTGACCTGCTTGGAGCGGTTGCCCTTGGCCAGCATGATCTTCGAGCCGCCGGCGGCCTGGAACTGCTCGACGTAGGAGTCCATCCGGCCGGCCGTCGTCGGGCCGAAGGAGCCGGACGCGTAGCCCTCCGGGGTCTTCGCCGGGCCCGCGTAGTACACCGGGTGGTCCTTCAGGTACTGCGGCATCTCCTCGCCCGCGTCCAGCCGCTCCTTGATCTTCGCGTGCGCGATGTCGCGGGCGACGACCAGCGGGCCGGTCAGCGAGAGCCGGGTCTTGACGGGGTACTTGGACAGCTCGGCGAGCATCTCGTCCATCGGCCGGTTGAGGTCGATCCTGACACTGTGCTGATCAGCGGCTTCGCCGCGGGCGCCGTCCTCGGCCAGGTGCTCGTCCGTCGTGTCCGGCAGGAAACGCGCCGGGTCGGTCTCCAGCTGCTCCAGGAAGACGCCCTCGGCGGTGATCTTCGCGACGGCCTGGCGGTCGGCGGAGCAGGAGACGGCGATCGCGACCGGCAGCGAGGCGCCGTGGCGCGGCAGGCGCACCACGCGGACGTCGTGGCAGAAGTACTTGCCGCCGAACTGCGCGCCGATGCCGATCTTCTGCGTCAGCTCGAAGACCTTCTTCTCCAGCTCCTCGTCGCGGAAGCCGTGGCCGAGCTCCGAGCCCTCGGACGGCAGCTCGTCCAGGTAGTGCGCGGAGGCGTACTTCGCGGTCTTCAGCGCGAACTCGGCGCTGGTGCCGCCGACGACGATCGCCAGGTGGTACGGCGGGCAGGCGGCCGTACCGAGGGAGCGGATCTTCTCCTCCAGGAACTTCATCATGGAGGCCTCGTTGAGGACCGCCTTCGTCTCCTGGTAGAGGAAGGACTTGTTGGCGCTGCCGCCGCCCTTGGCCATGAAGAGGAACTTGTAGGCGCCGCCGTCGGTCGCGTACAGCTCGACCTGCGCCGGGAGGTTGGAGCCGGTGTTCTTCTCCTCCCACATGGTGACCGGGGCCATCTGCGAGTACCGCAGGTTCAGCTCGGTGTACGCGTCGTAGATGCCGCGCGACAGGGCTTCCTCGTCGCCGCCCTCGGTGAGCACGTTCTGCCCGCGCTTGCCCATGACGATCGCGGTGCCGGTGTCCTGGCACATCGGGAGCACGCCCGCGGCGGCGATGTTCGCGTTCTTCAGCAGGTCCAGGGCGACGAACTTGTCGTTGGAGGACGCCTCCGGGTCGTCGATGATCCGCCGGAGCTGCGCGAGGTGGGCCGGGCGCAGGAAGTGCTGGATGTCGTGGATCGCCTCGGCGGCCAGCTTGCGCAGCGCCTCCGGCTCGACCTTGAGGAACGTACGGCCGTCGGCCTCGAAGGTGGACACTCCCTCGGCCGTCACCAGGCGGTACGGCGTGGTGTCCTCTCCCAGGGGGAGCAGGTCGGAGTACTTGAACTCTGGCATTACGGCCATTCCTCACTCGACAGACGGCAGCGCCGCCTCCATTGGCAGCGCGCCCTCCAGCGTAGAACGCCCGGAGAGTCCCGATCCTGTGAGGTAAGGCTCACTTGGCACCGGGCGTGGAAGGGTGAGCGGCATGCGGAGCGGCGGCGTGTGCCCCTAGTCGCGATCTATCGCGTTTCGCTAGTCTGGTGCGGTGGACCTCGACAAGCATGATTCAGCGGCCTCCGGCCGCGGGCAGTCCCAGAAGCCGGCGGCCCCGGCCGGCGCCATCCGTGCCTCCGACGCCGACCGCGACCGGATCGCGGACATCCTCCGGGAGGCCCTGGCCGAGGGCAGGCTGGATGCCGAGGAGCACTCGGAGCGCATCGACGCCGTCTACCGCGCCAAGACCGTCGGCGAGCTGGAACCGATCGTGCGCGATCTGCCCCCCGCCGGCCGGCGCCCCGACAGCGCCGCCGCGCGGGCCCCCGACGAGACCGGCGATCCGGGCGGCCCGGCGGAGAACCTCGTGGCCGTCTTCTCCAGCTCGACGCGCAAGGGCCGTTGGCGGGTCGGCCGCAGGACGAACGCGTTCTCCCTCTTCGGCAGCATCGAGATCGACCTCACCGAGGCTCTCTACGGCCAGCGGCTCTCCGTGATCAACGCGACCTCGATCTTCGGCAACGTCGAGGTGCGCGTCCCCGAGAACATCTCGCTGCGCGGCAGCGGGACCGGCGTCTTCGGGAACTTCGAGGTCGTGACGCTGGAGGCCGCCGATCCCGAGGCGCCGGTGGTCGTCGTCAACGGCTACACGGTTTTCGGCAATGTCGAGGCGAAGCCCAAGCGGGGCCGGCGCATCTCCGACCTCCACGACCGGATGCGCAAGCACCTGGGCTGACGGACCGGGGGCGGGAGGCGGCTGCGCCGGGGCGCGGCCGCACAAGGGGCGCTTTCGCGCCGCGAGCGCCGATACGCAAGTCCGTGCGTCGGAACTCAGTGCCACTCAGTGCATAGGCGTGCACACAGCGGGTAGGGACTGGGGCATCGTCTCTCGCTCGCGAATCCCGTCGTCAGGAGTAGACCGTGCTGCAACTGCCGCATCAGTCCCTGCAGGTCGCCGCCGTGCCGCACCAGCGCAATCCTGCCCGGGAGGACCAGGAGGGCCCCTGGCATGCGGAGGCGGTGTGCCGCCGTGACGAGGCGGGCCTGTTCTTCGCCCCGTCCAAGGAGCCCACGGCCGAGCGGCTGGCGCGGGAGGAGTCGGCGAAGCGGGTCTGCGCCCGCTGCCCGGTGATGGTGGAGTGCCGGGAGCACGCGCTGCTCCAGCCCGAGCCGTACGGCGTGTGGGGCGGCCTCACGGCGGCCGAGCGCCGCGTGGCGCTGGCCCGTCGCAGGCGGCGCGACGCCGAGCTGAAGAAGCCGGCGTCGGCGGCCTGATTCGATCCCGACCGTACGGAAAGGGGCGCCCCCGCACAAGGGCGCCCCTTCCGTATGCCTGCCGGCTCCCGCGACCGCCTACTGCGCCCGGTCGAAGTCGATCTGGCTGTACGCGCGGAGCTTCGACAGCCGGTGCGTCGAGTCGATCTGCCGGATCGTGCCGGACTTGGAGCGCATCACCAGGGACTGCGTGGTCGCCGTCTCCGCGCGGTAGCGGACGCCGCGCAGCAGTTCGCCGTCCGTGATGCCGGTGGCGACGAAGAAGACGTTCTCCCCGGAGACCAGGTCGTTCGTGCTCAGGACGCGGTCCAGGTCGTGACCCGCGTCGATCGCGCGCTGCCGCTCGTCGTCGTCCTTGGGCCACAGCTTGCCCTGGATCACGCCGCCGAGGCACTTGATGGCGCAGGCCGAGATGATGCCCTCGGGCGTGCCGCCGATGCCCAGCAGCAGGTCGACGCCGGTGCCTTCCTTGACGGCCATGATCGAGCCGGCGACGTCGCCGTCCGAGATGAACCTGATCCGCGCACCGGTCTCGCGGATCTCCTTGACGATCCCCTCGTGGCGCGGGCGGTCGAGGATGACGACCGTGACGTCGTCGGGGGACGAGTGCTTCGCCTTGGCGACCCGCCGGATGTTGACGGAGACGGGCGCGTTGATGTCGACGTAGTCGGCGGCCTCCGGGCCCGTGACCAGCTTGTCCATGTAGAACACGGCGGACGGGTCGAACATGGTGCCGCGGTCGGCGGCGGCCAGCACGGCGATGGCGTTGGGCATGCCCTTGGCCGCCAGGGTCGTGCCGTCGATCGGGTCGACGGCGATGTCGCACTCGGCGCCGGTCCCGTCGCCGATCCGCTCGCCGTTGAACAGCATCGGGGCCTCGTCCTTCTCGCCCTCACCGATGACGACGACGCCGTTCATCGAGACGGTGGAGACGAGGGTCCGCATGGCCTTGACCGCGGCGCCGTCGGCGCCGTTCTTCTCACCGCGCCCGACCCAGCGGCCGGCGGCCATGGCGGCGGCCTCGGTGACCCGCACGAGCTCCAGGGCGAGGTTGCGGTCGGGGGCCTCGGGAGAGACCTCGAGCGGGGACGGCAGATGATTCTCGGTCATCGGAGCGCACCTTTCTGTACGACGACGGCCGTAATAAAGAGGGTGGGGCGACTCTATCGGTACGTCGACAAAATGAGCAGAGGGGGCCACGTTTGAGCACATCTGCCGGATGCGAACATGGGGGACGTGGCAGGTATGCGAGGCAAGCAGACGATCCGTGGCATGTTCCAGTCCATGGCGGTGATCGGCGTGGTCGTGGCGGGCATCTACATGCTCGTTCCGCACGACGAGCACAAGGACCCGATCAAGGCCGTGGACTACCGCGTCGAACTCGTGACGGCGCAGCGGGCAGCACCGTACCCGGTCGCGGCACCCGAGGGGCTGGACGCGGAGTGGCGGGCGACATCGGTCACCTTCGAGCGGGAGAAGGCCCACGCCTGGCACCTCGGCTTCCTCGACCCCGACAACGAGTACGTGGCGGTCGAGCAGTCCGCGGCCGGGTCCCCGGAGAAGTACGTCCGGGAGGTCACCCGCGACGCCGCGAAGACGGACCGGACGCGCCAGGTGGACGGCGAGACGTGGCAGTACTGGGAGGGCCCCAAGTACGACGCCCTCGTGCTGAGCGCCGACGGGGCGACGACGGTCGTGATGGGCACCGCGAAGCAGGACCGGCTGGCCGAGATGGCCGCCGCGCTGACGTCCGAGGGCGCGGCGGGCGCGGGTGAGGGCGCGTCGGCGAAGCCCTCCGCCGGTTCCTGACCGCGTTCCGCGAGTACGACGAAAGGCCGCCGCGCCCTGACGGGTGCGGCGGCCTTGTGCCGGTCTGTCTGCGCGCGGGGGCTCAGACGGTGGTGACGACGTCCTCGTACGACAGGCGCGGGGAGCGCGGGAACCACGCGTCCTCGCCCGGCTTGCCGATGTTGACGACCATGAGCGGGGTGTGGTCGTCGTCCAGGAACTCCTTCTGGACGCCCGCGAAGTCGAGTCCGGTCATCGGGCCGGCGGCGAGGCCGGCGGCGCGGACGCCGATGATGAAGTACGCGGCCTGCAGGGCGGCGTTCATCCCGGCGGCCTGCTCGCGGGCCGGGCGCTCGCTGAAGAAGGCGTCCTTGGCCTGCGGGAAGTGCGGGAACAGGACCGGGAGCTCCTCGTGGAACTCGTTGTCGGCGGCCAGGATCGCGACCAGCGGGGCCGTGGCGGTCTTGGCCCGGTTGCCCTCGGCCATGTGCGACACGAGACGCTCACGGGCCTCGGGGGAGCGGACCAGCACGACGCGCAGCGGCGTCTGGTTGAACGCCGTCGGACCGTACTTGACCAGGTCGTAGATCGCCTGGACCTGCTCGTCGGTCACCGGCTCGTCGGTGAACGTGTTGGCGGTGCGGGCCTCACGGAAAAGGAGGTCCTGGGCGGCGGGGTCAAGAACGAGCGACATCTGAGGCGTGCCTTCCGCGTCGGTGAGAATGCCTTACGGGCGCTTCCAACCGACCCCGAGTGCATTAAATTTCAACTACCTGCGGTTTGTGGCGCAGCTCACGTCGCTGCCCGGGAAGGGGCGCTCCGGTCGCCGCCCGTCCCGTCCGCGTCCGGCTCCTCGGGCTTCGCGAGAGCCGCGTCCAGGCGGGCCCTGGCGCCCTCCAGCCAGTGGCGGCACACCTTCGCCAGCTCCTCGCCGCGCTCCCACAGTGCCAGCGACTCCTCGAGCGTCGTACCGCCCGCCTCCAGCCGGCGTACGACCTCGATCAGCTCGTCCCGCGCCTGCTCGTAACCGAGCGCGGCCTCTTCCGTCTTGGCAGCCATGCCATCCACCCTATGCATGAGATACGACAACGGAACCGCAGTGACCGTCCGGGGACGTCACTCGGCGACCCGCACCGGGAACTCGCCCTCCGCGACGCGCGCCCGCAGCGCGTCCCCGGCGCCCACCTCGTCCGGCGAGCGCACCACCGCGCCGTCGGCGCGCTGCAGCACCGCGTACCCCCGCTCCATCGTCGCCGCCGGCGACAGCGAGACGACCCGGGCCCGGGTGTGCGCCAGCTCCGAGTCGGCGCGGTCCAGCAGATGACCCAGCACCCGCCTGCTGCGGGCGACCAGCGCATCCACCTCGGCCTCGCGCTCGTCCACCATCCGCTGCGGGCGCTCCATGCACGGCCGGGCCAGCGCGTGCGCGAGACCGCGCTCCTCCCGGTCCAGCAGCCCCTGCACGGTGCGCAGCGCCCGGTCCCGCAGCTGCCGCACCCGGTCCAGCTCCTCGCCGACGTCCGGTACGACCTTCTTCGCCGCGTCCGTCGGCGTGGAGGCCCGCAGGTCGGCCACCAGGTCCAGCAGCGGGGCGTCGGGCTCGTGGCCGATCGCGGAGACGACCGGGGTCGTGCACGCGGCCACCGCGCGGATCAACTGCTCGTCGGAGAACGGCAGCAGGTCCTCCACGCTGCCGCCGCCGCGCGCCACGATGATCACGTCCACCTCGTCCAGCGCGTCCAGTTCCTTGACGGCCTGGACCACCTGCGTGACGGCGTGCACCCCCTGCACGGCGGCGTTACGGACCTCGAAGCGCACATGGGGCCACCGCCGGCGCGCGTTCTCCAGCACGTCCCGCTCGGCCGCCGACGCCCGCCCGCAGACCAGGCCGACCCGGTGCGGCAGGAACGGCAGCGCCCTCTTCCGCTCGGGCGCGAAAAGCCCCTCCGCGCCGAGGGTCCGCTTCAACTGCTCCAGCCGCGCGAGCAGTTCACCAATGCCGACCGGCTTCATCTCGACCGCCCGCAGCGACAGCTGCCCCCGGGGCGCGTACCACTCGGGCTTGGCGTGCACGACGACGCGGGCGCCCTCGGACACCACGTCGGCGACGGCGTCGAAGACCTGCCGGAAGCAGGTGACGCTCACGGAGATGTCGTACGACGGGTCGCGCAGCGTCAGAAAGACGACACCGGCGCCCGGCCGCCGCGACAGCTGGGTGATCTGCCCCTCCACCCAGATCGCGCCGAGCCGGTCGATCCACCCGCCGATGAGCCGTGACACCTCGCCGACCGGCAGAGGGGATTCCGCGGACGTGTTGAGAGCCATAGGGGCGAGCGTAACGGCCGCCTCAGACAACCCCCGGCCGTCCGCGAAACGCCGGCCCCGGCGCCTGCCCGCCCCGCCGCCCCCCGGCCGGCTACCCGCCCCGCCGCCCCCCGGCCGGCTACCCGCCCCGCCGCCGCTGCGCCGACAGCACGACCAGCCCGACCGCCAGCCACACCGCGCCCACCACCTGAGCCGAGCCCGCCGCCTCCACGATCACCGCGATCAGCACGCACGCGCCCAGGACCGGCACCACCAGATGGCGGAGCCGGTCCGGCGTGCCGTCCCCCCGGCGCACCACGAACCAGCCGACCACGCTCGCGTGCAGCAGCACGAACGCCGTGAGCGCGCCGATGTCGACCACCGACACCAGATGGTCCAGGCCGTCGTCCCGCCGGGCCGCCCACACCGCGGCCACCAGCGTCACCGCCGCCGCCAGCAGCAGCGTGCGCCGCGGCACGCCCGAGTCCGTGCGCGCCAGCACCCGCGGCAGCCGCCCCTCGCGCGCCATCGCGAACAGCAGCCGCCCGGCCGCCGCCTGCCCGGCCAGCGCTGCGAACGCCGCGCCGATCGCCTTGCTGACCGCCACCAGGTCGTGCAGCCAGGTCCCGACGGACGCGTCCACCGCGTCGTAGAACGCGGATCCCTGCCGGGCCGGGTCCGCCGCCAGCTCCGCCGACGACAGCGGCTCCAGCAGCGCCACCAGATACGTCTGCGCCACGAACAGCAGACCGGCCAGCGCGAGACAGAACAGCACTGCCCGCGCCACCTTCCGTGAGCCCCCGGTCACCTCCTCCGCGAACGACGCGATCGCGTCGAAGCCGAGATACGACAGGACCGCCACGGACACCGCGCCGAGCACCGCCGCCGCCGAGAACCCGCCGTCCCCGGTCAGCGGCGTCAGCCAGCCGCGCTGCGCCCCGTCCCGTACGAGCACCCGGGCCGCCGACACCAGGAACACCAGCAGCACCACGATCTCCATCGCCAGCACCGCGAAGCCGACCCGTGCCGCCGCCCGCACGCCCCACAGGTTCAACAGCGTCGTCACGACGACCGCGAGCCCCGTCCACACCCACCGGTCGATCCCCGGGACCAGGGCCTCCATCGCGATCCCGGAGAAGAGGTAGGCGACGGCCGGGATCAGCAGATAGTCGAGCATCGCCATCCATCCGGCGATGAAACCGGGCCCCTCGCCGAGCCCCTTGCGCGCATACGTGAACACCGAGCCGGCCAGCGGCGCGACCCGGACCATCTGCGCGTAGCTCGCCGCCGTGAAGGCCATCGCGACGGTGGCGACGACGTAGACCAGGGCGACCGCCCCGCCCGACCTGGCGTCCAGCGTCCCGAACACACCGACCGGGGCCATCGGGGCGATGAACAGCAGCCCGTAGACGACCAGATCGCGGAATCCGAGGGTGCGCCGCAGTCCGCGGTGGCCGGGGCCCGGATCATGGGCGGTCGCGGGCGCGGCGGCTCGCCTCATCACGTGCTCCTCGCTCACCTACAGGTCACGTGCCGCCCAGTCTGCGGGCCGTGTCCGATCAATCCCGTCTGCGACGCGGCCTTACGATGGGGGGCATGACTGCTACGCCTCCTGCCCGACGCGTCCTCCTCGCCGCCCCGCGCGGCTACTGCGCAGGTGTGGACCGTGCCGTGATCGCCGTCGAGAAGGCCCTCGAGCAGTACGGGTCGCCGATCTACGTACGCCACGAGATCGTCCACAACAAGTACGTCGTGCAGACCCTCGAGAAGAAGGGCGCGATCTTCGTCGACGAGACGGCGGAGGTGCCGGAGGGGTCGATCGTGATGTTCTCCGCGCACGGCGTCGCGCCGACCGTGCACGAGGAGGCTGCACAGCGCAGGCTCGCGACGATCGACGCGACCTGCCCGCTGGTCACCAAGGTCCACAAGGAGGCCGTGCGGTTCGCCCAGGAGGACTACGACATTCTCCTGATCGGTCACGAGGGCCACGAAGAGGTCATCGGCACCTCCGGCGAGGCCCCCGAGCACATCACCCTGGTCGACGGCCCGGACGACGTGGCCAACGTGGAGGTCCGCAACCCCGACCGGGTCGTCTGGCTCTCCCAGACCACGCTCTCCGTCGACGAGACGATGGAGACCGTCGACGCGCTCAAGACCAAGTTCCCCGGCCTGGTCTCGCCGCCCAGCGACGACATCTGCTACGCCACGCAGAACCGCCAGATCGCCGTCAAGCAGATGGGCGCGGAGGCCGACCTGGTCATCGTCGTCGGCTCCAAGAACTCGTCGAACTCGGTCCGCCTCGTCGAGGTCGCCCTCGGCGCCGGCGCCAGGGACGCGCACTTGGTCGACTTCGCGGACGAGATCGAGGAGGCCTGGCTGGAGGGAGTCTCCACCGTCGGCGTGACCTCGGGCGCCTCCGTACCGGAGGTGCTGGTCGAGGGCGTGCTGGAGTGGCTGTCGAAGCGCGGCTTCGAGGATGTCGAGATCGTGAAGGCGGCCGAGGAGTCGATCACCTTCTCGCTGCCGAAGGAGCTCCGCCGCGACCTGCGCGCGGAGGCGGCCGGGCTGTCGAGTCGGCCGTCCGGGCAGTGACGCTCAGCTCCTCCCTCTAACGTTGTGTCCATGAACGTCTTCGGAGTGGACATCGGCGGTTCCGGGATCAAGGGCGCTCCCGTGGATCTGGATCGCGGCGATCTGTCGCAGGAGCGCCACAAGGTCCTGACACCGCACCCGTCGACCCCGGACGCCGTCGCCGACGGCGTCGCGGAGGTCGTCGGTCACTTCGGCTGGACCGGCCCGGTCGGCATCACCTTCCCCGGTGTCGTCACCGGCGGCATCACCCGCACCGCGGCCAACGTGGACAAGGGCTGGATCGACAAGGACGCCGCCTCGCTGCTCGGCGAACGCCTCGGCGGCCTGCCCGTCACGGTCCTGAACGACGCGGACGCGGCGGGCGTCGCCGAGATGACGTTCGGCGCCGGCCGCGGCCGCAAGGGCACCGTCATCCTGCTGACCTTCGGCACGGGCATCGGCAGCGCCCTGTTCGTCGACGGCCGCCTGGTCCCCAACACCGAGCTGGGCCACCTCGAACTGCACGGACACGACGCGGAGACGCGGGCGTCGACCAAGGCCAAGGAGGACGCGGACCTCACCTGGCAGCACTGGGCGCGGCGGGTGCAGAAGTACCTGGCCCATGTGGAGATGCTGTTCTCGCCGGAGCTGTTCATCGTCGGCGGCGGGGTGAGCCGCAAGTCGGAGAAGTTCCTGCCCCTGATCGAGGGCGTGCGGGCGGAGATCGTCCCGGCCGAGCTGCAGAACAACGCGGGCATCGTCGGAGCGGCGATGGCGGCGGCGAGCCGGTAGGACGCGGGCCTGGGCCGGGCAGGGCGGCAGGGCATGGGCCAGGGGCGGCGGGTCGGCGGTGCCCGGGCCCGGGCGTCAGCCGCGGCGGCCGGTGCCGCCCGTGGGTCCCCGACGCCGCCGCCGTCCCATCGTCCGCACCTTCCGTACACAGGTGATGACCCCGGCGACCAGCGTCCCTCCGTACAGCCACCCCGCGTGCACGGCGAGTGCCGTCACCACGGCCATCGTCTGACCGCCGAACCCGCCGCTGCCCCCGGAGATCGGCACGATCCCGACGGTGAACGCGATCGGCACGATGATCGGCGCACTGACCAGGTCGGCCTCGCGGACCCACAGCGCCGTGAGCGCGCTGACGGGCAGGAACAGCAGCCCGTAGACGACCGAGGAGCCGTCGAACAGCAGCTGGTCGAGGCCGCCGAGCACCAGCATCGTGGCGGCGCTGAACAGCCCCGCGCCGAGCCCGGTCAGCCGGGGGTTCGGCAGCCGGCGCAGCGCCAGCACCAGCGGGGGGACGGGCCGCGGGGGGCGGGCGGACACCGGATAGACGGTGGCGTCGGCGAGCGTGCCGGGCGCCGGAAGAGGGGCCTGCGGCTGCTGCCGGGGCCGGGGGCGACCTGTCCTGTGCTGCTCCACCCGCACAACGTAGGTCGACAGGAGGGACGAAACCGGCACTAGACACGCCCTTTGGACGACCTTGGCGCTGCGTTCGACTCCGGGCGGGCGTCGCAGGGCCGCGCACGCCGCCCGTAAACTGGGGGATCGGCCCCACCTTCCCGGGCTGCGAGGGCCGCCCGCCGGTCCGCAACTCTCACACTCTCCACGTCAGGAAGTCGCCAACGTGTCGCTCACGATCGGAATCGTCGGTCTGCCGAATGTCGGCAAGTCGACCCTGTTCAACGCCCTGACCAAGAACGACGTGCTGGCGGCCAACTACCCGTTCGCCACCATCGAGCCGAACGTGGGCGTCGTCGGGGTCCCCGACCCCCGCCTCGCCGTCCTCGCGAAGATCTTCGGCTCGCAGCGCGTCCTCCCCGCCACGGTCGACTTCGTCGACATCGCGGGCATCGTGCGCGGCGCGAGCGAGGGTGAGGGCCTGGGCAACAAGTTCCTGGCGAACATCCGCGAGTCGGACGCGATCTGCCAGGTCATCCGGGCCTTCAAGGACGAGAACGTCGTGCACGTCGACGGCAAGGTCTCGCCGAAGGACGACATCGAGACGATCAACACCGAGCTGATCCTCGCGGACCTGCAGACCATCGAGAAGGTCCTGCCGCGCCTGCAGAAGGAATCGCGCATCAAGAAGGACGTGGCCCCCAAGGTCGCGGCCGTCGAGGCGGCGCAGGAGATCCTCGAGAGGGGCGACACGCTCTTCACGCACGGCATCGTCCAGGGCTCGGAGAAGGCCGAGCTCCTCCACGACCTGCACCTGCTGACGACGAAGCCGTTCCTGTACGTCTTCAACGTCGACGAGGACGAGCTGACGGACGACGCCTTCAAGGACGAGCAGCGCGCCCTGGTCGCCCCCGCGGAGGCGATCTTCCTGAACGCCAAGCTGGAGGCCGACCTCGCCGAACTGGACGAGGACGACGCCCTCGAGCTCCTCCAGTCCGTCGGCGCCGAGGAGCCCGGCCTCGCCACCCTCGCCCACGTCGGCTTCGCCACCCTCGGCCTGCAGACCTACCTCACGGCAGGCCCCAAGGAGACCCGCGCCTGGACCATCAAGAAGGGCGCGACGGCCCCCGAGGCGGCCGGTGTGATCCACACCGACTTCCAGAAGGGCTTCATCAAGGCCGAGGTCATCTCCTTCGCCGACCTGGTCGAAACCGGCTCGGTGGCCGAGGCCCGCGCCAAGGGCAAGGCCCGCATGGAGGGCAAGGACTACGTGATGCAGGACGGCGACGTGGTGGAGTTCCGCTTCAATGTGTAGCGGCTGACTTATCACCACGTCGTTGACCTGGAAAACATGCAGGTCAGAGAGGGTCCGACTCTTCGGGGTCGGGCCTTTGCTTTTTCCGGTGCTGGGATGGTGCTGGGTTACCTGACCCCTCGTCGCCTGTCGTCATCCCTGGTCATTCGTACCGTGCTGGGTTTGCGCTGGGACGCGGATGGGCCGCCGGTGCCAGGTTCCACTCTGATGAGCCCTCCCGAGACCATGAGCCGATCGTCGCGGGGAGCGCAGTCTGCCGTGCCCGGTTTCCTTCTTGCCGGCTTCCAATGTCTTGCGGAGTAGCCGCTCCGGCAACATGGCGTCGATTCGTTCGCCGAGTCCCAGATCAGGGAGTTCGTACAGGGTCTCGTCCAGGGTTGCTCGCCGATCGGAAAGCTGATCAACCAGTCCAGGTCGTGCTCCCGACTCTGATCGAGGCACCCTCGACGCGGCCTCCAGTATTTTGATGCCATTTCCTAGCCCCAATTGATATCGTTGCTGGAGCGTCGAGCTGTGAAGGGGACAACTGATGGCCAGGACTGTGATCGATCTGGACGAGGAGATCGTCGAGCAGGCGATGCGGGTGTACGGGGCGAGGACGAAGGCTGCCGCAGTGCGGGCGGCCATGGAGGAGGGGGTGAGGCTGCGGCTGCGCCGGGAGCTGTTCGATGCCATTGACGATGGTGAGTTTGATGACGTGTTCGCGGAGATCCGGTCGCAGACGGGGCCGCGGAATCCGGACGGCTCGCTTAAGCGCGAAGACGGGGCTTCGGCGGCGTGAAAGGGCGCTACCTCCTCGACAAGTCCGCACTGGCCCGCCGGGGCAAACCGGCAGTGCGGGCGCGGCTGGATGCACTGGACCGCGATGGACTCCTAGCAGTGTGCGCCCCGACCGAGTATGAGGTTCTGTACTCGGCGCTCGGAAAGCCCGAGGCGCTGCGCCTGCGTACCCTGCTCCGTGGTTTCGACTACTTGCCCTGCAACGACGAGGAGTTCGAGCAGGCGCTCGCGATCCAGGCGCTGGCGCTGAACGCTGGCTTTCACCGGGCGCTGTCGCTGGCCGACGTCCTCATCGCGGCAACCGCAGAACGGCACGGGGCCACGGTCCTGCACTACGATGGCGACTTCGACATGATCGCCTCGGTGAGCGGGGTGCAAGCCGAGTGGGTCGTGGAGCCCGGCACCGCCGACTGACCGGGAACGCCGCATGCCGTGCCAGCGAGTGCCTCGATGGTCTGCATTTCCGCAGGTCAGAAGTTCCACTTCGATGTGTAGTCGATTTCCAGTCTAACCTCTGGTGCGAAGAAATAGGCAGATGCTGAATGGCTGATGTCACCTTTCTGAGCCAGGCTGAACCAGTCGATGAGTACGGTCGCGCTCTTTATGCGGCGTCGCGATCGATCCTGAGGGCCCACTTCGATGAGTTGTCGCAAGCGGATCTCGAAGACCTCAATTGCGATCGGGTGGACGTCACGTTTCGGCAGCTCGCTAAGCTCGCTCGCCTGCACCGCGACAAGGGATCGCGCGGAGATGGGTTTGAGTGGGCCGTTCACGAGGCGATTGTCGGCGGTGAGCCACGCGTTGTCGATCTGGTCAGCGAAGCTCTCAGGAAGGTGAGTCCTAGGTCATTCGCCGACTTGGACAGGCCAACTTCCCTGATGTTCGGGCACGAGCGTGCACGCCATCTCGGGTTCACTGATGCTGTTGTCAACAATGCGAGTGGTGACGCGGTGTTGCTGCCTGACGGCTCAGGTCGCCCATTCGCATTTGGATACTGGGTGCCGATCGCTGCTCGTGGCGTCGCCGTCGAGGCTCAGCTTCGGGAACGGATCAAGAAGGTGTGGACGACTGATCTGTTCTTGAGTAGTGCTGAGAAGGCGCGGTTTGCCGTCGCTACCATCAAGAGCAATTGGCATCAACTCGAAGACGGTAACGGGCTCCGAGTGGCGATTGTCCCCCCCCAGGCGATAGACCTTCCGGCGGGTTATCAGAGGTGGCAGAGCCTACACCTGGTCGCGCTACCAGACCCGGATGGCTTTATGGGCTTGTTTAACGATGCATACGAGGCGGTTGCCGAAGCGGTTCTGACGGTTGGTAGGCACGATCGTGCACCCTATTACTACAAGCCGAGTGCCAAGGCGCAGAGGATTCAAGCGCAACTTGAGAAGTATGGGAAGGTGAAGGTGGTCGACATTCTTGACTCCCAGAACGAAGCGGCGCAGCAGAACCTAATTACCATCGATCGAAAGCTCATGTCGGTGGAAGCGCCTACGTGGCTCAATATCAACGAACAGCGCACGCCCATCATTGCGCCGAGACCGTCGTTCGAGAAGCTCGATTGATCTCGCAGTGACACGCCATCGTCCTGTCTGCGGGAAGCTGAACCTCCCGTGGTGTGCTTGGCCACCGGGACATTCGTGAGCGGTGGATCCTGAGCGTCAAGGGCCAGGCGGCCCCCTTCTTGCGGGTCCATCGAGGGGCACCTGCTGCCCAGCGCGTGGGGCCGTTGCAGGCAAGTGCGTCACGCCATGCGGCCACCCCCTCGACGAAGCGTCCCACCCCTCAAAGGGTGCGAGCCGGAGCGGTGGCACGCAAGCTGCGTGGGAGTGCATGAGGGGCGCCCGGCTCGCATGGTGCTGGGATAGAACGCCCGTGCTGGGATGGTGCTGGGATGCCCCTCTCCGGAACTGCGTTTCCGCAGGTGGGAGTTCTGCACTACGGATTCAGGTTTAATGTTTAATTAAGCTTCAGCTAAATGCACGTTTAAAGGCGCAGGTCAAAAGGGGTCTGCCAATCCAAGATAGGCCCCCCTTTTTTGCGGCTCATCGAAAATCGCGCACGAAGTCAGGGTGAGCGGTTGTGGGAACCAGCGGCCGAACAGCAAGTCCTTACGTGCTGAACCCGACGGGCTCGTGTGTCGCCACCACATTTGATATCTACGGACACCAGCTCTCTGCGGACGAGGGAATATTGAGGGCCAACTCATTCGGAAAGGAGCGCGTGTCCACTGACCTGGGCGACTTGAACGCGCGACGGATCGTTGCGCTGCCATGCGTGGCTGGCTCAGTCAGTTACACGACTCCGACGCTCGAGGTCGCGCCGGCCAGGGCGCGGAGCTTTAGGCGTGTTTCGGCATCGGTCGAGTACACCACGGTGCCGATCATCCCTCGCGTCAGCAGCACCTTGTAGGTGTTACGGATCAGCCGGTCCACATCGGCGTCGGGGATGGACTTCTTGAAGACTGGATCCTTGGACGCTGTACGGTCGGTGACCCACCGGTCGGTGCGCCACAGCAGGTCGGGCCCGATGATGACTCCACTCCAGTCGTACTCGAAGCCCTGCGCCGTGTACACGCAGCCCACTTGCCCGAAACCGGCCGGATCGGTGGCCCACAGCGCGGCTGGAGGCGCGCCTGCGACGGCCCGGTCGCCGAATACGTTCCAGGGCCGTTCCCACTCGCCGATGACGACGTCCGCGGGCAGTGCTTCCCCGGGTGGCACCTTCTTCGTCCACTTCCAGCAGTAGCCTGCGGACATGCGCGCGCTGTATCCCTGGGAGCGGCGGTCGTCGAGGAATGCCTCCAACTCCTGCGGGCTGTCCACCACCATGAGTTGCATTTTGTCGTCGGGTTCCCATACCACCGGGCCGCCGGGCTCAAGCCCCAACAGCCTTACCACCCAGCGCAGATATGCCTCGCTTCCACCGCACCGGAACTGGCTGTCCAGCGGAACTACCCGACAGTGGAGACCCTGCTTTGCTGCGGCTGCCTTGATCTCCGAGACCGTGCCCATTTCACCGGGCCGAACGACCTGGTGCTCGTCAAGCAGGAAGACTGGAACGCGTGCCGCGTCGATGAGTTCCGCGATCTGCGCTTTGCCGGTGCGGTTCGATGCCGGCGTATAGCGGTTGGCCGATGTCTCCCGCATGCGGTGGGCCTCGTCGCAGATAAGGACGTCGAGACTGTTGCGCTCGGCGGTCATGAAGCTGTTGAAGTATTTGAAGAGGTCCTTCACCTCACGCTTCCGGGTGCCCGCGACCTTCCTCATGGTGGTCGTGAACGAGCTGGAACCTGTCGCATGCAGGGCGGTGGTGCCCTGCCGGTACATCTCACCGAGGAGCGACAAGGCGATGACGCTCTTGCCGGTTCCGGGCCCGCCGGTGACGATCACGACCTCCTTGTGGTCGGACTGCTTGGCCCGGCGTACGGCGTTCAGGACAGTGCGGTACGCGATCTGCTGCTCATCCAGCAACACGAACTGTTCGCGTTCGCGGACCTCTTGGGCGGCCACCGCCATCAGTTGCTTGGACGGGCCGATCTTCCCGTTGACCAGCTCATCCGCGGCCGATGCGCCGGACTCCGACGCCAGCTTCGTCCGCAGATAGCCGATGAACTCGCCGCGTCGTGCGCCGATGAAGAGCTGGCCATACTGGTCCTGCTCGACCTCGAAGAGCCCGCTGACGCCGAACTCGGTGGCATTGTGCAGGTAGGCAGCACCGTTGACGCGTTCAGGATGTGCGGCGAGCGCTCCGTTGAAGGAGATGAGGTACTTGCAGTAGCCCCGCACCTGGTTGACTGGATTCAGTACCGCCCGAGCGTATGAGTCGATGCGGCACAGCGATGGATCGTCATCGTCAGGCTCCGCGTTGCTCCACTGCTTCAGCTCCACGACGACGTACGACGGGAGCCCGGTATCGGGGTGCACGCCGGCCAGGATGGCATCGGCCCGCTTGCTGTTCAGCGGCAGTCCGTATTCCAGAAGCACCTCCACCTGCCCGAGACCGGCATCGTTGAGCGCGCTCGCGAGCGCGGGGATGCTCCGCTCCCACGAGCGCAGCTCGGACGAAGCAGGCTTGTGGCCGTGAACGTGCACGAACTGCTCCGTCAAGCGGAAGAACAGGGCACCGGAGTGGCACTCGGCGGCGACCGCTTCGGCAGAGTCGCGGAACAGCAAGACATGCCCCCAGGCAGCACGAAGAATCTCGTGCGGGTGGGGGCATATCCTTCGTGACTCCGCCAGGCGGAGCGGAAGCCCGGCGGGCCGCAGCTAAGTTGGGATCAAGGTTACCTGTGCCGTCTGCGGTAGGCGGGTGGCAGCTGTGATCCTTCGGCGGTGAGCTTCGGCTGAGCGCCGTCGTAGTGCTGCATGCCGATGGCGCCTGTGATGAGCCGGCGCAGTTCGTTGTGTGTCGCCGGGTCGACCGCGTAGACCACGGTTCCGACCACGCCGCGGGTAAGGAGCACGTGGTAGGCGTTGAGGACGCACCGGGTGACGATCGCGTCGTCGATCGGGCCCCGGAAGGCTGGATCGCAGGAAGCGCTCCGGTCCACCTTGAACTTGCCCTCACGGAAGAGTAGATCGGGACCGATGATGACGCCGTTCCAGTCGTACTCGAAGGTCTGTGCTGTGTACACGCAGCCGATCTGGTCGACGCCACGGCGATCGGTCGACCACAGGTCCGACCGCGGTGCGTTCGGGACGCTGTGCTCCGGCTTCACATTCCAAGGTCGGCGCCAGTCCCCAATGCGTACGTCATCGACAAGCTGTTCGCCGTCGGGGTTGCTCCACGGCCAGCAGAAGCCAGCGGTGATGCGGGCTGTGGCCCCTTCCAAATGGCGTTCCCGGATGAACTGCTCCATTTGCTCGGAGGAGTCGGCGACCGTCAGCGTCATCCTTCCGTCTGGTCGCCAGGCGACCGGATCGGAAAGGTCAAGGCCCAGCAACTGTTGGACCCAGCGCTGGTACCGCTTGCTGCCGCCCGCGCGGAACGTGCCTTCCAGATCGGTCACTTCGACATCGCAGCCCATGTCCTCGGCGAGCTCTTTGAGATACGTGGCAGTGCCCACCTCGTCCGGGCGGATCGACTGATGATCGTCGAGCAGAAAGATCGGCACTTTGGCGGCTTTTATCACCTCAGTCGCCTGTGGTCGGTCGTCGTCCCGTAGAGACTTCGGCATCCAGCGGTATGTCGAGCTGCGTCGCATGCGGTGTGCCTCGTCGCAGATGAGGACATCGATGCTGTCCGGTGGGCTCTCACTGAAGCTGTTGAAGTACCGGTACAGCCTGCTGGCCGCGCGGCGCTTGGCTGCTGTCTGCCCTCGACGGGCTGTACTGAGCATGATCTCGCGCAGAGTCTCCGTGTAGGCGTGTGAGCCGCTTGCCAGGACGGCTTCGCGGCCCTTGAGTCCGAGGGCACGCTGCAACTCGAGGGCCACTGCGCTCTTCCCGCTGCCAGGGCCGCCCCGCAGGATGTAGACGCGCTTGACGCCCGGATCGGGCGCCGGGCTGTGGGTGGCTTCGGCGTCGTAGAACAACCCGACGTCGAAGCCAGTGAAGTGGCTGGTCTTTTCCAGGTGTCGGGTGATCCGGTCGACCGCGACGTACTGCTCGTCGAGGAGCGTAAGCCCGCCACCGATGACGGAGCGCTGACGGGCAACATCTGTGACCTTGAGCAACGGGTCTTGGCGGGCCTGCTCCAGCGCGGATGCCGCACGTTTCCCGGACGCGGGGGCGAATCTCGAAGTAAGTACTCGTCGGAAGCGGGCCAGATCATCGAGCGTGTAGAGGAAGCCGTGGTCGGTCTCGGGCAGACCGAACAGCGCCTCCACATCCGCGTCACGTGCGTTGTGGAGCAGCGCCACACCCATCAACCGATTTTCGCTCTCGCGAAGATGGGGAAGATAGCGGAGCATGTACTCGCAGTAGCGCTGGACCTGCCGGACTGGATGCAGCTTGTTTTTCCCGTCGCCGAAGCCGAGATCGACGGCGATGGGGCACAGTGGGTCCACCGTGGCGTGCCGTACTTGCTTCAGCTCAACCGCAAGGTACGAATCCGTCCCCGTGCCGGGGTGTTGGCCGCACAGCACCAGGTCCACTGCGGAGTTGGTGTGCGGCAGGTCGACCTCGACCTGCACCTCTACTTCGTCGAGGCCGCAGTCCAACAGAGCTTTCACCACTACGGGGACGCTGTTGTTCCAGGAAGCGATGTCACCCTGGCCTGCCGCTCCTCCCTTGATCCGGGAATGCTCGTGAATCAGTCGCTCGGTGAGTGGGAGGTGCGCCGATTCGGCTCGGGCCACGATGAGCCGGCCGAGTTCGGCTGCGGACAGTTGCAGGAGCACGAAGGGTTCCCCAGGCACGAGATGGCTCGTGCGGGTGGGGGCATGTCCTTCGTGACTTCGCCGAAGCGGAGCGGAAGCCCGTCGGGCCGCAATGACGTTCCGCAGATTACCCGGCTACGAAGGGAGGAGGGCGGGCCCCTGGAGACCCGCCCGCCGCCCCGGCTCAGCCGAGGCGGTGCACCACGACCTGTGCCAAAGCCCACGCCAGGTTCGAGCCGAGGCTCGCCGCGATGCCAACCAGGACGTCACGGACCCAGGTGCGGCGCTTGGACACGTACTCGACAGCAACCACAGGAATGCTTCCCCTTCGGTTTGATCGGTGACGGCGCCGGATGGCTCCCGCCGGGAGCGCACCATTGGGCTGTGTCACCGAACCGAAGGGCATTGACTACTCCCCGGTCACGTCGCGTACACCCTCCGAAGAGAGCACGCGGTGCATTGGCAACGATAGTCCACGACTGGACAGCGTGGGCGAGGTGTTGAGGCACAGACACCGACGGGCCGGTGGGGCGGGGGGCATGGACCGATGAGGACGGTCGGTCGGGCACCTGAGCTGCACATGGTGCTGGCACGGACTTCCGTGCTGGGGTTGTGCCCAGCCGCTCGACGACGCCCACCGCCGGGTCTCGCTCCGTGGCTACCAGGCCTTCGGTGCCCGGTTCGCGCTCGCGCAGCGCCGGGTGATCCTCGGCGACGAGATGGGACTCGGCAAGACGGTCCAGGCCCTCGCCGCGCTCGCCCACCTCGCGGCGCGGGGGCAGACCCACTTCCTGGTGGTGTGCCCGGCCAGCGTCCTCATCAACTGGACGCGTGAGGTCAGGTCCCGCAGCGCCCTGAGACCGGTGCCGGTACACGGACCCGACCGCCGCGACGCGTACGCCGACTGGTGCGACCGCGGCGGCATCGCGATCACCACCTTCGACGCCCTGCACGCCCTGGCGGTCCCCGACGGCACACCACCGGGGATGCTGGTCGTCGACGAGGCCCACTACGTGAAGAACCCGGACGCCCGCCGCTCCCAGGCGGTGTCCCGCTGGGCCGAGCGGTGCGAGCGGGTCCTGTTCCTCACCGGTACGCCGATGGAGAACCGGGTCGAGGAGTTCCGCAACCTGGTCCGCCACCTCCGGCCCGAGCTGCTGCCCGGCATCCAGGGCAGCGACGCCGTCGCGGGTTCACAGGCGTTCCGCCGGGCGGTCGCCCCGGCGTATCTGCGCCGCAACCAGCAGGACGTGCTCACGGAACTGCCGTCGCTGCTGCAGCTGGAGGAGTGGGAGGAGTTCAGCGCGTCCGACGCGGAGGCGTACCGGGAGGCGGTGGTGAGCGGCAACTTCATGGCGATGCGCAGGGCGGCGTACGCGCGTCCCGCGACGTCGGCGAAGCTGGAGCGGCTGCGCGAACTGGTCGCGGAGGCCGCCGAGAACGGGCTCAAGGTGGTGGTGTTCTCGTACTTCCGCGATGTCCTCGGCACGGTCCAGGAGGCCCTGGCCGGCGGCCGGGTACTCGGCCCGATCTCGGGGAGCGTCCCGGCGGCGCGCCGCCAGCAGCTCGTCGACGAGTTCACCGCCGAGCCCGGGCACGCGGTGCTGCTGGCCCAGATCGAGGCGGGCGGTGTCGGGCTCAACCTGCAGGCGGCGTCCGTGGTCATCATCTGCGAGCCGCAGGTGAAGCCGACGATGGAGCACCAGGCGGTCGCCCGCGCCCACCGGATGGGGCAGGTGCGCGCCGTGCAGGTGCACCGGCTGCTCGCCACGGACAGCGTGGACCAGCGGATGCTCGACATCCTGGCGAACAAGTCGCGCCTGTTCGACGCGTACGCCCGCCGCAGCGATGTCGCGGAGGCCACGCCCGACGCGGTCGACATCTCGGTCGGTTCGCTGGCTCGCCGGATCGTCGAGGACGAACAGCGGCGGCTCACCGGCGGGCCGGAGGACGAACAGTGGCGGCTCACCGGCGGCCCCAAGGACGAACAGCCGCGGCTCACCGGATCGGCGGAGGACGCGCCGTCCCCGGCCTGACGCGCGAGTGGCGGGTGACGGGCGGGCGGGCGCCCCCGCCCGCCGCCGGCCCCCTCACCGCGCAAGCCCTGTTTTCAGCCCCGCTCCGCACAGCGGCTCCACGGTCGTCCGGTCCGTCCACGCGCCGGCCGCCGCCGAGCAGGCCACGCCCGTCGACTCGACGAACAGGCCCCGCGCGGCGAGATCGCCCTGCGCGGGCGCGGATCTCGTCCTCCGTGACGGTCAGGAAGGTCCCGCCCATTCCCGTACCGCCCGCAGGATCCGACGGGCCCGCGGCGGTCGTGGGATGGCGATGCCCTCGGCGAGCGTCGGCCGCGCGGGGGCGCCGCCGAGGAGATCGTCGGCGCCCGCGAGGAACGCCGCGGCCGGCGGTGACACCGCCCCGGCCTGGACGGCGACCAGCGCGGGACGAGTGTCGATCAGCCCGTGCGCGTGGAGTTCGGACCGTGCCTGAGCTGCCCCCAGCAGCAGCGTGCCGTTGCCGACGGGGACGACGATCGCCTGCGGGAGCCGGCCGCCCGGGTCCTCCCGCAGCTCGTAGACGTACGTCTTGGTGCCGTGCGGGAAGTACGGGTTGTGGACGTGGCTCGCGTAGAAGACGCCGTCCGCGTCGGCGGGCGTGCGGGCGGCCGCGGCGGTGGCCTCCCGGTCGCCGGGGACGATTTCCAGCCGTGCGCCGTGTGCCCGGATCTGTTCGACCTTCTTGGCGGAGGCGGCCTCGGGGACGTATACGGTGCACCGCAGCCCCGCGCGGGCGCAGGACGCGGCGATCGCCGTGCCCGCGTCCCCACTGCTGTCGGCGATCACTTCGCGCGGTGCGAGGCGGCGCGCGAGCTCGGCGAGCATGACGGCGCCGTGGTCCTTGAAGGAGAGCGTGGGCGTCAGGAAGCCGAGCTTCGCCGAGACGGTCGGGGTGAGTTCCACCAGCGGCGTGCGGCCCTCCCCGAGCGACGCCGCGGGTCGGAGAGGGGCAGTGCCTCCGCGTAACGCCACAGGGAATTCACCCGGCCCGCAAGGGCGGTGAGCGGGACGGGGGGCGGCGCTGAAAGCCAGGCCCCAGGGACCCCGGCACTCCGGACAGCACCAGGTCAGGGGCGTGGTCGGTGCCTGGGCGCCGCAGTCCGGACAGTGATAGGTCGTCATGGTCCGGCGGCATGGCAGCTCCGTGACGCGCTTGTTACTTGTCGGTCGGACCTCTTGTGGGATTCCTATGGATCAGTCAATCTTTCGCTCGGTAGGTGGACTTGGAACGCCGCGAACCCGGTGGTGTGCCTTGTCATGCTCTTGCCAAGCTTCAAGATCCCCCACAGCGACGCACCACCAATGAGGAGGACCCCTCACATGTCAGTGATGCGTGATTCCCGGCGAAGACTTACTTCGGTCAGCGCCATAGCCGTCGCCGCCCTGGCGTTCGGAACGGTCTCCGCTCTCCCGGCCGTCGCGGTCGAGCCGGCGCCGGAAGGCGTCATCCAGAACGCCGGCGCCCCGGACTCCGTCCCGGGCAGTTACATCGTCACCCTCGACGAATCCGCGGCCGACGCGGAGTCCAAGGCGGGCAAGGCCCTCGCCGCGGAGTACGGCGCCAAGATCAAGAAGACGTACACCGCCGCGCTGAACGGCTACGCCGTCGAACTCTCCGAGCAGCAGGCCAAGAAGTTCGCCGCGGACCCGGCCGTCGAGTCCGTCGTGCAGAACCGCGTCTTCACGGTCTCCGGCACGCAGCCGAGCCCTCCCTCCTGGGGTCTCGACCGGATCGATCAGAAGGCCCTTCCGCTGAACCGGAGTTACACCTACCCGGACACCGCTGGTGAGGGCGTCACCGCCTACGTCATCGACACCGGTGTGCGCATCACGCACGGCGACTTCGGCGGCCGTGCGACGTACGGCTACGACGCCGTCGACAACGACAACACGGCCCAGGACGGCCACGGCCACGGCACCCACGTCGCCGGTACGGTCGCGGGCTCCGCGCACGGCGTGGCGAAGAAGGCCAAGATCGTCGGCGTGCGCGTGCTGAACAACCAGGGTTCAGGCACGACCGCGCAGGTCGTCGCCGGCATCGACTGGGTGACGCGCAACGCCGTCAAGCCGGCCGTCGCCAACATGAGCCTCGGCGGCGGCGTCGACAGCGCCCTCGACACCGCCGTGCGCAACTCCATCGCCTCCGGTGTGACCTACGCGGTCGCCGCGGGCAACGACAACTCCAACGCCTCCAACTACTCGCCCGCGCGGGTCGCCGAGGCCATCACCGTCGGCTCCACCACCAGCTCCGACGCCCGCTCCAGCTTCTCCAACTACGGCAGCGTGCTCGACGTCTTCGCCCCCGGTTCGTCGATCACCTCGGCGTGGAACAGCAGCGACACGGCGACGAACACCATCTCCGGCACCTCGATGGCCGCCCCGCACGTCGCCGGCGCCGCCGCGCTGTACCTGGCGCAGAACAGGAGCGCCACGCCGGCCCAGGTCTCCTCGGCCCTGTCGTCCGCCGCCACCAGCGGTGTCGTCGGAAACCCGGGCACCGGTTCCCCGAACCGCCTGCTGTACGTGGGCACCGGGGGCACCGACCCCGAGCCGCCGACGGGTGACCGCTTCGAGAACACCGCCGACTACGCGATCAACGACAACGCCACCGTCGAGTCGCCGGTCACCGTGAGCGGCATCTCGGGCAACGCGCCGTCGAACCTCGCCGTGGAGGTCAAGATCCAGCACACGTACATCGGTGACCTCCGCGTCCAGCTCGTCGCCCCGGACGGCACCGCGTACACGCTGAAGGACTACGGCACCGGCGGCAGCTCCGACGACATCAACACCACCTACACGGTGAACGCCTCTTCCGAGGCCGCCAACGGCACCTGGAAGCTGCGCGTCAGCGACAACTACTACTGGGACACCGGAAAGATCGACTCCTGGGCGCTGCAGTTCTGACCCCATGAGCCGGTGACCGGCACAGCAAAAGGGGCGGCCGCTCGCGCGGCCGCCCTTCGCCGTGCCACGGGCCGCTCACTGACGTGTTCCTGACGCCGCGTATCCTGCGCGCGCCTGTTCGCACCGAGTGCGAACCATAGAACCGACGAGGAGCACCCGTAGCCGTGGACCCCTCCGAACAGCGCGGGCAGCCCTTCGCGCCCCAGGAGCCGTACCAGCAGCCGTACCGACCGCCGCACCCCCAGCCGTATGCGCCGCCGTATCCGCAGAACTGGGGACACCCGCACCCGCAGCGGCCGGCCCCGCCACCGGTGAACGGGGTCGCCGTCACCTCCCTCGTCGTGGGCGTCGTCTGCTGTCTGCCGCCGCTCGGGCTGATCCTCGGCGCCGTCGCGCTCACCCAGATCCGCCGGAAGGGCGGGCGCGGCAAGGGCATGGCGATCGCGGGCATCGTCCTGTCGTCGATCAGCACCCTGCTCGTCCTGCTCATGATCGCCTCGGGCGAGGCGCGCGAGGCGTGGAACGGGTTCCGGGAGGGATTCCAGGGCGCGGCCCGGTCGAAGAGCACCCAGGACCTGCGCCGGGGCGACTGCTTCGACGTGCCGGGCGGTGATCTCGAACGGGTGGTCGTGAGCGTACGGATCGTCCCCTGCGCCGAGGAGCACGACGCCGAGGTGACCGGCACCTACCGGCTCAAGAAGTCCGACCCGGCGCCCGGCGGCCCGCGGGGCGAGGAGTTCGCCGAGAGGACCTGCCTGGACATCAACGACGCCTACGCCCGCGACTCATGGGCGCTCCCCGCGGACGTCGAGACGTACTACTACATCCCGACCGAGCGGAGTTGGGCCCGCGGTGACCGTATGCTGACCTGCGCTTTCACCGGTGACGGGCTCAAGGGATCACTGCGTGTGGGCCCGGACAGCCACGATCCGGACCAGCTGTCGTACATCAACGCCGAGCACGCCGTGGAAAAGGCGGCGTGGGAACAGCCCGAGGCCGAGTTCGCCGAGGACCCGGCCGCACACCGGAGTTGGGCGCGGGAGATGTCGGCCGTCCTGCGGGAACAGGCCGGGGCGCTCCGCGCCGGCTCGTGGCCGCAGGAGGCGTCCGCCGCGCTGGACGAGCGGGGGCGGCAGTTCGAGAAGTCGGCCGGCGAATGGGGCCGCGCCGGGAAGGAGACGGACGAGGACGTCTTCTGGAAGCGGGTGACGGCGGCGGAGGCGGCACTGACCCGGCAGACCCGGACCAGGGCCCGCGAGGCACTCGGCCTGAGCACCACCCCGCCGCCGGAGGAGTACGGGACCGGGGCCTGAGGCCACCGGGCGCGAGCGGCCCCCGTCCCGGCGCCGCACCGGGACGAGGGCCGCTTCCCCACGCGTCAGCGCCGGTTCAGCCCCCTGTCGACCGCGGCCGTGAGTTCGCCGTCCGCGGTGTCCCCGTCCAGCGACCAGAACATCGCGCCGCCGAGCCCGTGCCGGCGGATGTAGGACGTCTTGGCGTGCAGCACCTGCGGATCGTCGTACGTCCACAGCGTGGTGCCGTCGAAGAGCCAGGCGTGCCCGTTCCGCCGGTCCCGGTGCACCTCGTACGCGCCGGAGTCGGCGAGCTTCTTGAGGGCCTTGTAGTCCTCGTACCCGGCCGCCCAGGTCGCCGGGGCCGGCCCGGCCGCCGGCTGGTTCATGCCGTCGCCCCCGCCGGCCACCCCGGTCCAGCCCTGACCGTAGAAGGGCATGCCGACCACCAGCTTGCGGGCCGGCGCGCCGCGCCGGATCCAGTCGCGGACGGTCTGGTCGACGCTGAAGTCCCCGCGGGCGTACAGCGCGGACTGCTGGGCGGTGGTCTCCTCGCCGGAGACGTGGAAGTCGTAGCCCTGGAGATTGACGAAGTCGAAGTCCCGCATGATCTTGCGGACCTCGAAGCCGGCGTCGATCTTCGCGGGCGCGGTCGGCACGAAGGCGGTGAGCTCGTAGTGCTTGCGCTTGCCGCCCGCGGCCTTCTGCTGCGACTTCGCGTAGGCGTCGAGCTGGGTGCGGAACTCGCGCACCAGCGCCGTGAAGTTCCGCTTGTCCTCCGGGCGGTACACGGTGTCGGTGTCGCCCGCGGAACCGGGCCACTCCCAGTCGAGGTCGATGCCGTCGAAGAGACCGGCCGCCGCTGCCTCGCCGCCGCGTGCGCCGTCGACCGGCAGGTTGCCCTTGATGTACAGGTCGATGCAGGACGAGACGAGCGCCTTGCGGGACTCGGGGGTGCGGGCGGCGTCGGAGAAGTGGGTGGACCAGCTCCAGCCGCCCAGCGAGATGAGGACCTTGAGGCCGCGGTGCCTGGCCTTGAGCTCGCGCAGCTGGTTGAAGTTGCCGGCGAGCGGCTGCTCGGCGGTGTCGGCGACGCCGTCGACCGAATCGGCGGCCGGGAGCGGCCGCGCGTAGTCCGCCCAGGCGTCGGCCTCGCCGGGGATGTTGCCCGTGAAGCACCGGCCGTCGGCGTCGATGTTGCCGAAGGCGTAGTTGATGTGGGTCAGCTTCGCGGCCTGGCCGCTGGTGTCCATGTCCTTGACCTGGAAGTCGCGGCCGTAGACGCCCCACTGGGTGAAGTAGCCGACGCGCTTGTACGACTGCTTCTGGTCGTGGCCGTGGCCGCCGTGACGGGAGTCCTGGGCGGAGGTGGCGGCAGCGGCCGGGCCGAGGGTGGCGACGAGCGAGAGCGAGCAGACGGCAACGGCCGCCCGGACAAAGGTTCTTCGACGCATCGGGCTCATTCCTGTGCGCGTACCGGAAACAGGTTCCGGGAGGGGTGTCGTGTGCGCAGGAACGTATTGGTATGGACCATTGCGGTCAAGGGCCTTCGGAGTGCCGGATGTCCGTATCGCCGATAAACCTCTGGTCGGCAGCAAATCATCACTTTGAGTGAAACTCTGGCCCATGCTTGCGGTGTACAACCGACCGTTGTCAGGCTGTTGCTCTCTGTCAACCTGTTGGGAGTGGCCAGTGACCTTCGGTGAGCAGCCCGCTTATCTGCGCGTCGCGAGCGATCTCCGCGAGAAGATCGTGAACGGCTCGCTGCCGCCGCACACCCGCCTCCCCTCGCAGGCCCGCATCCGCGAGGAGTACGGCGTCTCCGACACGGTCGCCCTCGAGGCCCGCAAGGTCCTGATGGCCGAGGGCCTGGTGGAGGGCAGATCCGGTTCGGGGACCTATGTGCGCGAGCGGCCGGTGCCGCGGAGGGTCGCCCGCTCCGGCTTCCGGCCGCCGTCGGGCGCGAGCCCCTTCCGTCAGGAGCAGGCCGCGGAGGAGGCGAGGGGCACCTGGGAGTCCACCAGCGAGCAGGAGGCGGCGACGCCCGAGGTGGCCGCCCGGCTCGACATCAAGGCCGGCGACCGCGTGATGCGCACGCGCTATGTCTTCCGGGACGCGGGCGAGGCGATGATGCTCTCCACCTCCTGGGAGTCCCTCGAAGTCACCGGCCGCACCCCGGTCATGCTGCCCGAGGACGGCCCGCTCGGAGGCTGCGGCGTCGTCGAGCGGATGGCCGCCATCGACGTCGTCGTGGACAACGTGACGGAGCAGGTCGGCGCCCGTCCCGGCCTCGCGGAGGAGCTGCTGGCGCTCGGTGGCGTCCCGGGCCATGTCGTGATGGTCATCGAGCGGACGTACTACGCCTCGGGGCGCCCGGTCGAGACGGCGGACGTCGTCGTGCCCGCGGACCGCTACCGGATCGCGTACCACCTGCCGGTGAAGTGAGCCGGCAGCCGACAGTCGGGAGTTGACGCCGCAAGCCGGCAGTGGGGGCGCATCCGGCCGGATGCGCCCCCACTTCATGTCTCTTTGTAAAAACCCGTATCCGCTCAGTAAATGCCAGGCGTAGGCTTCCGCATATGCATACTGCGGTTTCCTGGCGATCGTTACGAACACTCGGGTGGGCCGAGGGAGGGGTGCGATGACCGACAGCGGCGCTGTCCTGCCTTGGCTCGTCATACGGCAGGACGACAACGGCAACCGTTACCGCGTCGGCAGGTACGCCACCGAGGCCGAGGCGCAGAAGATCGCGGACTCCCTCGACGGCCGCGGCCACAAGCAGCTCTACTGGATCGAACGCATCGGCCGGACGACCCGCTGACGGCGCCGCCGGAGCGCCGGGTCCCGTCCGGCCCCAGGGTTCGTCGGGTCGTGCTCCGGCGCGCAGTACGCTCCGCCGCATGACTGATCGTGTGGTGGTCGTGGCCGGCGCCGTGTACGAGGAAGGGCGGCTCCTCGCCGCGCGCCGCAGCGCCCCCGAGGAGCTCGCGGGACGCTGGGAGCTTCCCGGCGGCAAGCTGGAGCCGGGCGAGAGCCCCGAGCAGGCGCTGGTGCGGGAGCTGCGCGAGGAGCTGGGCATCGAGACGGAGCCGGTCGAGCGGGTCCCCGGCGAGTGGCCGCTGCGGCCCGGATACGTGCTCCAGGTGTGGACGGTCCGGCTGGTGTCCGGTGAGCCGAGCCCTCTTCAGGACCACGACGCACTGCGCTGGCTCGCGCCCGGCGAGCTCGACACCGTCGACTGGCTCGACCAGGACCGGCCCGCGGTCGCCGCATGGGCGCGCCTGCGCCGTGAAGGGGCCGGGGAAGGCGCGCGCCGTTGAGCTGTGCGCCGTTGGTGCCATGGGTGCCGCCATTGCGGGCCGGGCACGGTAAACCGGGCCGCAAAAGGGGTATGTCCCGATTAACCCCCTGAAATGGGACACGATTCCGGTGGTGATCGGGAAGTGGTCGGTGTGATCGGCACCAGAGGCGAATGCGCCGAGTGGACTTTTCCGGCCGAACCGAACGTGGTGCGCACGGCCCGTCATGCCGTCCGCGACACACTGGGTGAATGGGGGCTGGACGCCGCTGTCGGAGACGTGACGGTGCTCCTGGTCAGCGAGCTGGTGACCAATTCCGAGCGCTACACCCCCGGTCCGATCACCGTCCGGCTCTTCCGGCCGGAAAGCGGCGACCCGCTGCCCCTCCTGCGGGTCGAAGTCTCCGATCCGCTTCCGGATCCGCCGGTCGAGAAGTCCGCGCGGTCGGATGACGAAAGCGGCCGCGGCCTGCAGTTGGTGGCTTGTTCCGCTCGGCGCTGGGGCACGCGGCGCGGCAGGACGGGCAAGACCGTGTGGTTCGAGCTGGCTCTGGCTGGTTAGAAGACCTCAGGGACGACGATCACGCCTTGAGTCGGCTCAAAACGAACGAGACCTCTCTGTGATCGTGAACGCCGTGTCGGTGGGAGCCGTAGTGCTGAATACTGCGGTCATGGCCGGTCCGGTGGGTGAGCTGGAGGGGACGGTCGCGTGAGCGAAATACCTGAGACGGCGAGCGATGTCGTATGGCAGAGCAGCCCGCCCGGCTCGATCTATGACTACATCAAGGTGGCTTCCTTCTCGATCGGTCACGACGGACTGGTCGACCAGTGGAGCGACCGGGCCGCGGAACTGTTCGGCATCACCGCCGACGAGGTCAGGGGCAAGGACCCGGTCGAGGTCTTCATGCCGGCGGAGCTGCGTCCGCGGGGCCACCGCCGGATCGCCGAAGTCCTCGACGGCAAGGAGTGGACGGGACTCGTCCCGTTCCGGATGCCGGGAGCCGGCCGGACCCACGGTCTCGCCGAGATCTATGTGATGCCCAGCCGGACGCCCCTGGGCGAACAGGCCGCGCTCTGCATCGTCGTCGACGTCCGGGCGCTGCGCCGGATCGAGTCCGACCTCGCCGCATCGCAGGCGATTTTCGGCCAATCTCCTTTCGGCTTTCTGCTCTTCGGCACCGATCTCACCGTGCAGCGCGCCAACCAGCGCTTCGCCACCGTCTTCGGCGGCGCCGCGGAGGACCACCGCGGCCGGACGGTCCACGACTACCTCTCCCGCCCAGAGGCCGAACGGATGGACGCCGCCCTGCGCCGCGTCCTGGAGACCGGCGAGTCCGTCACCGACCTCCAGCTCGTCGGCACGGCACCCGGAAGCACCGACCGCAGGCACTGGTCGGTCAACCTCTACCGCGTACACGGCGGTTCCGGCCGGCCCGTCGGTGTGGCCGGGCTCGGCACCGATGTCACACGCCGTCACATTGCCGCCCGGGAAGCCGCGAACGCCCGGCGCAACCTCGCCCTCCTCAACGAGGCGAGCGCCCGCATCGGCAACTCCCTCGACCTGGAGACCACCGCCCGCGAACTCCTCGACGTCGCCGTCCCCGGTTTCTGTGACCTCGCCTCCGTCGACCTGTACCAAGGGCTGCTCACCGGAGAGGAGGCCCCGCCAGGACAGTGGGGATCCGCCCGCTCGGAGAGCTTCGGAGGGGGCAGCGCCGAACTGCGGCGGGTCGCCTTCGCCAGCGCCGTCTCCGACGCCCCGCTGATGACCACCCCGGGCTGCGTCGCCGAAGGCAGCGCCCCCACCGCCGTCGGCGAGGTCCACCGCTACCCGTTCAACTCCCCCTGCGCCGGGGCCCTGCGCACCGCCCGTATCCGGACGGTCCCCGGGGAGGACGGCAGCCTCGTCCAGTCGACGCTGGCCGTGCCCATGGTGGCGCACGACACCGTCGTCGGACTGGCGCAGTTCTCCCGCACCAAGGGCAGCGAACCCTTCGGGGAGCGGGACCGGGCGCTCGCGGTCGAACTCGCCGCCCGCGCCGCCGTCTGCATCGACAACGCCCGCCTGTACCGCAGGGAGCACGAGCGGGCCCTCATCCTCCAGCGCAGTCTGCTGCCGCCCGGCGACCCCGAGGCCGCCGGACTCGACATCGCCTGCCGCTACCTCCCCGGCGCCGCCGCGACCGAGGTGGGCGGCGACTGGTTCGACGTCATCGAACTGCCGGGTCACCGCACCGCGCTGGTCGTCGGCGATGTGATGGGCCGCGGGCTGCGGGCGGCCGTCGCCATGGGCGAACTGCGCACCGCCGTACGGACACTGGCGCTGCTGGACCTGGAACCGGCGGAAGTGCTCTCGGCGCTCGACGAGATCGCCCGCGGGCTCGGCAGCCCCGCGAAGTCCGGACGGCCCCCGGGCGGCGCCCAGGTCCCGTCCCGCGTCGCCCACGCCTCCCGCGAGGCCGACCTCTCCGAGGTCTACCTCGCCACCTGCGTCTACGCGGTCTACGACCCGGTCACCCGCCGCTGCACCTTCGCCAACGCGGGCCACCTGCCGCCCGTGCTCGTCGAACCGGGCGAGGAGGCGCTGCTGCTCGACGTGCCGCCCGGGATGCCGCTCGGCGTCGGCGGCGAACCCTTCGAGGAGGTGGAGGTCGAAGTGCCCGAGGGCTCCCTCCTCGCCCTCTACACCGACGGTCTGGTCGAGTCCCGCGACCACCCGCTCGACGAGGGCCTGCGAGCCTTCCGCACGGCGCTCACCGATCCGGTCCGGCCGCTGGAGGACGTCTGCGACCACGTGCTCGGAGCGCTCGACACACGGCACGGCGAGGACGACATCGCGCTGCTGATGGCCCGTATCCAGGGCCTGCCGGCCGAAGCCGTCGGCGACTGGCGGCTGCCGCGCGAGCCCCGTTCCGTCGGTCGCGCGCGCGAACTCGCCCGCGGCCAGCTCACGGCCTGGGGCCTCGAAGCCCTGATCGACACCGTCGAACTCCTCGTCAGCGAGCTCGTCACCAACGCGCTGCGCTACGGCGAGGGCGAGATCAGACTCCGGCTGCTGCGCGACCGGACGCTGGTCTGCGAGGTGTGGGACGCGGGCCTGGTCCAGCCCAGGCGCCGCCGCGCCCGCGACACGGACGAGGGCGGCCGCGGCCTGCAACTGGTCGGCCTGCTCAGCGCGGCGTGGGGCTCGCGGCGGACGCCACGCGGCAAGACGGTGTGGTTCGAGCTTGCGCTGCCGGACGGAGAGGGGTCGGCGGAGCCGACGGTGGAGCAGCTGCTCAGCATGTTCTGAGGGGGGAGCTTCCCCACCCCGCCCCTTCCCGCTGACCGGATGTGCGGCCCCGCCGCGCGGCGGGGCAGCCCCCGGACCCACGGCCTTCGGCCGTGCCCTCGATCTCCCCCTGCGGCCTGGCGGCCGTGAGGGGTGCCCCGAGCGGGGCTGGATGTGCCCGGCAACTCCAGCCCGGCCGGCGTCTAAGGCCACCGCGCGGAGCGCGGTAACGGGCGCGGGGCGGAGCCCCGACGGGACCGCCACACCCGGCGCCGCGGGGGGTACCTCCTACGGTCGCCAGGCCGTAGGGGAGATCGGGCGCGGGGTTCGGGGCGGAGCCCCGACAAGACCGACACGTTCCAGCCCTGCCGGCGATTGAGGCGCGGGTCCGGGCAGAGCCCGGTTGCGGGAAGGCGGGGGCCCCGGCGGCCGCCAGCCCGCAGGGGGAGGGCAGGGGACAAGCTCGCCGCAGGCGCCGCCCGCGGCCCCCCACCCCTACGCCCCCTTCAGCGCAGCGAACCTCGCCTCGATCTCCGCCGTGTCCCCCATCCCCTCCAGCTGTTCGAACTGCGCGTCCAGCGACGACGCCGCCAGTTCCTGTTTCCCCAGCGCCCTCGCCTCCTCCCGTCGGACCTTGTCCTCGAAGCGGTGCAGCTCGCTCGTCGGGTCGAGGACGTCGACGCTCCGCACGGCGTCCATCATCCGGTTCTGCGCCTCCGCGGACTTCGCTCTCGCCACCAGCTCGTCCCGCTTCGTCTGCAACTGGCCCAGCTTCGCCTTCATCTGCTCCAGCCCCGACTTGAGCTTGTCGACGACCGCCGTCTGGGAGGCGATCGCCGGTTCCGCGGTCTTCGCCTCCTGCTCGGCCTGCAGCTGTCTGCCCAGTGCCACCTTCGCCAGGTTGTCGAACCTGTCCGCCTCCGCCGGCTGTCCCGAGCTTCGCAGCTCGTCCGCCTTTCTGCTGGCGGCCAGCGCCTTCGTGCCCCATTCGCGGGCCGCCGCCACGTCCTCCTCGTGGTCCTGCTCCATGAGGCGCAGATTGCCGATGGTGCTCGCCACGGCCTGCTCCGCCTCCACGATGTTGTTCGTGTAGTCGCGGATCAGCTGGTCGAGCATCTTCTGCGGATCCTCGGCCTGGTCGAGCAACGCGTTGATGTTGGCCTTCGCCAGCTGGGCCACCCGCCCGAGAACGGTCTGCTTGGTCATGCCACTGCTCCTTGAACGCCATACGGAAAGACCACACGGAAACGCCTCAGAACCGCCCTCCGCCCATCCGCCCCCGGGTGCCGCCCCCGCCGAAGCTGCCGGGACCGCCACCGAAACCCCCGCCGCCGAACCCGCCACGCCCCCGCCCCCCGCCCAGTACTCCGCCGAGGAGGATCCCGCCGAGCGTCGCGCCCCCGAGACCGCCTCCCGGCCTGCCCACTCCTGATACACCGCCCGGCCCGTACGTGTTCCCGAATCCGCGTACGTCGTGTTCCGCGAGGCTCTGCGCCTGCTGCGCCAGCCAGTCCGCGCGCTGCGCCTCCGCCAGGGCCGTCTGCGGATCGCCGCCCTTCCCGCCGTCGTCCCCGGCGAGCGCCTCCGCCCGTTCCAGCCGCCGCTGGGCCTCCGCCAGCCGGGTCCGGGCCTCGCTGCCGACGGCGCCGCGGTGGGTGGTGATGTAGTCGGCTGCCGCGCCGATGCCGGAGCGCGCGCCGAGCATCGCCCGGTCGAGCAGCGCCCGGGCGCGCCGCGTCCCCTGCTCCTGCTCCCGGACGCCGGCCAGGGCCTCGTCCAGCCCGGCGTCGGCCTCCTCCACCCGGCGCAGCGCGTCGATCGGGTCGTACGGACCGGCCTCCGTCGCGCCACGCACCTCCGCGACGACCGACTCCGCGCGGGCGATCCGGCCCTGGAGCGTGGCCGTCGACGTGCCCTCGGTCCCCTCGACGAGCCCGCGCGCCTCTGCCAGGTCCGTCTCGGTCTCGGTCAGCGCGCCCGGCAGCTTCCCGGCCGCTTCCGCCAGTTCCCGCGCCCGGCGGTCGACCGCCTCGATGAGCCGGGTGGCCTGGGCGACGGCCGCCTCCGCCGCCCGTACCCGTACGGCGGCGCGGCCGTTGTCGCCGGCGTCGACGGCCTCCCGGGCCTGGCCGAGACTGCTCGTCGCGAACTCCAGCCGGTCCTTGGCCTGCTCCACGTCGTCCGCGACGGGCGCCGCCGCGGACGACGCGTACCGCTCGCGCATCACGCCGAGCGTGGCCTCGGCGCTGACCACGCGGCCGTCGGCGTCCCGGCAGGCGGCCTCCGCGGCGGCCAGGGCCTGCGGGGCGTTCCGCTCCAGGTCGCGCAGCCGGTCGAAGTCCTCGGACTCGGCGTCCAGCCGGCGATTCGCCTCCGAGCAGCGGGCGAGGATCTCCTCGAGCATCCTGCGCCGCGTGGCGTCGTCCTCGGGGTAGGCGTCGTCGAGCTGCTGGCGCAGCCGGAAGGCGGCGGTCAGCTCCTGCTGCGCGTGCGCCACCGCCTCCTGGAACGGCCGTGCCGCCTCGTCCCCGAACTGCGCCGCCGCGAAGCCGAGTTCCTCCTGGCTGGTGCGTACGGCGTCGTCGGTGTCCACCAGTGCCTGGCGGGACTTGGCGTCCAGCTCGGGGAGCGGCGGATGCTCCGGCGCTCCCCAGCCCTCCTGGCCGCCCTGGGGTGTGGTGCGGGTGGCGGTGCGCCGCCTGCGCTTCGTGTACGCGTACGCGGCGAACGCGCCGGCGCCGCCGAGCAGCGCGATGGGCAGCACCAGGTCGCCCGAGCCCGTACCGGCGCTGCCGCCCGGGTCGGCCTCGCCGGGCGTGATGGCCACCGTGGGTACGGGCTCGCCGGACAGCACCGCGCCGTAGCCGTCGGCGGCGCCGATCGCGGCGCCCGCCCAGTCGTTCTCCCGCAGCGCGGGCTCCACGGCCGTCGCCGCGACCTCCGCCAGCTGGGCGTCGGTCAGACGCGAGGCGTTGTCGACCCAGTACGCGTACTGCCGGTCGCGGGTGGCGACGGCGAGCAGGGCGTCCTGCTGCCCCAGCCCGTTCCTGGTTGCTGTCGCAGCGGTCCACTCCTGGGCGGAGCGCCCGGAGAAGCCGGTCACGTAGACGACGAAGAGCTGCAGCCGCTGCTCGGCGTAGAGGCGGTCGAGGGCCTGGGACACCTGCGCCTCGCGGTCGCCGAGCGCGCCCACACGGTCGGTGATCTGACCCTGCCGGGAGAGGTCCAGGGGATCGTCGGCGGTGACGGTCCCGGCGGCGGGCGCGATCAGCCACCAGGCCGCCGTCAGCACGGCGAGGAGGATACGGGCGGCTGTTCGCATCACATTTCGGAGGCTAAGTCGCGCTCTGTCCCGCCGCGACCCGGCGCCGTCCGGAACCGCGGCCACCCCGGCAGCAGTCCTGCACCGCATGGAGACGCGGCGGGTCGACCAGATCGCGCTCACGTCGTACGACACCTGGATGCCGCTGGAGTCCGTGTACGGCGGCCAGGTCGCGCACCAGACGGAGCTGGCGCTCGAGGTCACGCCGGAGAGCACCGATCTGCTGATGGGGCTGCCGTTCTTCCACGAGGACGACCTGGGCCACCATGAGAACGCGGAGACGGTCGCGGCCGCGGTCCCGCGGCACCCGTCTGGGGCCCGGGCGCACGGACCGCGACCGGAAACGCTTCCGTGTCGCGTTGTACGTCGACTTCGCGGCGGAGGAGGATGACTGGCGGGCCTACCGCGCCGGGTGGTGCTGACCCGGTGGACCTGCGGCCGTCGGCCTGTGGACCGCCCTGGCCGCGTGGCCCGCCCGCCCGGCGTACCGCGGGAGGCCCCGGACGCCGGCCCGCCGGGCAGTGTGCCCGCCGCGCCGGTGCGTCACCGGGCCGCCCGAACAACCGGGCCGCCCGAACAACCGGGCCCGCCCGGCCCGCCGGCCGGGGGCGGGACCGAGCGGTCATCCCTCCCGGCGCCTGATCTTGCTGCCCAGCCACACCAGCGGGTCGTACTTGCGGTCCGCGGCCCGTTCCTTCAGCGGGATCAGCGCGTTGTCCGTGATCTTGATGCCTTCCGGGCAGACCTCCGTACAGCACTTGGTGATGTTGCAGTAGCCGAGCCCGTGGTCGTCCTGCGCCGTCGTCCTGCGGTCGATGCCGCTCTCGGCGGCGGAGTCCAGCGGGTGCATGTCCAGTTCGGCCACCCGCATCAGGAAGCGCGGACCGGCGAAGGACTGTTTGTTCTCCTCGTGGTCGCGCACAACATGGCAGGTGTCCTGGCACAGGAAGCACTCGATGCACTTGCGGAACTCCTGCGACCGTTCCACGTCCATCTGCCGCATCCGGTACTCACCGGCCGCGACACCCGGCGGCGGTACGAACGACGGGATCTCCCTGGCCTTGGCGTAGTTGAAGGAGACGTCGGTGACCAGGTCCCGCACCACGGGGAAGGCGCGCAGCGGGGTGACCGTGATCGTCTCCTCCTGGGAGAAGACCGACATACGGGTCATGCAGAGCAGCCGCGGCCGGCCGTTGATCTCGGCGCTGCACGATCCGCACTTGCCGGCCTTGCAGTTCCAGCGCACGGCGAGATCGGAGACCTGGGTGGCCTGGAGGCGGTGGATGATGTCGAGGACGACCTCTCCCTCGTTCACCTCGACGGTGAAGTCCTCGAGGCCGCCGCCGTCCTGGTCACCCCGCCAGACCCTGAAGCGGGCTCGGTACGCACTCACTCGGTCAGCTCCTCTTCGGCGAGGTACTTGACCAGCTCTTCCTTCTCGAAGAGGGCGAGCAGGTCGGCACGGATGGGCTCTGTCGTCTTCCGTTCCAGCTCGATCCGGGCGCTCGCCGGGTCGTCACCGGCCGTGGAGGCCAGCCGGCACACCAGGTTGGTGCGGCGCCATTCGCGCTCCATGCCGGGGCAGTCCTCGCGGGTGTGACCGCCGCGGCTCTCCGTGCGCTCCAGCGCCGCGCGTGCGATGCACTCGCTGACCAGCAGCATGTTCCGCAGGTCCAGTGAGAGGTGCCAGCCGGGGTTGAACTGCCGGTGGCCCTCGACCCCCGCGCGGCTCGCCCGGACCCGTAGTTCGGCCAGCTTCTCCAGGGCCTGTTCCATCTCGCCCGCCCGGCGGATGATGCCGACCAGGTCGTTCATCGTCTGCTGGAGCTCCTGGTGCAGGGTGTACGGGTTCTCCGGGGTCCGTCCCTCCGCCGGGGCCTGCGCGCTGAACGGGCGCAGCGCCTCCGCCGCCGCCGCGTCGATCTGGGTCTCGTCGGCGGCCGGGCGTGCGGGGAGCCGCTGGGCGTACTCGGCGGCGTGCAGGCCGGCGCGGCGCCCGAAGACGAGCAGGTCGGACAGGGAGTTGCCGCCGAGGCGGTTGGAGCCGTGCATCCCGCCGGCGACCTCACCGGCGGCGAACAGCCCGGGCACGCCGAGGGCGGCGGCGGTGTCGGACTCGACGGCGATGCCGCCCATCACGTAGTGGCAGGTGGGGCCGACCTCCATGGCCTCCGCCGTGATGTCCACGTCCGCCAGCTCCTTGAACTGGTGGTACATCGACGGCAGCCGGCGCCGGATGACGTCGGCCGGCATCCGGGTGGAGACGTCGAGGAACACCCCGCCGTGCCGGGAGCCGCGGCCCGCCTTGACCTCGGAGTTGATGGCGCGCGCCACCTCGTCGCGGGGCAGCAGCTCGGGGGGACGGCGGTTGTTGTCCGGGTCCTCGTACCAGCGGTCGCCCTCCTCCTCCGACTGCGCGTACTTCTCCTTGAAGACGTCGGGCACGTAGTCGAACATGAACCGTTTGCCCTCGGAGTTCCGCAGCACCCCGCCGTCGCCGCGGACCGACTCGGTCACCAGGATGCCCTTCACCGACGGCGGCCAGACCATGCCCGTCGGGTGGAACTGCACGAACTCCATGTTGAGCAGCGGGGCGCCCGCCAGCAGCGCCAGGGCGTGTCCGTCGCCGGTGTACTCCCAGGAGTTGGAGGTCACCTTGAAGGACTTGCCGATGCCGCCCGTCGCCAGGATGACGGAGGGGGCCTCGAGGACGAAGAAGCGACCCGTCTCCCGGTCGTAGCAGAACACCCCGGACACCCTGCCGTCGTCTTTCAGACTGCGATCTTTCAAGACCTGGGTGACCGTGCACTCCTGGAAGACCTTGAGCCCGGCCTCGTAGTCGCCGAGTTCGCGTTTGTCCTGCTGCTGGAGCGAGACGATCTTCTGCTGGAGAGTGCGGATCAGTTCGAGCCCGGTGCGGTCGCCGACGTGCGCCAGACGCGGGTACTCGTGGCCACCGAAGTTGCGCTGTGAGATCCGGCCGTCCTTGGTGCGGTCGAAGAGCGCGCCCCAGGTCTCCAGCTCCCACACCCGGTCGGGCGCCTCCTGGGCGTGCAGCTCCGCCATCCGCCACTGGTTGAGGAACTTCCCGCCGCGCATGGTGTCGCGGAAGTGGACCTTCCAGCTGTCGCCCGCGTTGACGTTGCCCATGGAGGCGGCGATGCCGCCCTCGGCCATCACCGTGTGCGCCTTGCCGAACAGGGACTTGCAGATCACCGCCGTACGGGCGCCCCGCTCGCGTGCCTCGATCGCGGCGCGCAGGCCCGCGCCGCCCGCCCCCACCACGACGACGTCCCACTGCTGCCGTTCGAGTTCGGTCATCGGGTCCTTCCCTCTGCAACAGCCATCTAGAACAGCCTCGGATCGTCGAAGGCGCCGGACGCGACGAGATAGACGTAGAAGTCGGCGAGCGCGACGCTGAACAGGGACGCCCACGCGAGCTGCATGTGGCGGGCGTTCAGCTTGCTGACCCAGTCCCAGAGGCGGTAGCGCACCGGATGCTTGGAGAAGTGCCGCAGCCTGCCGCCGATGATGTGCCGGCAGGAGTGGCACGACAGGGTGTACGCCCAGATCAGGACGATGTTGACCAGGAGGACGAGGGTGCCGAGGCCCATGTGGCCCCACTCGTAGTTCTCGTCGCGGAAGGCCAGCACCGTGTCGTAGGTGAGGATCATGGCGACCGGCACGGCCGCGTAGAAGAAGTACCGGTGGATGTTCTGCAGGATGAGCGGGAAGCGGGTCTCACCGGTGTACTTCTTGTGCGGTTCGGCGACGGCGCAGGCCGGGGGAGAGGCCCAGAAGCCCCGGTAGTAGGCCTTGCGGTAGTAGTAGCAGGTCAGCCGGAAGCCGAGCGGGAAGATCAGGATCAGCAGTGCGGGGGACAGGCCCCACCAGCTGCCGAAGATCTCCCAGTTGGGGCCTCCGCGCATCGGTTGGCAGTTCTCCGCCAGGCAGGGCGAGTAGAACGGGGACACGTAGGGCGCCGCGTAGTAGTGGGCGTTCGCGAAGGCGCGCCACGTCGAGTAGACGATGAAGGCGAGCAGACCGGCTGCGGTCAGGGCGGGGGCCAGCCACCAGCGGTCCGTCCGCAGATGGCGGGGGCCGATGGCGGCGCGCGTGGCCTCGTGCACGCCCGTGCTGACGTGTGGTGGTTCCGTACCAGTGGCCAACGAAGGCTCCGGGTGGCGTGGGATCGGGAGTGTGGACGCGGCCGGCGGCCTCACCGGCCCGCTGGCGCGGGCCGGTCCTGCCGTCCGCGCGGGTCAGGGCGCGTGCCGGTCGCGGACTCCCAGTCCCTCGTCGTCCGAGTCCGTCCAGAGGGCGTTGTCGTACGGGGCGTCGGGGATGGTGACCAGCTCGGTACGGACCGGGGCGGCCGGAGCGGCGGGCGCCGCGGCCGGGCCGGAGGCACGCAGCCGGTCGACGGTCTGCTCCAGCTGTCCGACACGTCGGACCAGCTCGTCGAGGCGGCTCTGGACCGCCGCCAGCTCTTCCTGGTGTGACATGACTTGCCCTCACTTCCGCAGGGTGCGGTGGCGTCGTTCATGCGCCTGCGAGTGTTGCGCGTCACATCCCCCCTTGTGAAGGGGACGTACGGGCATTCCCGGCGCATGAGCTGCCAGCGCGCCCCTTGTGGCCGTTGTCTCACTCCCCTCATATTCGCCCCTTGTGCCCGGATGTGGGGCGTTCCGGGTTCGCCCGCACGGGTGGCCTTGGCGGCGGCGTCGCCGTGTCTGCGTCCGGCGCGGCGCTCCGTCCACTTCAGTGGGTGGAATCGGTGTGATCATCTCTAAATTCGACGAAACAGGACGAAGAGGTACAAGCCATGTCCCAGGTCGAAGCCCCCCGAGGGCGGACATGCTCCCGAAGGCTCCGCCCCGTCGCACTGCTCGCGAGCGGAGTGCTCGTACTCCCCGTTCTCGCCGGCTGCAGCTCGGGTGACGAGCAGGACCGGGGGAAGCCCCCGGCTCAGGACATCTCGCCCGCCGACCGCGGCCTCGTCGCGGACGGAGGCGCGCTGCGCTGGGCCGTCGACACGGTGCCCACCACCCTCAACACCTTCCAGTCGGACGCGGACGACACCACGAGCCGGATCGCCGGTGCCGTGCTGCCGGCCCTCTTCGTCCTCGACGAGAACGGACGGCCGCAGCGCAATCCGGACTATCTGGAATCGGCCGAGGTCGTCGACCGCGAGCCCAAGCAGGTCGTGCTCTACAAGCTCAACCAGCAGGCGGTGTGGAGCGACGGCCGCGAGATCGGCGCCCCCGACTTCCTGGCCCAGTGGCGCGCGCTGAGCGGAAAGGATTCTTCGTACTGGACGGCCCGCAACGCCGGGTACGACCGGATCCAGAAGATCGAGCGCGGCGACAGCGACCTCGAGGTCAAGGTGACCTTCACCAAGCCCTACGCGGACTGGCCGTCGCTGTTCACACCGCTCTACCCCAAGGACGTGACGGGGACCCCGGACTCCTTCAACGACGGCGCCCGCACCAAGCTCGTGGCGACGGCGGGCCCGTTCCGGATCTCCAAGATCGACCGCAAGGCGAAGACGACGACCCTGGTGCGCAATCCCCGCTGGTGGGGGGCTCGCCCGAAGCTCGACAAACTGGTCCTGACGGTGGTCGGGCGCGACAAGCGCGTCGCGGCCCTCGCCGCCGGGAAGATCGACCTGGCGGACATCGACCCGTCGGCGGCGGAACGCATCGCCTACGCGGTGAAGGACGCCGGCCGCGGCGGCCGCCCGCTCGCCTACGGCCCCGCCGCCGCCACCACCCCGTCCGCCGCGCTGAAGTCCTGGGCACTGGCCCACGGCTCCGACGAGGAGCTGGCCGAGGTCGCGCAGGAGGCCCGGAAGCGGGCGTCGGAGGCCGAGAAGAAGTACGCGAAGGAGCAGTCGGCCCTCAGTAAGTACGAGGTCCGCAAGTCGCTGGAGCCCGCCTACACCCAGCTCGCACTCAACGGCGAGTCCGGGCCGCTCGCCGACGACCGGGTGCGCCGGGCGATCGCCCGCGCGCTGAACCGCAAGGAGCTGGCCGAGGCCGTGCTCACCCCGCTCGGCCTGCCCGCGGAGCCGCCCGGCAGCCATCTGGCGCTCGCCGGTCAGGCCGCCTACTCGGACAACAGCGCCGCCCTCGGGGAGCAGGACACCCAGGAGGCGCAGGCGCTGCTCGCCGACGCCGGCTGGACGCCCGACGGGCTGCTCGAGGAGCCGGCCAAGGCGGGGGGCGAGGCCGGGGACAAGGACAAGGAGAAGAACAAGGACACGGCCGGGGAAAAGGACAAGGCGAAGTCTTCCGCCGAGCCGTCCCCGGCGTCCTCCGCCAAGCTCCAGCCCGCAGAGGCGGCGTCGGAGAAGGACGGCGAGAAGAAGGCGGACGGCGAGAAGAAGACGGGGGACAAGAAGGACGTCGCCTCGGACGAGGGCCTGTACATCGTCGGCGACGACAAGCCCGCCGGCCGTGACCCCCGCACCGGCTCCCGGGCCACGCACATCCTCGCCCCGGCGCCCGCCGCGGCCGTCCAGAGCATCGCCCTGAGCCGCCAGGCCGCATCGGTCCGCGACGAGACGGCGGACGCCGCGGCCGCCGGCGAGGAGACCGGGAAGGCCGGCAAGAACGCCCTGGAGCAGGGCGGCGCGGCCGGCGCCTACGCCCCGCGCGGCACCGCGGCGCCCGACGGGGCCGCCGCGGCCGGCGCCCTCGGCAAGGACGGGAAGCCGCTCAGCCTCCGCTTCGTCCTGCCGTCCGGGCCCGGCTCCGAGGTCCTGCGCACCGTCGGCGACAAGATCGCCGAGATGCTCGACCGGATCGGGGTGCGGACGGAGATCGTCAAGGTCGACGACGCGAGCTTCTTCAAGGACCACATCGCCTCCGGCGACTACGACCTGGCCCTCTACTCCTGGCCGTCCAGCCCCTACCCCGCGACCGACGCCCGGCCGATCTACGCCAAGCCGAAGCCGGCCTCCGACGGCTCGCTCCTGGTCGAGCAGAACTACACGCGGGTCGGCACGGACTACATCGACCAGCTCTTCACCCAGGCCGCAGGCGAGCTCGACAAGGACGCCGCCCGCAATCTGATGCGCAGGGCCGACGCCAGGATCTGGGCCGCGGCGGGTTCCATCCCGCTCTACCAGCGCCCCGAACTGGTCGCGGCGCGCAAGAACGTGGTCAACGCGGGAGCGTTCGGCTTCGCGGACCCCCGTTACCAGGACATCGGGTTCAAAAAGCCCGGCGCTGCCGCCGAGAAGTAGAAAACAGCAGGTCACAACCTCAGAACTGGCTCAACTTCCTTGCCCGCCGGCCATGCCGGCGGGCAAGCTCGTGCCGACCCCTGACCCGGGCCCGCCCCTGTGTGTCCCGCTCGCCCGCCGCACCGGCACGCCCCTGCCGCGGCGTGATCCCCGCCTCGTTCGTCCCGGACCCGATCGTTCCGGGAGGCCCCTGTCCCGGCGGCCCCGTACCATAGGACAAGCCGTGGCGTGTCCGCCCGGCGGGCGGACGGGGGAAATCCCATCCAACGCCTGATCCCACGATCGAGAGAAGCGCCTGCACGCATGCCCACGCGCCACGACATCCGTAACGTAGCCATCGTCGCCCACGTCGACCACGGCAAGACCACGCTGGTCGACGCCATGCTCAAGCAGGCCGGCGCCTTCGCCGCGCACGCCGCCGAGCACCTCGACGACCGCATGATGGACTCGAACGACCTGGAGCGTGAGAAGGGCATCACGATCCTGGCCAAGAACACCGCCGTGAAGTACCACCCCAAGGACGGCGGGGCCCCGATCACCATCAACATCATCGACACCCCCGGCCACGCCGACTTCGGCGGCGAGGTGGAGCGCGGTCTGTCGATGGTGGACGCGGTCGTCCTTCTCGTCGACGCCTCCGAGGGCCCGCTGCCGCAGACGCGCTTCGTGCTGCGCAAGGCGCTCGCCGCGAAGATGCCGGTGATCCTCTGCATCAACAAGACGGACCGCCCCGACTCCCGGATCGCCGAGGTCGTCGACGAGACGTACGACCTCTTCCTGGACCTGGACGCGACCGAGGAGCAGATCGAGTTCCCGATCGTCTACGCCTGCGCGCGTGACGGCGTCGCCTCGCTGACCAAGCCCGAGGACGGCACCGTCCCGACGGACAGCGACAGCCTCGAGCCGTTCTTCACCACGCTGCTCGACACCGTCCCGGCGCCGGAGTACGACGAGTCCGCCCCGCTGCAGGCTCACGTCACCAACCTGGACGCCGACAACTTCCTCGGCCGTATCGCGCTGCTCCGCGTCGAGCAGGGCGAGCTGCGCAAGGGACAGACCGTCGCCTGGATCAAGCGCGACGGCACGATCTCGAACGTCCGCATCTCCGAGCTGATGATGACCGAGGCGCTCACCCGCAAGCCGGCGGAGGTCGCCGGCCCCGGTGACATCTGCGCCGTCGCCGGTATCCCGGACATCATGATCGGCGAGACCCTGGCCGACCCGGAGAACCCGATCGCGCTGCCGCTGATCACGGTCGACGAGCCCGCGATCTCGATGACCGTCGGCACCAACACCTCGCCGCTGGTCGGCCGCGGCGGCACCGGCAAGGGCGCCGACGCGAAGGCCGCGGTCAAGGACCGCAAGGTCACGGCCCGTCAGGTGAAGGACCGCCTGGAGCGCGAGCTGATCGGTAACGTGTCGCTGCGCGTGCTGGACACCGAGCGCCCCGACGCCTGGGAGGTGCAGGGCCGTGGCGAGCTGGCCCTGGCGATCCTGGTCGAGCAGATGCGCCGCGAGGGCTTCGAGCTGACCATCGGCAAGCCGCAGGTCGTCACCAAGGAGGTCGACGGCAAGGTCCACGAGCCGGTCGAGCGGATGACGATCGACGTGCCCGAGGAGCACATGGGCGCTGTGACGCAGCTCATGGGCGTCCGCAAGGGCCGCATGGACAACATGTCGAACCACGGCTCCGGCTGGGTCCGCATGGAGTTCGTGGTCCCGTCCCGCGGCCTGATCGGCTTCCGTACGGAGTTCCTGACGAACACCCGCGGCACCGGCATCGCGCACTCCATCCACGAGGGCCACGAGCCGTGGTTCGGGCCGCTGCAGACCCGTAACAACGGTTCGCTGGTCGCCGACCGCTCCGGCGCCGTCACCGCGTTCGCGATGACGAACCTCCAGGAGCGCGGCGTGCTGTTCACCGAGCCCGGCACCGAGGTGTACGAGGGCATGATCGTCGGCGAGAACTCGCGCTCCGACGACATGGACGTGAACATCACCAAGGAGAAGAAGCTCACCAACATGCGGTCGTCCTCGGCCGATTCGTTCGAGGCGATCGTCCCGCCGCGCAAGCTCTCCCTGGAGCAGTCGCTGGAGTTCTGCCGCGACGACGAGTGCGTCGAGGTGACCCCGGAGGCCGTCCGCATCCGCAAGGTCGTCCTGGACCAGAAGGAGCGAGGCCGCGCGGCCTCGCGCGCCAAGCACGGCTGACGGACCGCCAAAGCTCTGCCAAAACCGCTGAACGAACGGCCCGGCCCTCCGCAGACACTGTGGGGGGCCGGGCCGTTCGTCAAATCGTTTTCATGATCCGAGTGTCCGTATATCGGCCGTCGCACTCCGGAACATGTGTTAACGGTCCGTTTCGCGGGTGTCTGTCTGAGATCACTTTGTCCGGATTTCGGTCTGGAGCACCCCTCTGATGTTGTCAAAACGAGACCCTTTAGGTGTGGTTTACAAGCCTGTCCTACTTAATAGTTGGCTCCATTGAGCTCGGGTCAATGGGTCATGCGCTGTGGGGAGCGCCGACTCACGAGCACACTCGGGGCACTTGACGAGCGCTGTCAGGGGTGTCAGCGCGCGTAGAACCGTGCCCCTCTTGTAGTGACAAGTGGACTCATGAGGAGGAACCCATGCGTGGTGCCAAGAGCGCCAAGTGGGTCGCGGGAGCGATCGTGGTTGCCCTGGCGGCCACTGCCTGTGGCGGCGGCAGCGGTGACGAGGGCAAGAAGAACACGTCCGGCAAGCCGGAGGGCTACGTCTCGATCGACGTCGGCGAGCCGCAGAAGCCGCTGATCCCGGCCGACACGAACGAGAGCAACGGCTCGTACGTGATCCAGTCGCTCTTCACGCAGCTGCTGGACTTCGACGCCGACGGTGAGATCGTCTACACCAACGCCGAGTCGGTGGAGACCCAGGACTCCAAGACCTGGACCGTCAAGCTCAAGGCCGGCTGGAAGTTCCACAACGGCGAGGCCGTCACCGCGCAGTCGTACGTCGACGCGTGGAACTGGTACGCGAACATCAAGAACAAGCAGCAGAACAGCTTCTGGTTCGATGACATCGCGGGCTACGACGACGTGCACCCGGAGAAGGGTGACCCGAAGACCGACAAGATGTCCGGTCTGAAGGTCGTGGACGACACCACCTTCACGATCGAGCTGAAGGACAAGGTCCCGTACTTCAACTACAAGCTCGGCTACGCGACGTTCGCGCCGCTGCCGAAGGTCTTCTACGACGACCCGAAGGCGTTCGGTCAGAAGCCGGTCGGCAACGGTCCGTACAAGTTCGAGAAGTGGACCCACAAGAAGCTGATCCAGGTTGCGGCCAACCCTGACTACAAGGGTCCCAACAAGGCTCAGAACAAGGGCATCCAGTTCAAGAACTACTCGACCCTCGAGGCCGCGTACCAGGACGTCGTCTCCGGCAACCTGGACATCATCCGCCAGGTCGGCCCGACGGACCTGCCGAAGTACAAGCAGGACCTGGGTGACGGCGCCATCGAGCAGCCGTACGCGGCGATCCAGTCGCTGGTCCCGGCGTTCTACAGCAAGACCTTCAAGGACGTCGACCCGAAGGTCCTCCAGGGCCTCTCGATGGCGATCGACCGCGACACGATCACCAAGACCGTCCTGAACAACACCCGTACCCCCGCGACGAGCTTCACGCCGCCGCAGGTCAAGGGCAACCAGGACATGGGCACGGACGTCTTCACGTACAACCCGGAGAAGGCCAAGAAGCTCATCCAGGAGGGTGGCGGCGTCCCGGACAACAAGCTGTTCATCCAGTACAACACCGACGGTGGCCACAAGGAGTGGGTGACCGCGGTCTGCGAGTCCATCCGCAAGGCGACCGGTGTCGACTGCGTCGGCGACGCCAAGCCGGACTTCCCCACGGACCTCGAGGCCCGTGACAACGACCAGGTGAAGTCGATGTACCGCGGTGGCTGGGTGGCCGACTACCCGGTCAACGTCAACTTCATCAAGGAGCTCTACCACACCAACGCCGAGTCCAACAACGGTCGTTTCTCCAACAAGGAGATCGACAAGATGATGGCCGAGGCGGACAAGGCGAACTCCCTGGAAGAGGCCGTGAAGGGCTACCAGGAGGTCGAGAAGAAGCTTCTCGAGGAGATGCCGGCCATCCCGCTGTGGTACTACCGGATCAACGGTGGCCACGGCAAGGGCGTCGACAACGTCGCGGTGGACTACCACGGTGACCTCGAGCTTGCCGGAGTCACCGTCAAGTAAGCGCCTGCGGGCCTCATCCCCCACTCGGCCGTCACCCGCCGCCGTCGGTCATCCGGCGGCGGCGGTGGTCCGGGGGCCGTCCGCACGCGGACGGCCCCCGGACCCAGTTAACCCCTCACGGAGGCACCCATGGGGCGCTACGTCGCACGACGACTGCTCCAGATGATCCCGGTGTTCATCGGGTCAACATTTTTGATCTTCGCCATGATGTTCGCTCTGCCCGGCGACCCCGTCAGAGCCCTCATGGGGGAGCAGGCGTTCGACCCGTTGGTCGTGGAAGCGCTGCGTCATGAGTACGGGCTGGATCTGCCGCTCTGGCACCAGTACGCCAACTACCTGGTGGGCATGTTCCAGGGTGACTTCGGCATCGAGATGGGCAGCCAGCGTCCGGTCGCCGACATCATCGCGCAGGCGTTCCCCATCACCATTCAGCTGACCCTGTTCGCGTTCACCTTCACGGTGTTCGTGGGCATCGGTCTCGGCGTCGTCGCCGGCCTGCGCCCCGACTCGATGCGGGACCGCGGTCTGCTGACCCTGACGCTGATCCTCATCTCGATGCCCTCCTTCGTGCTGGGTTACCTGATGCAGTACCTGTTCGCCTTCCAGTGGAACCTCACCGAACCCAACGTCCCGATGGACCCTGGCTTCGGAGACCTGTTCCTGCCGGCCGTCGTGCTCGGATCGCTGTCGCTCGCGTATGTGGCACGACTGACCCGTACCTCGATGGCGGAGAACCTGCGCGCCGACTACATGCGCACCGCGGTCGCCAAGGGGCTGCCGCGCCGTCGCATCGTCGGCGTCCACCTGATGCGCAACTCCCTCGTGCCCGTGGTCACGTTCCTCGGCACGGACATCGGCAACCTGATGACCGGAGCCATCGTCACCGAGGGCATCTTCAACGTGCAGGGCGTCGGTGACGCCATCTTCGAGGCGCTGACGCGACGCGAGGGCGCCACGGTCGTCGGCATCGCCTCGCTGATCGTTGTCGTCTTCCTGATCACCAGCCTGCTCGTCGACCTGCTGTACGCGGTCCTGGACCCGAGGATCCGGTATGCCTGAGAAGACCGCACAGACCGAGACGTCCACCACGACCGAGAAGGTCACCACGGCCGCCGCCCCCGACACCGCTCTGATCACTGCGGCGCCCAAGCCGGAAAAGGCGCGCAGCCTGTGGTCCGACGCCTGGCACGACCTGCGGCGCAACCCGCTCTTCCTGGTCTCGTCGGGCCTGATCGTCCTGCTCCTGATCATCGCGGTGTTCCCCGGCCTGTTCACCAACGCGTCGCCGCGCGACGCCGACCTGGCCAACCACTACCTGGGTGCGCCGAACTGGTCGCACTTCTTCCAGGCGGACTGGTTCGGTTACGACGGCCAGGGCCGCTCCATCTACGCCCGAGTGCTCTACGGCGCCCGCGCCTCGATCACCGTCGGCGTCGGCGTCACCCTGCTGGTCACCGTCCTCGGCACCATCGTGGGCATGATCGCCGGCTACTTCGGCGGCTGGATCGACTCCCTGCTGTCGCGGATCACCGACATCTTCATGGGCATCCCGTTCCTGCTGGGTGCGATGGTCATCCTGACCACCTTCGAGAAGCGCGCCGTCTGGGTCGTCATCCTGGCCCTGGTGTTCCTCGGCTGGACGCAGATCGCCCGTGTCGCCCGAGGCGCGGTGCTCACCGTCAAGCAGGCCGACTACGTGATGGCCGCCAGGGCGCTCGGCGCCTCGACCACCCGTATCCTCATGCGGCACGTGCTGCCCAACGCGGTCGCGCCCATCATCGTCGTGGCGACGATCGCGCTCGGCGGTTACATCGCGGCGGAGGCGACCCTCTCCTTCCTCGGTATCGGCCTCGCCGAGCCGACGGTCTCCTGGGGCGTCGACGTCAACAGCGGACGTACCCAGCTGCGCAACGCACCGCACGTTCTGATCGTCCCCTCGGTGATGGTCTCGATGACGGTGCTCTCGTTCCTTATGTTCGGCGATGCGGTGCGCAACGCCCTCGACCCGAAGACACGCTGAGGGAGGCGTACGTGACCATCATCGAAGAAACATCAGGCGTTCCGGCGCCCCGCGCGGGTGGCGAGGCCTCCGGCCCGCTGCTGGATGTGCGCGATCTGCACGTCGAGTTCCACACCCGTGACGGTGTGGCCAAGGCCGTCAACGGCGTCAACTACAGCGTGGACTCGGGCGAGACCCTGGCCGTGCTGGGCGAGTCCGGTTCCGGCAAGTCCGTCACCGCCCAGGCCATCATGGGTATCCTCGACATGCCTCCCGGCAAGATCCCGCAGGGTCAGATCCTCTTCCGCGGCCAGGACATGCTCACGATGAGCAGCGAGGCACGGCGTCAGATCCGCGGCCGGAAGATCGCCATGATCTTCCAGGACGCGCTCTCCTCGCTGAACCCGGTGCTCTCCGTGGGCTACCAGCTCGGTGAGATGTTCCGCGTCCACCAGGGCCTGTCCAAGAAGGACGCCAAGACCAAGGCCATCGAGCTGATGGACAAGGTCAAGATCCCGGCCGCCCGGGCCCGGGTCAACGACTACCCGCACCAGTTCTCCGGCGGTATGCGTCAGCGCATCATGATCGCCATGGCCCTGGCCCTCGAGCCGGACCTGATCATCGCCGACGAGCCGACCACCGCGCTCGACGTCACCGTGCAGGCCCAGGTCATGGACCTGCTCGCGGAGCTCCAGCGCGAGTACAACATGGGTCTGATCCTGATCACCCACGACCTCGGCGTCGTCGCCGACGTCGCGGACAAGATCGCCGTGATGTACGCGGGCCGGATCGTCGAGACCGCCCCGGTGCACGAGCTGTACAAGCGGCCCGCGCACCCGTACACCCGCGGTCTGCTCGACTCGATCCCGCGCCTGGACCAGAAGGGCCAGGAGCTCTACGCGATCAAGGGCCTGCCGCCCAACCTGCTGAAGATCCCGAGCGGTTGCGCCTTCAACCCGCGCTGCCCCAAGGCGGACGACCTCTGCCGTACGGAGATCCCGGCGCTGGTCCCGGTGACCGAGCAGGACGGCAGCGAGCTGCCCGGCCGCGGTAGCGCGTGCCATTACTGGAAGGAGACGATCCATGGCTGAGCTCAAGAAGACGAACGAGGCCGTGGACGCGTCCCCCGAGCTCACCGAGGTGGAGAACGCCGACGCCGCCACCGAGGAGGCAGCGGTCCAGGCGATCGAGGCTCCGGCCGACCGCGGTGAGCCGATCCTTCAGGTGCGCAACCTGGTCAAGCACTTCCCGCTGACCCAGGGCATCCTCTTCAAGAAGCAGGTCGGCGCGGTCAAGGCCGTGGACGGGATCTCCTTCGACCTCTACAAGGGCGAGACGCTCGGCATCGTGGGCGAGTCCGGCTGTGGCAAGTCCACCGTCGCCAAGTTGCTGATGACGTTGGAGAAGGCGACCGCCGGCGAGGTCTTCTACAAGGGCCAGGACATCACCAGGCTGTCGGGCCGCGCGCTCAAGGCCGTGCGGCGCAACATCCAGATGGTGTTCCAGGACCCGTACACCTCGCTCAACCCGCGGATGACGGTCGGCGACATCATCGGCGAGCCCTTCGACATCCACCCCGAGGTGGCCCCGAAGGGCGACCGCCGCCGCAAGGTGCAGGAGCTGCTGGACGTCGTCGGGCTCAACCCCGAGTACATCCACCGGTATCCGCACCAGTTCTCCGGCGGCCAGCGCCAGCGCATCGGCATCGCGCGCGGCCTGGCGCTCAACCCGGAGATCATCATCTGCGACGAGCCGGTGTCCGCGCTCGACGTGTCGGTGCAGGCGCAGGTCGTCAACCTGATGGAGAAGCTGCAGGACGAGTTCGACCTCTCCTATCTCTTCATCGCGCACGACCTGTCGATCGTCCGGCACATCTCGGACCGCGTCGGCGTCATGTACCTGGGCAAGATGGCGGAGATCGGCACGGACGTGCAGATCTACGACCACCCCACCCACCCGTACACGCAGGCACTGCTCTCCGCGGTCCCGGTCCCCGACCCGGCCATGCGCGAGGGCCGTGAGCGGATCATCCTCACCGGAGACGTGCCGTCGCCGGCGAACCCGCCGTCGGGCTGCCGGTTCCGCACCCGCTGCTGGAAGGCCGAGGAGAAGTGCGCCACCGAGGTGCCGCTGCTCGCCGTTCCGGAGCGCTTCAAGGGCCAGGAGACCGAGGCGGCGCACGAGTCGGCGTGCCACTTCGCCGAGGAGAAGGACGTCGTCCACGCGGCGTAGTCCCACCTCTGTCACACGCAGGGCGCCCGTCCCCATTCGGAGGCGGGCGCCCTGCGCGTCGTGGAAAGGCGTTGCGCGAGGCCGCGTCCGCACCCGAAGGTGTCAGGATGGATGCCCCATCGACGAACCGGCCCGACTCTACGGAGCGGACCGACTCCACCGACCGGACCGACTCCACCGACCGGACCGGTCGCCGGATCGCGCTGTGTGCCGTCGACGACGCCAACTGGCGGGCCGTCGCCGACGTCGCGCCGCGCGATGAGCAGCGCGGCTTCGTCGCCGCCCTCGCCGCCCGCTATCTGCTGCTCTCGATGCGCGGCGGCCTGTGGACCTCGCTCGGCGTCCTCGCGGACGACACCGTCGTCGGCCAGGTCATGTGGGCGTACGACGAGGAGGGCGGGGCCCACTGGATCGGGGGCCTGGTCGTCGACGCCGACGAGCAGGGCCGCGGTGTGGGACGGGCCGCCATGCGCGAGCTGATCCGGCTGCTGTCCCGGCGCCCGGACTGCCGGGAAATACGGCTCTCCTACCACCCGGGCAACGGCGGCGCGGCCAAGCTCTACGCGGAGCTCGGCTTCACGCCGACCGGCGACTTCGAGGACGACGAGGTGGTGGTCGCCCTGCCGGTCACCCGGGACCCGGCGGCCTGAGGGCCGAAAATCCGTTGCGGGCCCCGTGCCGGGCCGCGGACAGTGACGTATGCCTCTCACCGTCCGGCCCGCGACGCTCGCGGACGCGCCCGTCATCTGCGCTCTGCTGAACGCCGTCGACATCGCCGAGATCGGCCACGCCGACACCGAGCTGCACACGGTCGAGACCGACCTGGCCCACCCCGAGATCGACCTCGCCCAGGACTCGTGGCTGGTGCACGAGGCCGGCGACCTCGTGGCGTACGGAATCCTGTGGTCCGACTCCGGCAAGGGCGACATCGGCGTCGACCACTACGTCCTCCCCGGCCGGCCGGACGCCGCCCTGCCGGTCCTCGAGCGGATCGAGGAACGCGCCGTACGGAAGGCCGCGGCGGGCGGCGCCGAGCGGGCCACGCTCCATCTGAACCTGACCGCACGGACCACCCTCGGCACCGCGCTGCTCGAAACGCGCGGCTGGCGCACCGTCCGCCGCTTCCAGGTGATGACCCGTCCGCTGACCTCCGGCGACCGCCCGCCGCAGCCGCCCCCGGGAGTGTCACTGCGCGACTGCACCGCCGAGGCCGACCACCGGGCCGCCCACGCGCTGGTGGAGGAGACCTTCGCCGAGCACTTCGACCACCATCCCCGCAGTTACGAGCAGTGGTTCGCGGACACCGGCCCCCGCGACCGGTCGCTCATGTGGATCGCCTCCGTCGAGGGCGAGGGCGACGTGGCCGTGCTGCTGACCCGGAACGACAAGGAGACCATGGGCTGGATCGGAAACCTGGGCGTCCGAAAGGCGGCACGCGGCCGCGGCCTCGGCGGCCACCTGCTGCGCCACGCCTTCGCCGTGTACGCGGCCCGGGGCCGGGAGGCCATCGGACTCGCGGTGGACACCCGCAACGAGAGCGGGGCGCTCGCGCTCTACGAGTCGCACGGAATGGGTCTGCACTACGCGATCAACACCTGGGAGCTCGTTCTGCCGGCGCCCGCCCGCACCCACCACACGGGCGACCTGAAAATGCGTTAGGTCCCTTATGGGGTGATATTGGGCCCCAAGTCGACTTGGGATCTAGGAGGCACTCCATGCGCGGAGCCACCCACGTGAAGTGGGCCGCATGCGCGGTCGCCGTCGTCCTCGCGGCGGCGGCCTGCGGCGGCGGGAGCGACAGCGGCGGCGGGGCCGACGGCATCGTGAGCTCCTCATGGGGCGACCCGCAGAATCCGCTGGAGCCGGCCAACACCAACGAGGTGCAGGGCGGCAAGGTGCTCGACATGGTCTTCCGCGGCCTCAAGCGGTACGACCCGAAGACCGGCGAGGCCGAGAACATGGTCGCCGAGAAGATCGAGACGACCGACGCCACCAACTTCACGATCACCCTCAAGGACGGCTGGACCTTCTCCAACGGAGAGAAGGTCACCGCGCGGTCCTTCGTGGACGCCTGGAACTACGGCGCGAACCTGAAGAACAACCAGCGGAACGCGTTCTTCTTCGGCCAGATCGACGGGTACGCCGACGTCCACCCCGAATCCGGGGAGCCCCGGGCCCAGAACATGAAGGGCCTGAAGGTCACCGGCCCGCTGACCTTCACCGTGCGGCTCTCGCAGAAGTTCTCCACCTGGCCCGACACCCTCGGCTACGCCGCCTTCGCCCCGCTGCCCCGTGCCTTCTTCGACGACCACGACGCCTGGCTCGCCAAGCCCGTCGGCAACGGCCCGTACACCGTCGACTCGTACGCCAGGGGCTCCCAGATGTCCCTGCGCCGCTGGGACGGCTACACCGGGCCCGACAAGGCGCAGAACGGCGGCATCGACCTCAAGGTCTACACCGACAACAACACCGCCTACACCGACCTGATCGCCGGCAACCTCGACCTCGTCGACGACGTGCCCGCCTCCCAGCTCAAGAACGTGAAGGCCGACCTCGGGGACCGGTACATCAACAGCCCGGCCGGCATCATCCAGACCCTCGCCTTCCCGTTCTACGACGACGACTGGAACACCCCCGACGGCGCGAAGCTCCGCACCGGGCTCTCCATGGCGATCAACCGCAAGCAGATCACCGACACCATCTTCCAGCAGACCCGCACACCGGCGAAGGACTGGACCTCACCGGTGCTCGGCGAGGACGGCGGCTACGACCCGTCGCTCTGCGGCGCGGCCTGCGAGTACGACCCCGCGGAGGCGAAGAAGCTGATCGCCGAGGCCGGCGGGCTGCCGGGCGGCCGGATCTCCATCTCGTACAACTCGGACACCGGTTCCCACAAGGACTGGGTCGACGCCGTCTGCAACTCCATCAAGAACGCCCTCGGCGACGACCGGGCCTGCGTCGGCAACCCCATCGGCACCTTCGCCGACTTCCGCAACCAGATCACCCAGTCCAAGATGTCCGGTCCCTTCCGGGCCGGCTGGCAGATGGACTACCCGCTGATCCAGAACTTCCTCCAGCCGCTCTACTACACCAACGCCTCGTCCAACGACGGCAAGTGGAGCAACCAGAAGTTCGACGACCTGGTCGACGAGGCCAACGCCCAGACCGACCCCGCGCAGGCCGTCGAGACCTTCAAGGAGGCGGAGAAGGTCCTGCGGGACGAGATGGCCGCCATCCCGCTCTGGTACCAGAACGGCAGCGCGGGCTACTCGGAGCGCATCTCGAACGTCGCGCTCAACCCGTTCAGCGTCCCTGTCTACGACGAGATCAAGGTCAACTGACGGCGGAAGGCCCCGGTCCGGCGCGCCGTCGGCGCCCGGGCCGAGACCCTTTCCACGACCCCCGGAGCCCTTCATGGGACGTTATGTGATCCGGCGTCTGCTGCAGATGATCCCGGTCTTCTTCGGCGCCACGCTGCTGATCTTCCTCATGGTCAACGTGATGGGCGACCCCATCGCGGGATTGTGCGGGGAGCGGCGGTGCGACCCGGCGACAGCCGCCCAGCTGCGCAGGGAGTTCGGTCTCGACAAGCCCCTCTGGCAGCAGTACGCGACCTACATGGGCAACGTCTTCACCGGGGACTTCGGTACCGCCTTCAACGGACAGAAGGTCACCGAGCTGATGGGCGAGGCCTTCCCGGTCACCATCCGGCTCACCCTGGTCGCCGTCGTCTTCGAGATCGTCATCGGGATCGTCCTCGGCGTCGTCACCGGCCTGCGCCGCGGCCGCCCCGTCGACAGCGGGGTGCTCCTGTTCACGCTCGTCGTCATCTCGGTGCCGACGTTCGTCACCGGCCTGCTGCTCCAACTGCTCCTCGGCTACAAGTGGGACATCATCGACCCGTCCGTCTCCACCGACGCCAGGATCGACGAACTGATCGTCCCCGGCCTGGTGCTCGCCTCCGTCTCGCTCGCCTATGTGACCCGGCTGACCCGCACCTCCATCGCCGAGAACAGCCGCGCCGACTACGTCCGCACCGCCAGGGCCAAGGGCCTGCCGCGGAGCCGGGTGATCCGCAAGCATCTGCTGCGCAACTCCCTGATCCCGGTGGTCACCTTCATCGGGACCGACGTCGGCGCCCTGATGGGCGGCGCGATCGTCACCGAGCGGATCTTCAACATCCACGGCGTCGGCTATCAGCTGTACCAGGGCATCCTGCGGCAGAACACGCAGACCGTCGTCGGCTTCGTCAGCGTCCTCGTCATCGTCTTCCTGGTGGCGAACCTGCTGGTGGACCTGCTGTACGCCGTTCTGGACCCGAGGATCCGCTATGCCTGAGCCGCAGCAGAATCCGCACTTCGACGACCCCGCGCACTCGGCCGTCGCCGCCACCGGAGCGGGCGGGGCCACCAACCTCGCGATGAGCGAGGGCGAAACGCTCGAACGTGACCCATCAGCCGCCTCCGGCGGGCGGGCACCGGGCGGCCCCGAGGGCACCGGTCCCACGGGCAAGCCGCGCAGCCTCTGGTCGGACGCCTGGCGCGACCTGCGGCGCAACCCGGTCTTCATCGTCTCCGCCCTGGTCATCCTCTTCCTGGTCTTCATCTCGCTGTGGCCCTCTGCGATCGCCTCAGGCAACCCGCTCAGCTGCGATCTCGCCAAGGCGCAGGAGGGCTCCCAGCCGGGTCATCCGTTCGGCTTCAACGGCCAGGGCTGCGACGTCTACACCCGTACCGTCTACGGCGCGCGCGCCTCCGTGACCGTCGGCGTGTGCGCCACCCTCGGGGTGGCGCTGCTCGGGTCGGTGCTCGGCGGGCTCGCCGGCTTCTTCGGCGGCGTCTGGGACGCCGTCCTGTCCCGGCTCACCGACGTGTTCTTCGGCATCCCGGTGATCCTCGGCGGCCTGGTCCTGCTCTCCGTCATCACCAGCACCACGGTCTGGCCGGTCGTCGGCTTCATGGTGCTGCTGGGCTGGCCGCAGATCTCCCGTATCGCCCGCGGCGCCGTCATCACCGCCAAGCAGAACGACTACGTGCAGGCCGCCCGGGCGCTCGGCGCCTCCAGCTCGCGGATGCTGCTGCGGCACATCGCGCCCAACGCCGTCGCCCCGGTGATCGTGGTGGCGACCATCGCGCTCGGCACCTACATCTCGCTGGAGGCGACGCTCTCCTTCCTGGGCGTCGGTCTCAAGCCGCCGACCGTCTCCTGGGGCATCGACATCTCGTCGGCCTCCCCGTACGTCCGCAACGCGCCGCACATGCTGCTGTGGCCCGCCGGTGCGCTGGCCGTCACGGTGCTCGCCTTCATCATGCTCGGCGACGCGGTGCGCGACGCCCTCGACCCCAAGCTGCGCTGACCGAAGCTGAGGAGCCGCCATGTCCGCCACGTCCCACGAGGCCGTGATGTCCGCGGAACCGGACGCGTCCGGCAGCCTGCTCGACGTGCGCGGTCTGCACGTGGAGTTCCGCACCCGTGACGGGGTCGCCAAGGCCGTCAACGGGGTCGACTACACCGTGGACGCGGGCGAGACGCTCGCCGTGCTGGGCGAGTCCGGGTCCGGCAAGTCCGTCACCGCGCAGGCCGTCATGGGCATCCTGGACATGCCGCCCGGACGGATCACCGGCGGGCAGATCCTCTTCAAGGGACAGGACCTGCTGACGATGCGGGAGGAGGAGCGGCGGAAGATCAGAGGCGCCGGGATGGCCATGATCTTCCAGGACGCCCTCTCCTCCCTCAACCCGGTCCTGAGCGTCGGCGACCAGCTCGGCGAGATGTTCACCGTCCACCGGGGGCTGTCGCGCAAGGACGCGAAGGCCAGGGCGGTCGAGCTGATGGACCGGGTCCGCATCCCCGCCGCCAAGGAGCGCGTCGGCCAGTACCCGCACCAGTTCTCCGGCGGTATGCGCCAGCGCATCATGATCGCGATGGCCCTCTCGCTGGAGCCGGACCTGATCATCGCCGACGAGCCGACCACCGCGCTCGACGTCACCGTGCAGGCGCAGGTGATGGACCTGCTGGCCGAGCTCCAGCGCGAGCTGGACATGGGGCTGATCCTGATCACCCACGATCTCGGCGTCGTCGCCGACGTGGCCGACAAGATCGCCGTGATGTACGCGGGCCGGATCGTCGAGACCGCCCCCGTCCACGACATCTACCGGGCGCCCGCCCACCCGTACACCAAGGGCCTGCTCGAATCGATCCCACGACTGGACCAGAAGGGGCGGGAGCTGTACGCGATCAAGGGCCTGCCGCCGAATCTGATGCACATCCCGTCGGGCTGCCCCTTCCACCCGCGCTGTCCGATGGCCCAGGACGTGTGCCGGACCGATGTCCCACCGCTGTACGAGGTGGACGAGCGGCGCGGGAGCGCCTGCCACTTCTGGGAGGCGACGCTCCATGGCTGAGGCGATCCTCGAGGTCCGCGACCTGTACAAGCACTACCCGCTCACCAGGGGCATCCTCTTCAAGAAGCAGGTGGGCGCCGTCAAGGCGGTCGACGGCGTGGACGTGGACCTGTTCGCGGGCGAGACCCTCGGCATCGTGGGGGAGTCGGGCTGCGGCAAGTCCACGCTCGCCAGGATGCTGGTCCATCTGGAGCGGCCGACGTCGGGCACGATCCGGTACAAGGGCGAGGACATCACCAGGCTGTCCGGCCGTGCGCTCAAGGCCGTGCGGCGCAACATCCAGATGGTGTTCCAGGACCCGTACACCTCGCTCAACCCGCGGATGACGGTCGGCGACATCATCGGCGAGCCGTACGAGATCCATCCGGAGGTCGCCCCCAAGGGGTCGCGCCGGCAGAAGGTGCAGGAGCTGCTGGACGTCGTCGGGCTCAACCCCGAGTACATCCACCGGTATCCGCACCAGTTCTCCGGCGGCCAGCGGCAGCGCATCGGGATCGCCCGGGGGCTCGCCCTCCGGCCCGAGGTCATCGTGGCCGACGAGCCGGTGTCCGCGCTGGACGTGTCGGTGCAGGCGCAGGTCATCAACCTGCTGGACAAGCTGCAGGACGAGTTCTCGCTCAGCTATGTGTTCATCGCGCACGACCTGTCGATCGTCCGGCACATCTCGGACCGGATCGGCGTGATGTACCTCGGCCGGATCGTGGAGCTCGGCAGGGACGCGGAGATCTACGACCACCCCACCCACCCGTACACGCAGGCCCTGCTCTCCGCCGTGCCGGTGCCCGACCCGGAGGCGCGCGAGCGGCGGGACCGCATCATCCTCACCGGTGACGTGCCCTCGCCGACGAACATCCCGTCCGGCTGCCGCTTCCGCACCCGCTGCTGGAAGGCGCAGGAGCGGTGCGCGGTGGAGGTGCCGCTGCTGGCGGTGCCGTCGCATCTGCGGACGGCCGAGGGGCCCGTGCAGCATCCGTCGGCCTGCCACTTCGCGGAGGAGCTGCACGTGGTGCCGAGCGCGCCGGAGGACGGTGACGGCGGCACCGCCAAGAGCCTGTGAGGCACCGTCATATCTGTTAACACACAGGCAACTCGGACGACGCGGGTCCGATATACGGACGCGCCACGCTGAGGAGCGTACGGCCGTGCGGGTGCCGTAGACCGGCCGGGACCGCTCATGCGGATCCGGCCGGTCGTCACGTGCCGCCGCGCACCGGTTGTCCGGAACTGTCCGATCATCGTCTTGTTGGCGCAGTGCCGCCCCCGGCAGGATCGTCCGCGTGACTCTTACGCGGGGGGCAAGGATCACCGGAGCGGTGCTGTGCGGCGTGCTCGCGCTGATCACCGGGGCGTGGATCGTTTGGGACATCTCGGCGGCCGACGGGCTCGCCGGCTTCTGGCGCCGCTGGGCGTCCGGCCCCCGGCTGGGCTTCGGACGGCCCGTGCAGGCCACCGCGCCTCTCGACGGAGCGCTGCTGGCGGTGTACGCGGGCACAGTGGTCGCCGTACTGCGCTCCTCGGTCGCGGCCTCCGCGCTGCTGGCGACGGCCGTGTTCACGTTCGCCGTCCGGCTGCCGAGCCTGTGGGTCCTGACCGCCTCTTCGGCGTATTCGGAGCCCTCCGACCCGGTCCGGACACGTGCCCTGCTGACCACCATCGCCGTGCTCGGCCTGGCCGTGGGGCTCGCCATCACGGCGGTGGCGGGCCGGCGCCCCCCGGAAGCGGCCGCCCCGGGCCCGGCGCCGCTGCGGCCGACCGCCCCGGTGGCCTGGCTGGCCGGCCCGCTGCTGCTCCTGGCCGCGGCCGTCACCACGGCGTGGCAGATCCACCTCGGCTACCAGATCGGGCCCGAGGTCTATCTCGACACCGTGGCGGGCGGCGGGCAGTTCGCGCACGGGCTGCTGGCACCGCCGCCGGGCTGGCTGGCGGCCACCGTCGTGCTCCTCTGTCTGACGGCGGGCGTCGGCCTGCTCACCAGGGCCGTCTTCGCCCGCCCGCTGGGCGCCGTGCTCGCGGCGGGCATCCTGGCGTCCGGCGCGGTGGGCCTCGACTTCGTGCTGCGACTGCGGGTCCTGGAGGACTTCGGGGAGCTGCCGCTGGAGTACCAGCTGATCGTCGTGACCGCGTTCTTCGAACTGGTCGCGGGGGCCGTGCTGATCGTCCTGCTGACGCGGCGCGGCGAGAGCGACCTGGCGGACGGCCCGTGGTCCGGCGGCCCGAACCGGCCACCGCCGGGGTACGGGTACCCGGCGGCCACCGGAGGGTACGGGTACCCGCCGCCCGCTCCTGGCTACGGGTACCCGCCGCCGTCCGGCCCGCCCCCGCCGTCGTCACGCCCGCCCAACTGGTGACAGCCGTGGCGACCCGTGACGTGCCCTCAGCCGAGCCCGAGGGACCGCTTGAGGAAGTCGACCTGGAGCAGCAGCAGATTCTCCGCGATCTGCTCCTGCGGCGTCATATGGGTCACCCCGGTCAGCGGCAGCACCTCGTGCGGGCGGCCCGCCGCCAGCAGCGCGGAGGACAGCCGCAGCGCGTGGGCCACCACCACGTTGTCGTCCGCCAGCCCGTGGACGATCATCAGCGGACGTGCCGGGTCCGCCGCGGCCGTCAGACCGGCGTCGGTGACCAGTGAGTTCGCCGCGTACGCGGCGGACTGCTCGCCGGGGTCGCCCAGATAGCGCTCGGTGTAGTGGGTGTCGTAGAGCCGCCAGTCGGTCACCGGGGCGCCCGCCACCGCCGCGTGGAAGACGTCGGGGCGGCGCAGCACCGCCATCGCCGCCAGATAGCCGCCGTACGACCAGCCGCGGACGGCCACCCGCGACAGGTCGAGCGGGAAGGACCCGGCCAACGCGTGCAGCGCCTCGACCTGGTCGTCCAGCGTCGCGCCGAAGTCCCCCGCGATCGCCTTCTCCCAGCCGGGGGAGCGGCCGGGGGTGCCGCGGCCGTCCGCGACGACGACGGCGAAACCCTGGTCGGCGAACCACTGCGAGGTCAGATACGGATGCTGCGCGGCCAGCACGCGCTGACCGTGCGGACCCCCGTACGGATCCATCAGCACCGGCAGCGGGCCGTCCGAGTCCCGGTGGTCCGACGGCAGCAGCACCGCGCACGGAATCCGCCGCTCGCCGGCCTCGGTGAGCACCGGCCGGGCGCGCAGCACCGGCTGCTCGGCGTACGAGGCGACGACCGCGATCTGCTTGCCGTCCCTGAGCACCTGGACCGTGGCGCCGCTCGTGTCCGTACGGGACGACGCGAGGACGGTCACCCCGCCCGCGCGGACCGCCGCGTGGACGCCGGGGCCTTCGGAGACGCGTTCGACGCCCAGCTCGTTCACCCGGTACACGTGGATCTCGCCGGTCTCCGGCCGCGCGGCCTCCTCGCCCGCCGCCGCCGAGACCAGCACGTCGTTCTCGCCGATGTCCAGCACCGCGCGCAGCTGCAGCTGCGGTCCGGTCAGCACCCGGTCGCCGACGGCGAGCACCCGGGCCCCGCCCTCGTCCGCGATCCGCACCAGCCGGCCGGCGCCGAAACCGCGTGCGTGCGACGACTCGGGGGCCCAGGCGGGCACCCCGGGGAAGAGTTCCAGCCAGGCGGCGTCCTCGTCCACATGCACGGTCCGGGTCCGGCCCGACTCCGGGTCGGCCGCCAGATGCAGCTGGGTGCGCTGGTCCCGCGACTGCACGAGCAGCAGCGGAGCGCCGGCCGCCGACCAGTGCACGCGTGCCAGGTACGGATAGCGGTCCCGGTCCCAGCTCACCTCCGTGCGCTCCCCGTCGAGGCTGACGAAGAACAGCCGTACGTCGGCGTTGGGCGTCCCGGCCGCCGGATAGGCGACCTCCGCCGGCTCCCGCTCCGGATGCGCCGGGTCGGGGATCCACCAGCGCCGTACCTCGCGTTCGTCGGTGCGGGCGACGAGCAGCCTGTCCGAGTCCGGCGCCCACCAGAAGCCGCGCGAGCGGCCCATCTCCTCGGCGGCGATGAACTCCGCGAGGCCGTAGGCGATGTGCTCGTCCTCCGGCTCGGCCAGCGCCCGGTCGCCCTCGCCCTCCGCGCCCGTCACCCGCAGCGCGCCGCCGGCCGTATAGGCGACGAGACGGCCGTCGGGGGACGGCCGGGGGTCCAGCACCGGCCCCGGCACGGGGAGTTCGCGCGCCGTACCGGCCCGCAGCTCAGCGGTGAACAGCCGCCCGGACAGGGTGAAGGCCGCCAACTCGGCCGCCTGGTCCACCGCGTAGCCGACGATCCCGGCGGAGGCCTCCCTGCTGCGCTCGCGCCGGGCGCGCTCCTTCGCGGACAGCTCCTCCGCCGAGCCGCCCAGCAACTCCCGCGGATCGGCGGCGAGACGCTCCTGCGGCGGACCGTGGCCGTCCAGGTCGAGCACCCACAGCAGTCCCGTCCGGTCCGTTCCGGAGGCCGAGCGCAGGAACACCAGGCGCGACCCGTCCGGAGACACCGTGAAGGCGCGGGGGGCGCCCAGGCTGAAGCGCTGGGTCCGCGCGGACTGACGCGGAAAGGAGAGCGGCTGCGTCGACGTCATGGGTCCGAACCTTAAGCGGTGTGCGCCCCCGTGTGCTGCCGTGCACCGATCGATGCCTGGGCACGGATAGTTATGATCCGTAGCGCAAGGTGGGTATGAACCTCCTGCACATGTCCTGGCACATGCGACTGGCCCGTCCCGACCGAATATCTGTGGAGGTGAACCGCCGTGGCACTCTCGATTTCGGCGGTGGTGCTGCTGGCGATCGTCGTCTTCCTGCTGATCCGGAAATCCGGTCTGAAGGGCGGACATGCGGCGGTCTGCGTGTTGCTCGGGTTCTACCTCGCCAGCTCCTCGATCGCGCCGACCATCTCGGAGCTGACGACGAATGTGGCAGGGATGATCGGGAGCTTCAAGTTCTGACACGGGCGGCGCGTCGGCGCCCGTTCTAGGGTGTCCGTATGAAGGATCTCCCCGCCCGCCGTCTGCTCCTGGTGCACGCGCACCCGGACGACGAGTCGATCAACAACGGCGCCACGATGGCCATGTACGCGGCCGCCGGCGCCCATGTCACGTTGGTGACGTGCACACTCGGCGAGGAGGGCGAGGTCATTCCGGACGATCTCGCCCATCTCGCACCGGACCGGGAGGACCGGCTGGGGCCGTACCGCGTCGGGGAACTGGCCGCCGCGATGAAGGAGCTGGGCGTCGCCGACCACCGCTTTCTCGGCGGGCAGGGCCGCTACCGCGACTCCGGGATGATGGGCCTCGAGCAGAACCACCGCGACGGGGCGTTCTGGAGCGCGGACGTCGACGAGGCGGCCGCGTACCTCGTGGAGATCGTCCGCTCGGTCCGTCCGCAGGTGCTCGTGACCTACGACCCCGACGGCGGGTACGGGCACCCCGACCACATCCAGGCCCACCGTGTGGCCATGCGCGCCGCCGAACTCGCCGCCGACGCCGGCTTCCGGACGGACCTCGGGACGCCGCACCGGATCGCGAAGATCTACTGGAACCGGGTCGCTCGGTCGGCGGCGGAAGAGGGCTTCGCGCGGCTGCGCGCCGCCGGTACGGACTTCCCGGGCATCGCCGAGATCGGTGACGTCCCCGGCGTGGTGGACGATTCGGACATCACCGCCGAGATCGACGGCACCGCGTACGCGGAGCGGAAGGCGGCCGCGATGCGCGCGCACGCCACTCAGATCGCGGTGGACGGCCCGTTCTTCGCGCTCTCCAACGATCTGGGGCAGCCCCTCTTCACCACGGAGTACTACCAGTTGGTGGCCGGAGAGTCCGGCGCGGCGCCCGGCGAACGGGAGTACGACCTTTTCGCGGGGGTTGCGCCGTGAGCGGCGGTGGCGGCGGCAGCGGCGGTGGCAGCCGTGACGCGGGCAGGAGCAGGGCTCGCGGCGCGGGCGCGAGCGTGGCGAGGAGCGGGGGCGGCCGGGACGAGCCCGGTTCCTGGCTCACCCGGTCCCCGCGGCTTCCCCGGCCCGGCCGGTTCCTCGCGTACTGCGTGCTGCTGATCCTCGGCGCGGCCGTCGGCGCGGCGGGCTCGCTCGTCCAGGCGGCCTGGTTTCCCGGCGGGTTGCTGCTGGCGCTGCTGGCCGCCGCGGCTCTGTTCCTCGGCTCCGTACGGGCGACGGGCAGCCAGGCCGGAGTGATCGCCTCGGCGTTCGGCTGGCTCGCCGCGATCGTCGTGCTCAGCGTCGGACGCCCGGAAGGTGACGCCATGTTCGGCGCCGGGATCGGGCCCCTCGTCTTCATACTCGGCGGCATGGCGACGGCTGTGATGTGTGCCACCATGCCGCGGTTGCCGCAACCCGGTGGCGGGCCGGGCCGACTTGGACGATGAGCACGGACAGGACCCCAGCAAGCAGCCGGTGCGGCCCGCCCCCTAGGGTGGGTCGCCCCACGGGGTGGGAAGCCGCTGAACTGACCATGCCCGTACGGTCGGCGGAAGGCCGCTTCTCGCAGTCCCGGGGTGTCCTTCGGCGGCGGCCAGTATGGTGGTGCGCGCCGCCGAGCCGCCCGCAGCAGTAGCTATCCAGTAAGAAACGGGCGGCGAAGCCAACCGGGAGAACCTGCTTTGAGTCGTGAAACTGACAGTTCGTCCTCCGGCCCCCAGGGGCGCGGTGGAGCCGCGTACCCCTCCGGGACACCGCCGTACGGATCGCGCCAGTATCCGTCGCTGCACCCGCAGGACGCCCCCGACGAGGCCGGGGACGCGGCGCCCGAGCAGCCGGAAGAGAAGAAGACCGAGACGACGCTGACGACGCGCATCCGGATCAACATCCCGGGTTCGCGTCCGATCCCGCCGGTCGTGATGCGTACGCCGATGAGCGACATGGACGCGAAGCCGGACACCGGCGCGTCCAAGGCGCCCGGCGGGCCGTCCGGGGCCGCGGGGTCCGCAAGGGGCGCTTCCGAGCGGGAGAGCGAGCGTACGGGCAGTACGCCGCGGCCCGGAGCGTCGGCGGGCGCCCCGTCGGCGCCGGCGGCCGAGGAGAAGCCTCCCACCAGCGACTGGTTCGCGCCGCGCAAGCCGGCGGCGTCCGCGGGGCCGGCTGCGGGTGCGGGCGCGCCTGCGGGAGCGCCTGGTGGTCCCGGCGGTCCCGGAGCCGGTGGTCCGCGTTCGGGGCTGGCGGCCCTCGCGGAGCAGGCCGGTTCCCCCGCAGCGCCCTCCGGTGCCGGACCCGGCGGGCCCGGACCCTCCGGTCCCGGACCCGGCAACGCCAACGGAAACGGCTTCGCGCCGCCGCCCGGGCGTACCACGCCGCCGCCCGGCGCACCGGACCGCAACGGCGGTCCCACGGGACCGACGTCCGGGCCGGCCACCGGGGACATGCCGCTCGGCCCGCGTACCGGCACCCCGGCGCCCGGCATCGGCGCGCCCGTGCCCCGGATGTCCGACGACACCGCCGTACTCACTCCGCAGCGACCCGTGCCCGGAGGCGGCGACGGCCGCGGGCATGTCTCCGGCGACACGCTGACCGGCGGCATGCCGGTGGTCCCGGGTGCGCAGCGCTCGCCGTTCCCGCCGCTCGGCGGACCGGACACCGGTCCCGGCACCGGCCCCAACCCGATCCTGACCCAGCGGCCCGGTCCGCGGGCGGAGGACGGGGACTTCTCCGTACCGGAGTTCCCGGCCGGCCCCGGCGGCGGAGCCGAGGCGCCCGGCGCCGCGGACCGTCCCGCCCCCCGGCCGGCGCCGACGCCGCCCCCGGCCAAGAAGGGCCGCTCCAAGCTGGTCCTGGCCGGAGCGGGCGTGGTCGGCCTGCTCGGCATCGCGTACGGGGCAGGGCTGCTGCTCAACCACTCCGACGTGCCCAAGAGCACCACGGTGCTCGGCGTCGACATCGGCGGCGGCACGAAGGGCGAGGCGGTCAACAAGCTGGAGGCCGCGTTCGGCGAGCAGGCCAAGGCCCCGCTGCAGCTGTCCATCGGCGGGAGGAAGGCGGAACTTCCGCCGGACAAGGCCGGTCTGTCCCTGGACAGCCAGGCCACCGTCCGCGGGGCCGCCGGCAGCGACTACAACCCGGTCTCCGTCATCGGTTCCCTCTTCGGCGGCGAGCGCGTCGCGCCCCCGGTGATCGTCGTCGACGAGGAGAAGCTGAGCGTCGCCCTCGCCGACCTGGCGGGCACCGCCGGGTCGTCCACCGACGGCACGATCAGATTCGAACCGGACAAGGCCGTCGCCGTGCCGGGCAAGCCGGGCAAGACGCTGGACATCGGCCGCTCGATGATCTCGGTCAAGGACGCGTACCGCACCCAGGTGCAGACCGGCCGGCCGAACCTGGTCGAACTGCCGATGACCACCAGCGCGCCGACCATCACCCAGGCCGAGCTCGACCGGGCGATGAAGGAGTTCGCTGAGCCCGCGATGTCCGGCCTGATCACGATCAAGGCGGGCGAGAAGTCGATCCAGTTCGGCCCCTCGAGGTCGCTGCCGAAGATCCTGTCGATGAAGGCGATCGACGGCAGGCTGGTCGAGGTCTACGACAAGAAGGCCATCGACACCCTGCTCGAGGGCGTCTTCGACGGCATCATGATCACCAAGGGTGACGGCAAGCTCCACGAGGTCTCCGCCGACGACGTGGCCCAGGCGATGGGCCCGGCCCTGCGCGGCAGGACCCCGGCGGAACGCACGGCGGTCATCGACCTGAACCCGAGCTGAGCCGTTTCCCTCCGACGGAGCCCCCTGCCCGTACCGGGCGGGGGGCTCCGCCGCACTGTGGAAGCGGGTCTCGGCGCCAGTCCGGCTACAGCGGGGAGCGCCGCGAGACCGACGCCGCGCACCCTTCCGCCGCCCCGGCAGCGGCCCTTACCCCTCCGCGAGTGCGCCACGACGAAAGCGAACGCCTCCTCAAGCGCGTCGGCTTCACCGAGTGAGCCCGTCACAGGTCGCCGGCTGTTCCGTCAATCGCCGACCCGGCTCCGACAACACGCTGAGCCCTTCCCCGGCGACTGACTCCGGCACATCCGGATAAATCCCTTCCCTCGCCACCGCGTCGCGCTCTCCCTCAGGTCTGGACGTCGTCCGGCAGCCGCGCGCCCGGGCGCACGCGTCCCCTCAGTCCGGCGCGGGCCGGCCGCCGATGAGCCGGGACAGGCCCGCGTGGTCGGAGCCGACCTTGCGGTAGATGTCGGAGAGGAGGCGGGTGACGATCGGGGCCTGGGCACCGAGTTCTTCCGCTATGCGGGCGTGCGACCAGCCATGGGCGGCCCATTCGGCGACCTTGCGTTCCTGGGTGGTGAGGGACTCCTTGGCCGCGGTGCTGAGGCGGAGCGGCCACAGGCCCGTGGCGTCCAGTTCCTCCCGGGCGCGGGCCGCGAGGGCGTCCGCACCGCACTGGGTGGCGCCCTCCAGACCGCGGTGGAGCTGCTCGCCGGCCTGTTGCCGGAGGCCGGCGCCGCGCAGGGCGACGCCGTGGTCGACCAGGGCCGCGGCCAGGTCGTAGCCGGCGGGGGAGCGCTCCAGGTGTTCGACGGCCTCGGTCAGGAGGCGGAGGCGTTCCGCGCCCTCGGTGACCGCGGCCATGGCGTGCAGCGCCTGGCCGATGGCCGACTGGGTGCCGAACCGGCGCGCGAGGTCGAGGCCCTCCATGGCCAGCTGGCGGGCCCGTTCCGGGTCGTCCGTGGCCTGGGCGAGGTGCAGCCGCCACGGGCACCACGCGGGGTTGCGCATGCCGCGCGGTTCGAGCCGGCGGCCGACCTGTATGAGCTGCTGCTCGGCCTCACGGCGCTTGCCGAGGGCGAGCAGCAGCTCGCTGTGGACGGTCTGGGAGTCGGGGTACACGACGGCGCTGGGCGCCACGTTGCCGTAGCCGTACTTCGCGGCCAGCGCCCGGGCGTCCTGGACGCGGCCGCGGGCCAGCAGGATCTCGATGAGAATGCCGATGGCGAAGTACTGCGCGGGCACCTGGTGCCCGACCCGGTCCGCGATCCCCAGTCCGGCGCGGACCAGGGTCTCCGCCTCGTCGAGACGGCCGCGGCGATGGCGGATGTAGCCGAGGAGCGTGAAACCGAACGACAGATGGGCGCCGCGCCAGCCTTTGCTCTCGCACTCGGCGATGCCCTTGGCGAAGAGCTCCTCCGCCCGCCCGGGCTGGTCGCAGTACATGAAGGTGAGGGCGACGACGACCGGGACCTCGAACCCCCACTCCTCGTCGGTCCAGGCGAGGCCGTCGCCCAGTGCCTCCTCCGCGTAGTGCAGCGCCGTGGCGGCGGGCTCGCCGCGGACCATGGCGTCCCAGGCGCGCAGCCCCAGGATGTACCGCTCGGTTATGCCGCGGCCCTTGATGTGCTCGGCGAGCCGGGTCAGCCTCCGCGAGCGGGCCGGCGAGTCCTGTTCGTCCGCCCGGAAGGCGTTCCACATGAACTGCTCGGCCTGCATACGCAGCCGCGTCCTGGCGTCGGTGGCGTCCCGGGCCGCCTCCGCGACGGTCTCCGCGGCCTCGGCCATCCGGTCCGAGTGGCCGAGGGCCTGCGCCAGCCGGTAGACGATCGACTCGCGCAGCGCGGGGTCGAGGACGGGCTCGTCCAGGGCGGCCCGCAGGTGGTTGACCGTGGTCGCCGGTTCGGTCAGCAGGGCCGAGCAGCCCAGCTCGAAGAGGACGTCGGCCCGTTCGTCCAGGGCCGGAGGTTCGCGGAGCGCCCGGGCGAGGCAGCGCCGGGCGGCGTCGGGTGCGCCCGCCCGCAGATACTCGCGGGCGGCCTTGCGCAGCTCCCGTACGGCCCAGGGGTCGCTCTCGGGGTGCATCTCCAGCAGGTGCCGGGCCGTCGTGGTGACGCCCAGGCCGGCGCCGGAGACGATGGCCGCGGCCTGGCCGTGCAGGGCGACACGGAACGCCGCCGGTATGGCCCGGTAGACGGCGGTGGCGACCAGCGGGTGGAAGAACTCCAGCCGGTCGCCGTCGGGGTCGTCGGCCGGCGGGAGGGCGAGGATACGGGCCTCCCGCAGCCGGCTCACGGCCAGGGCCGATTCCGCCTCGCCCAGGCCGCCGACGCTCGCGGCCAGGCTCCGGGACGCCTCGGAGCCGAGCACGGCGGCGCTCCAGGCGAACCGGACGACGGACGTGCCGAGCCGCTCCAGCCGGTCCACGAGTCCGCTGCCCTTCACCGCGGAGGCGAGCTCACGCAGTTCGGCGATGTACGCCACCTGAGGCTTGAGCCTGCGGTCGGCGACCTTGGCGGTCAGTTCGACGGTCTCGAAGGGGTTGCCGCCGGTGACCGCCCATGTCTCGCGGCAGAACCCCTCGTCCGCGTCCTCCCCCAGGGTGTCCCGGACGATGCGGCCCACCGCGGCGGGCGTGAGAGGCACGAGATCGAAGGGGTGGGAGCCCTGGCGTTCGGCGAGGCCCGCGAACGCGGCGGCGTCCAGTGGCAGTTCGTCCGGGCGGTAGGCCACGACGAGCAGCATCGGCAGTTCGTTGACCCTCGGCGCGAAGCCCGTCAGCCAGGTCAGCGACTCGGCGTCGGCCCAGTGGGCGTCGTCGAGCATGACCACCAGCGGCGCGTGCTGCACGGCGATACGGGTGGCGAACCAGTCCAGGCCGTCCCGTACGCCCTGCGGGTCGGGGACGCCGTTGCCGTCGCCGGCGACCAGGCCCATGGCGGGGGCGACGATGTCGTACCAACTGCCCAGCAGCTGGTGGTGTTCCTCCTCGGTGGCCGTCGCCAGGAACGGCTGGACGAGCTGGCGTACGACGTGGAACGCCACGCCCTGCTCCTGCTCGCCGCCCCTGGCGTAGAGCACCGTGCAGCCGCGGGCGACCGCCCTGCGGCGGACTTCGGTGAGCAGGGTGGTCTTGCCCATGCCCGCCGGTGCGGCGAAGGCGAGCAGCCCGCCGGCGCCGGGCGCGGCCGATCCCGCGGGTGCTGCCGAGAGATCGGTCAACAGCGCGTCCACCGCGGCGAGCTCGGTGTCGCGTTCCAGCAGCGGCCGGCGCTGTCGTTCCGGCCGGTCTCCGATGTGGGCCACATCTGATCCTTCGACATGAGGCGTCGTGAGTCGTGATGCCTGAATACCGCGAAGCGTATGCCCAGGGCGACGGACCGTAACCCCTTGGGGAGTTTTCGGCCAGGCAGACGCGGCCTTCTGGTAGGGGAGCGTCACGAGAGGCGCGTACAGGCGAACTGCCGCTGTTTCGCGCCACGTTGCGCCCGCAGGCGGTCTTCGCTCACGGCGAAAAGAGACCTAGCCTCATATCCCTGCGGAGGGCGTCGGACCTGTGCCACTGTCCGGTGCGACGCGCCGCGACACCGAGGGGGCAGGTATGACGGACACGACGAACTCCGGCCACACGAAGGCGCTTTCGGACCCGACGCGGCGCGCGGCGGCCGTCAGGATTCCGTACTCCGCCCGCCTCAGCCCGCACGCGGAGCGCGCCCGGCGGCACACGCTCCAGTGGCTGCAGAAGACAGACCTGCTGGCCGGGGACGCCGCCGTCGAGGAGTACGACGCGCTGCGTCTCGAGCGGCTGATGGCCTATTTCTACCCCGACGCCACGGGCAGCGACCTCGAGCTCGCGGCCGACTTCAACGCCTGGTTCTTCATCTTCGACGATCAGTTCGACGGCGGGCTGGGGACGCGGCCCGAGGCCATCGAGCGCCTGGTGAACACCCTCGGGCGGACCATGACGGTCAGCGGTACGCCCGGTACGCCCGAGGTGCCCACCGCGCGCGAGGCGCGCGAAGAGGCCGGAGTGTCCGACGAGGTGTCCGGCCCGCCGCTCGTCGTGGGGTTCCGGGACATCTGGCACCGCTCCACCGCGGGAAGGCCGCGGAGCTGGCAGCGCCGCTTCCGCGCGCACTGGCAGGCGTACATGGCCGCCTACCAGGGCGAGGCGGCCAATCGGAACGCGGACCGCCTCCCCACGCTGGAGCGGTTCCTCGCCCTCAGGCGCGACTCCATAGGCGTGCAGCCGTGCCTCGACTTCACCGAGCGGTGCGGGGGCTACACACTGCCGGACGAACTCCACGGCTCCTTCCCGCTGCGCGAGATGCGTGAGATCACCGGCGATGTGGTGATCTTTGTCAACGACATCGTCTCCCTGGTCAAGGAACTCGCGGCGGGCGACGTGAACAACAGCGTCGTCGTCCTGAGCGAGCAGCGGGGCTGCTCCCTGGACGAGGCCGTCGAGCACATCGCGGAGCTCGCCAATTCCCGTGCGGCCCGCTTCGGCGAACTCGCCGCCGCCCTGCCCGGGCTGCTGGACGACCTGGGCGTGCCGGCCGGGCTGCGGGGGCCCGTCGACCACTACGTGGAGGGGATGGGGCATCTGATGGCGGGCAACCTCGCCTGGTCGCTGGCCACCTCGCGCTACGACGAACGGGGCGTCGCCGCGGTGAGCGGCGGGCGGCAACGGCCCTGGGCGCATCTCGCCGCGGTGCCGGAGGGGGACGGCGAGCGCCTGCGGACGAAGGCCTGACGGCCCGCGTCCGAGCGCGCGGCGGACCGCTCAGTTCAGGCGGGCCCGGGCCGAGCGGGCGTGCCCCCTGATCGTTTCCGCCGCCGTCGGCTCGACCGCGTCCACGACCTCCGCGTACGCCTCCATCTCCGCGGCGCCCGTCAGGAAGTCGCCGCGCTGCACGAGCAGCTGGGCCCGCTCGAAGCGCAGGCGCGCCGGGTGCGAGGGGAGGAGGAGCAGGAGGTCGAGGGCCCAGAGGGCGACCGCGGAGTGCTCGGGGCGCAGCGCCGCCCAGGCGCGGACGTTGTTGAGGATGCGCGACACCACGGCGAGCGGATCGGCGGGCGTCAGCATCGACGGGGACAGGGAGGCGCCCGTCGCGCCCGTGACGAGGAGTTCGGCGTCGGCGCCGGACAGGACGCGGCCGGCCGCGAAGGGGTCGGCCAGCACCTGTTGCTCCGGGTCGCCGAAGCCGACGACGAAGTGGCCCGGCAGGGCCACCCCGTACACGTGCCCGCCCGCGCGGCGGGCGACCTCCGTCCAGACGACGGAGAGCAGGATCGGCAGCCCGCGGCGGCGGCGCAGGACCTGGTGGAGGAGCGAGGACTCCAGGTGCTGGTAGTCGCCGGGGGCCCCGTGGAATCCCTCGCGGCCGCCGAGCAGCTCGGCGAGGGCCGCCGCCCAGGCGTGCGGGCCGCGCAGCCCGTACGGGAGCATCCCGGCCAGGCGGTCCAGCTCGATCTGGGCCGCGTCCATGTCCTTCTCGTCCAGTGACGGGTCCGCCTCCGCGCCGATGAGCAGGCAGAGCAGGGCCAGGTCGGGGCGCTCGGAGCGGGCCTCCTCGGCGAAGCGGGACCGCCGGTCGTTCTCATCCATGACTGACTCGTACCCCCGGGCCTACTGCGCCCGGTAGTGGTGGTAGTGGTGATGGACCGAGAATCCCATGCCGGCGTAGAGGGCACGTCCCCCGGCGTTGTCGGACTCCACCTGGAGCCACGCCGCCGAAGCGCCCTCGTCCAGGGCCCGGCGGGCCAGGGCGGCCATCACCGCCGACGCGAGCCCCTGACGCCGCTGCTCCGGGCCCACCTCCACCGCCATGAAGCCGGCCCAGCGTCCGTCCACCACACAGCGGCCGATCGCGGCCGGTGTGCCCTCGGCCCCTTCGGCGCCCGGTATGGAGGCGAACCACACCGAAGGCCCGCTGTTCAGGACCTGGAGCACATGTGGTCCGGGCACACCGGTCCGCTGGTAGCGCCGCAGCCATGCCTCGTCGACGGAACGGGCGAGCACGACACGTGCGATGTCGGCGTCCAGGTCTCCCACCGCCGCCAGCCCCCCGACCTGCACCTGTGCGGAGACCTCACGCTCCCAGCCGCGTGTCTCCAGCCCGGTGCACAGCTCCTCCTGGGTTCCCGCCGCGCCCGTCGCCGTCTGGACGTACGCCGGAAGACCGCGGGCCGCGTACCAGTCGCGCACCCGCCCCAGCGCGTCGTCCAGCGGCAGGCCGGGGTCGCCGAGCGGCAGTACGGAGTTGGCGCGCCGGGTGAATCCGGCGGCGGCCCGCAGCCGCCAGTCGCCGAGCCGCTCGCTCTCCACCGGCTGCCACGCACGTGCCGTGACCTCGGCGAGCTCGCGGAAGTCCGCCGCGGGGACGCCCCTGCGCCGGGCGGGCGCGGCCGGTACGACCTTGCCCGCGACGAGGGAGGATTCCGGGATGCGGACGCTCTCACCGGTCCGGCGTGTGATCACCAGCACATCATCGGTCCAGGATGCGAGAACGCCCACCGTGTCGGTGAACTTCGCTCCCGGCGCTCCAGCCTCGCTCAAGCGGCGTACTGAGACACGTTTGCCCACGTCAGCGGGTGTGATGCGGATTTCGAGCCGTCCGCCCGCAGTGAATTCCACAGCTCTGTGAGCCCCTCCTGTTCGGATCGTTACCAAGAACGGAGATACTAGGGGCGGGCATCGACGACGCCGCGCTCCCGCGCAAGCCAGCCCTTATCGAGGAGGAACGACAGCGTGACCTACGTCATCGCGCAGCCTTGTGTCGACGTCAAGGACAAGGCGTGCATCGAGGAGTGCCCCGTCGACTGCATCTACGAGGGCTCCCGGTCCTTGTACATCCACCCGGACGAATGCGTCGACTGTGGTGCTTGTGAGCCGGTCTGCCCGGTCGAGGCCATCTTCTACGAGGACGACACCCCGGAGGAGTGGAAGGACTACTACAAGGCGAACGTCGAGTTCTTCGACGAGCTCGGTTCGCCCGGCGGTGCCTCCAAGCTCGGCCTGATCGAGCGGGACCACCCCTTCATCGCCGCCCTGCCGCCGCAGAACGGCTGATCCGATCCGCATGTCCCCGGTCCCGTACGGCTCGTCGTCCGTACGGGACCGAGGCGTTTGACGCCGCCTCCGGCGTCCGGAACGGCCCCATGACGAGAAACGCCCCCGACCGACGCCCCGCCGACAAGCGCCCCGTGACCCGAAAGTGAGCGCCGCCGTGCCCGCAGTCTCCTCGCGACTCCCCGTCTTCCCCTGGGACAGGCTCGAGCCCTACAAGGCCACGGCCGCCGCGCACCCGGACGGCATCGTGGACCTCTCGGTGGGCACCCCGGTCGACCCCGTCCCCGAGGTGATCAGGAAGGCGCTCACGGAGGCCGCCGACTCGCCCGGCTACCCGACGGTCTGGGGCACGGCGGAGCTGCGCGACGCGCTGGCCTCCTGGGTCGAGCGCCGGCTGGGCGCGGTGGGCGTGGTGCACACCAACGTCCTGCCCGTCGTCGGCTCCAAGGAGCTGGTGGCCTGGCTGCCGACGCAGCTCGGACTCGGCGCGGGCGACCGGGTCGCCTACCCGCGCCTCGCCTACCCGACGTACGAGGTGGGCGCGCGGCTGTGCGGGGCGACGCCGGTCGTCTACGACGACCCGACCGAGCTCGACCCGGCCGGGCTGAAGCTGCTCTGGCTCAACTCGCCGTCCAACCCGACCGGCCGGGTGCTGCCCAAGGACGAGCTGACGCGGATCGTCGCCTGGGCGCGCGAGCACGGCGTACTGGTCTTCAGCGACGAGTGCTACCTGGAGCTCGGCTGGGAGGCGGAGCCCGTCTCCGTCCTCCACCCGGACGTCTGCGGCGGCTCGTACGCGGGCGTGGTGGCCGTCCACTCGCTCTCCAAGCGCTCCAACCTGGCCGGCTACCGCGCCGCGTTCATCGCGGGCGACCCGGACGTGCTGGGCGAGCTGCTCCAGATCCGCAAGCACGGCGGCATGATGACGCCCGCCCCCGTGCAGGCGGCCACCGTCGCGGCGCTCGGCGACGACGCGCACGTCACCGAGCAGCGTGCCAGGTACGCGGCCCGCCGCACGGCCCTGCGCACGGCGCTCGAGTCGCACGGCTTCCGGATCGAGCACAGCGAGGCCAGCCTCTACCTGTGGGCCACCCGCGACGAACCCTGCTGGGACACGGTGGCCCACCTGGCCGCCCTGGGCATCCTGGTGGCGCCCGGCGACTTCTACGGGGAGGCGGGGGAGCGTTTCGTACGGGTGGCGTTCACCGCGACCGACGAGCGCGTCCAGGCCGCCGTGAAGCGCCTCGGCCGGGCGGACGCCTGAGCCGCACGGGCCGCGCACGCCCAACAGGGCACAAGGAAGGGCCCCAAGATTTCCCGGGGCCCTTCCGCATGCGTGGTGCCGTGGTGTCAGCCGCCGAGCGGCAGGCCGCCGAGGGAGCTGGTGGGCAGGCCGCCGCCCGTCAGCGCGTCGGTCGGCAGGCCGCCCTTGGTCGCGCCGCCGACCAGGCCGCCCGCCTGGCCGGCGGGGCCGCCGGTCGCCTTCTTGGCGATCGGCTTCGTCGCCTTGGCCGCCTTGCCGACGGTCTTGGTCGCCCCGGGGGCGGCCTTGTCGGCCGTCTTGCCACCGACGTGGCCGGCCGCCTTGGTGGTCTCCCTGGAGACGCCGTCGACCGTGTTGCCGACGTTGTCCGCGTCGAGCGCCGAGAGTGCGCCGACCGGGGCCTGCGGGAGTTCCATGGCGCCTGCGGAGCCGGCCGCACCGACCACGGGGGCTGCTCCCGCCGCGACGAGCAGCGCGGCACGGGCGATCCGACGGGTCAGGGGGAGGGACATGATGCTCCTTGGGACGAGAGGACGTTCGGAATGATGCGTGTCCGGTGTACGGACGTCCTGACAACCGGGCGGAGGCGGGGGGAAGTTGCGGTGCACCAAGGTAAAGAGTTGGTAATGCGTCGCATTATCGTCCTCGGATGAAAAGGGGCAAACGCAGCCATGTGCGACCGCCTGGTGAACCGTCACTTCCCGCCGCTTCCAAGGGAATTGGGGTCACCGGAGGCGACGGGTCGCGACCGCCGGAAGTCGCCGTGGAGGAGGTGAGCGGAGTGACTCGTTCGAGGGTGGTGTCGGGCTAGCGTGCGATACGGATCCGGACCTCGTCCGGGCCGTCCTCGGCGCTGCCGGCCGTACGCCAGCCGTCCGCCGACTGCCCGGCGCTCCACACCCGGCCGCCGTAGGCGACCTCCTGGATCCGCAGCTCGTCCGCCCGCGCGACCGCCCAGTGCGCGAGCTCCCAGCCGCGCTTGCCGCCCGCTCCGCCGCCCCGGCCCTCGGGCCCCAGGTCGCCGCCGACCGCGTCGGCCGCCTCCTCCGCGCCCACGGGCGCCTGCACCGGGACGGTCAGCTCCCGGGCGTCCGCGTCGCCCGCGCGCCCCCGCCCGCTGCCGGCCTTCGGCAGCACCCCGGGCCCGAACGCCCGGGTCAGTTCCGTCCGCACCTGGGCCGGGTCGCCCGGTCCGCCGCCGTCCCTGGTCTCACAGGTCAGGGTCGCAGAGGCCCGCCCGGTGAGCGTCGCGGCCAGCAGCGCGGCGTCCGGCTCATGCTTCGCGTACGCCTGCGGGAAACCGCTGCGCTGCACGACCTGCGCGGCGACGGTCAGCGGCAGCCGTGAATAGCCGGGCACCTCGGCCAGGCCCTCGTAGAACTTCCGCGACGAGTAGACGGGATCGAGGATCTGCTCCGGGGTGCCCCACCCCTGGGAAGGACGCTGCTGGAAGAGGCCGAGCGAGTCCCGGTCGCCATGGCGGATGTTGCGCAGCGCCGACTCCTGGAGAGCGGTCGCCAGCGCGATGGTGACCGCCCGCTCCGGCATCCCGCGGGTCGTGCCGACCGCAGCGATCGTCGCGGCGTTCCCCGCCATCTCGGGCGACAGTTCGTACGACGGACCGTCGCCCTCGGCCGTGCGCACGACGCAGCGCGGAGCGCCGCCGCCGGTGACGTACTGCACCACGACGTAACCGATGAGGGCCAGCAGCACGAGGAACGCGGCCGCGAAGCGCAAGGAGCGGCCGCGCCGGACGGGAGAGGCGGTCTCGGGCACCCGCCCACCGTACTGGAGCCCCCGGACGGCCCCGGGGGGTGTCCCGGACAACGGCCGGGCGGGACCGCCTATCGTCGAGACCATGCATCCGACCGCGCTTGACCTCACCCTCGACGCCCCCGCGCTCACCGCCGCCCTGGTCGACTTCCCGTCGGTCAGCGGCAGCGAGAAGCCCCTCGCCGACGCCGTCGAGGAGGCCCTGCGCGAGCTGCCGCACCTGACCGTCGACCGGCACGGCAACAACGTCGTGGCCCGGACGCACCTCGGCCGCACCGAGCGCGTGGTGCTCGCCGGGCACATCGACACCGTCCCGATCGCGGACAACGTGCCGTCGCGGCTCGACGAGAACGGCATCCTGTGGGGCTGCGGCACCAGCGACATGAAGTCGGGCGTCGCGGTCCAGCTCCGGATCGCCGCCACCGTTCCCGAGCCCAACCGCGACCTCACCTTCGTCTTCTACGACAACGAAGAGGTCGCCGCACACCTCAACGGTCTCGGGCATGTGGCGGAGGCCCACCCCGACTGGCTGGACGGCGACTTCGCGGTACTGCTGGAGCCCTCCGACGCCCAGGTCGAGGGCGGCTGCCAGGGCACGCTCCGGGTCCACCTGCGGACCAAGGGGGAGCGCGCACACTCCGCCCGCAGCTGGATGGGTTCCAACGCCATCCACGCCGTCGGCCCGGTCCTCGACCGCCTCGCCTCCTACGAGCCGCGCCGGCCGGTCATCGACGGACTGGAGTACCGCGAGGGCCTGAACGCCGTCGGCATCGAGGGAGGTGTGGCCACCAACGTCATCCCCGACGAGTGCACTGTGGTGGTCAACTACCGCTACGCCCCCGACCGCAGCATGGCCGAGGCCGAGGCGCATGTCCGCGAGGTCTTCGCCGACTGCGGTCTGAGCGAGATCGTGGTGGACGACCACACAGGCGGCGCCCTGCCCGGACTCTCGCACCCGGCCGCCGCCGCCTTCATGAAGGCGGTCGGCGGGACCGCGCAGCCCAAGTTCGGCTGGACCGACGTCTCGCGCTTCAGCGCGCTCGGCGTGCCAGCGGTCAATTACGGCCCGGGCGATGCGCTCCTCGCCCACAAGCGGGACGAGCACGTCGCCGTGGACAGGATCACGCACTGCGAGCGGCGGCTGCGCGACTGGCTGACTTCCTGACGCCGCATACTGGTTGATCACCCCGATTTCGCCATTCGTCACGTTGGCCGACCTACCCTGAGCCAAAGCAGATGATGTTCGGCGGAGGGAGCAGGTCATGAGCAACCCCGAGGGATTGCGGGCGCTGGAGGAGCAGCGGCTGGGACCGGTACTGCGCCGCAGGGATCAGATCAGGCCGGGCACCACGGACCAGCGGCTGCTCGACACCGAGGGCGACTCCCAGTGGGTGCACACCGACCCGTGGCGGGTCATGCGCATCCAGTCCGAGTTCGTCGAGGGCTTCGGCGCGCTCGCCGAACTGCCCGGCGCCATCAGCGTCTTCGGCTCCGCCCGCACCCCGGCCGGCACTCCCGAGTACGAAGTCGGCGTCCAGTTGGGCAAGGCCCTCGCCCGCGCCGGCTTCGCGGTGATCACGGGCGGCGGCCCGGGCGTGATGGAGGCCGCGAACAAGGGCGCGCGCGAGGCCGAGGGCATCTCCGTCGGCCTCGGCATCGAGCTGCCCTTCGAGCAGGGCATCAACGCGCACGTCGACATCGGGGTGAACTTTCGCTACTTCTTCGTCCGCAAGACGATGTTCGTGAAGTACGCGCAGGGCTTCGTCGTCCTGCCCGGCGGGCTGGGCACCCTCGACGAGCTCTTCGAGGCGCTCACGCTGGTGCAGACGCGCAAGGTGACGCGGTTCCCGATCGTGCTCTTCGGCACGGAGTACTGGAGCGGCCTCGTCGACTGGCTGCGGAACACCGTGATCGCCCAGGGCAAGGCGTCCGAGAGGGATCTGATGCTCTTCCACGTCACCGACGACGTGGAAGAGGCGGTCGCGCTGGTCTCCAAGGAGACGGGCAGGTAGGCGTCCCCGCGCCGCCCGGTGCGGCCCCGGCGCTTCCGGGGCCGCACCGGGCGGCCGGCGGCTCAGGCGAGGCCGCGGCGGGCGACCGCCGGCGGACGGTGGCCCGCGATCGAGGCCACCATGTCCAGGACCTGTTTCGTCTCCGCCACCTCGTGCACGCGGTAGACCTGCGCGCCGAGCCACGCGGAGACCGCGGTCGTCGCCAGCGTGCCGAGCACCCGTTCCTTGACCGGCTTGTCGAGCGTCTCGCCGACGAAGTCCTTGTTCGACAGGGACACCAGCACCGGCCAGCCCGTCGCCGTCATCTCGTCGAGCCGGCGCGTGGCCTCCAGGCTGTGCCGGGTGTTCTTGCCGAAGTCATGGCCCGGGTCGATCATGATCCCGTCCCGGCGGACACCGAGCTCGACCGCCCGCTCCGCCAGCCCCAGCGTCACCCGCAGAACGTCCGCCATCACGTCGTCGTACGCGGCCCGGTGCGGCCGCGTACGCGGCCGGGCGCCGCCCGCGTGGGTGCAGACCAGACCGGCGCCGTACCGCGCGGCGACCTCGGCCAGCTTCGGGTCCGCGCCGCCCCAGGCGTCGTTCAGCACGTCGGCGCCCGCCTCGCAGACGGCCGCGCCCACGTCATGGCGCCAGGTGTCGACGCTGATCACCACGTCCGGATGGCGCCGCCGCACCTCGGCCACGAAACCGACCGTGCGCCGCGCCTCCTCCTCGGAGGTGACCTCCTCGCCGGGACCGGCCTTCACGCCGCCTATGTCGATGATCGCGGCGCCCTCGGCCACGGCCTGTTCCACCCGGGCGAGCGCGGGCTCGTCGCGGAACGTCGCCCCCTGGTCGTAGAACGAGTCCGGCGTCCGGTTCACGATGGCCATGATCACCGGCTCGTGCGCGTCGAACTCGCGCCGTCCCAGCCGCAGCATCCGCTGTTTCCTCCTCAGTGCTCGTACGCCTGCGACCCTAGCTGTCGGTGTCCCGTGGCACGATCAGCACAGGACGGTTTCCCGCTCGGGCAGGTTCCCCGGGACGTACGGGAAACGGTCGTACGGGAAGCAGCGGGAAGTCCGGGGAGAGGGTCGTTCGTGTTCTGGTTCTTGCTGATCGCGATGGTCGTGGTCGTCGCGGCGGTCACCCTCGTCGTGCTCGGGGGGAGCGACACCGCGGCACTGCCCGAGGCCGCGCCCGAGCAGCTGGTCGACCCGCTGCCGCTGGACCGGCCCGTCGGCCGCGGCGACGTCGACGCGCTGCGGCTGCCCGTCGGCATGCGGGGCTACCGGATGGCCGACGTGGACGAGGTGCTCGGCCGCCTCGGCGCGGAGCTCGCCGAGCGCGACGCGCGTATCGCCGAACTGGAGTCGGCGCTCGCGGGGGCGCAGGCCACCGCCGCCGGCCGGTCCGACATGTTCACCGAGCCGGGACAGGAGCCGGGCCGGTGACCGCGGTGACGGGCGCCGCCGTGCCGGGCCCGGACGGCGGACTCCGCTGCCCCTGGGGCCTGTCCACCGAGGACTACGTCGCGTACCACGACGACGAGTGGGGCCGCCCGGTCCACGGCGACGACGCCCTGTTCGAACGGCTCTGCCTCGAGGCGTTCCAGTCCGGCCTGTCCTGGATCACGATCCTGCGCCGCCGCGAGGGGTTCCGCAGCGCCTTCGACGGCTTCAAGATCGGCTCGGTGGCCGCCTTCACCGATGCCGACGAGGAACGGCTCCTCGCCGACCCCGGCATCATCCGCAACCGCGCCAAGATCCGGGCCACCGTGGCCAACGCGCGCGTGCTCGCCGGCTGGTCCTCCGGCGACCTGGACAGCCTGATCTGGTCGTACGCGCCCGACGGTGCGCGCCGGCCCGTGCCGCGCACCGTCGCCGACGTGCCGGCCGTCACCGACGAGTCCACGGCGCTGGCCAAGGAGCTCAAGAAGCGCGGCCTGCGCTTCATCGGCCCGACGACGGCGTACGCCCTCATGCAGGCCTGCGGGCTCGTCGACGACCACCTGGCCGACTGCGTCTTCCGGGGCGGCGGCACGGGCCGCACACGGCCGTAGCGGGCCTGGGGTCTGTCGTTCGGATCAGGCCGGATCAGTGAGCGGGGCCTGGTGCATAAGGTCTCCCCAGGCCCGCCAGGGCCGCGGGGACGCCTCGCAAGGCGGAGGAAGGGGTCCACGCGGTGGGGGCACCTCCCGTGCCCGAAGGGCTACGGGGGAGTCGGCGACCGACGACGGCGCGGCGAGGTGCGGTGCGAGGGCCCGCGAGCCCGGCAGGATCCGAACGAGAGGCCCTAACGGCCCAGGTACTCGGGCGCTTCCTTGGACAGGAACGCCTGCACCGCGATCGCGTGGTCCTCGGAGGCGCCCGCCTTCGTCTGGAGCTCCTCCTCCTTGTCCAGCGCCTCGCTCAGCGAACGGTCCGCGCCGTACGCCATGGACTCCTTCAGCGCCGCGTACGCGACCGTGGGGCCGTCGGCCAGGGCACGTGCCACGGCGGCGGCCTCCGCGGCCAACTCGTCCGCCGGAACGAGCTTGTTCGCGATGCCCCACTCGTACGCCTCCCGCGCGGAGAACGAGCGCGGGAACAGCAGCAGGTCCGCGGCGCGGCTCTGCCCGATCAGCCGCGGCAGCGTCCACGACACTCCCGAGTCGGCGGTGAGCGCCACGCCCGCGAACGACGTCGTGAACTTGGCCGTGTCGGCGACGACGCGGTAGTCCGCCGCCAGCGCGAAACCGAGACCGGCTCCGGCGGCGACGCCGTTGACGCCGGCGACGACCGGCTTCGCCATGCCGGTCAGGGCGCGGACGATCGGGTTGTAGTGCTCGCGGACCGTGCTCATCGTCCCCCCGCTGCCGGACTCGCGGTCCGCGGCGAGCAGCGACACGTGCTCCTTGAGGTCCTGGCCCACGCAGAACGCCTTGCCGCCCGCCGCCGTCAGCAGCACCGCACGCACGGCGCCGTCGTCGGCCGCGGCCCGCACCGCGTCCCGCAGGGCGACCTTGGCGTCGACGTTCATCGCGTTCATGGCCTCGGGCCGGTTGATCGTGATCGTCGCGAGTCCGTCGGTCACGTCGTACAGCACGGAGTCGGCCATGGCGGGTCCCCTTAGGTGGTTCGGCTGGTGGTTCTGCGTCGTTCTGACATCAGTATCGGAGTCAGCATGACGGAGATCATCCAGCCTGCACATATGACCTCCGTCAAAGAATCCCCATGTGCCGCCTGGCAAGCGGTGGCGAAGTATCGCAGGCACATCGCCGAATTGGGTGGTTTTGCGAGAGCGCGTTGCGCAAGCGATGCCGACTGATGTTGGTCTTTGGGTCCCGCCATGCGGGATAATGGCCTGGAAGCAATGTGTTCGATGCCGGTGACACAGCACCTCTCATGGGGCCGCCGGCTGCGATGAGCTGGTTTCAGGAAGGGGAACGAGCATGGCGGCCATGAAGCCGCGGACGGGCGACGGCCCGCTCGAGGTGACCAAGGAGGGGCGGGGCATCGTCATGCGCGTTCCGCTCGAAGGCGGCGGTCGTCTTGTCGTCGAACTGACTCCGGACGAAGCCGACGCACTCGGCGACGCCCTGAAGAAGGTCGTCGGCTGACGCGTCCTGAGTCTCGCAGCGCCCCCGGCATACGAATGCCGGGGGCGCTGCGCGTTCCGGCCCCGGGCTGGCCGTGTTGCCTGGGGCGGGTTGTTCCCCTCCCCGCCCCTGCGGCCTGGCGGCCGCCGGGGCCCCACCTTCCCGAAACCGGGACGCTGCCCCTGGGCCCGCGCCTCAGGGCTGGGAGCTGGCCGGTCTCGTCGGGGCGCTGCCCCGGGGTGCTGCGTCTCTGTCGCCGGCGGGGGCTGGGTTGGCCCGCTTGTCGGGGCGCTGCCCCGAACCCCGCGCCTCAATCGCCGGCGGGGCTGGAGTGGTCGGGCCGCACGCTCCCGCGCCCAAACGCCCGCGAGCTGGGAGCGTGCCGGTCTTGTGGGCGCTGCCCCGGAGTCCTGCGCCTCAATCGCCGGTGGCGCTGGGTTGGCCGCTCCCGTCAGGGGCTTGCCCCCCGGGGCCTGCGCCTCTATCGCCGGCGGGGCTGGATGTGCCGGGTCCGCCGCCTTGAGCGCCGGCGGGGCTGGACGTTCCGGCTCGGCACCTTGAGCACCGGCGGGGCTGGATGTGCCCGGCTCGGGCCGGTTGCCGCGTCGCGGCATTTCCAGTCCGGCCTGGGGGTCTCCCCTACGCCTGGCGGTGTGGGAGGTGCGCCCACCCACGGCCGCCAAGCCGTAGGGGGACTTTGAGGCCACCGCGCGAAGCGCGGTACCGGGCCCGGGCGGAGCCCCGCCCACCCAGCGGCACGGGCCCGGGCGGAGCCCGGCACGCCGCCCAGCCAGCGGCACGGGGTCGGGGCTTGCCCCGGCACGCGGCGGAGCCGCACATCGGGACAGCGGGAAGGGGCGGCGCGGGGAACAGGCCCGCCGCAGAGCGTCACCCGCCCCCGGCCCGCGACCCCGTCAGGACCGGCGCACCGCGCAGAGGAGCCCGTCGCCGACCGGCAGCAGCGTCGGCAGGAGCTCCGTGCTCTCGCGGACCGCACGCAGCAGCTCACGCACCCGCAGCACCTCCGCCGGCTGCGCCGCCGAGTCGACCGTACGGCCGTCGGCGAAGACGCCCTCGAAGCAGACGAGCCCGCCCGGACGCAGCAGGCGCAACGATTCAGCGAGGTAGTCGAGGGACTCGGTGCGGTCGCCGTCGCAGAAGACGAGGTCGTAGCCGCCGTCGGCGAGCCGCGGAAGGACGTCCAGCGCCCGCCCGGGAATGAAGCGCGCCCGGTTCGCGGCGAAGCCGGCCGCCCGGAACGCCTCCTTGGCGAACTGCTGGCGCTCCGGCTCCAGGTCCACCGTGGTCAGGACGCCGTCGGGGCGCATACCGTCCAGCAGGTAGATCCCGGAGACCCCGGTCCCCGTGCCGATCTCGGCGACCGCCTTCGCGTCCGCCGTGGCCGCCAGCAGTCGCAGCGCGGCGCCGGTGCCCGGCGACACCGAGGGCAGCCCTGACTCCCGGGCCCGGTCCCGGGCCCAGTGCAGAGCGTCGTCCTCGGCGACGAAGGCGTCGGCGAACGCCCAGCTGGTCTGCTGGTTGGCGGTTATGACCCTCTCCCGTCCCCGTAGTTGGCGCGACGCTGACTGTATCCGCTGCGCGCGGGAACCCGCAGATGGGACCGGCCGTTGTTCAGGGCAGAAGGAAGCACGTGGAGCGGGGCCGGAAGCCGGACCCAAATCCTCGTAAAGATTCTTATCCGGAGCTAACGGGCGAGGTGGCTATGGTAGGGGCTCCGCTGGACACCACCAGAGCCGATAGGGGAGGTGCGGCTGCACCTGCGGATCGGGGAGGAGTGCTGAGGCGCCTTCTCAGGTCGGTGGGTGAGCCGAAATCCGTGACCAACACTGCTGACCGTTCCGTGCCCTCCGACTCCGTCACCACCGCGACCTTCGCATCGGATGCGGAATCGCAGGCGTGGACTCCCCCCACCTGGGAGGAGATCGTCAGCACGCACAGCGCACGGGTCTATCGCCTCGCATACCGCCTCACGGGGAACCAGCACGACGCGGAGGACCTCACGCAAGAGGTCTTCGTCCGCGTCTTCCGTTCCCTGTCGACGTACACGCCCGGCACCTTCGAGGGCTGGCTCCACCGGATCACCACGAATCTCTTCCTGGACATGGTCCGCCGCAAGCAGCGCATCCGTTTCGACGCCCTCGGCGACGACGCGGCCGAGCGGCTGCCCAGCCGGGAGCCGTCGCCGCAGCAGGTCTTCAACGACAGCCACTTCGACGCGGACGTGCAGCAGGCGCTGGACACCCTCGCGCCCGAGTTCCGTGCCGCGGTCGTGCTCTGTGACATCGAGGGCCTGTCGTACGAGGAGATCGCCGCGACCCTGGGCGTGAAGCTGGGGACCGTGCGCAGCCGGATCCACCGCGGCCGCTCCCACCTGCGCAAGGCCCTGTCGCACCGTTCCCCGGAGGCACGTGCGGAGCAGCAGCGCTCGCTCGCGGGCGCCGTCGCTCTGGCGGGGGAGGTCGGACCGGCGTGAGCGGTACAGGCCCGACCCCCGCGGAACAGCACTTGGGGGACCGGCTCGCCGCGCTTGTCGACGGTGAGCTCGAGCACGACGCCAGGGACCGCGTCCTGGCGCATCTGGCGACCTGCCCGCGGTGCAAGGCCGAGGCCGACGCCCAGCGCCGCCTCAAGAGCGCCTTCGCCCAGTCCGCCCCGCCGCCCCTGTCCGAGGCGCTGCTCGCGCGGCTGCAAGGGCTGCCCGCGGGCCCCGGCGCCGGGGACGACGACGAGTCCGGCCCGTTCGGCGGCGGCCGTATGACGGGCGGCGGGATGTTCGGAGGACTGAACCCGTCCGCGGGAAGACCGCGCGACCCCCGCGCGGAGACGTTCGCCTACGTCCCCGGGGGCGCCCACGCGGCCGTCCTGCCGGGTGGCGGGAGCGGCTTCCGGATCCACGAGGTGGGCCGCGCCGAGGCTGAGCGCTCGCCGTGGCGCCGCAGACGCTTCGCGTTCGCGGCGGCCAGCGCCGTCTCCTTCGCCGCCATCGCCCTGGGCGGCGCGGTCCCGCTGGACGTCGTGTCGGACTCCGGTTCCCGTGGCCAGGGCGGCGGCAGCAAGGTGACGCCGCTGCGCACCGCGACGCCGACCACGGCCACGAACGGCACGACTCCGGGTTCCGCCGGCGGCACGACGTCGCCGCGCGGCACGGACGACCGCCGTCGCGGGGCGGGGAGCGGCCAGACCAGGCAGGGCTCCGGTCCGGTCGTCGCCGCTGTGCCGGGTGAGCCCGCCGGTCAGTCGCTGAACCGCTCCCTCGGGGTGTCGCCGCTGACCCACGCCGCGTCGGTGTCCCCCCTGATACGTCCGTCGGCGTCCGCGTTGCAGCCGGCCGCCGCCCCGGCGGTCGGTCCGGCGGCCACTTCCGTGCCCATGCATCTGGCGGCTCCCACGCAGTCCGTCTCGCCGCTGTCGCCCTCGCGCTGACCGGCGGCCCGGCGGGGCCTGAGCGGGACCTGACCAGGGCCCTGCGCGGTTATTCGCAAACCTGGTTGAATCTCAGCGGGCGTCCGCGTGGGCGCCGCATCGGCCGGCAGTTTGCGGGGAGAGCATGGACGACGGGAAGCCCACCGGACCCAAGGCGAAGTGGTGGAGCCGCCCCGGCACGGGACGCGGGGTTCCTCCCGAGGCGGAGGCCCCCGCTGGCGACGTGACGCCTGCGGCGCCGGACGCGGCGCCGACGGCCCACGAGGCGCCCCCCGCGCCGGCGGGCCCGCCCGCGGCTCCCACGGAGCTGCCCGCACCGGCGGACGCCGCCGGCACTGCACCGGCGGACACCGTCGGCACGGCTTCCGTCGCCGCCCCCGCGGCTGCGGCCGAAGCGCTCGAAGCGCCCGCCGTCCCGGCCAGGCCCACGCCGCTGCACGAGCCCGACGCCTACAGCACGCCGCCGTACGGCGGGCCGGGGCCCTGGGCGCCTGCCCCTCCCGTGCAGCGGCCGGTGCCGACGCCGGCCAACGGCACGCCGGTGCCTCCGCAGTACGCGACGGCCGGGGCCGAGACCGCCGGGGGGTACGCCCCGCAGCCGCCCCACCCGCAGCCCCCGCACCCGCCCGCCCCGCACCCCCACCAGCCCGCCCCGCACCCGCAGCCCCACCCGGCCGCCGTTCCCGCGTCTCCGGCACCCGCCCCGGCCCCCGGCCCGCCCCCGGCCGACGAGCGGCCGCAGCCCCTGTCGTCGGTGTGGCTCCGGTACGACCCCTGGAGCGCCCCCGGGCAGCCGCTCACCCACCCCGGAGAGCCGCCCGCGCCCCGTAAGCGCCGCCGCGGCCCGCTGCTCGTCGGGGCCCTGGTGCTCACGCTCGTCTCGGGCGGCGTCGGCGGCGCCGTCGGCGCGTACGTGGAACGCAACGGCGGCGTGACCCGGATCGAGCTCCCGCAGGCCGGTCCGGAGAGCGTCGACCGCGCGCCCGACAGCGTCGCCGGCATCGCCGCCCGGGCTCTGCCGAGCGTCGTCACGCTGCACGTCAGCGGCGACACCGAGCAGGGCACGGGCACCGGCTTCGTGCTGGACGAGCAGGGCCACATCCTCACCAACAACCATGTGGTCGACCCGGCCGGGGCCTCCGGGGACATCTCCATCACCTTCAGCGGCGGCGAAACGGCCAAGGCCACGCTCGTCGGCAAGGACAGCGGCTACGACCTGGCGGTCGTCAAGGTCACCGGTGTCGACGGTCTCAAGCCGCTGCCGCTGGGCAACTCGGAGAACGTCCGGGTGGGCGACCCGGTCGTCGCGATCGGTGCACCGTTCGACCTCCAGAACACGGTCACGTCGGGAATCATCAGCGCCAAGGAGCGCCCGATCACGGCCGGCGGCGAGAAGGGCGACGGCAGCGACATCAGCTATGTCGACGCGCTGCAGACCGACGCGCCGATAAACCCCGGCAACTCGGGCGGTCCGCTGGTGGACAGCCAGGCCCGGGTCATCGGCATCAACAGCGCCATCCGGGCCGCCGACACCGGCGCGGGGCCGGACGGGGGGCAGGCCGGTTCCATCGGGCTGGGCTTCGCCATCCCCATCAACCAGGGAAAGCGCGTCGCCGAGGAGCTGATCAGCACCGGCAGGGCCACGCATCCGGTGATCGGGGTCAGCCTCGACATGCGCTTCACCGGTGACGGTGCCCGGGTGGGCGAGAAGGGGCAGGACGACACCCCCGCTGTCACCCCGGGCGGCCCCGCCGCGAAGGCGGGCGTCAAGCCGGGCGACGTCATCACGAAGGTCGACGGCCGGCGGGTGCACAGCGGCGAGGAGCTGATCGTCAAGATCCGTGCCCACCGTCCCGGGGACGAGCTGGAGCTCACCCTGCGGCGCGGCGGCGACGAGCGGACCTTGACGCTGGTCCTCGGTTCGGCGGACAGCTCGTGACCATCTCCGGGCCGCCCGGACGGTACCGGCCCGACAGCTCCGCCAGGTACCTTGGACCGGGCCCTCACCCCGGCCGGACCGCGGTCCCTGGCGGGCAGACAGAACACAGCGAGCACAAAGAACACGAGGAGCAGCAGGGTGTTCAATGACGTAGGCGCACTCGAGCTGGTGGTGCTCGTGGTTCTCGCTGTGCTCATCTTCGGTCCGGACAAGCTGCCGAAGGTCATCCAGGACGCCGCCCGCTTCATCCGGAAGGTCCGCGCGTTCTCGGAGAGCGCGAAGGAGGACATCCGCAGCGAGCTGGGACCGGAGTTCAAGGACTTCGAGTTCGAGGATCTCAACCCGAAGACGTACCTCCGCAAGCAGCTCGCGGAGAACGACGATCTGAAGGAGCTCAAGGACCTCCGCAGCAGCTTCGACCTCAAGAAGGAGATCACCGAGGTCGCCGACGCCGTCAACGGAACGGAGCATTCCGGTGTGTCGGGGAGTTCTGTCCCCGCCGCGGTGAACGGTTCCTCCACAGGCGGCCCCGACCTGCTCAAGAAGGGCGACAAGCCCGCCCGCGTCGAGCGTCCGCCCTTCGACGCAGACGCCACCTGAGGACCGTCCTGCCCGGAGACCGGCGGCAGGGTGGCTATTCTCCATCTGTCCGGCAGTGAGGACGCCCGAGGGGGGCGGGTCCGCTGCAGGTGTGAAAGACAGAGGAGGCGGTCGGCACATGTCGACGACGAGCCGGGTGACGGAGCAGCAGGAGTCGGCGGGCGATTCGCCGGCCGAGAGCGGCTACAGGTCCCGCACGGCGCAGGGGGACACGGCGGCCCGACGTGCGGTGGAGGGATTCAAGAACGCCGCCTTCCCCTGGTACGCCCTGGACGCGGCCTTCACGGGCCCGCGGCGCCTGATGCAGGTCGGGACCGCCGCGGACGGCACGGTGCAGCACGGGGCCATCGGCCACGGCGACGAGCCGACGATACGGTCCGAGACGGCAGGCGCGGAGAAGGAGCGTTTCGCCGTCGTGGTCACCGTCGCGGCCAGTCCGGTCAGACGCAGCGGCGACGGTACGGGCGTGCTGGACGCCACCACGGTCTCCTCGGCGGCGTGGCTCGCCGGCTCGGGCCTGCTGGCCCACACCTGGCCGGAGAAGCTCGACCACGCGCTGCGTGACGACTGGCTGGACCAGCAGACGGAGACCGCGTTCGAACTGGCCGACGACCTGGAGGGCCCCGCGTGGTCGGCCCTCTCGCTGCCGGTCGACGGGGTGCCGACGCCGTTCCACTACCGCGAGTCCGAGTTCGGCTGGGTACTGGCCGGGACGACCGGTTCCGGCGTCCACCTCGGGGCGTACGGGCGCGGGATGAGCGCGTACGGTCTGGGTTTCGCCGTGGTGCCCAACCCGGCCGCGTACGCGCAGTGAGAAAGGCGCCGCTCGGACCGAGCGGCGCCTTTCTTCTGGGCGGTTTCGCGATTCAGTGGGGGATCACGCGGGGGAGACCCGTCAGAACTTGTTGCGGGGCGTGATCCCCAGCGACATGCCGGACAGACCGCGCTGGCGGTCGCCGAGCTTGGTGGCGATCGCGCGCAGCGCCGCGCCGGCCGGGGAGTCCGGGTCCGTCAGGACGACCGGCTTGCCCTCGTCGCCGCCCTCGCGGAGCCGTACGTCGATCGGGATCGAGCCCAGCACCGGCACCGTCGCGCCGGTCGTCCTGGTCAGGCCCTCTGCGACGCTCCGACCGCCGCCGGTGCCGAACACGTCGACCATCTCGTCGCAGTGCGGGCAGGGCAGCCCCGACATGTTCTCGACGACGCCCACGATCTTCTGGTGCGTCTGCACCGCGATGGATCCGGCACGCTCCGCGACCTCGGCCGCGGCCTGCTGCGGGGTGGTGACGACGAGGATCTCCGCGTTCGGGACGAGCTGGGCGACGGAGATCGCGATGTCGCCCGTGCCCGGCGGGAGGTCGAGCAGCAGCACGTCCAGGTCGCCCCAGTACACGTCGGCGAGGAACTGCTGCAGCGCCCGGTGGAGCATCGGCCCGCGCCACACCACGGGCGCGTTGCCCGGGGTGAACATGCCGATGGAGATCACCTTCACGCCGTGCGCCGACGGCGGCATGATCATGTTCTCGACCTGGGTGGGACGGCCGTCCGCACCCAGCATGCGCGGCACGCTGTGGCCGTAGATGTCCGCGTCGACGACGCCGACCTTGAGTCCGTCGGCCGCCATGGCCGCCGCCAGGTTCACGGTCACCGACGACTTGCCGACACCGCCCTTGCCGGACGCCACCGCGTAGACCCGCGTCAGCGAACCCGGCTTGGCGAACGGCACCTCACGTTCCGCCGTGGTGCCCCGCAGTGACGCGGCGAGATCCTTCCGCTGTTCGTCGCTCATCACGTCCAGCGTGACGTCGACGTGGGAGACGCCCTCGACGCGCGAGACCGCCTCCGAGACGTTCCTGGTGATCGTTTCTCGCATGGGACAGCCGGAGACGGTGAGGAACACCGTGACGGCGACCGTGCCGTCGTCCCCGATGTCCACCGACTTGACCATGCCCAGTTCGGTGATCGGTCGGTTGATCTCGGGGTCGTTCACCGTCGCCAGTGCCTCAAGCACCGCGTCTTCCGTAGCCATACGGGAATGGTACGGCGCTGCCTCCCGCCACCGGGAAGCCCGTCAGCGGTCGTCTTCGTCACTCCGGCCGGACTGCTCGTACGTGACGGCGGCCCGCTGCTCCTCCAGTTCCCGGACCAGGTCCTGGAGCTCCGAGCGGATCCAGTCGCGGGTCGCGACCTCGCCGAGGCCCATCCGGAGCGCCGCGATCTCACGGGTCAGATACTCCGTGTCCGCGATCGACCGCTCGTTCTGCTTCCGGTCCTGCTCCAGATTGACCCGGTCCCGGTCGTCCTGCCGGTTCTGCGCCAGCAGGATCAGCGGCGCCGCGTACGAGGCCTGAAGCGACAGCGCGAAGGTCAGGAAGATGAACGGATACTCGTCGAACCGCAGGTCCGGGGGCGCGGTGACGTTCCACCCCACCCAGGTGATGATCGTCATCGTCATCCAGACGAGGAAGCGGCCCGTCCCCAGGAACCGGGCGATCTGCTCCGAGAACCGCCCGAAGGCCTCCGGGTCGTACTCGGGCAGCAGACTGCGGCGCGGCGGCCGCGGCAGGTCGAGCCGCACCCGGGTCCGCGGCGCGGCACTCGCCCCGGCCGGCATGCGTTCCCGCTCGCTCCGGTCGGGCAGCCCGGGGTCCCGCCCGCTAACCATGCGCGGGGTCCTCGAACTCGGTCTCGCGCCAGTCGTCCGGCAGCAGGTGGTCCAGTACGTCGTCGACGGTCACGACCCCGAGCAGCGACCCGCTCTCGTCGACGACCGGCGCCGCCACCATGTTGTACGTGGCGAGGTGCTGGGTGACCGACCTCAGCGGGGCGTCGGGCGGCAGCGGCGGCAGATCGCTGTCCACGATGGAGCTGACCAGGGTGAACGGCGGGTCGCGCAGCAGCCGCTGGAAGTGCACCGTGCCCAGGTACTTGCCGGTCGGCGTCTCGTCGGGCGGCCGGCACACGTACACCTGCGCGGCGAGGGCGGGGGAGAGGTCCTGCTGACGCACCCGGGCGAGCGCGTCGGCCACCGTCGAGTCGGGGCGCAGCACGATCGGCTCGGTCGTCATCAGCCCGCCCGCCGTACGCTCCTCGTACGCCAGCAGCCGCCTGACGTCCGCCGCGTCGTCGGGCCGCATCAGGGCCAGCAGCCGCTCCTTGTCCGCCTCCGGCAGCTCGGACAGCAGGTCGGCGGCGTCGTCCGGGTCCATGGCCTCCAGGACGTCGGCGGCCCGTTCCTCCTTGAGCTTGCCGAGGATCTCCACCTGGTCGTCGTCCGGGAGCTCCTCCAGCACATCGGCGAGCCGGTCGTCGTCGAGGGCCGCGGCCACCTCGGCACGCCGCTTCGGCGAGAGATGGTGCAGCACATTGGCGAGGTCGGCCGGCCGCAGCTGCTCGAAGGTGGCGAGCAGGCTCTCGGCGCCCTGACCGTGCTCCTCGAGCGAGAAGCCGGTGACGGCGGACCACTCCAGGGTCAGCGTCTCTCCCTTGCGGCGCAGCGCGCCTCCCTTGCCCTTGCGTACGAAGACCTTGTCGATCTCCCAGTCGCGGCGGGCGGGCAGCTGCTGGATCGCCACATCGAGAACGGTGACCTCCTCGCCGCTCTCCACCAGGCGGACCCGGCGGTCGAGCAGTTCGCCCAGCACCAGCCGCTCGGTGGGCCGCTGCTCGAAGCGGCGCACGTTGAGCACACCGGTCGTGATGACCTGTCCCGACTCGACACCCGTCACCCGCGTCATCGGGAGGAAGATCCGGCGACGGCTGATGACCTCGACCACCAGGCCCAGGAGCCGCGGCGGACGCCGACCCACGCGCAGCATCGCCACCAGGTCCCGCACCCGGCCGACCTGATCGCCGTTGGGGTCGAACACGGGCACACCCGCGAGGTGGGAGACGAAGACCCGAGGAGCGCCCGCCGCCATGCTCGCCCCTCTCTTATGCCCGGAAATACTGGCTTTCGACGGGTTCAGGCTAGCCGGTACCGATCCGGCCCGCCCCCGGCTGACGTCCGTACGGCTGCCTGCGTAACGGTGCACCGCACACGGGTACGCTGCGGTCTGCCATCCCCCCAAAGATGAGAGGCAGAGCGCTCGTGACTCCCCTCCCTCCGGCCGGCCGAGTGCGCCGGGCCGCGCTCTCGGCGGTGCTCTGTGCCGGACTGGCCGTGGCGCTCACGGCGTGCGCAGAAGACCCGGACGCGGGGACCAACGGGGTCGGGAAACTCACGGCGGAGGAGATCGAGACCAAGGCGCGGGCGGCGGCCGACGCCGCGAACTCCGTACGTCTCTCGGGCACGCTCGTCAGCAAGGGCGGCACCTACAAGCTGGACATGCGGCTCAAGCAGGACGGCGGCACCGGCTCCCTCACCTCGGAGGAGAACGCCTTCGAGCTGCTGAGGATCGGCGACACCCTCTTCCTGAAGGCCGACGCCGGTTTCTGGAGCCATGCCGACGGCGACGGGGAGAAGGAGCCCGCCAAGTCCGACCTGGAGGCGGCGAAGAAGCTGGCGGACAAGTACGTGAAGGTGCCGAAGGGCGACCCCTCCTACAAGCAGTTCCGCGGCTTCACCGACATGGACGTGCTGCTCGACGGGCTGCTCGGCATGCAGGGCGAGTTCACCAAGGGCGACCGGACCCGCGTCGGCGGGGTGCGCACCATCAAGGTGAAGGCCGGCGAGGGCGGCCGGGGCGGTGTTCTGGACGTGTCGCTGGAGGGCAAGCCGTACCCCCTGCAGTTCCGGCGGGCCGGGGGCGCGGGGGTGCTCACCCTGGCGGACTGGGACAAGGACTTCCCCCTGGCCGAGCCCGCGGAGGGTGAGACGGTGGACTACGGGAAACAGCTCCCCAAGTCGTCCGACCCGGGCGCGGACTCCGGCCAGGGCTCGGACTCCGACGGCTGACGCTGCTGTCAGTGGTGCGGTGCAGGATGTGGGTCATGGAACCTTCGAGGACCGTGCAGATGCTCTGGGACCGCATACAGGACCGGGACTGGGCAGGCGTCGGGGAGCTGCTGGCGGACGACCTGGTCGTGGAGTGGCCGGTCAGCGGTGAACGCATCCTCGGCCGCGAGAACTACGTGCGCGTCAACGCGGAGTACCCGGAGGGATGGTCGAGCAACGTCCTGCGCATCCTGCCGTCCGGAGACGACGTCGTCTCCGAGGTCGAGGTCCCGCACGACACGATGGGCGTCCACCGGGTGGTGTCCTTCTGGACCGTTCACGACGGCCGGATCACCGGCGGCCGCGAATACTGGACGGAACTCGGCGCGGACCCCTCTCCAGAGTGGCGGGCTCCGTACGTCCAGCGGATCTGAGACCGCGGGGTCAGCCCTCCTCGACCACGTCGAGGACCTTCGTCTCCGGCGTACCGATCAGCGCGGGCGCCTTCTCCCGCGACGGCCAGACGTTCGCGACCAGGGCGTCGCGGAACTTCTCGGCCTCCCCCGCCGTGTCGAAGTCCAGGTCGACGACGACGTACTTCGGATTGTCGACGGGCTGCTGGATGCGGTAGCCGCGTACGCCGCCCTGGCGACGGAAGTCGGCGAACCGGTCGAACGCGGACTTCCATGTCTCCATGTCGGTGATCGCGTGCTCGATGTGGAGCGTCACCATGGTGCTCTCCTTGGGCCGGCGGGGCTTGCGCTTTCATGGTCGCCGCAGCGCCGCGTCCCGGCGCGCCGAAGCCCTGCGGCGGGCGTGTTCCCCTCCCCGCCCCTTCCCGCTGTACCGGATGTGCGGCTCCGCCGCGTGGCGGGGCAGGCCCCGGACCCCGCACCGCCCTCCGGGCCGGGCCCGGGCTTCGCCCAGGCGCGGTGGCCTCACTCTCCCCCTACGGCCTGGCGGCCGTGGGTGGGGGCGCCTCCCACGCCCCCCCGTAGGGGGAGTACCCCCAGGCCCGGCTCCTTTGGAGCTCCGCCGGCTATTGGGGCGCGGGTCCGGGCAGAGCCCGGTTCGGGAAGGGACGGGGTGGGGTGGGGTGGGGAACAGGCTCCGCGCAGCGGCAGCCCCCGTCAGCCGCGCCGCCCCCGCCGCTTCAGGAGAAGCCGCGGCAGCGCCGCCGGCGCCGGCCGCCGGGTGGTCGCGACGGTCGGCAGGGGCGCGGCCGCCAGCGAGCCGTCCGGCAGCTCCGTGGCGACCTCCCGGGGCTCGAGCCGCAGCACGCGGCACTCGCGCGCCCAGCGCTCCGTCATCTGCTCGGCGTCCGGCGCGTTCAGCCGCTTGCCCTTCAGTTCGGCGACGGCGGCGTGCCACTCCTCGGAGCGCGGGACCAGCTCGGTCACGCGGGCCGACCAGGCCACCAGCCGGCCGCCCTTGTCCTTGCTCCGGACCGTGACCTCCGCGTCCCCGCCGTCGGCGAGACCCGGTAGCGGCTGTTCGCCGGGGCCGTCGCCGACGATGTGCGCGGCGCCCTCGTGCCACACGTGCCACAGGGCGCGCGTGGGGCCGTCGCCGCGGACCCAGACGAGGCCGGACTTCCTGGTGGCCTCCTCGACGAGCGCCCGGCCGAGCAGATGCGATGTCATGCGTGCAGCCTATCGACCGGCTCCCGCCGCCGGCCCTACAGCCAGCCGTTGCGCTTGAGCGTGCGGTGGATCGCGAAACACACCACGGCGATCCCGGTGAGCACCAGCGGATAGCCGTACTTCCACTGGAGCTCCGGCATGTGCTCGAAGTTCATGCCGTAGATCCCGCAGACCGCCGTGGGGACGGCGATGATCGCCGCCCACGAGGTGATCTTGCGCATGTCCTCGTTCTGGGCGACCGTCGCCTGGGCCAGGTTGGCCTGGAGGATGGAGTTCAGCAGCTCGTCGAAGCCGATGACCTCCTCCTGCACCCGCGCGAGGTGGTCGGCGACGTCGCGGAAGTACTTCTGGATGTCGGGGTCGACCAGCCGCATCGGCCGCTCGCTCAGCAGCTGCATCGGCCGCAGCAGCGGCGAGACGGCCCGCTTGAACTCCAGCACCTCGCGCTTGAGTTGGTAGATCCGCCCGGCGTCGCCGCCGCGCGTGCTGCCCTTGGCGGGTGCGGAGAAGACCTCGATCTCCACCTCGTCGATGTCGTCCTGCACGGCCTCCGCGACCGCGATGTAGCCGTCGACGACATGGTCCGCGATGGCGTGCAGCACCGCGGAGGGGCCCTTGGCGAGCAGTTCGGCGTCCTTCTGCAGGCCGTGCCGCAGCGCACGCAGCGAGCCCTTGCCGCCGTGCCGCACCGTGATGACGAAGTCCCGGCCGGTGAAGCACATCACCTCGCCGGTCTCCACGACCTCGCTGGTCGCGGTCAGTTCGGCGTGCTCCACGTAGTGGATCGTCTTGAAGACGGTGAACAGCGTGTCGTCGTAGCGCTCCAGCTTCGGCCGCTGGTGGGCGTGGACCGCGTCCTCGACGGCCAGCGGGTGCAGCCCGAACTCGGCGGCGATGCCCGCGAATTCGGCCTCGGTGGGCTCGTGCAGCCCGATCCAGGCGAAGCCGCCGCCCTCCCGCACCCGCAGCATCGCCTCGTGCGGAGTGAGGCAGACGCTGCTCTCGAGGCGACGGCCGTCGCGGTAGACGGCGCAGTCGACGACCGCGCTGGACGCCGAGGGGTCACGGGTCGCGTCGTAACCGCTGTAGGGGGTGCTGCTCTTGCGCAGCGAGGGGCGGACCGCTGCGCGCAGGTCACGGATCATCGACATGGCTGGCTCCTTCACGGAGAGGCCGTCGGCGGTGGCGTGGCACAGCCCGGAATGGGGACGTGAGGCATACGTCCGCAAAGCGGGCGGCACCGCGGTGACGCGGTGACGGCGTTCGCTACAGACAGGCAAAAACGAAGTGCTCGCGCTCTTCCGTCATGCGAAACGCCGTAGGGCCCCGTGCGGGAGAAGTCCTCAGCTCACCGGATCCGGCTCGTCGGGTCAGGGCCGTCGAGAGGAAGGGTGCCGTGCGGAAGAGCTGCTGGTACTGCACGATCGACTTCGATCCACCGCAGCCTCACCTCCTCCGGCCGGTCCCCCATGAGGGACGACGTGTCGTCAGGACTCGAAGGCATCACTTCTGTGTGCCGTCCCGACCAGCGGCCAAGCGTATCAGCCGACTACGGGTCAATCCCTGTGTTTGCCCGTTCCTTACGCGACCTATGCTCGCCACATGGAAGATGTTCTCGCTCTCGTCGAAGCCCGGCTGCGCAGCGCACTTGGCGAACCGGACGCACGCGCCGCGGTGACGTTCCTCGGTACCGACCGTATCGAGGTCCTGCGCTTCCAGGGCCGGGACAGCGGCAAGGACATCGTGCGATACGCCACTCTCGGCATGTCCGCGCACCCGATGGCGGACCCCACCGCGACCCTCGCCGACCCCGTGAAGGGGCCGCGCGCCGAGCTGGTGCTCACCGTGCGGGCCGGCCTCGCGGACACCGACAAGGTGCTGCGCCCCCTCGCCGTGCTCGCCGCCTCACCGCAGGTCGAGGGCGTGATCGTGGCGCCGGGCGCCTCGCTCGACGTGGGGGAGGCGCTCTGGCCGTCGGCGCCCTTCAGCTCGGTGCTGGTCGCGGAGCCGGGCGGTCTGGTCGAGGATCTCGAACTGGACGAGCCCATGGACCCGGTGCGCTTCCTGCCGCTGCTGCCCATGACGTCGAACGAGGCGGCGTGGAAGCGGGTGCACGGCGCGGCGGAGCTCCAGGAGCGCTGGCTGACGCACGGCACGGACCTCCGCGATCCGCTGCGCAGGTCCGTGACCCTGGACTGAGCCCGGCCGACAGGTCGTGTCACCCCCCGCATGACGGGGTTTCAGCTCCGGGCCGCACCGCCCGAGAGCGCCGGTACATGCGCCGCACATCTACTCTTCCGGGACGAAGGCGCGCTCCGGACGGGTGATCGTCCTTGACGCGGGGTCGGCCGGAGAGGACCGTTGGTCCTTATGAGGGGCGAACCCAGTTGCCCGAAGTGCGGTGGCCGGGTGAGGGCGCCCGGTCTCTTCGCCGATTCCTGGCAGTGCGGTGTGCACGGTGCTGTGCACCCTCTCCAGCCGGTGATCCCGCCCAGTGTCGAGGCCCTCGGTGTCGTGGTGCACCGCGCTCAGGTCCCGGTGTGGATGCCCTGGCCACTGCCGGTCGGCTGGCTGTTCACGGGCGTCGCCTACGCGGGCGACGACCGCAGCGGCGGTCGTGCCACGGCGGTGGCGTGCTCCGGTCCGGGGCCGCTCGGCGGCATCGGCGAGCTGGTGCTGGTCGCCGAGGAGCTCGGCGTCGGGCTCGGCTCGCGCTACGCCGGGATCGACGGACCCGATCCGGGATCGCACATCGAGGTCGCCAAGCCGCCCCAGGCCAAGGTCCTGGCAGCCGGCCGGCCCACCCCCCTGTGGCATGTCGGCGGCTCCCCCGACGACCGCGCGGTGTTCGCGGGCGAGGCGCGCGGGCTGTGGCTGTGGGCCGTCGTCTGGCCGGAGCAGTCCGGGCTGCTGATGTACGACGAGCTGGTCCTCACCGACCTGCGGGACGCGGGCGCGGAGGTCGAACTGCTGCCGTGCGGGGCGCTGTCGCCGCGGCTCCTGTCGTAGCGGAGGCGCCGTGCCGCCCTCCGCCGCCGCGGCAGGGCGGCCGGAGGGTGCCCGCGCGGCAGTTATCCTGAGGTGTCCCCTGTCCGCCCCCGAGCCCCGGAGTCACGCGTCGTGCGCATCGATCTGCACACCCACTCCACGGCCTCGGACGGCACGGACACTCCGGCGGAGCTCGTACGGAACGCGGCCGCGGCCGGTCTGGACGTCGTCGCGCTCACCGACCACGACACCACCCGGGGCCATGCCGAGGCGGCCGCGGCCGTCCCCGAGGGCGTGACCCTCGTCACCGGCGCCGAACTCTCCTGCCGCCTCGACGGCGTGGGCGTGCACATGCTCGCGTACCTGTTCGACGCGGAGGAGCCCGAGCTGCTGCGTGAGCGGGAGCTCGTACGCGACGACCGGGTGCCGCGTGCCCGGGCCATGGTGGGCAAGCTGCGGGGACTCGGCGTGCCCGTCGAGTGGGATCAGGTCGCCCGTATCGCCGGGGACGGCTCCGTCGGCCGGCCCCACATCGCGGAGGCCCTCGTCGAACTCGGTGTGGTGCCCTCCGTCTCCGACGCCTTCACCCCCGAGTGGCTGGCCGACGGCGGCCGGGCGTACGTCGAGAAGCACGAACTCGACCCCTTCACCGCCGTCCGCCTGGTCAAGGCCGCCGGCGGGGTCACCGTCCTCGCCCATCCGCTCGCCGTGAAGCGCGGCCGGGTGGTGCCCGAGGCGGCCGTCGCCGAGCTGGCCGCCTGCGGCCTCGACGGCATCGAGGTCGATCACATGGACCACGACGAGCCGACGCGCGCCCGGCTGCGGGCCCTCGCCGCGGAGCTCGGGCTGCTGACGACCGGTTCGAGCGACTACCACGGCAGCCGCAAGACCTGCCGGCTCGGCGAGTACACCACCGACCCGGAGATCTACGGCGAGATCACCCGCCGCGCCACGGGCGCGTTCCCGGTGCCGGGCACGGGCGGAGTCCGTCCGTAACCCTCGCCCGTCCACCGCGTACCACCCTCTCCCCGCAAGGTCACCACTGTGTTCGACGCTGCCGTTTTCGGCTCTCTGTTCCTGACCCTTTTCGTCATCATGGATCCCCCCGGGATCACCCCGATCTTCCTGGCCCTGACCTCCGGCCGCGCCACCAAGGTGCAGCGGCGGATGGCCTGGCAGGCCGTGGCCGTCGCCTTCGGTGTGATCACCGTCTTCGGCATCCTCGGTCAGCAGATCCTCGACTATCTGCATGTCTCCGTGCCCGCGCTGATGATCGCCGGCGGGCTGCTCCTGCTGCTGATCGCCCTCGATCTGCTCACGGGCAAGACCGACGAGCCCCAGCAGACCAAGGACGTCAATGTGGCGCTGGTGCCGCTGGGCATGCCGCTGCTGGCCGGCCCCGGTGCGATCGTCTCCGTGATTCTCGCCGTGCAGCACGCGGACGGGGCCGGGCAGCAGATCTCGGTGTGGGCGGCGATCGTCGCCATGCACGCCGTGCTCTGGCTGACGATGCGCTATTCGCTGGTGATCATCCGTGTGATCAAGGACGGCGGAGTGGTGCTGGTGACCCGGCTCGCGGGCATGATGCTCTCCGCGATCGCCGTACAGCAGATCATCAACGGCGTCACCCAGGTGATCCAGGGCGCGTGATCCCGCCCCCGCAGACAACGCGCCCCCGTACGGATCGTCCGTACGGGGGCGTCACACGCCGGGAACTCGCAAGCGTTATGAAGCAGTGGTGGAGTCGGCGGGCCGGATATAGATGCGCTGGCCGGTGTTGGCGGCGTGCTGCACGATCCGGTTGACGGAGGCGGCGTCCACGACCGTACTGTCCACGGCGCTGCCGTTGACGTCGTCCAGTCGCATGATCTCGAAGCGCAAGGCTTCTCCCTTCGTCGTGATCCTCCTGCAGGAGAACTGTGTGGCAGACGGGTGCTCCCCGCCCTGGTACCTACGGGTACAACGAGATGCATTCTGCAAACATTCCCTACGCTAAGGAAATTTTTCGAATGCCTAAGTACTGGCGAGTAGCGCTCGGGACACGGACAATGAGCCGCGTATGAACGACGACGCCGAGATCCGCGACATCGCGACCCGCCTGGAGCGCACCAATGAGCTCCTGCAGCGGATGCTCGCCGAGGTCGCGAAGACCCCTTCCACCCATGCCATCTTCGTCGACGCCGGTTACGTCTATGCTGCGGCCGGGTTGCTGGTGGCGGGCACCGAGGACCGGCGCTCCTTCGACCTGGACGCCGAGGGCCTGATCGAGGCGTTCATCGACAAGGCGCGCACGATCTTCGCCGACAGCCGGCTGCTGCGGGTGTACTGGTACGACGGCGCCAGGCGCCGGATCCACACCCCCGAGCAGCAGTCCGTCGCCGAACTGCCCGACGTCAAAGTGCGGCTCGGCAACCTGAACGCCAACAACCAGCAGAAGGGCGTCGACTCCCTCATCCGCACCGACCTGGAGTCCCTCGCCCGGCACCGTGCCATCAGCGACGCGGCGCTCGTCGGCGGCGACGAGGATCTGGTCTCCGCGGTCGAGGCCGCCCAGGGCTACGGCGCGCGGGTCCACCTCTGGGGCATCGAGGCCGGGGAGGGGCGCAACCAGGCGGAGCCGCTGCTGTGGGAGGTCGACAGCCAGCGCACCTTCGACCTGGACTTCTGCCGCCCGTACATCACCCGCAGGCCCGTCACGACCTACGAGAACGAGGGCACCCCGCCGCCCTCGCGCGACGAGGTGCGCTTCGTCGGCGCGCAGATCGCGGCGACATGGCTGGTGGAGCGGGGGCGCGCAGAGATGGCCGAACTGCTGCCCGGTCACCCCTATCTGCCCGGCCCCGTCGACCAGGACCTGCTCATCGAGGCCGAACGACGGCTCCAGCGCTCACTGCGCGGTTACGCCGTGCTCAGACGGGCGCTGCGGGACGGGTTCTGGCAGCACCTGCAGGGTCAGTTCTGAGCCCAGAAGTCCACGAGCGCGGTGGCCGTCTCCAGGGGACGGTCCGTGTTCGGTGAGTGCTCCGCCCCGCGGATCACCGTCCGGTGCGCGTCCAGCCGCCGGGCCATCTCGTCCAGCAGCGGCACGGGCCAGGTGTCGTCCCGCTCGCCCGACAGCACATGCTTGGGCAGTGGCCGTACAGCGGCCAGCTCCGCGACCCGGTCCGGCTCAGTCGTCAGCTGACGGCCCGTCGCCAGGAGTTGGGCCGGCTGGTGGCGCAGCCACCGCCGCCGCAGGTCCTCACGGCCCTCGGTGGCCTCCTCCGCCGCGTCCTCCGGGGCGTCGAAGGCCAGGATCGCCTGCCACACCTGCTCCATCGACATCACGGTGAGCGCGTCGCTCAGCAGCTTCACCCGCTGCTGCTGGGCCGGACTGATCTGCGCGGGCCCCGAGGACATCAGCGTCAGCGTCGCGAACGGGGAGGCGTCGAGGAGGACGGCGGCCCGGGCGATCTGACCGCCCAGCGAATGCCCCACGAGATGCAGCGGCCCGCCGTCGCCGCAGAGCGCGGCAGCCTGCGCAAGAACGTCCCTCGCCAACCCGTCCTGGGCGTACGCGGCTTGATCGGCCGGGCCGTCGGTCTCGTACTGCCCGCGTCCGTCGACCGCGACCACGCGGTAGCCGGCCGCCGACAGCGGCTCGAGCAGCGCGATGAAGTCCTCCTTGCTGCCCGTGTATCCGGGCAGCATCAGCGCGGTGCCGCAGGTGTCTCCTGCCGCCGGCCGCGCGTCGAGCACGGCGAACTCACCGCGCGACGTCGACAGCGCGCGGGAGACGGCGCAGGAGGGCGGGACGAAGGTGGGAGGCCGGCTCATGCGCACGAGGCTAGCGCGGAGCCCGCGCGTCGCGGGACGCGCCACCCGGTGACGCTTACGGGCCGGGCCTGGAGTGCGGCGGGGACGACGCACGACGGCCCGGCCCCCGCGAAGGGGGCCGGGCCGTCACAGATGCGCGGGCGTCAGCTCTCCGGCTGCGCCACGGCCTTGCGGGCACGCGTCCGGCGCGGCTTGGTCTCCGGCTCGGCCGCGGCCTCGGGCGCCTCGGCGGTTTCCGCGGTCTTGCGGGTGCGGGTGCGGCGCGGCTTGGTCTCGGCCTCGGGTGCCTCGACCGTGTCGGTGGTGGCGGCCGCACGCGTCCGGCGACGGGGCTTGGCCTCGGGCTCGGCCTCGACGTCACCCTCGGCCGTCGCCACGGCCTTGGCGGCCCGGGTGCGACGCGGCTTGGTCTCCGGCTCGGCCGCGGCCTCGGCCGTCTCGGCGGTTTCCGCGGTCTTACGGGTGCGGGTGCGGCGCGGCTTGGTCTCGGCCTCGGGTGCCTCGACCGTGTCGGTGGCGGCGGCCGCACGGGTCCGGCGGCGAGGCTTGGCCTCGGGCTCCGTGGCAACGGCCGGCTCCGAGACCTCCACGGCCTCGGCGACCGGCTCGGCGACGGCGACGGCGGCCGCGGCGCCGCGGGTGCGGCGGCGAGGCCGGGTCACCGTGGTGCCCTCGGCCGTCTCGACGGCGACGCTCTCCACGCCGGCCGTCTCCACCGCGGCGGTCGCCTCAGGCGACGCCTGCACGCTCACGCGGGTGCGACGGCGGCGGCGCGGCGTGCGCGCTTCGGCCGTCGGCGAGTCGCTGGTGGCCTGCTCCGGTACGACCGTCTCCCCGTTGCGCGTGCGGCGGCGCTGACGCGGCGTGCGCGTACGGGCCGGCCGCTCCTCGACGGCGGCCGGCGCCGCCGACGCGGACCGGCGGCCGCGGCCACCGGTCTCGCCGAGGTCCTCGACCTCCTCCGCGGAGAGACCCGCGCGCGTGCGCTCGGCACGCGGCAGGACACCCTTGGTGCCGGCCGGGATCGACAACTCCTCGAACAGGTGCGGCGACGTGGAGTACGTCTCCGGCGGGTCCGGGAAGCCCAGGTCCAGCGCCTTGTTGATCAGCTGCCAGCGCGGGATGTCGTCCCAGTCGACCAGCGTGACCGCGATGCCCTTCGCCCCCGCGCGGCCGGTGCGGCCGATGCGGTGGAGGTACGTCTTCTCGTCCTCGGGCGACTGGTAGTTGATGACGTGCGTGACGCCCTCGACGTCGATGCCTCGCGCGGCGACGTCGGTGCACACGAGCACGTCGACCTTGCCGTTGCGGAACGCGCGCAGCGCCTGCTCACGGGCGCCCTGGCCCAGGTCGCCGTGGACGGCTCCGGAGGCGAAGCCGCGGCGGGCGAGCTGCTCGGCGATGTCCGCCGCCGTCCGCTTCGTACGGCAGAAGATCATCGCCAGTCCGCGGCCGTCGGCCTGCAGGATGCGCGAGACCATCTCGGGCTTGTCCATGGAGTGCGCGCGGTAGACGCGCTGGGTGGTGTTGCGCACGGTCGCGCCCTCGTCGTCGGGCGAGGTGGCGCTGATGTGCGTGGGCTGCGACATGTAACGGCGGGCGAGTCCGATGACCGCGCCCGGCATGGTCGCCGAGAACAGCATGGTCTGCCGCTTGGCAGGCAGCTGCTGGATGATCTTCTCGACGTCGGGCAGGAAGCCCAGGTCGAGCATCTCGTCGGCCTCGTCGAGGACGAGCGCACGCACGTGCGAGAGGTTCAGCTTCTTCTGGCCGGCCAGGTCCAGCAGGCGCCCGGGCGTACCGACGATGACGTCGACGCCCTTCTTGAGCGCCTCGACCTGCGGCTCGTAGGCGCGGCCGCCGTAGATGGCGAGCACGCGGACGTTACGGACCTTGCCGGCGGTCAGCAGGTCGTTGGTGACCTGGGTGCACAGCTCGCGGGTGGGAACGACCACCAGGGCCTGGGGCGCGTCGGTCAGCTGCTCGGGCTCCGCCCGGCCTGCCTCGACGTCCGCGGGGACGGTGACGCGCTCCAGCAGCGGCAGGCCGAAACCGAGCGTCTTGCCGGTGCCGGTCTTGGCCTGGCCGATGACGTCGGACCCGGAGAGCGCGACGGGAAGCGTCATCTCCTGGATGGGGAAGGGATTCACAATGCCGACGGCCTCGAGGGCTTCGGCGGTCTCGGGCAGGATCCCGAGATCCCGGAAAGTCTGCGTAGTCAGGGTGTTGCCTCTTCTGTGAGACGCGGCGCGAGGCGAACGCGGGGGTCGTACCGCACCCGGTGTGTGACCGGCCATGGGTCGGCCGGACGGTGCGGGACCACTGCCGTCGCTCGAGCGCTCGTACCGCTGAGGGGGCCCCTCGTCTGCGGTCGTACGCAAAGGTGCGGACGATCCGCCGGGAGGGCGGTCGGGTCGGAGCCGATCGTGGCACCGACCGGGCATCCTCATTCATCAGACGGCCCACTGAAGGCGCAGAAATGCTCCGAACGCTCAGCAGGCGCATTACCACTGTACCCCGGATTCGCGCATGTGTGTTGGGTGAATTCACGAGAACTGTCTTCCGGGCATGGCTGACCAGGCCCTTACCGTCCGCGGCGGGCGGGCTATTGTGCCGTCATGGAGACGCCTGACAACGCCACTGAATCCACCGGACACACCGGGATCGCCGCCCAGGACTGGGCTGCGGCTTCCGCGGAACCGCAGTACCGTGCCGCCGTCGTGGACCTGCTCGGGGCGCTCGCATACGGCGAGCTGGCGGCATTCGAGCGGCTCGCGGAGGACGCCAAGCTGGCGCCGTCCCTGTCCGACAAGGCCGAGCTGGCGAAGATGGCCTCCGCGGAGTTCCACCACTTCGAGCGACTGCGGGACCGGCTGACGGCCATCGACGCGGAGCCGACGGCCGCGATGGAGCCGTTCGCCCAGGCCCTGGACGACTTCCACCGGCAGACCGCGCCGTCCGACTGGCTGGAGGGCCTGGTCAAGGCCTATGTCGGTGACTCGATCGCCAGCGACTTCTACCGCGAGGTGGCCGCCCGCCTGGACAGCGACACCCGCGCCCTGGTGCTCGCGGTGCTCGACGACACCGGTCACGGGAACTTCGCCGTGGAGAAGGTCCGCGCCGCGATCGAGGCCGACCCGCGGGTCGGCGGCCGGCTCGCCCTGTGGGCGCGGCGGCTGATGGGCGAGGCGCTGTCCCAGGCGCAGCGCGTGGTGGCCGAGCGCGACGCGCTGTCCACGATGCTCGTGGGCGGTGTGGCCGACGGCTTCGACCTGGCCGCGGTCGGCGAGATGTTCTCCCGCATCACCAAGGCGCACACCAAGCGCATGGCGGCGCTGGGCCTCGCGGCATAGCGCGGCAGGACAGCGGCGCCGGGGGAGCGTCAGGAGCGTTTTCCGCGCCGCGTCCGGGGACCGGGCCCCTCGGACGACGGCGCCGTGCCCGGCCCCTCGGGCGGCGACCCGGCCCGGTGCTGCTCCGCCCGCCGGTGGGGCGGCGGGCGGCCCTTGTGCAGGCTCAGAAAGGGAACGCGCGGCTGAGTGTGTGGGCGCGTGTGCGTGTGGACGGGCGGATCAGCAGCGAGAGCAGTACGGCTCCGATGGCCACGGCGCCCAGCAGGGTCGCCAGCGGGTACCCGGGCCCCAGGGCCACGTGCGTCACATAGGCGCCGAAGAGCGCGCCCAGCGTGCCGGTGGAGAAGACCGCCCTGCGGGAGGGAAGACGATCGGCGAGGTGCCGGACCGCCGCCCAGGAGAGGGCGAGCCCGAGCAGAACAGAACCGAGCGATTCCAAGAGCACTGCTGATCACCTCGCGGACGCCGGACACGGGCAGTCGGTCGTAGCCCGTACTACCCGACGCACACGCGGCGCAACCCTCCAGGGAGCGGTTCGGAGCAGCGCCGACCTGCGGAGGGCCGAGCAGCGGAAGAGGGCCCGGCGGTCTCCCGCCGGGCCCTCTTCCGTGTGCTTCACGCGCTTGTCCGGATCGTGTCCGGCGCGCGCGGCCGCTGCGGCTACAGTGCGCCGAATCCCACGCGCCGCGCCGTCGTCTCGCCGATCTCGACGTAGGCGAGCCGGTCGGACGGCACCAGGACCTTGCGGCCCTTCTCGTCCGTGAGGCTGAGCAGCTGCGCCTTGCCGGCCAGCGCATCGGCCACCGCGCGCTCGACCTCCTCGGCGGACTGCTCGCTCTCCAGAACGATCTCCCGGGGCGCGTGCTGCACGCCGATCTTGACCTCCACGGCTATGTCCCTCCGAACGGTCAGTGCGTTGCGCGGTCAGCCGCGCCGTACGCAGCACACATTAGCCCGGAGTCGGGACGGGTCAGGACCCGCCGGGAAACGCCAGGAGCGAACAGCCCCTGCGCCGGAGCCGTCGGCGCAGGGCCCGTCTCATTGCTGCGCCTGGTCGCTGCCGTGCAGCGGGAAGCCGGCGATGCCGCGCCAGGCCAGCGAGGTGAGCAGCTGCACGGCGGTGTCGCGCGGGATGTTGGAGCCGCTGGAGAGCCAGTACCTGGCGACCACCTGCGAGACGCCGCCGAGGCCCACGGCGAGCAGCATCGACTCGTCCTTGGACAGGCCCGTGTCCTCCGCGATCACGTCGGAGATGGCCTCCGCGCACTGCAGCGAGACCCGGTCCACGCGCTCGCGCACCGCGGGCTCGTTGGTCAGGTCCGACTCGAAGACCAGCCGGAAGGCGCCGCCCTCGTCCTCGACGTACGCGAAGTAGGCGTCCATCGTGGCGGCGACGCGGAGCTTGTTGTCCGTGGTCGAGGCCAGTGCGCCGCGGACGGCCTGGAGCAGCGATTCGCAGTGCTGGTCCAGCAGCGCCAGGTAGAGCTCGAGCTTCCCGGGAAAGTGCTGGTAGAGCACGGGCTTGCTGACTCCGGCCCGCTCGGCGATGTCGTCCATCGCCGCGGAGTGGTAGCCCTGGGCCACGAAGACTTCCTGAGCGGCGCCCAGGAGCTGGTTTCTGCGGGCTCGGCGTGGCAGGCGTGTGCCCCGCGGGCGCGCCGCCTCTGTCTGCTCGATGGCTGTCACGCCGCCTCCCAATGTAAGAACAAGCACAGTTCGGACGAGCACAGTTTGAACAGGTGCCTGCCTGAACAAGCATTTGCCTGGACCGTCGCGGTGTCCCGCGTGCGCTGCGCGCCGCGCCCGCCATCGTACTTTTGGGTAACCCGGCTGTGTGTCGCGCGGACGCAGGATTTCACGGACCGGACAGTCTCGGAAGCTGCGGGTTCGTGAATCGACCCTGGACATATCGGGGCAACGGGCCGCAGGTCACCGGTAGTCGTCCTCGTCGAGTTTGACCACACGCGTCTGTTCGACGATGTCCGCCTCGTTGGCGGTCGCGGGGTCGACGCGGTCCACCGGGTCGTCGCGCTCGGTGCGCACCTCGGTGTGCTGCTCGGCGGCATCCGCCTCGGGGACCTCTTCGTCGTGCGTTCCGGTGTTCTGTTCGTCTTCCTCAAAAGTCTCGGGATCGGTCGGGTCGACTGACATGCGGCACCGCTTTCGATGGAGAGCGCCCTTTTCATACGAGCCTAGGAGGTACTGATACATGGCGCTACGTGGTGATTCCGTCGCCCCTTCCGGGTGCCCCGCCCGACGCCGGCGATGTGTGACGCCGAACACACGGGGGCCCGCGTGATCGTCTCGTAACATTGCCCCATGTCTTCGACCGAGCTGCCGGGAGCCCGCGCCCTCAGCGCCGTGGCGGCCCCCAAGGTCGCGACCGTGCGCGTCGCGGAGGGGGAGGAGCTGCGCTCCGTCGCCCTGCCAGGACTGACCCTGACGGTGCGCTCGCGGCCCCCGGTCCGCACCGGGCCGCCGCCGGCGTTGTACGTGCACGGGCTGGGCGGCTCCTCGCAGAACTGGTCGGCGCTGATGGCGCGGCTCGACGACGTCGTGGACGGTGAGGCGCTCGACCTGCCCGGCTTCGGGGACTCCCCGCCGCCGGACGACGGCAACTACTCGGTCACCGGCCACGCCAGAGCCGTGATCCGCTTCCTCGACTCCGGCGGCAGAGGCCCTGTGCATCTGCTGGGCAACTCCCTGGGCGGCGCCGTCTGCACCCGCGTCGCAGCGGTCAGGCCCGACCTGGTGCGCACCCTGACGCTGGTCTCGCCCGCCCTGCCGGAGCTGCGCGTGCAGCGCGCCGCGGTGCCGACCGCGCTGCTCGCGCTGCCGGGCGTCGCCGGTCTCTTCGCCCGGATGACCAAGGACTGGACCGCGGAACAGCGCACCAGAGGAGTGGTGGCGCTCTGTTACGGAGACCCCTCACGAGTGACTGACGAAGCCCTGCGTCATGCTGTCGAGGAGATGGAGCGGCGGATGAGCCTGCCGTACTTCTGGGACGCGATGACCAGGTCGGCGCGGGGAATCGTGGACGCGTACACGCTCAGCGGGCAGCAGGGGCTGTGGCGGCAGGCGGAGCGGGTGCTCGCCCCGACACTCCTCGTCTACGGGCGCAAGGACCAGCTTGTCTCGTACCGTATGGCGCGCAAGGCGGCAGCGGCCTTCCGGGACTCCCGGCTGCTGACGCTCCCGGACGCCGGGCACGTTGCCATGATGGAGTACCCGGAAGCGGTCGGCCAGGCCTTCCGGGAGCTGCTCGACGACGAATGCGGTAGGAGCTGATCCGGGGCGTGGGACGACACAGTCGCAAGGGCGCGCGCACGGAGAGCGGTCCGGCCCCCGCTGAACGGGACGCCGAGGCCGCTCTACCCGGCACGGGCCGGCGCGGGCGCCCGCCGGGGCCGGACGGCGGTTCCCGGCCCGAGCAGCACGCCCCGGGGTCCGGGACGCCGCCGCCCCGCCGCGAGCACCCCCAGCACCAGGAGGCCGGAGGCGGCTGGGGCGACTGGACGCAGGCCGGACAGCGCCCGCAGCCGCCGCAGCGTCCGCAGGCGGGCACGATGGCCGGGCCGCGGGTGCCGGGCCCGCGACGGGAGTACGTCGACGCCTTCGACCAGGCGCCGCCGGCCCGCCCCCCGCGCCCCGATCCGTACTCGCCAGATCCGCACGCCACCCGCACCGACTGGGACACCGGGCACGGACGGCCTCCCGAAATCGCGGACGACCGCGAGACCGACGCCCTGCCGGACACGGACGGGGAGCCGGCGGAGGAGTCGTCGGCGAAGGGCGGCAAGGGCCGCGCGTTCACCGGGATCGCGGCCGCCGCGGTGATCACCGTGCTCGCCGTCGTCGTCGCGGGACAGGTCGCGGCCGAGCGGTCGGAGACCATCGGCGGCCAGTCCTCCGGGGAGCGCGCCGTGGAAGAGCGCCCGGGCCGCTCCGAGGGCAGGCCCACACCGCCCCAGGGGGCCGAGCCCCCCGCCGTGGCCCCGAGCTACCGGCAGCTGATGACGCAGCAGTTCCCGATCGACCCCGAGCTGACGGCCTCCGGTGACTTCGCGGCCGTGCCCGGCTTCGACGAGGCGCCCGGCAAGGGCCGCAAGATCCGCTACCGCGTGGACGTCGAGAAGGGCCTCGACATGGACGCCGGGCTCTTCGCCAGAGCGGTCCAGGAGACGCTGAACGACGACCGCAGCTGGGCGCACGGCGGTGAGATGACCTTCGAGCGGATCTCCTCGGGCGAGCCCGAGTTCGTCATCACACTGGCCAGCCCCGGCACGACCGCCGTCTGGTGCGCGAAGTCCGGGCTCGACACCACCGTCGACAACGTCTCCTGCGACTCCGCCTCCACGGAGCGCGTGATGATCAACGCCTTCCGGTGGGCGCAGGGCGCCGAGACGTACGGCGACGACGCGATGCCGGCCTACCGGCAGATGCTCATCAACCACGAGATCGGCCACCGGCTCGGGTACAACCACGTCAACTGCGGCACGCCCGGCGCGCTCGCGCCCGTGATGCAGCAGCAGACGAAGACGCTGGAGATCGGCGGCATCAAGTGCCGCGCCAACCCGTGGGCGTACCCCGGCGAATGAGGTCACGCGGGCCTGGCCCGTGGATGACGCTCCGTGTTCGATCGGCACCGTAGCGCGACGGAACGCTACCCGGGTGCGAAAGTTACGTGCATTCACCCCTTCCGGTGGTGGGGGGGGGGCGCCGGCCCCCCCCCCCCCCCCCGGCCCCCGCCCCGGCCGGCCCCCCGGGGGGGCGGCCCCCCCCCCCCCCCCCCCCCCCCCCCCACCCCCCGGGCCACCGCCCGGGGCGGCCGGCCCCCCCCCCCCCCCCCCCCCCCCCCCCCCCCCCCCCCCCCCCCACCACCGGCATGTCCGCTTAACGTCGTTCCGCTGTGAGTCGCCGGAAACCAACGGCGGCCGCCACAAGGGAGAACGGGGGTGCACTCGTGCGGATCGGACTGCTCACGGAGGGTGGTTACCCGTATGCGACCGGTGAATCCAGGCTCTGGTGCGACCGGTTGGTGCGCGGACTCGGTCAGCACGAGTTCGACCTGTACGCCCTCAGCCGCAGCGCCCGGCAGGAGGCCCAGGGCTGCATCCGGCTTCCCCCGCAGGTGCGCAGGGTGCGCACCGCCGCGCTGTGGGCCCCGGCGGACGACGGCCTGAGCTACGGGCGGCGCGAGCGCAGACGCTTCGCGGGCCACTTCAAGGACCTCGCCGCGGCGGTGTGCGCCGACGGCGACGGATTCGCCGACGGGCTGTACGGGCTGGCCGAACTCGCCCGCGAACACGGCGGACTGTATGCCGCACTCCGGTCGGAGACCGCCGTGCGCGCCCTCGAGTCCGCCTGTCGTGCGCCCGGCACCCGCCGTACGGTGCACGGTGCCACCGTGGTCGACCACCTCGCCTTCGCCGACCGCCTCGAGCGCGCTCTGCGCCCGCTGCTCCTCGACTGGTACGACGAGGAGGGCCTCGGTGCGGTCGACCTCAGCCACGCGGCGTCCGGCGGACCGGCGGCCCTGCCCGGCCTTTTGGCCAAACGCTTCTGCGGAGTCCCGCTGCTGGTCACCGAGTACGGCGTCCAGCTGCGCGCCCACTATCTCGCGGCCAGCGACGCCGGCCTGAGCACCCCGGTACGGGCCCTCCTCGCCTCCTTCCACCGGCAGCTGGCCACCGAGGTCTACCGGCAGGCCGCCGTCATCACCCCCGGCAACACCCACGCGCGGCGGTGGCAGGAGAAGTGCGGCGCCGACCGCCGGAAGCTGCGCACCGTCTACCCCGGAATGGAGGCGGACCGTTTCGCGGCCGTCGGTGACAGCGCCGACACCGGCGACCCGCACACCTTGGTCTGGGTCGGCCGGGTCGAGCCCTCCAAGGACATCGTCGCCCTGCTGCACGCCTTCGCGGAGATCCGCAAGGAGGAACCGGCGGCCCGGCTGCGGCTGTTCGCCCCGCCCGCCGCGAGCCCGGAGGCGGTCACCTATCTGGGGCACTGCAAGGCGCTCGCCGCACAGCTCTTCCCCGACGAGGCCGACGGCGCGCACGCAGTCGGCGACAACCCGGTCTCCTTCGAGGAGATCGGCGGACCGGAGGCCCCGGAGCTCGTCGACGCGTACGCCGCCGGGGGAGTGGTCGTCCTCTCCAGCGTGGTGGAGGGCTTCCCCGTCAGCCTGGTCGAGGCGATGTTCTGCGGCCGCGCGACGGTGTCGACGGACGTCGGCGCGGTCGTGGAGGTCATCGGCGGCACCGGGCTGGTCGTGCCCCCGCGCAATCCGCGGGCGCTCGCCGACGCCTGCGTCGCGCTGCTGCGCGACCCGGCGCGCCGGGAGCGGCTGGGCGCGGCGGCGCGCGCCCGCGCGCTCGAACTCTTCACCGTGGAGCAGAACCTGACGGCATTTCGCGGCATCTACCTGGAACTCATCTCGCACGCCCCGGTGCAGCGGGAGGCCGTCGACGCGGACGGCGAGCCGCTGCCCTTCGCGCACCCCGCCGAGTCGCACGTGCCGGGCCACTGGACCGGCACGGCGGCGGGCCCGCACACCCCGAGCTGGGCGGAGGAGCCGCGCCTCGTCGCGACCGGAGCCCCCGGGGACACGCCTGAGGAGGCCCACCGATGACGTCTCCCCGTACGACCGAAAGCGCCGCAACCCCCTCCGCGGGCACCGACACGGCGACCGCGCCCGACGCGGCACGGGTTCTGACGGCCCTGGCCCACGTCCAGGCGGAGGGGCAGACGGCGGCCGGTCGGATGTGGCCGGCGGAGCCCGCCATGGGCGGCCGGTCCGGAGCAGACCGACGACCCGCCCCATGGGCCGGTCAGGAGGGGGAGCCCGGCCCGGAGAGCCCGGACGCACCGGCGGGCGACCCGTCCGGCGGAGAACGACGCGCCGACTCACGGGCGGGTCGGGAGACGGAGGCGGCCCGGCCGGGCCCGGCGCAGGCCGGAGACCGGTGCTGCCCGCCACCGGCGGCCTCGACCGGCACCCGGCCCGCCGCAGGCCGGCCGACTCCCGGAGCGGTCGGCATGGGCGCCGTCGAACGCGACGGTGGTGTTCCCGCCGAGGGCGGGTCGGCCCCGGCCGGCGCCCGGTCCAGGGAGGGCCGGTCGGGTCCGGCGGGGCCGCCAGGCACGGGTCCCGCCGAACGCCGCGGCGGCGCCTCCGGGCGCTCGGGCGTCGAGCCCGGCCCGCGACGAGGGGCCGCCGACCCCGTGAAGGCGCTCATGCACCGTCATCGCGAGCTGTGCGAGCGGGCCGTCGATCCGTTGGAGATCGCCGCCGGGCTCGAGGCGCACGGAGTCACGGACCGGACCGCGGCGCGCTTCCGCCACCGGGACGTGTTCGCACTCGCCGAGGAGATGCACGCGCGGGTGCCCCGCGCCACGGAACACACCCCCGCTCCGGTCCGGCCGGCGCGCGCCGCCGATTCGCGCGCCGGCCGGACCGGATCCGCCCGCTGGCTGCTCCGTGCGCTCCTGCCGGGAGCCGTGTGCGCTCTCGCCGTGGCGGGCATGGAGGCCGCCGAGGGCACCCTGCGGCTCCTCGCCGGTGTCGCCGGGGCCGTCGGGGTCGCCGTGACGACGGCGCTGTGCCTGCGCCGCGGACCGCTCCGGGCGAAGGGCCGCACCGCCGCCTCCGTACAGATGTGGACGCTCTGCCTGCTCGCGTTCGCCGCCTTCGGCCAGGGGCTCCTGCACGAGGTGACCACCGGGGGACCGGACCGCGCATGGCCCATGGACACCACGCCGCTGGTCGGGCTCGCCCTCGCCCTCGCCCCGGCGGCCTGCTGCGCCCACCTCTACTCCGTGCTCGCCCGGCGCCGGCTCGAACGGTGCCGCGGGCTGGACGAGTTCGCGGCGGGGGCGCGGCCGCTGCTCCTCGCCGTCCTGGTGCTCCACATGGGCGCCCTCACCGTCCTGCTCACGCTCACCGGGCTCGTTCTCCCGGGCGGCTCGCCGGTGCCCACCGCCGCGCTCGGCACGCTCCTCTTCCTGGCCCGTCTGCTCGTCGTCCACGGCTTCCCCGAATCCGCCGCGACGGCCCTGGCGGCCGCCTGCGCCGCCGAGGCCGCCGCCCCCACCCTGCTGCTCGCGGGACGCCTGCCCGGTCTCGATGCCCTCGCGCGTCCCGTCGACGCGGTCGTCGGAGCCTGGGGCACGGCGGCCGTGCCGGCGCTCGCCTGCGGCGCGGCCGCCGCCGGGCTGCTCGCCCATGCCGCCGCCGCCCTGTCCCGGGCCTCCGCCCACACCCCTTGACCTGCCCCTTGACTGCCGCCGGACCATCCGCCGCACTCCGCGGAGCCGACACCTCGGAGTACCGGCCGCCATGGCATCGACAGCAACATCCTGAAGGAGAACGCGACATGACCCCGCAACACCCAGCTCCGGCCCGTCGGTCCCGAGGAGCGGCGCGATGAGGGTGCTCCTGCTCGGTGCCAATGGATTCCTCGGCCGCTTCGTCGCCGACCGGCTGCTCGCCGATCCGGCCGTGCACCTGACCACTCTGGGCCGCGGCGACGACGCCGACGTCCGCTTCGACCTCTCCGGCGGCAGCCCGGGGGCGCTCACCCGCTTCCTGGGCGCCGTCCACCCCGGCGTGGTCATCAACTGCGCGGGCGCCACCCGCGGCGGAGCCCGCGAGCTCACCAGACACAACACGGTGGCCGTCGCGACCGTCTGCGAGGCGCTGCGTCGCAGCGGCTGCGGCGCCCGCCTGGTCCAGGTCGGCTGCGCGTCCGAGTACGGGCCGTCGCAGCAGGGCTCTTCGACGGCGGAGGACGCGGTCCCGCGCCCCGGCGGCCCGTACGGGGTGAGCAAGCTGGCCGCCACCGAGCTGGTGCTCGGCTCCGGCCTGGACGCCGTCGTCCTGCGCGTCTTCTCGCCCGTCGGTCCCGGCACCCCGGCCGGCTCCCCGCTCGGCCGGCTCGCGGAGGCCATGCGGCGTGCCATGCAGTCCGGCGACGGCGAGCTCAAGCTCAGCGGGCTCGGCGTGCAGCGCGACTTCGTCGACGTGCGCGACGTGGCGCGCGCGGTGCACGCCGCCTCGCTCTCCGCCGCGCAGGGCGTCGTCAACATCGGCACCGGACGGGCGGTCAGGCTCAGGGACGCCGCCACCACCCTCGCCCGGGTCGCCGGTTACGCGGGCGCGCTGCACGAACTGGACACGCCCCCGGGCCGCCCGGTCATCGGCAGCCCCCGCTCCGAGTCGATCATCGAGCACCTCGGCGCCACGCCCTCCCCGTACCCGGACGGCTGCGGCGGCTGGCAGCAGGCCGACGTGCGCACCGCGCGCGACCGGCTCGGCTGGCGTCCCCGTATCAACTTCGAGGAGTCCCTCGCCGACATCTGGATGGAGGCGGCATGCCGCATCTGACCACCACGGACACACAGCTCTCCGCCACCGGCGCGGAGAGGCTCGGCTTCGGCGTCCCCGGCTACGCCCACCCGATGCTCGCCCCGGTCGAATGGGCCGAGCTGACCCGTCCGGGGACGCCGCTGCACTGGGTGGTGCTCAACGTCGCGGGAGGACCGGGCGAGCTGCCCGACCCGCACTGCCTGGAGGCCGCCGGCCGGCTGCGCAACGCCGGCGTGCGCGTCCTGGGGCACATCGACATGGCCCACGGGTCGCGTCCCTTCGGCGACCTCGTCCGTGACGCGCAGCACTTCGCCGACTGGTACCAGACCGACGGGTTCATGCTGGACCGCTGCCCCGCGGAGCGGGCCGACCTCGCCCAGGTGCGGCGGACGACGGCCACCCTGGACGCGGTACTGGACGGCGGTCACCTGGTCCTCGGGCACGGTTCGCACCCGTACCCGGGCTACGCGGAGGCGGCGGACCAGCTCGTCACCTTCTCCGGCCCGTGGACCGAGTACCGCTGGTCGCAGGTGGCCGAGTGGACCGCGGAGTATCCGCCGGAACGGTTCGTCCACTTCGTCCACGGAGTGCCGCGCACGCACCTGGAGGAGGCCACGCGCATCGCCCGCTGGCAGGGCGCGGGGACGATCTTCTTCACCGACCGGGGCGGCCGCAGAGAAGGAAAGGGGCAGAGCGGGCCATACGAGACACTGCCCGGGTACTGGGACGAAATCGTCTCGCAGATCGGACGTGGTGTCTCGGAATGAGAAGGGCCATGGCAGTGTTACGGAGAGAACAACCGTACTGACATACCGACCAACGGAGCCCCCGTGTCGCTGCCACCCCTGGTCGAGCCGGCTGCCGAGCTCACCGTAGACGAGGTCCGCAGGTACTCCCGCCACCTGATCATCCCGGATGTCGGGATGGACGGGCAGAAGCGGCTGAAGAACGCCCGTGTGCTCGCCGTCGGCGCGGGCGGCCTCGGTTCGCCGGCCCTGATGTACCTGGCGGCGGCCGGTGTCGGCACGCTCGGCATCGTGGAGTTCGACGAGGTCGACGAGTCGAACCTGCAGCGTCAGATCATCCACAGCCAGGCCGACATCGGCCGCTCCAAGGCCGAATCCGCCCGTGACAGCGTCAAGGGCATCAACCCGTACGTGAACGTGATCCTCCACGAAGAGCGGCTCGAGGCCGAGAACGTGATGGAGATCTTCAGCCAGTACGACCTGATCGTCGACGGCACGGACAACTTCGCGACCCGGTACCTGGTCAACGACGCGTGCGTGCTGCTGAACAAGCCGTACGTATGGGGCTCGATCTACCGCTTCGACGGCCAGGCGTCCGTCTTCTGGTCCGAGCACGGCCCCTGCTACCGCTGCCTCTATCCGGAGCCCCCGCCGCCGGGCATGGTCCCGAGCTGCGCCGAGGGCGGCGTGCTGGGCGTGCTCTGCGCCTCGATCGGTTCGATCCAGGTCAACGAGGCCATCAAGCTGCTCGCCGGCATCGGCGAGCCGCTGGTCGGCCGACTGATGATCTACGACGCCCTCGAGATGCAGTACCGCCAGGTCAAGGTCCGCAAGGACCCGGACTGCGCGGTCTGCGGCGAGAACCCGACCGTCACCGAGCTCATCGACTACGAGGCCTTCTGCGGCGTCGTCTCCGAGGAGGCCCAAGAGGCGGCGGCCGGTGCGACGATCACTCCGAAGCAGCTCAAGGAGTGGATCGACGACGGCGAGAACATCGACATCATCGATGTCCGCGAGGTCAACGAGTACGAGATCGTCTCGATCCCGGGTGCCCGCCTGATCCCGAAGAACGAGTTCCTGATGGGCACCGCCCTCCAGGACTTGCCGCAGGACAAGAAGATCGTCCTGCATTGCAAGACGGGTGTCCGCAGTGCGGAAGTCCTCGCCGTGCTGAAGTCGGCGGGCTTCGCCGACGCGGTGCACGTCGGCGGCGGCGTCATCGGCTGGGTCAACCAGATCGAGCCGGAGAAGCCGGTCTACTGATCGCGCGAAACCACCGAAGGCCCCGGACCGCTCCCCTTGGGGCGAGCGGTCCGGGGCCTTCGGTGTGTCCGGGGCCCGCTGTGTGCGGGACGAGCCCGCCCGGTGCTCAGGAAGAGCAGGTTGTGCCGTCCTTGGGCACCGTGCCCTTCAGGAGATAGGCGTCGACGAGCTCGGTCACACAGGCGCCCTCGCCGTACGAGCCGTGCCCCTCGCCCTTGTTGGTGATGAGCACCCCGACGCCCTCGCCCAGTTCGTCGGCCGTCTTCCGCGCGCCCTCGTACGGCGTCGCCGGGTCGCCCGTCGTGCCGATCACCAGGATCGGCGCCGCGCCCTTCGCGGAGACGTCCGGAGTCGTCGCCGCGCCCTTGACGGGCCAGTTGGCGCACCCGGCGGCCAGCCCCCATCCGAGCGGCGGACCGAACACGGGGGAGATCTTCGTGAAGTCGGCGAGGTGGCGGGCCCTCGCCTCGGCCGTGGTCGCCTCGACCGCCGTGTCCGCGCAGGTGATGGCGGCATGGGACTCGTGCTGTCCGGAGTAGTGCCCTTCGCGGTCGCGGGTGTGGTACGCGTCCGCGAAGGCCATCAGCACACTTCCGTCACCGCGCTCGGCGGCCTGCAGACCGATGGTCAGGTACTGCCAGTCGGAGCGGGAGTAGAGCGGCATGATGATCCCGATGGTGGCGAGACCCTCGGTCAGCACCCTGCCGTCCCGCGTGGGCAGCGGCTCCCGGTCGAGCTTCTCGAGGAGGGCGACGACGCGGTCCGTGCCCTCCTTCGCGCCGATGCCGCGGCTCTTGAAGTAGTTCTCCAGAGCCCGCTGGAAGCCGAGCACCTGGTTGCGCGAGTGCGCCACGTCGTCGGCGGTCGAGTCGACGACGGCGTCCAGCACGAGCCGCCCGACGTTCTGCGGGAACAGGTGCGCGTAGACCCCGCCGAGCTCGGTGCCGTACGAGAAGCCGACGTAGTGGAGCTTCTCGTCGCCGAGGACGTGCCGCATCAGGTCCATGTCGCGGGCGGTGTCGAGCGTGCCGACGTGCGGCAGCAGCCGGCCGGCCCGCGCGGCGCAGTCCGCGCCGAAGTCCGCCGCGTCGGCCAGGTACTCCTTCTCCTCCGCGGCGTCGTCCGGGGTGGGGTCGATCGCCAGCGACTTCTCCGTCTCCGCGTCGTCGCGGCAGTCGACGGCGGAGCTCCGTGCCACCCCGCGCGGGTCGAAGCCGACCAGGTCGTAGCGCTTGCTCAGCTTCCCGTAGTCGTCGGCGGCGTCGGGCAAAGTGGCCACTCCGGAGCCGCCCGGGCCGCCGAAGTTGAACAGCAGCGAGCCGATCCGCCGATCCGGATCCCTGGCCTCGCTCCGGATCAGGGCGATGCCGATCGTCTCGCCCGCCGGGTCCTTGTGGTCGAGGGGCGCGTCGAGCGTGGCGCACTGCCACTGTTTGCCGGGCTTCTTTGCGTCGCTGCCGCGCGCCTCCACCGGCGCGTCGCAGCCCTTCCAGTCGAGCTGCTGGCCGGTCAGCGCCGCGGGCAGCGCGGCAAGTTCCCCGCCGGGAGACGGCCGCGCGGACGGTGCGGCCCGGCCGTCGGCCGTGCCCTGCCCGCTGTCGCACCCGGCGAGCGTGCCCACGGTCAGCAGCGCGGCGACGGCCAGCGAGCCTGCCCTTGTCCCATGTCTCATGACGCCCCCCACGGCTTTCGAAGACAGGTTCGACATCCTAGATCGCCGGGCGTGACTACCCGCACACCGTGCCGTCGGACGGCGGATCGCCCTCCAGCAGATAGGTGTTCACGGCCTTCCGCACGCACGGACTGCTGCTGTACGCGCCGTGTCCCTCGCCCTCGTACGTGACCACGGCCGCCACTCCCTCGCCCAGCGCCCGGGCCATCGCCTCGGTGCCCTCGTAGGGCGTCGCCGGGTCGCCGGTGGTGCCGACCAGCACGATGGGCGGCGCGCCGGGCGCGGAGACGTCCGGGTGGACCCAGGTGCCGGGCACCGGCCACTTCGTGCAGCTCGCCTGGCCCCAGGCGAGGTACTCGCCGAAGACCGGGGAGGCCGCGCGGAACTCGGGCACCATGGCCTTGGCCTCGTCCAGCGTGTGGCGGGCCTTGGAGTCGACACAGCCGATCGCCGTGCCCGCCGCCTGGATGTTGCTGTAGCTGCCGTCCTCGTTGCGGCCGTTCAGCGCGTCGGAGAAGGCCATCAGCAGGGCCCCGTCGCCGCCGTCGGCCTCGTCGAGGCCCTGTTCCAGCAGCGTCCAGTACTCCTTCGAGTACAGGGTCTGGATGATGCCGTTCGCCGCCTGGCCCTCGGTGAGCATCCGCTCCCCGATGCCCTTGATCGGCTTCTTGTCGAGCCGGTCGAGGAAGCCGGTGATCCAGTCCTCGATCTCCTGGACGGAGGAACCGGGGAGCCGGCAGGCGTCGCCGCGTTCCAGGCAGTCCTCCGCGAAATTGGTGAGCGCCTGCTGGAAGCCCCTCACCTGGCCGAGCGCGCTCTGGACGGTGCCCTGCGTCGGGTCCACGACGGCGTCGAAGACGGCCCGCCCGACGTTCTTCGGGTACAGGTGGGCGTAGACGCCGCCCAGCTCGGTGCCGTACGAGATGCCGAAGTAGTGCAGCTTCCTGTCACCGAGGACCTGGCGCATCAGATCGAGGTCGCGAGCGGCGTTGCGGGTGCCGACGTACGGCAGCTCGTCCCCCGAGTTCTCCTCGCAGCCGTCGGTGAACCTCTCGATCCCGTCCAGGTACGCCCGCTCCTCCGCGGTGTCGTCCGGCGTCGGGTCGATGGTGGCCAGTCGCTCGAGCTCCCGGTCGTCGAGGCACTCGACCGGCACGCTGCGGCCCACTCCGCGCGGGTCGAAGCTCACCAGGTCGTAGCGGGACCGCAGACCGTCGTAGTCGGAGGCGAGGGCGGGCAGCGTGTGCACGCCGGAGGCGCCCGGTCCGCCGAAGTTGAAGACGAGGGAGCCGATGCGGTTCTTCTGATCCCGCGCAGGCGCCCGGATCAGGGCCAGCTCGATGGTCTCCCCGTCGGGCTTCCCGTAGTCCAGCGGGACGTCCATGAACGAGCACTGCCACTGCCCGCCCCCGGGCGGCGGCGACGGCGACGGACCGTTGCCCTGCGCGTCGGTGGGAGCCGGGCACGGGCGCCACTTCAGCTCCTGGGCGGTGAAGTCCTGCCGGTCCCCGGCCCCGCTTCCCCCGTCGGAACAGCCGGCGGCCAGCAGTACGGCGGTCACTGTCGCGGCGGCTGCGCGTACGGCGGCGGAAGTCATCGGCATGCAGTCATCCTGCGCCGCCCCCGCGGGCCCCGCACGGGCTGGCGGACGCCCGGCGTCCATGCGGGTGGCGGCCCGTGCGCTGCGCCGCCCGGGTGACCGGGCGGCGGCACGTTCCTTCAGAGGGAGCCCTTGCGGGTGAGGTGCGTGAACGCGAACCAGCCGGGCAGCACCGGCAGCCACAGCGTCAACGTCCGGTACAGCAGCACGGCAGGGGTGGCGACCGCCGTGGGCACGCCCACCAGCACCAGACCGCCGATCAGCGCGCCCTCGACGGCGCCCACGCCACCCGGCGTCGGCGCGGCGGAGCCCAGCGCGTTGCCCGCGAGGAACACCACGGCGATGCTGGCGTAGCTCACCGGCTGGGAGCCGCCGTTGAACGCCCGGACCGACGCGTCCAGGCAGAGCACGAACACACCGGTCAGCAGCAGCATCCCGCCGATGCCGGTGAGCAGCTTCACCGGCCGCTGGAGCACGTCGAGCATGCGCGGCACCACCCCGGCGAACAGGGACCTCAGCCGGGTCGCCACGAACTTCCGCAGGAACGGGATCGCCGTCACCACCAGCACCAGCACGGCGACCGTCAGCAGACCCGCGATCACGGTCCTGGACGGGGTGAGCGACGCCGTCTTCTCCGTGCCGGTGAGATAGCCGAACGACAGCAGCAGCAGGATGTGCGCGCCCAGGCCGAAGAGCTGCGAGGCGCCGACACTGGCCACCGCCAGCCCCGGCCGGATCCCGGAGCGCTGGAGGAACCGGGTGTTCAGGGCGACGCCGCCGACCGCCGCCGGGGCGACGATCTTGACGAACGACCCGGCGACCTGCGCCAGCACGGTCCGCAGGAACCCGACCCGCTCCGGGACGAACCCGAGCAGGCTCATCGCCGCCGCGAAGTAGCTGAGCGCGGAGAAGAGGAGGGCCGCCGCCACCCAGCCCCAGTGCGCGTCGGCGAACTTGGTGCCGAAGTCCTGGCCGGCGATCTGCGACAGCAGGAAGTAGGCGGCGACCGCGCCCGCGATGACGCTGACCAGCGTGCGGGGCCTGATCCGCTCCAGACGGACGGGCTCCACCGGCGCCTGCGGCCTGATCAGCAGCACCTGCCGGCGGATCTGGGAGAGCAGGTCCTCCTCGCGCGCCTCCTCCATGGCCTCGTCCATGGCCCGCTTGTCGGCCTGCTTCTCCGCGCGCTCCACCTTCCTGGCCGCCTTGCGGTCGTCGGCCGAGAGCTCGCCGGTACGGGCGCTCTTCGCCGACCGGGAGGCCTTCAGCACCGACTCGCGCTCACGCTGCGTCCGCTCCCGCGCCTGCTGGCGCAGGGTTGCCCTGGTCGAGCGGCTCAGCGCGATCGGCTGGAGCAGCGGCAGACAGTCCGCGACCTTGTCCGGGCCGAGCACGTCGACCGCGGCGGTCACCGCGCGGCCGGCGCCCACCCGCAGACCGAGGGTGGTCAGCAGCTGGGCGATGTCCATCCGCAGCACCATGTCCCCGGCGGCGATCTCGCCGCCGCGCAGGTCCGTGACGATCACCCGGCCGCCCGGGTCGACCAGGATCGCGTCACCGGCGAGCCTGCGGTGCGCGATACGGCGCGAGTGGAGCGCCTTCACCTGCCGCCAGGCGCCGCGCACCACGTCGTCGGTGATCTCGGAGTCGCTCAGGGAGTCGAGGGAACGGCCGCCGGAATGCTCGTACACGAGCATCACGGCGTCGGGGCCGAGCTCGGAGGTGGCGATCAGCTTGGGGGCGTTGGCGCCGGCGGCGATCGCCGCGTACGCCAGCAGCGCCTCCTGCTCCAGAGCCTGGCGCAGCGACTGGATGGAGCGGCGCGTGGTGATGGACCGCAGCGTCAGCCGGCGCCACACCCGGTAGAAGAAGCCCTGCGCCTGCTGTTCGCGGTCGACGACGGTGACATCGAGCGGTGGACCGTCCTCGAGGGAGACCAGATAGCGCCGGCCGCGGTCCTGGTCCGCGCTCTCCGGGGCGTCGTCCTCCGCGCGCATGGCCGTCACCGGGCGGAAGCCGACGTGGCGCAGCCCGGCGAGCAGGTTCTGGCCGGTGGGCCGGACGTTCGGCGAGCCGACGGCGTACAGGGTGCCGTACGCGACGGTCCAGCCCAGCAGCACGGTCAGCAGCACGGAGAAGGGCGTGGTGTAGCCGGCCACCAGCATCGCGAAGGCGTCGAGCATCAGCACCATCCACAGCACCACGCGCCAGCGCGGTCTGCGGGCCATGCCCACCGCCGTCATGTACGCGATGACCGGCGCGAGATAGCCGTGCACCGGATCGGTCAGCTCGCCACCGGTCTGCTGCTGCGTCAGGGCGTCCTGAAGGCTGCCCGGCGCGCTCTTGGAGACCCAGAGGTCGGTGGCGAGGGTGACCCCGTGCGCGAGGACCGCGGCGAGCACCCCGTCCGCGATCCGCAGCCCGTCCCGTTTGATCAGCCGTTCGATGGCGAACGCGACGGGGACGAGGAGCACGGCGATGCTGGACGCCAGCCCGGCGATCTTGACCAGCAGGTCGGGGGCCTGGCCGGTGCCCTTGTTGATGTCCTGCTCGAGGCCGGTCGTGGTGCCCTGGGCGAACGCGGCGACGGCGAGGACGACCGCGATCGCCAGGATGCCGATCAGCAGCCGCATCAGGTCCGACGGGCGGTGCACCCGCGCGGCGAGCAGCGGCTCGTCCCCGGACACCTGGTCGGCGTGGGCGACTTCGGTCTCCCCGCCCCGGACCGGTGTTTTCGGGTGCGGCTCGGGGTCAGGGGTGCCTGCTGCCTTCGAAGGCTTCACGCCCTGATCCTTCGCCGTCTCGGTCTCTTCTTGATCTCGTATCACCAGTCACCGCCCGCACGATGGTGGCACGAGCCGCCGACAGAGAGGGGCATCAGGGTGCAATGCGGGGGTTCGAGGCGCGTACGGTACACCTCTTTGCCGTGCCTGTGCCGATTCGCCTCCCGGTCTCCGGAGCGCTCGCGGCCACGGCACTGTCGGTGGCGTACGGCAGGATGAGTCGGATGGACGAGCTGTCTGAGTACGCCGAGCGGGTTCTGGAGGTCGCCGAGCTGATCCCGCCGGGCCGCGTCATGACGTACGGGGACGTCGCGGAGTGGCTCGGCGAGGCGGGACCCCGCCAGGTCGGCCGGGTCATGGCGCTGTACGGCGGCGGGGTGCCCTGGTGGCGCGTCGTGCGCTCCGACGGGGTCCTGCTCCCGGGTCACGAGCTGCGCGCCCTGGAGCGGTACCGCGAGGAGGGGACTCCGCTGCGCGCGGCGTCCCGCGCCGCGGAGGGCCATGTGCCGCGTCTCGACATGAGGCGCGCACGATGGGACGGCGCCGGGGCGCACAGCGACGAAGCTCACATATGACAGCTTCCGCCAAGTGGCGGCCGTACGGGGAGTGCGAAGCCCGTACGAGGGACGGGACGGGGCGGCCGTCCGCCCGCGGGCCGCTGGCGTAGCGTCTTCAGCGCGCGGCACGCAGCGCAGTCTCACCACCAGCAGACCCAGGACCGGCGAACCACGTGAGCTCCTCCTCCACCACCGGGCGTACGCCGTACCCGAAGCAGGTACGGCAGGGGGTTCCTGTGCGCCCGCAGGGCCGCGGGGACGGATCCCCGGGCGCGTACCGGCTGGTGCGGACCCCTCCGGGCCCGGTGGCTCCCCCTCTCCTGGACGCAGCTCAGCGCTCGGTGGTTGACCATGGAGAGGGACCGCTTCTCGTCCTCGCCGGACCGGGCACGGGCAAGACGACCACGCTCGTCGAGGCCGTCGCCGCGCGCATCGCCCGAGGCGTGGACCCGGCCCGCATCCTCGTCCTCACCTTCAGCCGCAAGGCGGCGGTGGAGCTGCGCGACCGGATGGCGCTGCGGCTGGGCGGCACGCGGGGGCCGCAGGCGACGACGTTCCACTCCTTCTGTTACGCGCTGGTCCGCGCCCACCAGGACGCCGACCTGTTCGCGGAGCCGCTGCGGCTGCTGTCGGGGCCCGAGCAGGACGTCGCCGTCCGCGACCTGCTGGCCGGCCAGATCGGCCTGCCCGGTGGCGTGCGGTGGCCCGACGAACTGCGGGCCTGTCTCACCACCCGCGGCTTCGCCGACGAGGTGCGGGCCGTGCTGGCCCGCAGCCGGGAGCTGGGCCTCGGCCCCGACTCCCTCGCCCGCTTCGCCGCCCGCACCGGACGGCCCGACTGGGCGGCCGCCGCGGCGTTCCTCGCCGAGTACCTGGACGTCCTCGACCTGCAGGGCGTGCTCGACTACGCGGAACTGGTGCACCGGGCGGTGCTGCTGGCCGAGGAGACGCCGCTCCCTTCGTACGACGCGGTGTTCGTCGACGAGTACCAGGACACCGACCCGGCCCAGGTGCGGCTGCTGACGGCGCTCGCGGGCGGCGGGCGCACGCTGGTCGCCTTCGGCGACCCGGACCAGTCGATCTACGCCTTCCGCGGCGCGGACGTGAACGGCATCCTCGACTTCCCCGACGCCTTCCCGCAGGCCGGCGGCAGGCCCGCCGACGTCGCGGTGCTCACCACCTCCCGGCGCAGCGGGGAGGCAGTGCTCGAGGCGACCCGCCTGCTGACCCGCCGGATGCCGCTGACGCGGCTGCCGTCCGACAAGGTCCGCGCGCACCGCGAGCTGTCCGCGGTCCGCGAGGGCGGCCGGGTCGAGGTGTACACCTATCCGACGGCCTCCGCGGAACTCGACAACGTGGCTGACATCCTGCGCCGCGCGCATCTCGAGGAGGGCGTCCCCTGGCACGAGATGGCGGTCCTCGTCCGCGCGGGCGGCCGCACGATCCCGTCGATCCGCCGCGCCCTGACGTCGGCGGGCGTCCCCCTCGAGGTCGACGGCGACGATGTCGCGCTGCGCCATGAACCGGCGGTGGCACCGCTCCTGACCGCCCTCCGCACGGTGGCGACGGCGGCGGCCGGGCGTACGGGAGGCGCGGGGGCGCCGGAGCCCGGCCGCGGGGCGCCGGCGGCGGCCCACGCGCTGGACGCCCTGGAGGCTCTGCCGAGTGCGGCGGGGACGGCGCCGGACGTCCTGGCTGGCGCGGAGGGTGCTCCGGGGACGGACGACGTGTCCGGTGCGGTGGGTGCGGTGCCGGGGGGCGTGTCGGGTGCGGTGGACGCGCTTGGGGGTGTCGCGGCCGGGGCCGGCGTGCCGGAGGCGGCCGGTGATCAGCCGGGCGGCGCGCTCGGTCCGGCGGGTGCCGAGGCCGTGAACGGCGCGGCGGGTGCGCCGGGTGCCACGGTCCTGGGCGGCGCGTCGGCCGTGGCGGGTGCGCCGGATGCCGCGGCCGGGGCCGGCGTGCCGGAGGCGGCCGGTGATCAGCCGGGCGGCGCGGCGGGTGCCGGGGATCGCGGTGGGGACGAGGGCTGGATCGACACCGAGACCGCGATCACCCTCCTCACCTCCCCCCTCGGCGGCATGGACACCGCCGACCTCCGCCGTCTCGGCCGGGCTCTGCGGGACGAGGAGCGGGCCGGCGGCAACATGCTGCCGCCGCCGTCCGACCGGCTGCTCGCCCGCGCGCTCGCCGAGCCCGAGCGGCTCGTCGCGCACGACCCCGCGTACGCCCGCGGCGCGCAGCGGCTCGGCGCGCTGCTGCGCAAGGCGCGCGAGCTCCTCGAGGGCGGCGGCACCGCCGAGGAGGCCCTGTGGCTGCTGTGGGACGGCACCCCCTGGCCGGGCCGTCTGGAGCGCGCCGCGTTCCGCGGCGGCGCGGGCGGCCGTAACGCCGACCGCGACCTGGACGCCGTCTGCGCTCTCTTCGAGACCGCGGCCCGCGCCGAGGAGCGCACCGGCGGCCGCGGCGCGCTCAACTTCATCGAGGAGATCGAGGCCCAGGACATCGCCGCCGACACGCTCTCCCGGCGGGAGGCCCGCCCGGACGCCGTCCGCCTGATGACCGCGCACCGTTCCAAGGGCCTGGAGTGGAGCCTGGTCGTCGTCGCGGGGGTGCAGGAGGGCCTGTGGCCCGACCTCCGCCGCAGAGGCTCGCTCCTGGAGGCCGACCGCATCGGCCGGGACGGTCTCGCGGAGCCGCTCACCCCCGGCGCCCTGCTGGCGGAGGAGCGCCGGCTCTTCTACGTGGCGGCCACCCGCGCCCGCGACCGTCTCGTCGTCACGGCGGTCAAGGCGCCGGCGGACGACGGCGACCAGCCGTCCCGTTTCCTGGCCGAGCTCGGCCGGGAGCCGCGCGACGTCACCGGGCGTCCGCGCCGCCCGCTCGCCGTCGCCCCGCTCGTCGCCGAACTCCGCGCGACCACCGTGGACCCGGCGGCCTCCCCCGAGCTGCGGGAGGCCGCCGCCCGGCGGCTCGCCCGGCTCGCCGCCCTGACGGACGACGAGGGCCGGCCGCTCGTGCCCGCCGCCCACCCGTACCGCTGGTGGGGCCTGTACGAGCCCACGCACAGCGCCAAACCGCTGCGGGACCGCGACCGGCCGGTCACGCTCTCCGGCAGCGCGCTGGACCAGCTGGCCAACAGCTGTGCGCTCCAGTGGTTCCTCGGCCGCGAGGTGAAGGCGGACGCGCCGGCGACCGCCGCCCAGGGCTTCGGCAACGTCGTGCACGTACTCGCCGACGAGGTCGCCTCCGGCCGTACCCCCGCCGATCTCGCCGTCCTCATGGAGCGTCTCGACTCGGTGTGGGACGCGCTGGTCTTCGACGCTCCCTGGAAGTCGCATCAGGAGAAGGAGCACGCGCGGGCCGCGCTCGAACGCTTCCTGCGCTGGCACGTCATGGACCGCGGCGGCCGTACCCCCGCCGCGACGGAGCACGACTTCGACGTGACGCTGCCCGCGGGCGAGTTCGAGGTGCGCATCCGCGGGTCCATGGACCGCGTCGAGCAGGACGAGCAGGGCCGTGCGTACGTCGTCGACTTCAAGACGGGCAAGGCGACGCCCACGAAGGACGAGGTCGCCCGCCACCCCCAGCTCGCCGTGTACCAGCTCGCGGTCCGCGAGGGCGCGGTCGACGAGGTCTTCGACGGCCGCCGGCCGGAGCCGGGCGGGGCCGAACTCGTACAACTGCGTCAGCCGGCCGCCAAGAAGGAGGGCGGCGAGGCTCTGCCCAAGGTGCAGGCGCAGGAGGCGCTCGCGGGCGAGTGGGTGGGCGATCTGCTCGCCACCGCGGCCGGCCGCGTGCTCGACGAGCGCTTCACGCCCTCCACCGGCCAGCACTGCACGCACTGCACCTTCCGCGCCTCGTGCAGTGCGCAGCCGGAGGGCCGCCAAATAGTCGAATGAGCCGAACGACCGGTGTGTTTGTCATGCGACGTCACATTCGCCCCGATCCAATGGAGGCCCGACCGCCGAAGGCCGATGGCGGGACCCTGCGGATCGCGAGGAGACACAACATGACGGCCAAGCGGAAGCTCCTGGTCACGACGGTGGCCTGGGCAAGTGCCATCGTCGTGCTGGCGGGCTGTTCCCAGGACGGGGACATCAAGGCCAAGGGGGCCTCCGGGGAGCGGAAGGAGCCGGCGGCCGCGACCAGCGGTGATTCGCTGGCCGGTCTGGACGCGGGGCAGATCGCCGACAAGGCGGTCGAGGCCACGAGGTCCGCCAGGTCGCTGACCATGGCGGGCCGCATCGAGAAGGACGGCGAGCCCGTCTCGGTCGACCTCGCCCTGGACTCCGCCCAGAACTGCACCGGCCGGCTCGGCGTCAAGGGCGGCCGGGCCGAGCTGCGGCAGCTGGCCGAGACGATGTATCTGAAGGGCGACGAGCCGTTCTGGCGGGCCTCGTTGCAGGAGCGTTCCTCCGGCTCGCCCGACGGGTCCGACAACGGGGCCGTGGTGGAGCTCATGACGGGCCGCTGGATCAAGATGCCGGCGGGCGGCGTCGCGGACATGGACCGGGTCTGCGACCTCAAGTCGATGTTCGCCCGGATGGACGTGGACGAGGCCGACCGGAAGCAGATGAAGAAGGGCCCGGACTCGTCGGTCGACGGGGCGCCGACCGTGACCTTGGTGAAGCGGGAGCAGGGCACGACCACGACGGTCCACGTCGCCAAGGAGGGCAAGCCCCGCGTTCTCAAGATCGTCAGGACGGGCGGCGACGAGACCGGCACGATCGTCCTCTCCGGCTACGACAAGCCGGTCCGGGTCGACGCCCCGCCGTCGGAGGAGGTCATCGACCTCGACAGCCTGACCGGGGGCACGGGGTTCGAGGCGGGCGAGACGCAGACGGGGGAGCAGTCGGGGAACTGGCGTGGCGAGGACGGGGAGTCGGGCACCGGGCCGGACGTCGGCCTGGGGGCCGGGACGGACCGGGGCACGGACGCCGGTACGGAATCCGACACCGGGTCCGGGTCCGGGTCCGACTCCGGCAGGGACACGGGCACCGGCTCCGGCGAGGGCTCCGGCACCGGCTCCGGCACGGGCACCGGCTCCGGCGAGGGCTCCGGCACGGATGCCGGCACCGGCGCCGAGTCGGGCGACACCGGTACGGGCGGCGAGGGTACGGACACGGGGTCCGGAGCCGGGACCGCCGCGGACGACGAGAGCGCCTCGTAGGAGCTTCCCGGGCATACCGGACGCACCGGGAGACATGGGGCCACCGGCTGTCAGTGGCCCCCGTTAGCCTCTACGAGGTGACCGCACGCATCACCGACCCCGAGCAGCTCAAGGAGCTCCTCGGGATCCCCTTCACCCCGGAGCAGACGGCCTGCATCACCGCGCCGCCCGCCCCGCAGGTCATCGTGGCCGGAGCCGGTTCGGGGAAGACGACGGTCATGGCGGCCCGCGTGGTCTGGCTCGTCGGCACCGGCCAGGTGGCCCCCGAGCAGGTCCTCGGCCTCACGTTCACCAACAAGGCGGCCGGAGAGCTCGCCGAGCGCGTCCGCACCGCCCTGGTCCGCGCGGGGGTGACGGACCCCGAGGTCATCGATCCGGACAACCCCCCGGGCGAGCCGCGTATCTCCACGTACCACGCCTTCGCGGGACAGCTCCTCACCGACCACGGCCTGCGCATCGGACTCGAACCGACCGCCCGGCTGCTCGCCGACGCCACCCGGTACCAGCTCGCGGCCCGCGTGCTGCGCGAGGCTCCGGGGCCGTATCCGGCGCTCACCCGCTCCTTCCCGTCCCTCGTCAGCGACCTGCTCGCGCTCGACGCCGAGCTCGCCGAGCATCTGGTGCCCCCGGAGCGCCTGGCGGCGTACGACGCGGAGCTGCTGCGCACACTGGAGGGCGCGCGGCTGACCAACGCCGACCTGCGCAAGGTCCCCGAGGCCGCCGCGGCCCGCCGCGAGCTGCTCGACCTGACGGTCCGGTACCGCGCCGCCAAGCGGGAGCGGGACCTGCTCGACTTCGGCGACCAGATCGCCCTCTCCGCCGAGCTGGCGATGACCCGGCCGGAGGTGGGAGCCCTCCTGCGGGACGAGTTCCGGGTGGTCCTGCTCGACGAGTACCAGGACACGTCCGTCGCACAGCGGCTGCTGCTCTCCGGGCTGTTCGGGCAGGGCACGGGCCACGCGGTCACCGCGGTCGGCGACCCCTGCCAGGCGATCTACGGCTGGCGCGGAGCGTCCGTCGCCAACCTCGATGACTTCCCCGTCCACTTCCCGTACGCCGACGGCAGCCCGGCCACCCGCTACTCGCTCAGCGAGAACCGCCGCAGCGGCGGCCGGCTCCTGCGCCTCGCCAACGGCCTCGCCACCCCGCTGCGCGCCATGCACGAGGGCGTCGAGGCGCTGCGGCCCGCCCCGGGGGCCGAGCGGGACGGCATCGTGCGCTGCGCGCTGCTGCCGACGCACGCCGACGAGATCGAGTGGCTCGCGGACTCGATCGCGCACCTGGTGCGCACCGGCAAGGAGCCCGGCGAGATCGCGGTCCTGTGCCGTACCGCGGGCGACTTCCCGGAGATCCAGGGCGCCCTGGTCGCCCGCGACGTCCCGGTCGAGGTCGTCGGCCTGTCCGGGCTGCTGCACCTGCCGGAGGTCGCCGACCTGGTGGCGGTGTGCGAGGTGCTCCAGGACCCGGGGGCCAACGCCTCGCTCGTGCGCCTGCTCACCGGCCCGCGGTGGCGCATCGGGCCGCGCGACCTGGCGCTCCTCGGCCGCCGGGCACGGCTCCTCGTGCACCGCGCCGCCGCGGACGACGACCCGGACCAGCGCCTCGCCGCGGCGGTCGAGGGCACCGACCCCGCCGAGATCGTCTCGCTGGCCGACGCGCTCGACACGTTCCTCGAATCGGCCGGCGGCGAGGACGACGGCCTGGCCTTCTCCCCCGAGGCCCGGATCCGCTTCGCCCGCCTCGCCGCCGAGCTGCGCGACCTGCGGCGCTCGCTCGCCGACCCGCTGATGGACGTCCTGCACCGGGTGCTCTCCACCACCGGCCTCGAAGTCGAACTGGCCGCCTCCCCCCACGCCCTGGCGGCGCGCCGCCGCGAGACCCTCGGCAACTTCCTCGACGTCGCCGCCGGTTTCGCCGCGCTGGACGGGGAGGCGACCCTGCTGGCCTTCCTCGGCTTCCTGCGCACCGCCGCGCAGTACGAGAAGGGCCTCGACAACGCCCTCCCCGGCGGCGAGAACACGGTCAAGGTGCTCACGGCCCACAAGTCGAAGGGTCTGGAGTGGGACGTCGTCGCCGTCCCCGGGCTCGTCGCCAAGCACTTCCCGAACGACCAGGCGCGGGACGCGTGGACCTCCCGGTCCAAGGTGCTCCCGCACGCCCTGCGCGGCGACGCGGACACGCTCCCCGACGTCGAGTCGTGGGACGCGCGGGGCCTGAAGGCGTTCAAGGAGGCGATGACGGACCACCAGCACACGGAAGAACTCCGCCTCGGGTACGTGACCTTCACCCGCCCCCGTTCGCTCCTCCTCGGCTCAGGCCACTGGTGGGGCCCCGGCCAGAAGCGGCGGCGCGGCCCGTCCGCGTTCCTGCGGGCGCTGTACGACCACTGCGAGCAGGGGCACGGCGAGATCGAGTTCTGGGCGGACGAGCCGGAGGAGGACGCCGAGAACCCGGCGCTCGGCGCGGCCACCGCGGACCACGCCTGGCCGCTGCCGCTGGACCCCGTCTCCCTGGCCCGCCGCCGCGCCGCGGCGGACACGGTCCTGGCCCACCTCGAAGCCCTGGCGGCGGCACCGGAACCGGCTCCCGCCGACGACCCGCCGGGTGAGCCGGATCCCGCGGGCCGGCCGGCCTTCCCCGGCGGGCCGGATGTTGTCGACGAGTCGGACGAGTACGACGCGCTGCACCAGCCCGAGGAGCCCGACGACTGGGACTGGCCGGATCAGGCGCCGCCCGAGGACGACGCCCCGCCGCCCTTCGAGGACCGTCCGGGAACCACCGTCCCCCACCAGGCCACCCGGGGGCCCGAGGACCTGCCCCCGGCGACTTCGGAGGCGGGCCCCACGGGCCTCACGCCCGAGGACCTGCCCCCGGCTCAGGACGGCGGAGCCGGCCCCGTGCCCCCGGCGACTTCGGAGGCGGGCCCCGCGCGCCTCACGCCCGAGGAGAGCCGCACCATCGCGTCCTGGGACCGCGACCTCGATGCCCTCGCCGGCGAGCTGCGCCGCAGCCGCGCCACCGTCCGCGACGTCCTCGTGCCGCCCTCGCTCTCCGCGTCCCAGCTGCTCCGTATCGCCGCCGACCCCGACGGCTTCGCGCAGGAGCTGGCCCGCCCCATGCCCCGCCCGCCGCAGCCGGCGGCCCGCAGGGGAACGCGGTTCCACGCCTGGGTGGAGTCGCGTTTCGAGGAACTCCCGCTGCCCATGCTCGGCCCGGACGAGCTGCCGGGCGGCGCCGGCGAGGTCGGCGGCCCCGACGAGCACGACATCGCGGACGAGCAGGATCTGGCCGCGCTCAAGGAGGCGTTCGAGCGCACGCCGTACGCCCGCCGCACGCCGCACGGCGTCGAGGTGCCCTTCCAGTTCACGCTGGCCGGGCGGGTCGTCCGGGGCCGTATCGACGCCGTGTACCGGACGGGGGAGGACACGTACGAGATCGTCGACTGGAAGACCGCGCGCGGCGGCGTCGCGGACCCCCTCCAGCTCGCCGTCTACCGCCTCGCGTGGGCCGAGCGGCACGGCATACCGCTCGACGCCGTGACCGCCACCTTCGTCTTCGTACGCACCGGCGAGGCCGTGCGTCCAGAGGACCTCCCCGACCGTGCCGGGCTGGAGCGCATCCTGCTGGGCGGGACGGCAGACCGGGCCGGCGCCGTCGCCCGTTAGGCTCAGAGCATGAGCGAGACCCCGGACAACGCCGTCCGTACGTACGTACAGCAGCACCGCGCCGCCTTCCTCGACGACCTCGCCGAGTGGCTGCGCATCCCGTCGGTGTCGGCACAGCCCGAGCACGACGGTGACGTACGGCGCAGCGCCGAGTGGCTCGCGGCCAAGCTCGCAGGGACCGGTTTCCCGGTCGCCGAGATCTGGCCCACACCGGGCGCCCCCGCCGTGTTCGCCGAGTGGCCGTCCGGCGACCCGGACGCGCCCACCGTGCTCGTCTACGGCCACCACGACGTGCAGCCCGCCGCCCGCGAGGACGGCTGGCACACCGACCCCTTCGAGCCGCACACGGCCGACGGCCGGATGTACGGCCGCGGCGCCGCCGACGACAAGGGCCAGGTGTTCTTCCACACCCTCGGCGTGCGGGCCCACCTCGCGGCCACCGGGCGCACGGCGCCCGCCGTGAACCTCAAGCTGTTGATCGAGGGCGAGGAGGAATCGGGCTCCACCCACTTCCGCGCCCTCGTCGAGCAGCAGGCCGAGCGTCTCGCCGCCGACGCCGTGATCGTGTCCGACACGGGCATGTGGTCGCAGACCACGCCCACGGTCTGCACCGGTATGCGCGGCCTCGCGGACTGCGAGATCACGCTGTACGGCCCCGACCAGGACATCCACTCCGGATCCTTCGGCGGCGCCGTGCCCAACCCGGCGACCGTCGCCGCCCGCCTGGTCGCCGCCCTGCACGACGAGAACGAGCAGGTCACCGTCCCCGGCTTCTACGAGGGCGTCGCGCCGCTCACCGACGCCGAGCGGGAACTCTTCGCCGAGCTGCCCTTCGACGAGGAGACCTGGCTGCGCACCGCCCGGTCCCACGGGACCCTCGGGGAGAGCGGCTACTCCACGCTGGAGCGCGTCTGGGCCCGCCCGACGGCCGAGCTGAACGGCATCGGCGGCGGCTACCAGGGCCCCGGCGGCAAGACGATCATTCCGTCGTCCGCACACCTCAAGCTGTCCTTCCGGCTGGTCGCCGGACAGGAGCCGGACAAGATCGAACGGGCCGTCGCCGACTGGGTCGCCGCCCGCATCCCCGCGGGCATCCGTCACGAGATCGTGTTCGGTGCCGCAACCCGCCCGTGCCTGACACCGCTCGACCACCCGGCGCTGCGGTCCGTCGTCCGGGCCATGGGCCGCGCCTTCGACGGACACAAGATCCGCTTCACCCGCGAGGGCGGCTCGGGACCGGCCGCCGACCTGCAGGACGTGCTCGCCGCGCCCGTGCTCTTCCTGGGCATCTCCGTACCGTCCGACGGCTGGCACGCACCGAACGAGAAGGTCGAACTGGATCTGCTCCTCAAGGGCGCGGAGACGGCCGCCCATCTGTGGGGCGACATGGCCGCAGCCCTTCGCTGAACACATTCACCACCCGTCCGGGGGAGTTGGAAGAACCGTGAGCACCAAGAGCTATGCCGACGCCGCAGAGCGCCCGATCAGCCTCACCGCGCCCAGCGGCATCGACCGCGAGGCGCACAACCGCCTCGACGAGGCATGGCTCGCGGCGGCGTGGAGCCACCCGACGACCCGTGTCTTCGTCGTCTCGGGCGGCCAGGCGCTGGTCGACGACACCCCCGACGGCCGGACCGAACTGGTCATGACGCCGGCCTTCGAGGCCCCGGTCACCGAGACCCACCGCTATTTCCTGGGCACCGACGAGGAAGGGGTGCGCTACTTCGCGCTCCAGAAGGACGCTCTGCCGGGCCGCATGGACCAGTCGGCCAGACCCGCCGGGCTGCGCGAGGCAGGGCTGCTGCTGTCCCCGCGCGACGCGGGACTGCTGGTGCACGCGGTCGCCCTGGAGAACTGGCAGCGGCTCCACCGCTTCTGCTCCCGCTGCGGTGAGCGCACCGTCATCGCCGCGGCGGGCCACATCCGCCGCTGCCAGGCGTGCGGCGCCGAGCACTACCCCCGTACCGACCCCGCGGTGATCATGCTGGTCACCGACGACGAGGACCGCGCTCTCCTCGGTCGCCAGGTGCACTGGCCCGAGGGCCGCTTCTCGACGCTGGCCGGCTTCGTCGAGCCGGGGGAGTCGATCGAGCAGTCCGTGCGCCGGGAGGTCCGCGAGGAGGTGGGCGTCGAGGTCGGCGAGGTCGAGTACGTCGCCAGCCAGCCCTGGCCCTTCCCGTCGAGCCTGATGCTGGGTTTCATGGCCGGCGCCACCTCGTCGCGGATCGAGGTCGACGGCGAGGAGATCCACGAGGCGCGCTGGTTCTCCCGCGAAGACCTGCGGGCCGCGTTCGAGTCCGGGGAGGTGCTGCCTCCCTACGGGATCTCGATCGCGGCCCGTCTCATCGAGCTCTGGTACGGCAAGCCGCTTCCCAGGCCCGGCGACGTCCTGTGACGGTCGCGTATCCGCGGCCGTCGAACGCCTCCGGATGCGCCGGGGGCTTCCGGTGACTAGACGCCGACCTTCTGCTTGACCTGGGCGAGCGACGGGTTGGTCAGCGTCGACCCGTCCGGGAAGAGCACGGTCGGAACCGTCTGGTTGCCGCCGTTGGCCTTCTCGACGAACGCGGCCGAGTCAGGGTCCTGCTCGATGTTGACCTCGGTGTACGCGATCCCCTCGCGGTCCATCTGGCCCTTCAGCCGACGGCAGTATCCGCACCAGGTGGTGCTGTACATCGTCACAGTTCCCTGCATCGTCTTCTGCTCCTAGGTCGAGTTCGGGGGTGAGTCATCACCTGCGGCTAGAACACACGTGACCCCGTGACGATTCCCGGCCCTTCGGTGACCCTGCGGTGACCCCCGCCCGGGTCCCGGCCCGATCCGTACGACGAATGTCGCACCCCTGTGGACAACCGCCGCATCCGCCCCTGGCGACCTGGCAGCATGGCGGGGTGACAGCAGCAACGCACTCCTCCCTTTTCCCGCAGGTCCCCGATTCGGCGGACGCCGTGCTCGACGGGCTCGATCCCGAGCAGCGCGAAGTGGCGACCGCCCTGCAAGGACCGGTGTGCGTGCTGGCAGGAGCCGGCACGGGCAAGACACGCGCGATCACCCACCGCATCGCGTACGGGGTGCGCGCGGGGATACTCCAGCCCGCCAGCGTGCTGGCCGTCACCTTCACCAATCGCGCCGCCGGCGAGATGCGGGGCCGGCTGCGCCAGCTCGGCGCGGGCGGCGTCCAGGCGCGTACGTTCCACTCCGCCGCGCTGCGTCAGCTGCAGTACTTCTGGCCCAAGGCGGTCGGCGGTGAGCTGCCCCGGCTGCTGGAGCGCAAGATCCAGCTTGTCGCGGAGGCCGCGGCGCGCTGCCGTATCCGGCTCGACCGCAACGAGCTGCGGGACGTCACAGGCGAGATCGAGTGGGCCAAGGTCACCCAGACCGTGCCGGGCGACTACCCGGCGGTGGTCGCGAAGTCGCTGCGCGACGCCCCCCGGGACGCGGCCGAGATCAGCCAGGTCTACGCGATGTACGAGCAGCTCAAGCGCGACCGCTCGGTGATCGACTTCGAGGACGTGCTGCTGCTCACCGTCGGCATCCTCCAGGACCGGCACGACATCGCCGACCACGTCCGCCGCCAGTACCAGCACTTCGTCGTCGACGAGTACCAGGACGTCAGCCCGCTCCAGCAGCGCCTGCTGGACCTGTGGCTGGGGGACCGGGACAGTCTGTGCGTCGTCGGGGACGCCAGCCAGACGATCTACTCCTTCACCGGCGCCACCCCCGACCACCTGCTGAGCTTCCGCACCCGCCACCCCGGCGCGACCGTCGTCAAGCTGGTGCGTGACTACCGCTCCACCCCGCAGGTCGTCCACCTGGCCAACGGCCTGCTCGGTCAGGCCCGCGGCCGGGCGGCGGAGCACCGCCTGGAGCTGATCTCCCAGCGCGAGGCGGGCCCCGAGCCGGCCTATGTGGAGTACTCGGACGAGCCGGCCGAGGCCGAGGGCACCGCCCGCCGCATCCGCGACCTGATCGCCGCCGGCGTCCCGGCCGGCGAGATCGCCGTGCTGTACCGGATCAACGCCCAGTCCGAGGTCTACGAGCAGGCGCTGGCCGACGCGGGCGTCCCGTACCAGCTGCGCGGCGCCGAGCGGTTCTTCGAGCGCCAGGAGGTGCGCGAGGCGGGGGTCGCGCTCCGGGGCGCCGCCCGGGCCGGGGGCAACGACGCGCTCCTCGACGACGTGGAGGACCTGCCCTCCCAGGTGCGGGCGGTGCTGTCGACCAAGGGGTGGACCACCGAGCCGCCCGCCGGCTCCGGCGCGGTGCGTGACCGCTGGGAGTCGCTGGCCGCACTGGTCCGCCTCGCGGAGGACTTCGTACGGGCCCGGCCGCAGGCCACCCTCGCCGATCTGGTGACCGAGCTGGACGAACGCGCCGCCGCCCAGCACGCCCCCACCGTCCAGGGCGTCACCCTCGCCTCCCTGCACTCGGCGAAGGGCCTCGAGTGGGACGCCGTGTTCCTCGTGGGGCTCACCGAGGGCATGATGCCGATCACCTACGCCAAGACGGACGAGCAGGTCGAGGAGGAGCGCCGGCTCCTCTATGTGGGGGTCACCCGTGCGCGGCTGCATCTCTCCCTCTCCTGGGCCCTCTCGCGTGCGCCGGGCGGCCGGGCCTCGCGCCGTCCGACCCGCTTCCTGAACGGACTCCGCCCCGGCTCCGCCGCGGCCGGACCGCGGGCGGCGGGAGGCGGGGGCGGTGTCGAGCGCGGCGGCGGGCGCCGCAAGCGCCGCGGGCCGGTTCTCTGCCGCGTCTGCGGCAAGACGCTCACGGACGCCGGCGAGATGAAGCTGATGCGCTGCGAGGACTGCCCCTCGGACATGGACGAGGCGCTGTACGAGCGGCTGCGCGAGTGGCGGGCCGGCCAGGCGAAGGAGCTGGGCCAGCCCGCGTACTGCGTCTTCACCGACAAGACGCTGATGGCGATCGCGGAGGCCGTGCCCGGCGACGAGAGCGAACTGGCCGGGATCTCCGGGGTCGGAGGGCGCAAACTGGATCGTTTCGGGGCCGATGTGCTGGCCATCTGCGCAGGTGACGAGCCTGGCGAGGGCGATGAGGACGACTGATGCAAACTCGTCGAAAAAATAGTTTGCGCAGGCCCCGGCCAGCCCCATAGGTTCTTAACCACGGAAACAGCGGCTTCTCCGAAGCCCTGTCTTCGTGCTGTACTTACCCGAACAGCGCGACCGGTTCATCCGGTCCCCGAGACGCCGAGAGGAGGCGATTCCAGTGATCAGCATCAACAGCAGCTTCGTCAGCACGGCCAAAATGACCGATCTCTCGGTCGCCTCCGCCTGCTCGCTCGGCTTCTCGTCCGCGTTCCACGGCACCGGTATGTCCGGCATTCCCGCCGCGCTGCCTGTGTCCGGTCTGGGCGGCCTGCCGGTCCGGGAGCGCAATGAGCGACCGACCAAGGCACTGGAAGCAGGAGTAGCAGCGGCAGAGGCTCAGGCCTATGCCTTTGCGGCGGCCAGTGCCGGCACCGAGCAGCAGACGACGAAGCACCAGATGAAGTGGGCCTTCCGCGGGCTCGAACCCTGGAGTGATCCAGCCTGATACAGCATCAGGCCGGCGCCTTCAGGGCCGCGGAACCCCACCCGGGATCCGCGGCCCTTCTGTTTTCCCCGACGGGGGACAGCGCGAAGGGGCCTCGGGACCAGCAGCACCCGGTACCAACTGCCACCCGGCCGACCGGCCGGAACGACCAGACGAGGAAGAACACACCGTGCAACTCGAAGCGCACGCCCCGTCCGTACCGCCTTCCGAGACCATCCCGCCCGCTCCTACCGAGGACTCGAACTTGACTCCCCTCACCGCGCTCACCGCGCTCGACGACGCCATCGAGAAGCTGGGCGTACCCGTCCCGTGCCGCTCCTACGACCCGGAGGTCTTCTTCGCCGAGTCGCCGGCCGACGTCGAGTACGCGAAGTCCCTCTGCCGCACCTGCCCGCTGATGGAGGCCTGCCTCGCGGGCGCCAAGGAGCGGCGTGAGCCGTGGGGCGTCTGGGGCGGAGAGCTCTTCGTCCAGGGTGTGGTCGTCGCCCGCAAGCGGCCGCGTGGCCGCCCGCGCAAGAACCCGGTCGCGGCATGAACGCCCCCGGAACCATCGATCGACCCGTCACGCACGACCCCAAGAAGCAGGCCCCGATGACCTCTTCCCCGAGCGAGCCGCAGGGCTCCGCCACCCGAGCCGTCACCACCATCCGCGAGAACGCCTCGCGTCAGAACAGGACCCGCGAAATGCAACTCATCCCAGAAGCCCTCGCCCGTGCGCATATGCAAGCGCGCATGCACGAAGCCGACGCGGAACGCCAGGCCGTGCGCCTGGTTGCCGCCCGGCGGATGCAGCGCCGCGCCCAGCGCGCGTCGATGCGCGCCCGTCGCGCCCTGGCCATGGCCGTCATGCACTGACGGCGACGCAGTCCCCGCGGGGGCCGGTCCGAACGGACCGGCCCCCGCGGCGCGTTCGGACGGGGGCGGCGATGCGCTCGGGCCGGCGCGGCCCGCCGGGGCGGGGGGCGTCCGGGGCGGCGCGGTCCGCCGGGGCGGGCGGAGCGTCCGGGGCGGCGCGTCCGGCTGAGCCCGGTCCGGCGGCGGGGCGTGCTGCCTCGGCTCCGGCGGGGCGTGCCGTCTCAGCCCCGGCTGGACGTGGCGCCTCAGCCCCGGTGGGCTTTCCGCCGGCGCCGCGGTGCGTTCTTCCGGTCCCGGTGGGCCGGCGGCGGTATCGTCGCGAGGTGGAACAGGACACGACCCCTCAGCCCGAGCAGCCGGGTGGCGCCCGCATCGTGTGCGCCGGCTGTGGAACAGTCGCCGAGGAGACACCGCTGACCTGGACCTGTTCCGTGGAGGACGGTGTCCGGCGCTACTTCTGCGACGACTGCGCCCGCGCCAACCTCAGAGCGATCGAGGGCCGGCTCGACTCGTCCTGGTGGTGAGCGCGCCTCAGGCGCCCTCCGCCTCCGCGACCTCCTCCTCCTCCAGGAACCCCGGCAGCCACGCCTCGAGTTCGGCCCGGAGCCGCACCGTCGCGTTCAACTGGCAGAGCACCCCGATGGTGCTCAGCGTCACGCGGTGGATGAGCAGGTACGACGGCGGAAGATTGAGCTGCTTGCCCAGCTGATGGGCGGGGGACCGGACATCGGCGATCCGGGCGGCCTGGGTGCGCAGCCAGGTGCGGGTGAAGGTGAACTCCTCCGCCTCGGCCGGTTCGATGATGGGCAGCAGATACTGCAGCACCGCGTCCGGGTCGAGGTCGATGGACTCCTTGACGAACCCTTCCTCGCACAGCAGCCCGTAGACCGCCTCCGCATCGCCCTCGATGGTCATCCGCAGACATTCGCCGATGGTGTCGGGCAGTCCGCCCGGCAGCCGGTCCACGGTGCCGAAGTCCATCACCCCCAGACGCCAGCCGTCCCCCTGATCGTCGGGCAGCAGCCGGAAGTTGCCCGGGTGCGGGTCGGCGTGGAGAAGCCCGGTGCGTGCGGGGCCGGAGAAGAGGAAGTGCGCCAGGAGCTGGCCGGCCCGGTCCCGTTCCTCGTCCGTGCCGCCGGAGACGACGTCCGCCAGCGGTATGCCGTCGATCCACTCCGTCACCAGGACCTGGTCGCTCTGGTGCACCACGTCGGGGACGAGCACGGCGGGGTCGTCGGCGAACTCCGCGGCATGCTCGCGCTGGGCCTGTGCCTCCAGTTCGTAGTCCAGCTCCTCGGACACGCGGTCGCGCAGTTCGGAGATCAGCGGCTTGATGTCCATGCCCGGGACGAGCGGCCCCAAGAGGCGGGCGAACCTGCTCAGTTGGGCCAGGTCGGACAGCAGCGCCTCGCCCGCGCCCGGGTACTGCACCTTCACGGCGACGTCACGTCCGTCGTGCCACACCGCTCGGTGCACCTGACCGATCGACGCGGCGGCCGCAGGTTTGTCCTCGAAGGACAGAAACAGCTCTCGCCAGTCCTCGCCCAGGCGCTCCTCCAGCGCCGCGTGGACCGTTCGCGTCGGCATCGGAGGCGCCGCCTCCTGAAGCTTGGTCAGGGCGGCACGATAGGGGCCGGCGACCTCCTCGGGCAGCGCCGATTCGAAGACGGACAGCGCCTGCCCGAGCTTCATCGCACCGCCCTTCAGCTCTCCCAGAACGCGGAACAACTGATCCGCCGTGCGCTGTTGCAGCTCGCGGGCCACGATCTCGGCCGACTTGCCGCCGATGCGTTTCCCCAGCCCCCAGGTGGCCCGGCCGGCGAAGCCCAGCGGCAGGGCTGCCAGCTTGGCGGTCCGGGTGACCGCCTTCCGGGGAAGATCAGACATGCGCCCCTCCAATTCCCAGACAGCCTGCCGCGGCTGCCGGCGGTGAAGTCCGCCGACCGCGGTTACCCGTTCATTGTCGCGTGCGCCGCGGCGACCGCCGAGGTGTTCCCCCTCTCAGTTTTTCCCGCCGCACCGCAGACGCAGTCGGGATGGGGGTGGATCCGTTCGGACCGCCACGACAATTGCGGCAGCGAAAGCTCCCACCTGGAACCGGCGCTCGCGGGTGCTCCGCCGTCGAGGAACGATAGTGCGTGGCAGGCGGCCAGCCCCGACACCGCCGTGGCCAGTGTGACATCGCAGGCGGCCACGGTTCCGCGCCGACCGGACCGCCACTGGGCGAGCAGCCGCGGCCTGCCCGGATCGAGATCCGCCCGACCCCGCTCCATGCAGCCCCCGCACGCCGTGCAGCCGGGCAGCACGAGGGGGCCGACCACGCCGGTGGCCTCCACAACACCCGTATAGAGGTGGGGAATACCGCTCGCGATCCGCTCCTCGGCCTCCTGGAGCGCGGGTGCGTACGCGGCCAGCCCTTCCCGCGGTGCGAGAACGACCAGGCTGAGTGCCGGCTCCGCACCGACCGGGTCCCGGGTCTCGGCGGCACGCGGTCGGCCGGCCGGGGCGGCACGCCGCACCAGCCGCCGGGCCGCCGCGTCCCTGCGGTCCCCTACCGCCTCGACGGGCAGGCCGCCGGGTGCCACGTCACCCGGCTCCGTGCATCCGCCGTCCAGCACTTCGACCTGCCCCACACCGGCGGCCGAGAGTGTCGCGGCGATCGACGCGCCCACCCTCCCCGCCCCGCGCACCTGAACCCGTATGGCCCGCCGGGCGGCCACCCGCCCCGCCGCACCACCCGGTTCGGGGTGGATCACGGACAGCGCGGCGATGTCCGGCCGCAACCGGTCGTGGGCCGCGGCCCGTTTACGCAGTGCTGCGACCGCCGGGCCCCCGGCCGTCGGGTCGTCGAGCAGGCCCGCTGCCGTCAGGCGGCTCACCAGGGCTTCCGCCCTGCCGTCCGGCAGGCCCATGGCCCGTGCCTCCTCGCGCAGCAGCGGGAGACCGCGGGTCCCGTCCAGCAGCTCCATCAGAGCGCCGGTCGCCGTGTCCACGGGCCCCAGAGTCACCGCATGCGCGGGCGTGACGCCGAACTGCACGGACTGGCGGTCCCGCCATGCCCGCCGCAAAGCGGGCTTCATCATCGGATGCATTTCCGTTCCCCCGTCGATCTTTAGCACGGCTCGTCGCTTGGCACGGCTCGTCGCTTGGCACGGCTCGGCGTTTTGCACGGCCCGGCTTTTTGCGCGGCCGTCGTCAGGCACGGCTCGTTCTTTGCCGCGCTGATCCGGAGCCGTGTCCGAACCGTTGCCAGAATGCAGGGCGGCCGCGACGCGTGTGAAAAGTTGTCCACAGGCAGGGGGTATTAGTCGTTCAAATGGTGCAGCCATGGGGTGGATCAAGTGGCAGGCGTCCCAGGGACGGGACTTCCCCCAGGGGCAGCGGGTAACGTCGAGGCGTGTCCGTCGATCCTCCCCCTCGCCTCGCTGGGGAGACCTCGCCGCGCGGTGCGGGAGGTCAGCAGCGCAGCGCGCCACGCCACCCGCCCCGCGGATCGGGGACGAGCGCGGTCGAGGTCCGCCGCAGCGCCCGGCGCAGCAGAACGGTCTCCGCGTACCGGGAGGGTGACCGCACCATCGTGCTGATCCCGGCCAGGATGTCGGAGGCGGAGGAGCGGCGCTGGGTCGGCGTCATGCTCGACAAACTCGCCGCCCAGGAGAGCAAGCGGGTTCTCGGTGACGCGGAACTCACGGAGCGTGCGGAGCGTTTGTCCGCCCAGTATTTCGACGGACGCGCCAGACCGGCTTCCGTACGCTGGGTGACGAACCAGAACACCCGCTGGGGCTCCTGCACTCCGGCGGAGGGCAGTATCCGGCTGTCCCACCGGCTGCAGGGCATGCCCGAGTACGTGGTGGACTACGTACTCGTCCACGAACTGGCCCACCTGCTCGTTCCCGGTCACGGCCCCCGGTTCTGGCGGCTGATGGAGGCCTACCCGCGCACCGAGCGCGCCCGCGGCTATCTGGAGGGCGTCGTCTCCGCCGACCGACTGCCGCATCTGCCGACCGCTCGCGGAGAGTGACGGTCGACGGTCCTGTACCGGATGTGTACCGGCTTGGCTCAATGTCCGCCCCAACGGTTAGCCTGACGCGACGCATTCAATTCGGGATGGGGGACGGTCGTAACGTATGGCCAGGGAATTTCAACGCGGCCACAAGGCCAAGATCAGTGATCTCACTCCGGGAACAGATCTGTACGTAGGCGTGCAGATCGCCGCTCCTGGTCTGACCTTCGACATCAGTTGCTTCGGGCTCGATGTCAACGAGCAGCTGTCCGACGACCGGTACTTCATCTTCTTCAACCAGCCGAAGTCGCCCGAGGAGTCCATTCAGCTGCTCGGCGCGCAGTCCGGCGACACTGAGTCGTTCCGCGTCACGCTCGACCGCATCCCGGCGAACATCCATCGTCTGTCCTTCACCGCCACGATCGACGGTGCCGGTCAGATGTCGCAGATCGGCCCCGGGTACATCCGCATCGTCGCCGGTGGCGAAGAGGTCGTGCGGTACGCCTTCACCGGCTCCGAGTTCACGACCGAGCGCGCCGTCATGCTGGGGGACTTCTACCTCAAGGACGTATGGCGTTTCGCTGCCGTCGGTCAGGGATTCGACGGCGGTCTCGACGCCCTGCTGAAGAACTTCGGCGGCGAGGTCGCCGAGGAGGAGCAGCCGGCCGCGCAGCCGCCGCAGGGCGCGGCTCCGTCGTTCGCGCCGCCTCCGCAGGCGTCCGCGCCGGCACCGGCGTTCGGAGCTCCGGCCGCCCCCGCGGCGCCGCAGGCGCCGCAGCCCGCGCCGTCCTTCGGCGCACCTGTGGGCCCGCAGGCTCCCGCCGCCCAGCAGAACCCGCAGATGCACGCCGCGCCGACCATGGCCGCCCCTATGGCGCCGCCGGCCCCGTCCCCTTACGGACAGCCGCCGCAGCAGCCGCAGTTCGGCCAGGTCCCGGGCCAGACGCCGCCCGGCCAGATGCCCGGTCAGGTCCCGGGACAGCCGCCGCAGCCCGGTATGCCGTCGCCGTACGGCCAGCAGCCCCCCGCCCCGTACGGCCAGCAGCCCCCTGCCCCGTACGGCCAGCAGGCGCCTGCCCCGTACGGCCAGCAGCCTCCCGGTATGCCCCAGGGCGGCGTGCCCCAGGGAGCTCCGCAGGGCGGCGCCGGCCTCCAGGCGGCCCTGCAGCCGTACCGCGAGACGGCCACGGGCCAGCGCTGGACCCCGCAGAACCAGCAGCTCATGCGCGTCGACCTGACCATGGGCGGCACGCCCGTGCTCGCCCGTCAGGGCAGCATGGTCATGTACCAGGGCAAGGTCGACTTCAGCTACAAGGGCGCCGGTTTCGCCGGCCGGGTCGTCGGCAATGCGACCGGCCAGGAAATGCAGTTGATGCGCTGCAGCGGACGCGGCCAGGTCTTCCTCGCCGAGGACGGCGCCCATCTGCACTCCATCGAGCTGCAGGGCGACGGGATCTGCGTCTCCGCCGAGCACGTCCTCGCCTTCGACGAGTCCCTGCAGCACGAGGTCCGCCGCATCGAGGGCCACGGCATCCCCGGTGGCGCGCTGTTCACGATGATGTTCCAGGGCACGGGCACCGTCGTCGTCAAGACGCACGGCGTCCCCGTCGTGCTGCCCGTCACGCCCACCACGTTCGCCGACTGCAACGCGGTCGTCGCCTGGTCGGCGGCCTCACAGGTCATCCTCTCCAGCCAGGTCCGGCTGCGCCGCAACGCGTATCCGGGACACAGCGGCGAGACCGTGAACCTCCAGTTCCGGGGAGCCCCCGGCAACTTCATCGTCGTCCAGCCGTACGAGGTCTGAGGGAGCCCGAATAAATGAACCAGCAACTCGCGGGCTTCGCCCCGACCCCCGTCGCGGCCCGGATGGAGAACCACGGCCGCGCCATGCTCAAGGTCGCCATGGCCACCGGCCAGGACCTGTACGCGCGTACCGGATCGATGGTCGCCTACGAGGGCTTCGTCCAGTACGAGCCCAACCCGCCCGCCGTCCGGCAGATCGCCGGCCAGTGGGTGACCGGCGAGGGCGCCCCCGTCATGAAGTGCTCCGGCGACGGACTGCTCTACCTCGCCGACTACGGCGCGGACATCGTCGTCATCAACCTCAACAACGACTCGCTCTCGGTCAACGGCAGCAATCTGCTCGCCTTCGACGCGCACCTCCAGTGGGGCGTGGGCAAGGTCAAGGGCCTGGCCAAGTTCGCCGGCCAGGGCTTGTGGAACGTGGAGATCGCGGGGACGGGCTGGGTCGCCCTGACCTCGCGCGGCACCCCGATCGTGGTCGAGTGCGGTCGCGGCGAGGACGAGACGTACGTCGACCCCGACGCGCTCGTCGCCTGGTCCCCGAACCTGAAGGTGAAGGGCAAGCGCAGCTTCAAGGCCTCCTCGCTGATCGGGCGGGGAAGCGGCGAGGCGTACCAGATGGCCTTCTCCGGCGAGGGCATCGTCGTCGTACAGCCGAGCGAGGACAGTACCGACCGCCTGCGGATCCGGCACTGAGGGGGAGCGAGAACACATCATGCAGAGCCCGCTTTTCAACTACGCAGAACAGCAGAGCCAGGAACGGTACGCCGTGCAGAACCCGCAGCTGCTGCGGGTCGCGCTGACCGGCCACGACGACATCCTCGCCCGCAAGGGCGCCATGGTGGCGTACCAGGGACTGGTCGACTTCGACGGCGAGTACCAGTCGAGCAACCAGCGCCGGTCCCGCGCCAACACCGGTGAGGGCCTCGACCTGATGCGCTGCTCGGGTCAGGGCACGGTCTACTTCGCCAACCTCGCGCAGTACATCCACGTGGTGGACGTCGAGCAGGAGGGCATGACGGTCGACAGCGCCTACGTTCTGGCGCTCGACTCCACGCTGCACACCGAAGTGATCGCGGTGGACAGCCAGTACGGCATCTCCGGGTCCGGCAAGTACCAGCTCAACATCTCGGGCCGGGGCAAGGTCGCGCTGATGACCTCCGGCCAGCCGCTGATGATGCAGGTCACCCCGGACAAGTACGTCAACGCCGACGCCGACGCCATCGTCGCCTGGTCCACGGGCCTGCGGGTGCAGATGCAGGCGCAGACGCACTCCTCCGGCGTGCGCCGTCGCCGCGGCAACACCGGAGAGGGCTGGGAGCTCAGTTTCCTCGGCCAGGGCTTCGCCCTGGTCCAGCCCAGCGAGGTCATGCCCCCGCAGAACGCGGACATCGGCCAGGGAGTGCGCGCGCAGTTCGGCGCCGGCCAGCACGGCTCGCACGCCCAGAACCAGAACAACGCCTGGAACTAGCCCGCGCGAAAGACACGGGTAAGGGGCGGTCGCCATGGCGACCGCCCCTTACCCGTGCGCCGCGAGTACGCGCCTGTGTCCGGAGCCGCTAAAGAAGCGCCCGCGTACGCTCCATGAGCCGTACGACAGAGGCGTCGGCGACGTCCGCGACCTCGTCGTACCGGAACCAGCGCAGGTCCAGTGATTCGTCGCTGATCGCCGGGGCGGCGCCCGCCGGGGCGAGCGCCGCGTACTGCACGTCCAGGTGCCAGTGGCACGGCGCCGGGATCGGATGGCGGTCGAGCACCACCGGCCCGCCGGGCAGCAGGGACAGCCCGGCCATCCCGGACTCCTCCGTCGCCTCGCGCAGCGCCGCGCCGGCGAGTGTCGTGTCGTCCGGCTCGCAGTGGCCGCCCATCTGCAGCCACATGCCGAGCTTCCTGTGCAGCGTGAGCAGCACCCGCCCGCGCTCCGGGTCGATCACCAGGGCGCTGGCCGTCAGATGCCCGGCGTGGCAGGACTTCCATGTCCCGTCCGGGTGCTGTGCCAGATGATCCAGATACGTCTGCCGCAGGTCTTCCTGTTCGCCCCGGGCGTCGTAGCCCTTGAGGACGAGGACCGCGTCGTCATGGAGGCTCACTTGTCGGTGTCGCCCTCGCCCCGGTCCTCGTCCGTGCCGGAGTTTCCCTGAGCGCCGGAGTCACCGGAGTCGTCGGACCGGTCCTTGTCGAGCTTCGGGCCGCCCTTGCCCCCGCCGGCCGCCTCGCCGAGCATCTTGTCCAGCTCGGAGAAGTCCAGCTGCTCACGGTGGACGAAGCCGTCGGGGTCGTCCAGGTCGGTGGCCGTCGGCAGCATGTCCGGGTGCTCCCACAGGGCGTCACGTCCGTCCATGCCGCGGGCGTCCGTCAGCGAGGCCCACAGCCGCGCGGCGTCCCGAAGCCGGCGGGGACGCAACTGGAGACCGATCAGGGTCGCGAACGTCTGCTCGGCGGGGCCACCGGAGGCACGGCGCCTGCGCAGCGTCTCCCGCAGGGCGCTCGCCGACGTCAGCCGGGAGGACGCCGCCTCGTGCACCACGGCGTCCACCCAGCCCTCGACCAGCGCGAGGGCGGTCTCCAGACGGGCCAGGGCCGCCTTCTGCTCCGGGGTGTCCTCCGGCTGGAACATGCCCTGCTGGAGTGCTTCCTGCAGCTGCTCGGGATGCGTCGGGTCGAACTGGCCGACGACGTCCTCGAGCTTGGTCGTGTCGACCTTGATCCCGCGCGCGTACCCCTCGACCGCGCCGAACAGGTGCGAGCGCAGCCACGGCACGTGAGCGAAGAGCCGCTGGTGGGCGGCCTCGCGCAGGGCCAGATAGAGCCGGACCTCTTCCCTGGGAACGCCGAGGTCCTTGCCGAGCGCGTCCATGTTGAGCGGGAGGAGCGCGGCCTTGCCGGCGGGGCCGAGCGGCAGTCCGATGTCGGTCGACCCGACCACTTCACCGGCCAGCACGCCCACCGCCTGTCCGATCTGCTGACCGAACATCGCACCGCCCATCGACCGCATCATGCCGATCAGCGGGCCGGCCATGGCCTGCATCTCCTCGGGCAGCACATCGCCCATGGCGAGACCGACGCGCTCCGCGACCGGGTCGACGAGCTGCTGCCAGGCCGGCAGGGTCGCCTCGACCCACTCCGCCCGGCTCCAGGCCACGGCGGTGCTCGCGCCGGAGGGCAGCGACGTCGCGCCGTCCAGCCACAGGTCGGCCAGGCGCACCGCCTCCTCGACCGCGGTCCGCTCGACCGGACCGACGCTGGCGTCCTTGGTGCCGTCCGGCGTGCCCTGGGAGACGGTCTGGCGGGCGATCTGCTTCGCCATGTCCCAGTTGACCGGGCCGCCCTCGTAGCTCAGCATCTGGCCGAGCTGCTGGAAGGCCGCGCCCAGGTCGTTCGGGTTCAGGGAGCCGAACATCGCCGCGAAGGGGTTGTCCCCGCCGCTTCCGAAACCGAATCCGAAGGGGTCGGCCGGGGACCCTCCGGAGCCCTGGCCACCTTCGCCGGGATTCTTCTTCTTGCCCTCGTCGCCGTTCTCCGGCTCCTCCGGCGGAAGGCCGAATCCGAATGGGGTGTCACTCACGGGTTTCCTCGGCTCGTAGGGCCGCCGGCTTCCTGCCGGCGGCGGCTGCCCGACATCACCACCCAGCGTAGACATCCGAACCGCTTACGGGCTCGGTGCTCCGCCGACACGTGGCCTGCGGCAGGATGGACGCCACCTGGTGCGTATGCGTCATTCGCTTACGTACTGAAGACAACCGCTGGAGACGCCTGGTGAGTTCCCCAGATCCGCAGGTTCGCGCAGCGCGAAACCACTCAACCCCTCCCGCAGGCCGCGGGCCGTCCGGTCGTGGCCCCGTCGTCGCGGTCACCGGCGCGGCCACCGGCATCGGTGACCTGCTGACCCGGCGCCTCGCCGAGTCCGACGAGGTCAAGCAGGTCGTGGCCCTGGACGAGCGCCGCGGCGAGGTGACCGAGGCGCAGTGGCACATCCTCGACGTGCGGGACCCGGCCATCGCGGAGAAGCTCCGCGGCGTCGACGTCGTCGTGCACCTGGCGCTCGACCTCGGCCTGGACTCCGATCCCGCCGCGCGCACCGCCTACAACGTCCGCGGCACCCAGACCGTGCTGACCGCGGCCGCCGCCGCCGGGGTCCACCGGGTCGTCCTGTGCACCTCGGCCATGGTCTACGGGGCGCTGCCCGAGAACGACATCCCGCTCTCGGAGGACGCCGAGCTGCGTGCCACGGCCGAGGCGACCGGCGTCGGCGACCTTCTCGAGATCGAGAGACTGGCCCGCCGAGCGCCCCGCGCGCACCCCGGCCTCAATGTGACGGTGCTCAGACCGGCCGTCCTGGTGGGCGGCACCGACACCGCGCTCACCCGCTACTTCGAGTCGCCCCGGCTGCTCGTGGTCGCCGGGTCCCGCCCGACCTGGCAGTTCTGCCACGTCGAGGACCTGGTGAGCGCCCTGGAGTACGCCGCTCTCGAGAAGGTCGAGGGCGAGCTGGCCGTGGGCTGCGACGGCTGGCTGGAGCAGGAGGAGATCGAGGAGCTCAGCGGCATCCGGCGGATGGAACTGCCGTCGGCGGTGGCCCTGGGCGCCGCGGCCCGCCTCCACCGGATCGGTCTCACGCCTTCCCCCGCCGGGGACCTCGTGTACACGATGCACCCCTGGGTGGTGAGCGTCAGCAGGCTGCACGACGCGGGCTGGCGTCCGCAGTGGACCAATGAGGAGGTGCTGGCCGCGCTCCTGGAGGAGGTGGAGGGCCGCCACACGGTGGCGGGCCGTCGTCTCGGCCGCAAGGACGCCACCGCCGCCGGCGCCGCCGGTGCGACCGTCGCGCTGCTCGGCACGGCCGCCCTGGTCCGCCGGGCACGCAAGGCACGCCGGAGGATCTGAGGAGAGTGTCTGGCTGCCGGTCGGAGCCCGGGCTTGTGGGAGGCTCCAACGAGGATTGATCCCGAACGGTCGAAAGGGCTATTCCGCGTTGTCGGTGCGGTACGGCACGATGGACGTCATGGCACGCACGTACGACCATCCAGGCGAGCAGGCGGCGACGGACCCGATCCGTCTGCTGGCGATCCGGGACACGCCGCTGTCCCTCGACGAGGTGTTCACGGCGGTCGGCGACGACGCCGCGGGCGGCACGGCGCTGTTCGTCGGCACCGTGCGCAACCACGACGGTGGCGCCGATGTCGACACCCTCGGGTACTCCTGCCACCCGACGGCGGAGGCGGAGATGCGCCGGATCGCCGAGAAGGTCGCCGCGGAGTACCCCGTTCGGGCGCTGGCCGCCGTCCACCGTGTGGGTGACCTGGCGGTCGGTGACCTCGCGGTGGTCGTCGCCGTGTCCTGCCCGCACCGGGGGGAGGCGTTCGAGGCCTGCCGGAAGCTGATCGACGACCTCAAGCACGACGTGCCGATCTGGAAGCACCAGCGTTTCTCGGACGGTGCAGAAGAGTGGGTCGGCGCGTAGCGCTGTCGTTGAGGGGTGGCGGTCGGGCGACGGGCGGGCGGGTCCGCGCGTGCTGATCCGGCCGTGCCGGGTGCCCGTGCCGTTGGGGTGACGCCAAAACCCGACCGGTACCCATCCGCCCGATTTGCGTAACCGCACCCCTGCCGTGAGCGTTGAAGCGGCAGATGACTAATCTGCTGATCAGTCGGTGTTTTCGCTCATGGGGTAGGGAGGTCGCGATGGCAGTTCTGGCCTGGTTGCTGATTCCGCTGTTCGCTGCTGTCGGTGCTGCGATATGGGCGGGCTGGGCGTCCAGAAACCGTACGAGCGGTGATGTCGCCGAGCTCGCCGGCTATGCCCGTTTCCGTGACGCGATGGAGCGGGCCGCCTCCCCCTCCGGCACCGACGCCGTGCGTCCCTGACACACTGACCGAACCGACCGACCGTCCCGCGCCGCTGCTCAGAGCCCCGGACGGACCGGCCCCGACGGTGCTTCCACAGGCATGTCCCGTACTGTCGTTCCATGCCACGCCGCACCGCGACGATGCTCGCCTCCACGCTCATCTTCATTGCGCTGCTCTGCGCGGGCGTGTTCCTCACCGTGCCGTACTCGAAGATGTCCCCCGGCCCCACGGTGAACACCCTCGGCACCGCGGACGGCGAGCCGGTGCTCGACATCTCCGGCCGTGAGACCTACCCGACGACCGGTCATCTGAACATGACGACGGTCCGGGTCACCGGCGCCGATTACCAGATGAACCTTCTGGAGGCCGTCTACGGCTGGGTGGCGCACGACTATGTCGTCGTGCCGCACGACACCCTCTACCCGAACGGGAAGACGGAGGAGGAGTCGACGCAGGAGAACGCCGAGGAGTTCAGCCAGTCGCAGGAGAGCGCCAAGGTCGCCGCCCTGCGGGAGCTGAAGATCCCCGTCAAGGCGCGCGTCGTCGTCTCCTCCGTCGTCAAGGGCTCGCCGTCGCAGAACAGGCTGCACGCGGGAGACGTGATCCGCGCCGTCGACGGGACGCCGGTCAAGCAGCCGGAGGACGTCGCGAAGCTCGTCGTGAAGCACAAGCCCGGTGAGGAGGTCGTCTTCACCGTCGTGCCCGCCGACGAGGCCGCCGCCGCGGAGAAGGCGGGCAAGGAGCCGGCGAACACCGCGAAGGTCACGGTCGAGACGGTCAAGGCCGAGGACGACGGCCGGGCGATCGTCGGGATCCAGGCCGGAACCGACCACACATTCCCGTTCGAGGTGGACATCAATCTGGCGGACGTCGGTGGCCCGAGCGCAGGTCTGATGTTCGCTCTCGGCATCGTCGACAAGCTCACGGCCGGGGAGTTGACAGGCGGCAACTTCGTCGCCGGTACGGGCACCATCGACGAGGCCGGCAAGGTCGGACCGATCGGCGGCATCGAGATGAAGCTCGTCGGCGCGCGCAACGCGGGTGCGGAGTACTTCCTCACGCCGAGCGCCAACTGCGCCGCCGCGGCCTCCGACACCCCGGACGGGCTGACGCTGGTGAAGGTGGACACCATCAAGGACGCGCGGGCGTCGCTGATGAAGATCGAGGCGGGCCACACCGCCGCGCTGCCGAGCTGTTCGGCGAGCTGACCCGCCGGCCGCAGGCTCTCCTGAGCCGCCGGCTCAGGACGCGCGAGCCACGACGCCGCGCCCCGACCATCGGGACGCGGCGTCGCCCTGGGAGTCGCGTCTACGACTCGAAGGTCGCGTGCAGGGCTTCGGCCAGGCCGGGAACAAGGCCCGCGCCGGTGAGCACCTCGTTCGGGGAGTCCTTGGAGCGCAGTCGCAGCGCGGACTCCCTGCTGCCGTCGCGCAGGACGGCCACGGTCATCCGGACCTCCTGGCGGTCGGGGTGCTCGGCCACCCACTTGGTGAGGGCCGTGTCGTCGAGACCGACCGGTACGTCGGACTCCGCCGAGGGCGGCAGCATCAGCCGCTCCACGGTGAGGGCGCAGCCGGCGACCGCGTCGGGCCATGCGATGGTGCCGAGGAATTCGTCCAGTGGGGTGCCGGCCGGGATCTCGTCCTGTTCGACGGGGGTGAGCGGCGCGGCCTGCTCGGCGGTGTCAAGGCCGAGCTGTGAGGCCAGCCCCGGTTCCTGGGAGCGCAGCTGAGCGGTGTCGACGAGAGCGAACAGCCGGGCCGGCTGATCCCAGCCGAGACCGGCCGCGTACTCGTCGATCTCGAGCACGGCGCGGGTGAGTGGGGTCGCGGCCATCGGGGGGCCGGAAGAGGAAACGTTGGGCATGCCCAATATCCTGCCTCCTTCCTGCCCCGCGACGGGAACTAGGTAAAGCCTCAGTAAGTTGCATAGGTGGGCTCTACGATCGCGGGGCCCGTTCCACACAACCGCGAACTTCGAGGGGCGCACGTTGGCTTTCCAGATGCCGGACCGCGGCGGAGGCCCGACAGGGCCACGGATCAGAGTGGGCCGGCCGTCCCGGCGTGTCCGCACCCTGCTCATGACGTTGGGCGCCTTGGCCGTCCTGGCCATGGTGTTCGTCATGTTCTCCGGGTTCTGGACCGACTGGCTCTGGTACCGCTCGGTCGATTACTCGTCCGTCTTCACCACGACTCTCTGGACCAAGATCGGCCTGTTCGCCGTCTTCGGTCTGCTGATGGCGACCGCCGTCGGCGTGAACATCTGGCTGGCGCACCGGCTGCGGCCGCCGCTCAGCGCGATGTCGCTGGAACAACAGAGCCTCGACCGTTACCGGATGAGCATCGCCCCGTACAAGAAGTGGGTGCTCCTCGCGATCACCGCACTCGTCGGGCTGATCGCCGGAGCGTCCGCCACGGGCCAGTGGCGGACCTGGCTCATGTGGGTGAACGGTGTGTCCTTCGGTCAGAAGGACCCGCAGTTCGGCATGGACGTGTCGTTCTTCGCGTTCGACCTGCCGTGGTACCGGTTCATGCTCGGCTTCGGCTTCGCGGCCATCGTGCTGTCGCTGATCGCCGCCGCGCTGACCCACTACCTGTACGGCGGGCTGCGCATCACCAGCCCGGGCGCCCGCGCGACCGCCGCGGCCACCGGCCATCTGTCGGTGCTGCTGGGCCTGTTCGTCGCCCTGAAGGCCGTGGCGTACTGGCTGGACCGGTACGGCCTCGCGGTGAAGTCGAGCGACTTCAAGGCGACCGACAACTGGACGGGCCTGCGCTACGTCGACGCCAACGCGTATCTGCCGGCGAAGACGATCCTGTTCTGCATCGCCGTCATCTGCGCGCTGCTCTTCTTCGCGACGCTGTGGCGCCGCACCTGGCAGCTGCCGGTGATCGGCTTCGGTCTGATGGTCCTGTCGGCGATCCTGATCGGCGGGCTGTACCCGGCGATCGTGCAGAAGTTCCAGGTCCAGCCGAACGAGCAGGCCAAGGAAGCGCCGTACATCGAGAAGAACATCGAGGCGACACGCAAGGCCTACGGCATCGACGCGGTGAAGCCCGGGGACTACACGGGCCGCGGCGAGGTCAAGAACCCGGCGCAGCAGCGGAAGAACGCCGACGCCGCCGCCAGCTACCGCATCAACGACCCGAACATCGTCTCGCCGACGTTCCAGCAGCTGGAGCAGGAGCGGAAGTACTACCAGTTCCCGTCCACCCTGGACGTCGACCGGTACGCCGGCCAGGACACGATCATCGGTCTGCGTGAGCTCAACCTCGCCGGGGTCGACAAGCGCAACTGGATCAACGACCACTTCACGTACACCCACGGCTTCGGCGCCGTCAGCGCCAAGGGCACCGCGACCGCGGAGGGCACCAGCGGCTCGCCGGCGTTCACCGAGTCCGGTCTGCCGACCAAGGGCATGCTCGGGGACTACGAGCAGCGGATCTACTACGGCGAGAAGACCACGCAGTACTCGATCGTGGGCGGCCCCCAGAAGGAGCTGGACTACGAGCAGGACGGCGGCGGCCAGGTCACCACGAGCTACAAGGGCAAGGGCGGCATCGACGTCTCCGGCCCGCTCAACCGCGCCGCCTACGCCGTCGCCTTCAGCGAGCCGCAGATCATGTACTCGGGAGCCATCGGCGACGGTTCCAAGATTCTCTACAACCGCACGCCGAAGCAGCGCGTCGAGGCGGTCGCCCCGTGGCTGACCATCGACGGCGACGCGTACCCGGCCGTGATCGGCAAGCGGATCCAGTGGGTCGTCGACGCCTACACCACCACCAACGGCTACCCGTACGCCTCGCGGACGACGCTGGGCGACACCACGGCCGACTCGCTGACCGACCGTCAGCGCGCGGTGGTCGCGCAGCAGAACCAGGTCAACTACATCCGCAACTCGGTGAAGGCAACCGTCGACTCCTTCGACGGCACCGTCACGCTGTACGAGTGGGACGAGAACGACCCGGTGCTGAAGACCTGGAAAAAGGCGTTCCCGGGCACGGTCAAGGACAAGGCCGACATCCCGGACGCGCTGCAGGATCACCTGCGGTACCCGCAGGACATGTTCAAGGTCCAGCGTGAGCTGCTCGCCCTCTACCACGTCACCGACGCGGACCAGTTCTACAACGCGAGTGACGCCTGGCAGGTGCCGAACGACCCGACGAAGTCGGACAGCAACGCGGTGCCGCCGTACTACCTGTCGATGAAGCTGCCGGGTGACAAGGCCCAGCAGTTCTCGCTGACGACCACGTTCACCCCCAGCGGACGGCCCAACCTCCGGGCCTTCATGGCGGTCGACGCGGACGCCAAGAGCGACGACTACGGCAAGATCGAGCTGTTGCGGGTGACCGACGACAACGTCGACGGCCCCGAACAGGTCCAGAGCCGGCTCAACCGCCATGGTCCGATCGCCACGTACGTCCGTGACCTCAAGGGCGCGGACTCGACGATCAAGTACGGCAACCTGCTGACCGTTCCGCTCGACAGCGGCTTCCTGTACGTCGAGCCCATCTACGCCCAGGGCCGGGGCTCCGAGTTCCCGCTGCTGAGCAAGGTGGCGGTCGTCTACGGGCAGAAGATCGGCTTCGCCGACGACCTCGCCGGCGCCCTCAGTCAGGTCTTCGGGGAGGAGGGCGCTCCGGACGAGGAGACGCCGCCGACCGACCCGGCCGAGCCGCCGGGCGACCCGACCGAGCCCCCGGCCACCGGGGACGCCGCCCTCAAGAAGGCCATCGCGGACGCCCAGAAGGCGTACGACGACGCCAGGGCCGCCCTCGAGAAGGAGCCGACGGACTGGGCCGCCTACGGCAAGGCGCAGGCCGACCTGGAGGCCGCGCTGAAGCGCGCCGCCGACGCGCAGAAGGCCCCGCCGGAGTCCGCGCCGGGCGCCGAGTCCGACGCCAAGCCGGATGCCAAGCCTGGCGCGAAACCTGACGCCGAGCCGGACGGAGGGGCTCCGCCAGGCGAGTGACCAGGCACCATCCCGCGTCGTGGTACGGTTGCAACACAACGACGCGGGGTGGAGCAGCTCGGTAGCTCGCTGGGCTCATAACCCAGAGGTCGCAGGTTCAAATCCTGTCCCCGCTACTGAAGAAGAGGGCCCGGATCCTTCCAGGATCCGGGCCCTCTTCGTGTTGCCCCCTTCTTTCCCGTCCCGAAGTGCGTGCCGCGGGCCGTGAGTTGGGGCCGTTCGTGTTTGACTTATCTCTCTGTGGGCATGTCGACAAAACGCTGAAGTGACCTCACTGGCTGCGGTATACCAGGTGTACGCGGGTTGCAGGTGGTGCGACGATGGAATTTATGGGGGACAGGGCAACTCTGTTGGAGACAGGGCGGTTTGTGCAGCCGCATGCCGGGGACGTGGCGGACGCGATCGACGCGGTGGTCGGCGCCGACCGTCACAGCAATGACCAGACCGACGACGACAACACCGACGCGCTGGAGACCGCCGGCGCGGAGGCGCGTCACCGGAGCGCCGCCGACGCCGGGGACACGGCGGCCATGAGCGTCCTCGGCGCGCTGCTGCTGCGCCGCGGGGACCTGGACGCCGCGGAGCCGTATCTGCGGGGCGCGACCGCGGACGGTGACCGTGCCGCGGCCAACAATCTCGGCGTGCTGCTCCACCAGCGCGGTTACGCGGAGGAGGCGGCCGGCTGGTGGCGGATCGCCGCCGTGGCCGGTTCCGCGGCCGCCGCGCACGCCCTGGGGCGTCACTTCCGCGAGCGCGGCGACGAGCCCGCCGCCGAGTACTGGCTGCGCCAGTCGGCGGAGCAGGGCCACGCTCTGGGCGCCTACGCCCTCGCCGACCTGCTGGAGCACCGCAGCGACAAGGACGCCGAGCGCTGGCTGCGCATGGCCGCCGAACAGGGCCACCGCGAGGCGGCGTACCGGCTCGCCCGCGCCCTGGAGCGCCGTGCGCTGGAGGAGTGCCGCAAGAGCGACGGGCTGGACCGGCTGGTCCGCCCCGCCTCCGGCGCCCGGACCACCGCTGCCCCCGAGCGACGCCCCGCCGCCCCTGCCCGGGCCGGCGAGCCCGGCGCACGCACCGCCCCGGCCGCCGCCCGTCAGGGCGACTCCGCGAGGCCGGGCGGGCTCTGGCAGACGGACGCCGCGCTGCGCGCGCTCGCGGACGCGGAGGACGCGAACCGGGCCCCCGGCGGCGACGAGGCCGCCGGTACCGGAGGCGGCACGGGCAGAGCGGGACGCAGGGCCCGTACGGGCGGGGCCGGCGAGCAGGGAACCGGCACGGACGGCGGGCCCGGCCGCGCCCTGCTCGACGAGGCCGCCCAGTGGTACCGGCAGTCCGCCGCGCGCGGTCACCGGCGGGCCGCCCTGCACCTGGGGGCGATCCTCGAGAAGCGCGGCGAGCTCAAGGAGGCGGGCCGCTGGTACCTCACCGCCGCCAAGGACGGCGAGGCGCGTGCCGCCTGCGCGCTCGGTTTCCTGCTGCGCGACGCGGGTGACGAGGAGAGCGCCGCCGTGTGGTGGCTGCGCGCCGCACAGGAGGGCGACGGCAACGCGGCCAACGCCCTCGGCGCGCTGCACGCCGCACGCGGCGAGCAGCAGACGGCGGAGCGCTGGTACCGCGCCGCCATGGACGCGGGCGACGTCAACGGCGCGTACAACCTCGGGCTGCTCTGCGCCGCCCAGGACCGTACGGCCCAGGCCGAGCAGTGGTACCGCCGGGCCGCCTACGCCGGACACCGCGAGGCCGCCAACGCGCTGGCCGTTCTGCTGCTGCAGGCCGGCGACGCCGTGGGCGCCGAGCCGTGGTTCTCCAAGGCGGCCGAGGCCGGAAGCGTCGACGCGGCCTTCAATCTGGGCATCCTGCACGCCGGCCGGGACGACGACCGTACGGCCCTGGCCTGGTACGAGCGGGCCGCCGCGGCCGGGCACACGGAGGCGGCGCTCCAGGTCGGCATCGCCCTGCTGCGCGACGGCGACGAGCAGAGCGCCGAGCGCCATCTGCGCTGCGCCGCGGGCGGCGGCAGCGCGGAGGCGGCGTTCCGGCTCGCCACCGTGCTGGACTCCCGCCGTCCGCCGCCCGGACCTCCGGCGCTCGGGGAGCCGGTGGCGGCGAAGGACGAGTGCGAGGAGTGGTACGAGCGGGCCGCCGAGCAGGGGCACCGCCGGGCCCAGGTGCGGGTCGGCATGCTGGCCGCCGCGCGCGGCGACATGGCAGAGGCCGCCCGCTGGTACCGGGAGGCAGCCGAGACGGGCAGCCGCAGCGGTGCGTTCAATCTGGGGTTGCTGCTCGCCCGCGAGGGCAGTGAGCGCGAGGCGTCGCTGTGGTGGACCCGTGCCGCACGGGCGGGGCACGGCCGGGCGGCGCTGCGTCTCGCGCTGCTCGCGGCCCGCAGGGGCGAACTGGCCGAGGGGCAGCGGTGGTGCGCGAGGGCCGTCGAACTCGGTCCCGCGGAGGTGGCCGAGCGGGCCGCCCGGCTGCGCGAGGCACTGCTCCAGGAGCTCACCGCATAGTGATTTGCGCTGGTCGGCGGCGTGACGTAATGTTGTGTTCATCGCCGCGGGGTGGAGCAGCTCGGTAGCTCGCTGGGCTCATAACCCAGAGGTCGCAGGTTCAAATCCTGTCCCCGCTACTGATAGAAGGCCCGGATTCTTATAGGATCCGGGCCTTCGGCGTGTGTGGACCCATCGGCGCGCATCACGAAGCAGGCCCCCGGACACTCGAGCGTCCGGGGGCCTGCTTCGTCGTACGGGTGCGCTAGCCGGCGGCGCAGTTCGGGCAGGTGCCGCGGTAGGTCACTTCGACGTCGGAGATCGTGAAGCCGAAGCGCTCCGTGTCCGGCAGGTCGGCGAGCGGATCGCCCACCGGGTGCACGTCGCGGACGGCGCCGCAGCGGGCGCAGACCAGGTGCTGGTGCGGGCGGTGCGCGTTCGGGTCGTACCGCTTGGCGCGGCGGTCGGTCGACACCTCGAGGACCTCCCCGAGGTTCACCAGCTCGCCCAGGGTGTTGTAGACGGTCGCCCGGGAGATCTCCGGCAGCCGCTCCACCGCACGGGCGTGCACCTCGTCGGCGGTCATATGGACATGGTCGCCGTCGAGGACCTCGGCCACGACACGCCGCTGTGCGGTCATCCGCCAGCCGCGTCCGCGAAGTCGATCCAGAAGGTCACTCATAGGGCCAGCCTAACAGTGGGAGGGACGCAGTCCCGAACGGGTGTGACTTTGGATGCTCGCTTGACTTAGACAATGTCCATTGTAGGATCGAGACCGGCACTGGCCAAGGGCAGGGAAGTGCCGAGACATGACTGGGCAGTACATGACGCAGGAGGCGCACGTGACGCAGGGACCGCTCACCACGGAGGCCGGGGCTCCGGTCGCCGACAATCAGAACAGCGAGACCGCGGGCGTCGGCGGGCCGGTGCTCGTCCAGGACCAGCTCCTGCTCGAGAAGCTCGCGCACTTCAACCGCGAGCGCATCCCGGAGCGTGTCGTCCACGCACGCGGCGCCGGGGCCTACGGCACCTTCACGGTGACGGCCGACGTGACCGCGTACACCCGCGCCAAGTTCCTCTCCGAGGTCGGCAAGCAGACCGAGACGTTCCTGCGCTTCTCTACCGTCGCAGGCAACCTCGGTGCGGCCGACGCGGTCCGTGACCCCCGCGGCTTCGCGCTGAAGTTCTACACCGAAGAGGGCAACTACGACCTCGTCGGCAACAACACCCCGGTGTTCTTCATCCGGGACGCCATCAAGTTCCCCGACTTCATCCACACCCAGAAGCGCGACCCGTACACCGGGTCGCAGGAGGCGGACAACGTCTTCGACTTCTGGGGGCTGAGTCCGGAGTCGACCCACCAGGTGACCTGGCTGTTCGGCGACCGGGGCATACCGGCCTCCTACCGCCACATGGACGGCTTCGGCTCCCACACGTACCAGTGGAACAACGAGGCCGGCGAGGCCTTCTGGGTCAAGTACCACTTCAAGACCGACCAGGGCATCAAGAACCTCACCGCCGCGGAGGCCGAGGAACTGGCCGGCAAGGACCCCGACTCGCACCAGCGCGACCTGCGCGAGGCCATCGAGCGCGGCGACTTCCCGTCGTGGACCGTCGGTGTGCAGATCATGCCGGTCGCGGAGGCGGCGAACTACCGCTTCAACCCGTTCGACCTGACCAAGGTGTGGCCGCACGCGGACTACCCGGTCATCGAGTTCGGCAAGCTGGAGCTGAACCGGAACCCGGAGAACATCTTCGCCGAGGTCGAGCAGTCCGTCTTCAGCCCGGCCCACTTCGTGCCCGGCATCGGCCCGTCCCCGGACAAGATGCTGCAGGGCCGCCTCTTCGCCTACGGCGACGCCCACCGCTACCGCGTCGGCATCAACGCCGACCACCTGCCGGTGAACCGGCCGCACGCCACCGAGGCGCGCACCAACTCCCGTGACGGCTTCCTCTACGACGGCCGCCACAAGGGCGCGAAGAACTACGAGCCGAACAGCTTCGGCGGCCCGCACCAGACGGACCGTGCGCTGTGGCAGCCGCTCGCCGTCACCGGCGAGACCGGCGAGCAGTCCACGCCGCGCCATGCCGAGGACGACGACTTCGTCCAGGCGGGCAACCTCTACCGCCTGATGTCGGAGGACGAGAAGCAGCGCCTCGTCGACAACCTCGCGGGCGCCCTCTCCGGCGTCACCCGCGACGACATCGCCGAGCGCGCGATCAGCAACTTCCGTCGGGCCGACGGTGACTTCGGCAAGCGGCTCGAGGCCGCGGTCCAGGCCCTTCGCGGCTGACCGGGTACCGCCTGCCGTAGAAGAAGGGGCCGGATCTCTGTCCAGGGGGGCCGGCCCCTTCCGCCTGTCCGAAAGCCGCCGTGCGCCCGGGAGTTCGTGCGGCCGTGTGCCCCGGAGGTCAGGCGACCGTCGTCACCTGATGCCTGGCCGGCACCCAGCAGCGGATGATGTCGCGGACGGAGACGACGCCGACCGGTCCGCCGTCGTCCATCACGATCAGATGGCGGAAGCCGCCGTGCGCCATGGCCCCCGCCGCCTCGTCCAGGGTCCAGGAAGCCGCGGCGAAGACGACGTCGGTGGTGGTGTGGGTGCCGGCGGTCTCCAGGTCGGGGTCCTGTCCCAGGCCCACCGAGTTCAGGATGTCCCGTTCGGTGAGGATGCCGAGGCTCGCGTCGGAGTCGAGGACGACGGCCGCGCCCACGCGGCGCGCGGCCATCAGACGGGCCGCCTGGCGGAGTGTGTGTGCGGGTCCGATGGTGAGGACCACGGTGCTCATGGCGTCACGGACGAGCATGAATGGAGCCACCTCCTTGGTGATCGGCCGTTCGAGAACCGATTCACAAGTTCACAAGTGGGGGGACTCTCAGAGTCGCAGTCCTGCGACAGGGCAGCAAGAGGGCGTGCGCGGACTCGTCGATCCGTCGCCTGCCGCAGAAAGCTCCGGCGTGCGCCCTCGGCGGGGCGGACGCGGCGGAGCCGCCGTAGCCGCAGTCATGGAGGGACGGAGCCGTGGAGGCCGGAGCCCTGGTGACCGCAGCCGTCGAGGTTGCTCAGTACCGCTGGTTGAGATAGCCCAGCAACTCGTGGTGGAGGAGTCCGTTCGAAGCCGCGGCATTGCCGCTGTGCGGTCCGTCCTGTCCGTCGAGGCCGGTGAACGAGCCGCCCGCCTCCTTGACCACGATCGCCGGAGCCGCCATGTCCCACAGGGACAGCTCCGGTTCGGCGCAGATGTCCACCGAGCCTTCCGCGACCATCATGTACGGCCAGAAGTCGCCGTATCCCCGGGTGCGCCAGACCGCCCGCGTCAGATCCATGAAGCCGTCCAGCCGGCCCTGGGCCTCCCAGCCCGTCAGCGACGAGTAGGCGAACGAGGCGTCCCGGATGCGCTCCACCTTCGAGACCCGCAGTCGGCTCGCGGAGGTGAGGCTGCGGCCCGTGAACGCGCCCGCGCCCTTCGCCGCCCACCAGCGCCGGCCGAGCGCCGGGGCGGAGACCACGCCCACCACCGGCTGGTAGCCGCCCTCGCCCGCCTCCATCAGCGAGATCAGCGTCGCCCACACCGGCACGCCGCGCACATAGTTCTTGGTGCCGTCGATGGGGTCGACCACCCAGCGGCGGGGACCGGTGCCCTCGATGCCGTACTCCTCGCCGAGGATCGCGTCGCGCGGCCGTGCCCGTTGCAGATGCCCGCGGATCAGCTCCTCCGCCGCCTTGTCGGCCTCGCTCACCGGAGTCATGTCGGGCTTCGTCTCGACCTTGAGGTCCAGAGCCTTGAACCGCTCCATGGTGGTGGCGTCGGCGGCGTCCGCGAGGACGTGGGCGAGGCGCAGATCATCGTGGTAGTCGGGCATGTCGCCACTCTATCGGTGCAGGCCCGCTCCCTCCCGGGCGGCCGCCGGGGCCCCTCCGGAGGGCCCGCCGGGTCTATTGACAGGGGCACGAGGCGCGTCAACTCTGTGACCGGAGTTGCTCGGCCGGGGAGGCGACCTGCATGCCTGCAGCGCGGGAGTCACTGCTGAACGCCGCTCTCGCGGCCCTCGGCGACCTGCCCTGGTCGGGGGTGCGGATGGTCGACGTCGCAGCCGCCGCGGGCGTCTCGCGCCAGACGCTCTACAACGAGTTCGGCAGCAAGGAGGGCCTGGGCCGCGCCCTCGTCCGCCGCGAGGCCGACGCGTATCTGCGCGGCGTGGAACGGCTGATGGGGCAGAGCGCGGGAGCGGCCGACCGGCTCGTGTCCGTCGCCGAATGGACCGTCGTCGAGGCGCGGACGCGACCGCTGTTGCGGGCCCTGCTCACCGGTTGCTGGGGAGACCGGCTGCCCGCACCGGGACCGGCCGGGGGCGAGGCCGTGTCCGCCAGAGTGCCGGCGCAGCGCCGCGCCGAGGCGAAACTGCCCGTGCCGGCCGACCTCGTCGCCGCCGTGCGCGAGCGCTCGCTGACTGCTCGGCGCGGCCGGCGGCACAAGACCGGGCACGGATGGCCGGGAGGCGCAGCCGGGCGCCCGCACGCGACGGAAGCCGCTGCGCGCCCCGGTGGGACGGAAGAGCAGGCCGAGGAGACGGCCGACCTTCCGCAGCGCTGCGAGCTCGCCGTGCGGCTCGCACTCTCCTATGTCGTCGCGCCCGCCGGCGGCAGCGTCGCCCAACTCGTGCGGGCGGCGGTGGGCGAGGACGTCACTGCGAGGAGCCCGAGAGCTGGAGACCGATGACGCCGACGATCACCAGCGTGATCGAGACGATCTTCAGGACGGAGACCAGGTCGTCGAGGAAGACCATTCCGTAGATGGCGGTGCCGGCGGCGCCGATCCCCGTCCACACGGCGTACGCCGGGCCCACGTCGAGCTTCTTCAGCGACAGGGTCAGCAGCCCGAAACTGCCCAGCGCGAACGCGGCGAAGGCGACCGTCGGCCACAGCCGGGTGAAGCCGTGCGACAGTTTGAGACAGACGGCGAAGCCCGTTTCGAGAAGTCCCGCAACCACCACCAGCAGCCACGCCATTGGTTCTGGGCCTCCCGCGTAGTGCCGACGAACTGCCTGGTCGGGAACTGGTCCGACTTGGTGCGATTATGCACTTACCAGGAGTCATGGGCGTCAAACGCGGATGCCTCAGTCACCTTCGCGTCGCTCGCGGGTGGCGAGCAGCCGCCGCAGCGAATAGAGCCGCGCGGGATCGGCGTGGCCCTCTGCCACCCACGCGTCCAGCGCGCAGTCCGGCTCGTCGTGACTGCAGGCCCGCGGGCAGCCCTCCGTGCCCGGCACCAGGTCCGGGAACGCGTTGATGACCCGGGACGGGTCGACATGGTGCAGTCCGAAGGAACGCAGGCCGGGCGTGTCGATCACCCAGCCGCCCTTCTCGTCCGCGAGCGGCAGGGCGAGGGCCGAGGTGGTGGTGTGCCGGCCGCGCCCCGTCACCGCGTTGACGACGCCGGTGGTGCGCCGCCTCTCCTTCGGCACCAGGGCGTTGACCAGAGTCGTCTTTCCGACGCCGGAGTGCCCGACGAAGGCGGTCGTACGGCCGACCAGATACTCCCGGACCCGGTCCGCGGCCAGACCGTCGACGAACTCCTCGCGGGTGGTGACCACATGGGGGACGCCGAGCGCCCCGTACATGTCCAGCAGCTCGTCCGGCGAGGCGAGGTCCGACTTGGTCAGCACCAGAAGCGGTTCCAGCCCGCCGTCGTACGCGGCGACCAGGCAGCGGTCGATCAGCCGCGGGCGCGGCTCGGGATCGGCGAGCGCGGTGACGATGGCGAGCTGGTCGGCGTTGGCGACCACGACCCGCTCGAACGGATCGTCGTCGTCGGCCGTACGGCGCAGCACGGACGTCCTCGGCGCGATGCGGACGATCCTCGCGAGGGTGTCCTTTTCACCGGAGAGGTCGCCGACGATGCCGACCCGGTCACCGACGACGGCCGCCTTGCGGCCCAGCTCTCGGGCCTTCATCGCCATCACGATCCGGTCCCCGACGAGGCAGGTCAGCCTGCCGCGGTCGACGGTGAGGACCGTGCCCTCCAGGGCGTCCTCGTGCTTGGGACGGATGTTGGTGCGCGGCCGGTTGCCCTTGCGGTTCGGGCGCGAGCGGATGTCGTCCTCGTCGGTGTTCTTGCCGTAACGCCGCATGACGTCAGACCCCGAGCATTTCGGCCCACATCTGCGGGAAGTCGGGCAGTGTCTTGGCCGTCGTCGCCACGTTCTCGATCTGCACGTCCTTGACCGCGAGACCGATGATCGAACCCGCCGTGGCCATCCGGTGGTCGTCGTAGGTGCGGAAGACGCCGCCGTGCAGCGGGCGCGGGCGGATGTGGAGGCCGTCCTCCGTCTCGGTGACGTCGCCGCCGAGCTCGTTGATCTCCTTGGTGAGGGCCGCCAGCCGGTCCGTCTCGTGCAGCCGCAGATGCGCCACGCCGCGCAGTGTCGACGGGGAGTCGGCGAGCGCCGCGACGGCCGCGATGCCGGGGGTCAGCTCACCGACCTCGCCGAGGTCGACGTCGATGCCGTGGATGCGTCCGCTGCCGGTGAAGACCAGCGCCGTGCCGTTCGGCGTCGTCGTCAGCTCGCAGGAACCGCCCATCTCGGTGAAGATCTCGCGCAGCGCGTCACCGGGCTGAGTGGTCCGCTCGGGCCAGTCGGGGATCGTCACCCGGCCGCCGGTGACCAGCGCCGCCGCCAGGAACGGCTGGGCGTTCGACAGGTCGGGCTCGATGGTCAGGTCGCGGCCGAGCAGCGCGCTGTGCGAGACCCGCCAGACGTCGGGCTCGCCGCCGGTCTCCGGCTCGTCGACCTGCGCACCCACGGCGCGCAGCATGTCGACCGTCATCCGGATGTGGGGCATGGACGGCAGCCGGCCGCCGACGTGCCGCACCTCGACCCCCTGGTTGAAACGCGGGGCGGACAGCAGCAGCGCGGAGACGAACTGCGACGACGACGAGGCGTCGATCCGCACCGGGCCGCCCTCCAGGGCGCCGCCGCCGTGCACGGTCAGCGGAAGCGCGCCGCGGCCGTCGTCGTCGATCCGGGCGCCGAGGGTGCGCAGCGCGTCGATGACGCCGTTCAGCGGCCGTTCGTACGAACGCGGATCGCCGTCGAAGCGGATCGGGCCGTCGGCGAGGGCGGCGACCGGGGGCAGGAAGCGCATCACGGTGCCCGCGTTGCCCACGTCGACGGTCGCCGGGCCGTGCAGGCCGGACGGGATGACACGCCAGGCCTCGCCCGCGCCGGCGGCCTCGTCGGCCGGGCCGCCGCCCTCGGTGCTGGAGGAGACGGTCTCCTCGATGCCCACGCCCATCGCCTGGAGCGCCGCGGACATCAGCAGGGTGTCGCGCGAGCGCAGCGGGCGGCGCAGCCAGCCGGGCTCGGAGGCGAGTGCCGCCAGGACCAGTGCGCGGTTCGTCACGGATTTCGAACCGGGCACGGTGACCGTCGCTTCGACGGCTCCGGTCGCGAGGGGGGCGGGCCAGAGGGCGGGATGCACGGCGCTTTCGGTCATGGCCAACACTTTAGTGGCTCTGCGGGGGCCCAGATCTTGATCGAAACATGGTGAGACGGGGCCGCCCGCGACGGTGGTACGGGGCGGGCGCCCGGCTCAGAGCCCCAGCAGCCAGCGACCGCCGCCGATCAGCGAGCAGAGCGACACCGCGTGGAAGAAGAACAGCCAGATCGCCGGTGGCACATGGGTGAGGCGGGCGAGCTGGTCGGCGTCCGAGTCGGGAGCACCGCCGTGCCGCCGCTTGGACTGCAGCTCGAACACCGGCCGTACGCCGCCCAGCAGCATGAACCACACGGCCGTGTACGCGAAGACGGCTTGGACGTCTGGTCCCGTCAGCCAGGAGACCAGCAGGAACGCCGCGCCGGTGACCGTCACCGTCAGCACCCCGTACGCGTTGCGGACCATGACCAGCAGCGCCAGCAGCAGCGCCGTCGCCAGCCACAGCAGCAGCGTGATGTGGTGCGCGGCCAGCAGCCAGGCGCCGCCCAGGCCGAGCAGCGGCGCGGCGGTGTAGCCCGCGGAGGCGGTGAGGATCATGCCGATGCCGGTCGGTCTGCCCCGGCTGACGGTCAGACCGCTGGTGTCCGAGTGGAGCCGGATGCCCTGCAGCTGCCGGCCCGTGACCAGGGCGACGATCCCGTGGCCGCCCTCGTGGGCGATCGTCACGGCGTTGCGCGTCAGCCGCCAGAGGACGTTCGGCATGACGGCGGCCAGCGACACGAGGCCGGTGACGGCGACGAGCCACGGCTCGGGAGCGGTCTGGGTGCCGAAGACGCGATCCCACAGATCGGTGAGCGGCGCGCTCGCCGCGCCGGTATGTGTGATGACCATTTCGCGGGTGGCTCCCTCGGACGGCGTACGGAAGTGGCAGTGTGGCACTTATGTGCGGACGGTATGCAGCGAGTCGTGGACCCGAGGATCTCGTGGACATCTTCGAGGTCGAGAAATGGGAGCCGGAGGAGACCCTGGCACCCGACTGGAACGTGGCGCCCACGAAGGAGGTGCACGCGGTTCTCGAGCGTCCTGTCAAAGACGCCGCCGACAGCTCCCCGGTTCGCCAGCTGCGCACGCTGAAGTGGGGGCTGGTGCCGTCGTGGGCGAAGACCCCGGAGGGCGCGGCACGGATGATCAACGCGCGGGCGGAGACGGTGCACGAGAAGCCGGCCTTCCGCCGGTCCTTCCTCACCCGGCGCTGCATCCTGCCCGCCGACGGCTATTACGAGTGGGTGACCGGCGCGGGCGAGCGGGAGCTCGAGGTCGAGGGCAAGAAGAAGCGGCCGCGGAAGCAGCCGTACTTCGTGTCGCCCGCGGACGGGTCCGTGTTCGCGATGGCGGGGCTGTACGAGTTCTGGCGCGACCGCACGCTGCCGGACGACCATCCGCAGGCGTGGTGGGTGACGTGCTCCGTGATCACGACGGAGGCGGAGAGCGGGCCGCTGGGCGTCGCCCCCGCGCAGGGGCCCCATTCGCTGGCGGACATCCACCCCCGGATGCCGCTGATGCTGACGCCGGACCGCTGGGACGCCTGGCTGGACCCGTCCCGGACCGACCCGGACGAGCTGCGGTCGCTGCTGGAGCCGCCGCCGGGTGGGCTGATGCGGGCGTACGCGGTGCCGACGGCGGTGAGCAACGTGCGGAACAACGGGCCGGAGCTGCTGGAGGAACTGGCGGGGCCGGAAGAGGCGACGCTGTTCTGACGGGCGGGGTGGCCGCTGCGCGGGGCTTGTCCCTCACCCTCCCCCTGCGGCCTGGCGGCCGGGGGGGGACCCCCACCTTCCCTCAACCGGGCTCTGCCCGGACCCGCGCCTCAAACGCCGGCGAGGCTGCCCCAGCCCGGCCGGCGATGCAGGCCACCGCGCGGAGCGTGGTACCGGGGTCCGGGGCCTGCCCCGGTTACGGGAAGGGGCGGGGTGGGGAAAACGCCCCCATGGAGCGGAAAGAGATCGTCGCCCTCGACGCCGGCGACGCCCGCGTCACCTGGTTCCGCGCCGCGCGAGCCCGTCTCGTGGTGGCGCTCGGGCACGGGGCCGGCGGGGGCGTCGAGGCGCGGGATCTGCAGGCGGTCGCGCGGGCGCTGCCCGCGCACGGCGTCAGCGTCGCCCTCGTGGAGCAGCCCTGGCGCGTCGCGGGGAAGAAGGTCGCCCCCGCGCCCCGGACCCTGGACGCCGCCTGGCGCGGACTCTGGCCGGCGCTGACCAAGGAGGGCCTGCCCGTCGTGGCCGGTGGCCGCAGCGCCGGTGCGCGGGTGGCCTGCCGGACCGCGGCCGAACTCGGTGCGGCCGGGGTGCTCGCGCTGAGCTTTCCGCTGCACCCGCCCGGCCGGCCCGAGAAGTCCCGCGCCGCCGAACTCCTCGGCGCCGGCGTGCCGACGCTCGTCGTGCAGGGCGGCAACGACCCGTTCGGCAAGCCGGCGGAGTTCCCCGCCGGGGACTACGAGCTGGTGGAAGTGGCGTACGGGGACCACGGGTTCGCGGTGCCGAAGCGCGCCGGGGTCAGTGAGAAGGAGACGCTCGTCACCATCACGGACGCGGTGACCCGGTGGATCGCCGCGTTCCGGGAATGAGACGCGGGGCCCTGCTGTTGTGGCGGATGTCAGTACAGAGCTTGGAGTAGGGAGTCCGCCGCATGGGTACGACCTTCTGCCCGACAGCCGACCGCACCGACGGGCTGGACTGGACGGTGCTGTCGCAGGGCAAGAACCGGCCGGTTTCTGCGGTGGACGACGGTAATCGGCAGGGCCCGGCGCAGCATGGTCGACTATTCTCCGATTCCAGCGGGTCCGAATTCGGTCCCGTCACAGCGTTGGAGGAGGTGGGTCCGGTCACTGGGACCGACGCAGGGACCGATGACGGTCAGGCGCAGAAGTCCGAGGAGACGGCTGTCGAGCGCAACGCCCGCTTCGAGCGGGACGCGCTGGGCTACCTGGACCAGATGTACTCGGCAGCGCTGCGCATGACGCGCAATCCCGCCGATGCCGAGGATCTTGTGCAGGAGACGTACGCGAAGGCGTACGGATCGTTCCACCAGTTCCGCGAGGGCACCAACCTCAAGGCGTGGATGTACCGGATTCTCACGAACACCTTCATCAACTCCTACCGCAAGAAGCAGCGCGAGCCCCAGCGCAGTGCGGCGGAGGAGATCGAGGACTGGCAGCTCGCGCGCGCCGAGTCGCACATGTCGACGGGGCTGCGCTCCGCGGAGTCCCAGGCCCTCGACCATCTGCCTGACTCGGACGTCAAGCAGGCCCTGCAGGCGATCCCGGAGGAATTCCGGATTGCCGTCTACCTCGCCGATGTAGAGGGCTTTGCGTACAAGGAGATCGCGGACATCATGGGAACACCCATCGGTACGGTGATGTCCCGTCTGCACCGCGGCCGCCGCCAGCTGCGCGGCATGTTGGAGGACTACGCCCGCGAGCGCGGGCTCGTCCCGGCCGGTGCGGGGGAGTCGAACGACGCGAAAGGCTCGGGCTCATGAGCTGCGGAGAGCCGCACGAGACGGACTGCTCAGAGGTCTTGGACCATCTCTACGAGTTCCTCGACCACGAGATGCCCGACAGCGACTGCACCAAGTTCGAGGTGCACTTCGAGGAGTGCTCCCCCTGCCTGGAGAAGTACGGCCTCGAGCAGGCGGTGAAGAAGCTGGTCAAGCGGTGCTGCGGGCAGGACGACGTGCCCAGCGACCTGCGGGCCAAGGTCATGGGCCGTATCGATCTGATCCGTTCGGGTCAGACCGTGCCCGACAAGGACGTGGCGACGGCCCAGGAGTAGGGCCCGGCCACACCGGTACGCGCATCAGGGGTGCGCCGCGACAACGCGGCGCACCCTTCGCGTTGGGCCGGCGATGGACCGGTGTTCGGCCCGCGGTTCACCCGTACGTGCGAATGCGCGCCGTACGCGCCCCTCCCACCTTCCCACTCGCTAGCGTGGCGCTGCTTCGGGCGGGTTGCGAAGGGGGTGCGAGAAGTGACGGCCATACCTGCGGCGGCACGCGGCTACATCGCCGCCGCCGTCCTGTGCGCCGCCGCCGCAGCCACCCCTGTCGCCGCCGTCCCGCCCCTCCTTCCGGTCGCCGCGGACGCCGCCGTGCCCTGGGCGAGCGTCCTGCTGCTCGCGGTCCTGTACGCCGGATGCGAACTTCCCGCGCTCGCTCGGCGCGCGGCCCCGGACCGCGGCCGCGACGACCCGGCCCCGGTGGGGGCGGGCACCTTCTTTCCGGTGCTGCTGGCCGCCGCGTTCCTGCTGCCGCCCGCCGCCGCCGCGCTGGTGCCGGTGCCCGGCGCGCTGCTCGGCCGGGTGGACCGCCCGCCGGCCGGCGCCCGGCGGGTCTGGCGCGCGGCCCGGCTGGCCCTCGGGACCTGGGCGGCCGCCCACGCGTATCTGCTGCTCGGCGGTGAACGGACGCCCGGCGCACCGGACTTCCCGTACGCACTGGTGCCGGCGCTCGGCGGGGCGCTCGCCTTCTGTCTGCTGCTGACCGTCCTCGACGGCGGCATCCGCGCCACCGCGGAGCCGGTGCCCCGCCCGCGGGGCACGCTGCGCACGGTGCGGCGCGGGTTCTCCGCCTCTCCGGCGCCGTACTGCGTGCACGGCCTGGCCGGGCTGATGATGGCGGTGCTGTGGGGGAGTCCGTACGGGCCGCTGTCCGCGCTGCTGGTGCTGCTGCCGATGTACATCTCCTGCTGGATCTTCGCCCAGTACCACCGCGAGCGGGCCGCCCATCAGGCGACGATCCGCGCGCTGGTGCAGGCCGTCGACATCAAGGACCGGTACACGCGCGGGCACAGCGAGCGCGTCGGCCGGGCCTCCGCGCTGATCGCCCGCGAGCTGGGCATGGCGGAGGAGCGTCTCGAGGTCGTCCGGTTCGCCGGCATCCTGCACGACGTGGGCAAGCTCGGCGTGCCGACGAGGGTGCTGCGCAAGGACGGGCCGCTGACGCCCGAGGAGCGGCGGGTGATCGAGCTGCATCCCGAGTACGGGCACGAGATGGTGCGCGGCATCGGCTTCCTCGGGGAGGCGCGGGGCGCGATCCTGCACCATCACGAACGCATGGACGGCAGCGGCTACCCGTACGGGCTGGTCGGCACCCAGATCCCCGAGTTCGCGCGGGTGGTGGCGGTGGCGGACGCGTTCGACGCGATGACGTCCACCCGCTCCTACCGGCGTGCGCGGCCGGTGCCGGTCGCCCTCGCGGAGCTGGAGCGGTGCGCGGGCGCGCAGTTCGACCCCCTGATGGTGCGCGCCCTGGTGCGCGCCCTGGAACGGCACGGCTGGCAGACATCGGTGACCTCGGACGAGACGGCGGCGCCCCTGGGGCCGCCACGCACCCCCGAGGCGCCGGGGACAGGGACAGGGGCTTCGCATCAGTTACGGACAGGGTGAGCGGCCCGCGTCCGCGGCGTCGCACGGCCCCCGGGCGCGCCGGCCCTCCGTGGTCGTCACTGCCGTCCACGGGGCCGCCGCCGCCGTGACCGCGGCCGCACTCGTGTGGGTGGTGACCCACGGTGTGGCGCAGCCCGGGAACGCCCTCGCCTTCGGCCTGTTCATCGCCGTCGGGGAGCTCGCCCGGTGGGGGGCCGTGCCGAGACCGGGGGAGTCCCCCCTGCTCACCGGGGCGGGCGGCAGGGAGCCCGCGCCGCTGGGCGCCGCGGGCGCGCTGGCGTACGCCCTGCTCGGCGACAGCGCGGGGGAGCCGACCGGGCACGGGGCCTTCCAGGTCGTGGCCGTCGTCGTCGCCGGGGCGCTCGTGGGAGCCGTGCCGCAGGTCGCCCGGGGCCGGGGACCGGCGCTCGACCATGTGGCGCGACGGGTGCTGACCGTCGGGTTCGCCGCCGTGTGCTTCCAACCGCTCTACGGGTCCGGTGAGTTGGAGCTACAGCTCGGCCACGGACCCGGTTACGCCCTCTTCCTGCTGGTGCTGCTCGTGCTGACCGCGCTGTGCGACGCCGTGCTGGCCGCCGTCCTGCTGCGCGCCCACACCGGCCATCCCTTCGGGCCGCTGCTCCGCGACGAACTGCGGGCGCTGCTGGGGATCGGCTCCGCGGTCTGCGCGACCGGTGCGGTCATGGCCCTCGCCGTGGCCGTAGCCGGGCTGTGGGCGCTGCCGGTGTTCTGCGTGCCGCTGCTGCTGACCCAGCTGTCGCTCCGGCGGTACGTGGCCGTGCGGGCCACCTACGGGCAGACGATCGCCTCACTCGCCCGCGCCACCGAGGTCGCCGGCTACACCCGGCCCGGCCACGCCCACCGGGTCGCGGCGCTCAGCACGGCCGTCGGGCGCGAGATGGGCCTGTCCGGGCCCGAGCTGACCCTGCTGGAGCACGCGGCGCTGATGCACGACATCGGACAGCTGTCCCTCGTCGACCCCGTGCCCGAGGGCGCCACCTCCTCGCTGCCGGCCGCCGAGCAGCGCCGGATCGCCCTGCTCGGCGGCGCGGTGGTCCGGCAGACCGGGGTCCCGGCGGCCGTCGCCGCCGTCGTGGAGCAGCAGGCCGACCCGTACCGTGAGCAGCCGCTCGCCGCCAGGATCGTCCGTGCCGTGAACGCATACGACGACCTGGCGGGGGGAAGCGGAGCAGGAGCGGGGGGAGCTCTGACCGCGCTGGAACAGCTGCGGCTGGGCACGGGGCGCGACTACCAGCCCGAGGTGGTCGAATCCTTGGCCAGAGTGCTTGCCAGAGTGCTGGCCTGAGGCGGTCTGACCCTTGTCCCATCGGGGTAACCCATGGGTAATGAGCGAGCCTGCGACCGGGCATGGTTGGATGCGAAAGAAGGCAAGAAGCAGTCACACAGTCATGCGTCCGGGCAGTGACCCGAGCGACCGGCAGGCGGGAATCGTGAGGATCTTCGGGAAGGTACGGCATCGGCCCTCCGCCTCTTGGCGGCAGGCCACGGACCGCGCGTTCACGCTGATCGGCGACGGCCGGTACGAGGACGCGGGCGCGCTGCTGACGAGGGCGGCGGACCTGGAGCCCTGGCTCTCGGAGTCCTGGTTCAATCTGGCGCTGCTGCACAAGTTCCGGCACGACTGGGAGCAGGCCCGCGCGGCGGGGCTGCGGGCGGTCGCGCTGCTGGACAAGGAGACCGGCGCTCCCGACTGGTGGAACGTCGGCATCGCCGCCACCGCCCTCCAGGACTGGCCGCTGGCCCGCCGCGCCTGGCAGGCGTACGGCCTGAAGGTCCCCGGGGCGGCCGCGGCGAACGGCGAGCCGGTCGGCATGGACCTGGGCAGCGCCGCCGTGCGGCTCTCGCCGGAGGGCGAGGCCGAGGTGGTCTGGGGCCGCAGGCTCGATCCGGCCCGGATGGAGGTGCTGTCCATCCCGCTGCCGTCGTCCGGGCGCCGCTGGGGCGAGGTCGTGCTGCACGACGGCGTCCCGAACGGCGAGCGCACCACCAGCGCGGGCCCCTCGTTCCCCGTCTTCGACGAGATCGAGCTCTGGGCCCCGTCCCCCGTGCCGACGTGGGTGGTGCTGCTGGAGGCGGCGACCGAGGCCGACCGGGACGCCCTGGAGCGGCTCGCGGCGGACGCCGGCTTCGCCGCGGAGGACTGGTCGTCCTCGGTGCGGCTGCTGTGCCGGGCCTGTTCCGAGGGGAGCATGCCCAGCGCGGAGGGCGAGGGCGAGCACCTCGACCCGCACGACCACAGCGAGCCGGGCCATCCGGGACCGCTGGGGCACCGCACGGGAGGCGACCTCTGGTCGCCGGAGCGCGAGTGCGGCATAGCGGCCCCCGCCGGTCTGGTGCGGGGTCTGCTGGACGGCTGGGTGGCCGACAGCCCGGACTCCCGTGAGTGGCGGGATCTCGAGGAAGTCTGCTGACGCCTGCCCGTAGGCTGTACGGACGCGTAAGTGACCCGGGCATCGGGCCGGGGATCGGGTACTGAGAAGGGCGTACGGCTGACATGGCGTCGCAGCAGGAGACGGACGAGCAGGTCAACGACGGTTTTGTCGTGGACACGGAGAACTGCGAGGAGCGTGAGCGGGCGTACCGCGAGCGTGGCACCGCGCGTCCGATCACGGTCGTGGGGAACCCGGTGCTCCACAAGGAGTGCAAGGACGTCACCGAGTTCGACGACAAGCTGGCCGCGCTGATCGACGACATGTTCGCCAGCCAGAAGGCGGCGGAGGGCGTGGGTCTGGCCGCCAACCAGATCGGTGTGGACCTGAAGGTCTTCGTGTACGACTGCCCGGACGACGAGGGCGTGCGGCACACCGGCGTCGTCTGCAACCCGGTCCTGGAGGAGCTGGCGCCCGAGCAGCGCGTCCTCGACGACTCCAACGAGGGCTGCCTGTCCGTGCCGACGGCGTACGCCTCGCTGGCCCGCCCCGACTACGCGGTGGTGCGCGGCCAGGACGCGCAGGGCAACCCGATCAAGGTGCGCGGCACGGGCTACTTCGCCCGCTGCCTGCAGCACGAGACCGACCATCTGTACGGGTACCTCTACATCGACCGGCTCTCCAAGCGGGAGCGCAAGGACGCGCTGCAGCAGATGGCCGAGGGCACTCCGCGCTACGCGACCGTCCCCAACGACTGACCTCCGCGTTCCGGTGGGTCGGGCCCCGCTCGTTCCGGGCGGGGCCCCGTGCTGTCACCCGGCCGTCATTGGGCGGACAAATGACGGCTGCCCAGGGGGTGTTGACGCGCGTTGACCGCCACGACAGGCTCTCCTCTGCACCTGGTTCCCGCGAGTACCGCCCCCACGGCACGGAGGTCCGATGCTGAGACGTACGGTTCGACTCCTGGTATCCATTGTCATGCTCATGGCCGCAAGTACGGCCGGTGTCATGGCGACGGCCGGTCCCGCGCAGGCCGACTCCTGCTACACCTGGTCCCGCACCCTCTCCCAGGGCGCCTCGGGATCGGATGTCTCGCAACTGCAGATCCGTGTCGGCGGCTACCCCGGCTACGGCAACGTCCTCGCCGTCGACGGCCAGTACGGCCCGGCCACCGCCGCGGCGGTCAAGCGCTTCCAGTCCGCCTACGGCCTGGCCGCGGACGGCGTGGCCGGTCCCGCCACCTTCAGCAAGATCTACGCCCTGCAGGACGCCGACTGCACGCCGGCCCACTTCAGCTACGCCGAGCTGAACCGCTGCAACTCCACCTGGTCCGGCGGTGCGGTCAGCGCCGCCACGGCCAAGTCCAACGCCCTGCGCGCCATGTGGAAGCTGGAGGCGATGCGGCACGCGCTGGGCGACCAGCCCATCCGGGTCACCAGCGGCTTCCGCTCCTACTCCTGCAACAGCGCGGTGGGCGGTTCGTCCAGCAGCCGTCATCTGTACGGTGACGGCGTCGACCTCGGCGCCGGATCGCACTCCCTGTGCAAGATGGCCCAGCAGGCCCGCCACCACGGCTTCCGGGGCATCCTCGGCCCCGGCTACCCGGGCCACAACGACCACACCCACGTCGACCACCGGTCGAGCCGGTTCTGGTCCGCGTCCAGCTGCGGTATCTGACCCACACCACCGCGGCCCGCGCCTCCCCCCGTGAGAGGCGCGGGCCGCGACGGCGTTCAACGGGTCAGAAGTCCTCGTCGAGGTCCACCGATCCCTCCACGGCCACCTGGTAGGCGGACGGGCGGCGCTCGAAGAAGTTCGTCAGCTCCTGGACGCCCTGCAACTCCATGAAGGAGAACGGGTTCTCGGAGCCGTACACAGGGGCGAAGCCGAGCCGGGTGAGGCGCTGGTCGGCGACGCACTGGAGGTACTCGCGCATCGACTCCGTGTTCATGCCCGGCAGGCCGTCGCCGCACAGGTCGCGGCCGAACTGCAGCTCCGCCTCCACGGCCTCCGCGAGCATGTCGGTGACCTGCCGGCGCAGCTCGTCGTCGAAGAGGTCCGGCTCCTCCTTGCGGACGGTGTCCACGACCTCGAAGGCGAAGTTCATGTGCATCGTCTCGTCACGGAACACCCAGTTGGTGCCGGTGGCCAGACCGTGCAGCAGTCCGCGCGAGCGGAACCAGTACACGTAGGCGAACGCCCCGTAGAAGAACAGGCCCTCGATGCAGGCCGCGAAGCAGATCAGGTTCAGCAGGAAGCGACGCCGGTCGGACCTGGACTCCAGCCGGTCGATCTTCTCGACCCCGTCCTCTCCGTCCAACGCAGCCATCCAGCGGAAGCAGAACTGCGCCTTCTCGCGGATCGACGGGATGTTCTCGACGGCGTCGAACGCCGCGGCCCGGTCGGCCGGGTCGGGCAGATAGGTGTCCAGCAGCGTCAGATAGAACTGGACGTGCACGGCCTCCTCGAACAGCTGGCGCGACAGATACAGCCGCGCCTCCGGGGAGTTGATGTGCTTGTAGAGGGTGAGCACCAGGTTGTTCGCGACGATCGAGTCGCCCGTCGCGAAGAACGCGACCAGCCGGCCGATCAGATGCTGCTCGGCGGGGGTGAGCTTGGCCAGGTCGGCGACGTCGGAGTGGAGGTCGACCTCCTCCACGTGCCAGGTGTTCTTGATGGCGTCCCGGTAGCGCTCGTAGAAGTCCGGATAGCGCATGGGCCGGAGGGTGAGTTCGAAGCCAGGGTCGAGCAGGTTCTTGACGGGTGCGCCGGTGTCGGTGGAGCTCATTACTGGCAGGCCTCGCAGGACTCGGGGTTCTCCAGGGAGCAGGCGACGGCCTCTTCGGGGGTCGCCTGCGCGGGGACGGGAACGGCCGCGGACGCGGCGCGTGCGATACGGGTCGCCGGGCGCGAGCGCAGGTAGTAGGTCGTCTTCAGACCCTGCTTCCAGGCGTACGCGTACATCGAGCTGAGCTTGCCGATGGTCGGCGTCTCCAGGAACAGGTTCAGCGACTGGCTCTGGTCCAGGAACGGCGTACGCGCGGCCGCCATGTCGATCAGGCCGCGCTGCGGGATCTCCCAGGCCGTGCGGTACAGGGCCCGTACGTCGGCCGGGACCCAGCCGAAGCCCTGCACCGAGCCGTTCGCGTCGCGCAGGGCCTCCCGGGTCCGCGCGTCCCAGCCGCCGAGCTTCTTCAGTTCGGCCACGAGGTAGGAGTTGACCTGGAGGAACTCGCCGCTGAGGGTCTCGCGCTTGAAGAGGTTGGACACCTGCGGCTCGATGCACTCGTACACGCCGGCGATCGAGGCGATGGTGGCGGTCGGCGCGATGGCGAGCAGCAGGGAGTTGCGCATGCCGACGTCGGCGATCCTGGCACGCAGCGCGTCCCAGCGCTCCGGCCAGTTGAGCGCGGTGCCGTAGTGGTCGGGATGCAGCACGCCGCGCGCCGTGCGGGTCTCGGACCAGGCCGGCAGGGGGCCGTCGCGCTCGGCGAGGTCGCAGGACGCCTCGTACGCCGCGAGCATGATCCGCTCGGCGATCCGGGTCGACAGGGCCTTCGCCTCGGGGGAGTCGAAGGGCAGCCGCAGCTTGAAGAAGACGTCCTGCAGGCCCATCGCGCCCAGGCCCACCGGGCGCCAACGGGCGTTGGACCGGCCGGCCTGCTCGGTCGGGTAGAAGTTGATGTCGACGACCCGGTCGAGGAAGGTCACCGCCGTGCGGACGGTCTCGTCCAGCCGCTCCCAGTCGATGCCGTCGCCGCCGGCTCCCGCGTCGACGAACGCTCCCAGGTTGACCGAGCCCAGGTTGCAGACGGCCGTCTCGCCGTCGTTCGTCACCTCGAGGATCTCGGTGCACAGGTTGGAGGAGTGGACGACCCGGCCGGGCTCCGCCGTCTGGTTGGCGGTGCGGTTGGCGGCGTCCTTGAAGGTCATCCAGCCGTTGCCGGTCTGTGCGAGGGTCCGCATCATCCGCCCGTACAGCTCACGGGCCGGGACCGACTTGCGGGCCAGCCCGGCGGCCTCCGCCCGCCGGTACGCAACGTCGAACTCGTCGCCCCACAGGTCGACCAGCTCGGGCACGTCGGCCGGGGAGAACAGCGACCACTCGGTGTCCGACTCGACGCGCCGCATGAACTCGTCGGGAACCCAGTGCGCGAGGTTCAGGTTGTGCGTACGGCGGGCGTCCTCACCGGTGTTGTCGCGCAGCTCCAGGAACTCCTCGACGTCCGCGTGCCAGGTCTCCAGGTAGATCGCGGCCGCGCCCTTGCGCCGGCCGCCCTGGTTCACCGCGGCGACGGAGGCGTCGAGAGTCTTGAGGAACGGGACGATCCCGTTGGAGTGCCCGTTGGTGCCCCGGATGAGCGAACCGCGGGCGCGGATGCGGGAGTACGAGAGGCCGATGCCGCCGGCGTGCTTGGAGAGGCGGGCGACCTGGTGGTAGCGGTCGTAGATCGAGTCCAGCTCGTCGAGCGGCGAGTCCAGCAGATAGCAGGACGACATCTGCGGGTGGCGGGTGCCGGAGTTGAAGAGCGTGGGGGAGGACGGCAGATAGTCGAGCCGGCTCATCAGCCGGTACAGCGCGGCCACTTCGTCCACCGAGCGCGCGGTGTCGTCCGCGGCGAGGCCGGACGCGACCCGCAGCATGAAGTGCTGGGGGGTCTCGATCACCTGGCGGGTGATCGGGTGCCGCAGCAGATAGCGGCTGTAGAGCGTCCGCAGGCCGAAGTAGCCGAACCGGTCGTCCCCCTCGGGATCGATCAGCGCGTCGAGCCGGTCCGCGTGCAGTGCGACGAACGAGGCCGTGCGGTCGGCGATCAGGCCCTCGCGGTGGCCGACCGCGACCGAGGCGGAGAAGCACACCGCGCCCTGCCCGGCGGCCTCCTTCGCGATCGTGCGGGCGAGCAGACGCGCGGCGAGCTTGGAGTACGCGGGGTCCTCGGAGATGAGGCCCGCGGCGGCGTCGGTGGCGAGGGAGCGCAGTTCGGCCTCGTCGGACCCGGCGTGCCGGCCGCGCAGCGCGGCGGCGGCGACCCTGCCCGGGTCGGTGTCGGCCAGGTCGGCCGTGAGGTCCGTCAGGAGCCGCAGCAGCACGGTCCCGGGGCCGTCCTGCTGGGTCGCTGAAGCCGGATCGGCTGGCGCGATGGTCATGTGGTGCTCTCCCTCGCTCGGCTCTGGACCGGCGGGAGGCGGGGGCCGTGGCGGCGCGTACCTGGGCAGCACGGCGCACGGCGTCCACCGGCCCAACCGCGAGGCCCGGACGTCTGGCATCCGGATCGGTCGAACCGGATGCGCCGTCGGCAGGTCGTCGGACTCGAAACGGGTACGGCAAAGCGCACCGGATCACACCGTTGCGGGACAGTTCCGGATTCGCACCGGATTCCCCTGCAGTGACAGCGAGATGAGCATACATGTGGGGGCGGGTCGGGAGTGCCACCCCCACATGTTGTGTCTGCGGGTCGGAAGTTGAGGTGACGGTCCACCGCGATGCGCGAAGGGGCCGCCGGGAGATCCGGCGGCCCCTTCACGGTCGTGCGCGGTGTCAGTGACCGCCGGGCGCGCCCGCCGTGGCCGGCGGGAGCTCGACCTTGACGCCCGGGTCGCCCGCGTCCGCGGTGTAGTCGGACGGGCTGGTCTCGTCGATGCCGTCGGGGGCCTTGGCCGCCCGCATGACGAAGGTGAGGACCACGGTCACGACCACGTTCAGCACGAACGCGGTGAGACCGATGTAGCCGATCTGGCCGATGAACGGGATCGCGTCGGACGAGCCGCCGAAGTGCTTCTGCGTCGGGCTGGCGACGTTGTAGGCGGAGATGGTGCCGTAGAGCATGCCGACCGCCCAGCCGCCGATCAGCGCCCAGCGGTGGAACCAGCGGGTGAACAGACCGCCGACCAGCGCCGGGAACGTCTGCAGGATCCAGATACCGCCCAGCAGCTGGAAGTTGATCGCCACGGTCTTGTCCATGGTGAGGACGAAGACCAGGGCGCCCACCTTCACCAGCAGCGAGACCAGCTTGGAGACCTTGGTCTCCTGGGCCGGGGTCGCGTCGGGCCGGATGAAGTCCTTGTAGATGTTCCGGGTGAACAGGTTGGCCGCGGCGATCGACATGATGGCCGCGGGAACCAGCGCGCCGATGCCGATGGCGGCGAAGGCGACGCCCGCGAACCAGTCGGGGAACATGTTCTCGAACAGCTGCGGGATGGCCAGCTGGCCGTTCTTGACGTTCACCCCGGCCGCGATCGCCATGAAGCCGAGCAGCGCCAGCAGTCCGAGCATCACGGAATACAGCGGCAGGATCGTGGTGTTGCGGCGGATCACCTCACGGCTGCGCGAGGACAGCGTCGCCGTGATGGAGTGCGGGTACATGAAGAGGGCCAGCGCGGAGCCGAACGCCAGCGTGGCGTAGCCCCAGTGGGCCATCTCCCCGGGCACCAGCGCGCCGGTGGGCTTGCCCGTAGCCTCGTTGACCTGCGAGAACTTCTCCCCGGCCGCGGCGAAGATATTGTCGAAGCCGCCCAGCTTGATCGGGATGTAGATGATCGCCACCGCGATGACGATGTAAATCAGGGTGTCCTTGACGAACGCGATGAGCGCCGGCGCACGCAGTCCCGAGGAGTACGTGTAGGCCGCCAGCACACCGAAGGCGATCAGCAGCGGCAGGTCCTTGACGAACCAGTTGGTGGTCTCGCCGCCGCCGACGCCCATCACGTCGAGCACGGCCTGGATGCCGACCAGCTGGAGCGCGATGTACGGCATCGTGGCGAGGATGCCGGTGAGCGCGACCGCCAGCGACAGGCCCTTGGAGCCGAAGCGGCCGCGGACGAAGTCGGAGGTCGTCACGTATCCGTGCTTGTGCGACACCGACCACAGACGCGGCAGGAACGTGAAGATCAGCGGGTAGACGAGGATCGTGTACGGGACCGCGAAGAAGCCGGCCGCGCCCGCCGCGTAGATGGCCGCCGGCACGGCGACGAAGGTGTACGCGGTGTACAGGTCGCCGCCGAGCAGGAACCAGGTCACCCAGGTGCCGAACGAGCGGCCGCCGAGGCCCCATTCGTCGAGGGTGTTCTCGTTCGCGGCCCTGCGCCAGCGCGCGGCCAGGAAGCCCATGACCGTGACGGCCACGAAGAAGAAGATGAAGACGGCGAGTGCGACGCCGTTCACGCCGTCCTTCACTGCGACGCACCCCCCTTGCGGCCGCGCTGGTCACGCTGCCACAGCTTGTAGGCGGTCATCGTCAGGACCGCCGAGATCAGCACCCAGAGCATCTGGTACCAGTAGAAGAACGGCATGCCGATGAAAGTCGGTTCGACCTTCGCGTAGGAGCCGACCCAGAGCATCGCCACGAAAGGCGCGAAGAGGCAGAGGGCGATGATCACGCGTACCGGTGTGACGACCGGTTGTTTCGCTTCGGGCGCTTGTGGCGCTTCGGGCGCATCGGGTGCTGCTGACATGCGACTCCGTCCCCTCACTGCTCACTTGTAATGCGCACGAAATCTAGGCGAGGCGTTCTCGTGGAGTCACCCCCAGTCCGTATATCGGTACGGCAAAGACTTGGCTACGGGGTGCCCAAAACATGACATGGCGCCGCAACAGGTTGCGGCGCCATGTATGTCGGGGTGGTCTGCGGGTCAGCCGTTCGGACACTTGAGCCTCGCCACGCGGCGCATTCCCGGGAGGCAACCCCCGGACCCCCGGCAATGTCCCGTGCCGGACCCGGGTCAGCCGTTCGGGCGCTTGAGCCTCGCCACGCGGCGCATTCCCGGGGGGCAACCCCCGGACCCCCGGCAATGTCCCGTGCCGGACCCGGGTCAGCCGTTCGGGCGCTTGAGCCTCGCCACGAACTTGTAGCGGTCGCCCCGGTAGACCGAGCGGACCCACTCCACGGGCTCACCCCGGGCGTCCAGCGAGTGGCGCGAGAGCATCAGCATCGGCAGGCCCACGTCCGTGCCGAGCAGTCCCGCCTCGCGCGGGGTGGCGAGCGAGGTCTCGATCGTCTCCTCGGCCTCCGCGAGATGGACGTCGTACACCTCGGCCAGTGCCGTGTAGAGCGAGGTGTACTTGACCAGGCTGCGGCGCAGCGCCGGGAAGCGCTTGGCGGACAGATGCGTGGTCTCGATGGCCATCGGCTCGCCGCTGGCCAGCCGCAGCCGCTCGATGCGCAGCACGCGGCCGCCCGCCGCGATGTCCAGCAGCCCGGCCAGGGTGTCGTCGGCTGTGACGTATCCGATGTCCAGCAGCTGAGACGTGGGCTCCAGACCCTGTGCACGCATGTCCTCGGTGTACGAGGTGAGCTGCAGCGCCTGCGAGACCTTGGGCTTGGCGACGAACGTGCCCTTGCCCTGGATGCGTTCGAGCCGGCCCTCGACGACCAGTTCCTGGAGCGCCTGGCGGACCGTGGTGCGGGAGGTGTCGAACTCCGCGGCCAGCGTCCGTTCCGGCGGCACGGGGGTGCCGGGCGGCAGGGTCTCCGTCATGTCCAGCAAGTGGCGCTTGAGCCGGTAGTACTTGGGCACGCGCGCGGTACGCGTCTGCGCTGTGCCCTCCGCCTCGGTGCCGCCGCCCCCGTCCGTGGTCATGGCCCGCCTTCCCGACTGCTGTGCTCCTGCCGTCACCGGCTCCTCCGATTGCTGCGGCTCACATGGTGGCACGGACCGGTCACGGGTCGTCGCCCTCCCTCAGGTGTCGGTCCGATAACGGACACGACAGCCCTTCTTATACACCCTTGACACCCCTAAAGGTCTAGGCCAAGCTCCCGGTACTGGTCTAAACCATTAACGATCAGGTCCCGGCCCCAGGGCAGAATCTCGGCGCGTGTCCGTCAAGTGCAGCGCGACTCCCGGGTGGTGGGGGGGCAACTCTTGCATCCCTTTGAGGAGGGTGGCGTGAAGCGCAAGCTCATAGCAGCAGTTGGTGCGGTGGCCATGATGGCTTCGGTCGCGGCGTGTGGATCGGACGGAGGTGACAACGCCTCCAAGGAGCCCAAGGACCGCAAGGAGACGCTCACCGTCTGGCTGATGGTCGACGCGCAGAGCACCTGGCCCGAGCTGGTCAAGGACGTCAACGCCCAGTTCAACAAGAAGTACCCGGGCGTGAAGGTCGACGTCCAGTACCAGCAGTGGGCGGACAAGGCGAAGAAGCTCGACACGGCGCTGGGCGGCGACAAGTTCCCGGACGTCGTCGAGCTCGGCAACACCGAGACGATGCAGTACATCCTCAACGGGGCGCTCGCGGAGATCGACCCGAAGAAGTACGACAACTCCGACACCTGGATCCAGGGTCTGAAGGACACCTGCACCTTCGAGGGCAAGCAGTTCTGCGTGCCCTACTACGCCGGCGCCCGGGTGGCCATCTACAACACCGACATGTTCAAGCAGGGTGCGGGCACCGAGAAGCTGCCCCAGACCGAGGACGAGCTCCTCACCGCCCTGGACAAGGTCACGGCCGAGTACGGCGAGAAGGACAAGCGCTTCTCGTCCCTCTACCTGCCGGGCCGCTACTGGTACGCCGCCATGTCGTACGTCGCCGCCTACGACGGCAAGATCGCCGAGTACGACGAGGGCTCGAAGGAGTGGAAGGCCTCGCTGTCCTCGCCCGAGGCCCAGAAGGGCATTGAGCACTTCATCAACCTGGTCAAGAAGTACAACAAGGCCGACCAGACCAAGGACGAGCAGGACCACGCCAATGTGATGGCCAACGAGAAGGCGGCCCTCATCTACGGCAACGGCTGGGAGTCCGGCTCCGTCGTCGACGGCGAGAACAACGGCAACCCGAAGCTCGAGGGCAAGATCGCCACGGCCGGCATGCCCGGCCCGAACGGCAAGGCGCTGCCCTCCTTCATCGGCGGCTCCGACCTCGCCGTGGTCAGCAAGTCCAAGGTGACGGACCTCGCCCAGGAGTGGATCTCCCTCTTCACCAGCGAGAAGTCCATGGAGGTCCTCACCTCCAAGAACATCCTTCCGAACAACACCAAGCAGCTGGAGCCGCTGAAGGCGAAGCCGGAGACCGCTCCGATCGCCAACGCGGTGCCGGACGCGTGGTTCACCCCGATCGCCCCGGGCTGGACCTCGATCGAGAAGGAGGAGGTCCTGGAGAACATGCTCCTGTCCATCCTCAAGGGTGACTCCGTGGAGAAGGCCACCAAGGCGGCCGACGCCAAGATCAACGAGCTGATCAACCAGGAGTCCTGAGCCACGGGGCCCCGAGGCGCGGTGTCGCCTCGGGGTCCGCCCGGCTTTCTTGGCGGTGGCGGGGCCCCGGACCACGCGGCCTTGCCCCCGCCCTTTTCGGTGCAGAAGAAGAAACGGAAGGTCAGCCACGTGACTGCCGCCGACACCCAGGCCGCCGGCCCGCCGGTACCCGTACCACGTGCCCCGGAAGGCAAGGGCGCCGCGCCCGGCCTCCACAAAGGGGGGCCCGATTCCCGTCCGAAGAAGCGGAAGAAGGGCGCGCTCCTTCCGTATCTGCTGATCCTTCCGGCGCTGGTCGCGATCGCCGCGGTCTACGCCTTCCCGCTGGCCAAGACCGTGATCATGTCCTTCCAGGACATGGGCCGCAAGGAGCTGTGGACCGGCCAGTCGCCGCCCTGGGTCGGCTTCGAGCAGTTCACCAACATCCTCGGTGATTCCGAGTTCTGGTCGGTCACCGGCCGCACGGTCGTCTTCATGACCGTCTGCGTGACGGTCACCATGGCCGTCGGCCTGCTGCTCGCCCTGCTGATGAGCCGGCTGACCACCTGGGTCCGGCTGGTGCTGACGGCGGCGCTGGTCGCCGCCTGGTCGATGCCGCTGATGGTCGCCGCGTCGATCTTCCGCTGGCTCTCCGACTCCGACTACGGCCTCATCAACACCCTGATCGCCAAGGTCGCCGGCGAGGACTTCCTCGGCCACAACTGGTTCCTCGACCCGAAGCAGGGCTTCGCCATCATCTCCCTGCTGGTCATCTGGGGCGCCATCCCGTTCGTGGTGATCACGCTGTACGCGGCCCTCACCCAGGTGCCCAAGGAGCTGGAGGAGGCCGCCTCCCTGGACGGGGCGAACGCACCCGCCGTGTTCCGGTTCGTCACCTGGCCGGTCATCCGCCCGGTCTTCACCATGGTCGCCACCCTCTCGGTGATCTGGGACTTCAACGTCTTCGGTCAGATCTGGCTGCTGCGCGGCAACAAGCCGGAACCCGAGTACGAGACCCTCGGCCTCTACTCCTTCTCCAAGGCCTTCGAGTCCACCTCGTTCAGCCAGGGCACCGCGATCGCCCTGATCACCGTGCTGATGCTGTCCGGTGTGGCCGTGTACTACCTGCGTCAGCTGATGAAGACAGGAGAGGTCGAATGAGCACCTCCACCGCGCCCTCCACGGCCGGCGGCCGGCAGCATCTCGACCGGACGCCGCGCCGGGCACCGCAACAGGAACTGCGGCCCGACCGCAGACGCACCCGCTGGCACTACGACATCATCGGCCTGTTCGCCGCGGTGCTGATGGCCTTCCCGGTCTACTGGCTCGTCATCAGCTCCCTGCGCCCCAACCACGAGATCCGGTCCTACGACCAGACGCTGTGGCCCTCGTCGCTCACCTTCGACAACTTCGCCCGCGCGGTGGAGCAGGAGAACTTCGCGACCGCGGTCCAGTCGAGCCTCGTCGTGTCGGTCACCGCCGTCGTCGGCGGCATGATCATCGCGACCCTCGCGGCCCTCGCCATCGGCCGGTTCCGCTTCTTCGGCCGCAAGGCGCTGCTGATGGTGCTGATCCTGGTCCAGATGCTGCCGCCGACCGCGATGCTCATCCCCATCTACGCCCAGCTCAACGCCATCGGCGGACTGGACGAGTACTGGGGCCTCATCGTCGTCTACCTGGTGTCCACCCTGCCCTTCGCGGTCGTCATGATCCGCGGCTTCGTGGTGAACATCCCGGTGGAGCTCGAGGAGTCGGCGATGGTCGACGGTTGCACGCGGATGGGGGCCTTCCGCCGGGTGATCTTCCCGCTGCTCGCCCCGGGACTGGCCGCCGCGTCCATCTTCGCGCTGGTCAACGCGTGGAACGAGTACCTCTTCGCCTACATCCTGATCAACGACAACTCCAAGTACACGCTCAATGTGTGGCTGATGACCTTCACCACCGAGCGGGGTACGGACTACGGCGCGCTGATGGCCGCCTCCACCCTCATCGCCCTGCCCGTCGTGGTCTTCTTCATGATCATCCAGAAGAAGATGGCCGCGGGCCTCACCTCCGGCGCCGTGAAGGGATAACGCCACCTCATGACGACTCTGGTACGCGGAGCGGCAGGCACCCTGACCCGTGACGCGCTCACCGTCCTCCAGCCCGGTTTCGTCGGCACCAGCGCCCCGGACTGGGTGCTGAGGCGGATCGGCGAAGGGCTCTCGTCCGTCGGCCTGTTCGGCCGCAACATCACCTCGCCCGGCCAGCTGGCCGCCCTCACCGAGCGGTTGCGCGCGGAGAGGGACGACGTCCTCGTCGCCATCGACGAGGAGGGCGGTGACGTCACCCGGCTCGAAGTGACCCACGGCTCCTCGTTCCCCGGCAACTACGCGCTGGGCCGCGTGGACGACGTGGAGCTCACCCGCGCCGTGGCGAACGAAATGGGGCGCCGGCTCGCCGAGTGCGGGGTGGACCTCAACTGGGCGCCGTCCGCCGACGTCAACTCCAACCCGGACAACCCGGTCATCGGTGTCCGGTCGTTCGGCGCCGGCACCGCGCTCGCCGCCCGGCACACCGTCGCCTACGTCGAGGGCCTCCAGGCCGCCGGCGTCGCCGCCTGCACCAAGCACTTCCCCGGGCACGGCGACACCAATGTGGACTCGCACCACGCGCTGCCCCGCATCGATGTGGACCTGGACACACTGCACGCCCGTGAGCTGGCACCTTTCCGCGCCGCCATCGCCGCGGGTTCCAAAGCGGTCATGAGTGCGCATATTCTGCTGCCCGCGCTCGATCCCGACCGTCCCGCGACGCTGAGCCCGCAGATCCTCACCGGTCTGCTGCGCGAGGAGCTGGGCTATCAGGGACTGATCGTCACGGACGGCATGGAGATGCAGGCCATCTCGTCCACGTACGGCATCGAGCGCGGCTCGGTCCTCGCGATCGCCGCCGGAGCCGACGCCATCTGCGTCGGCGGCGGCCTGGCCGACGAGGAGACCGTACTGCGGCTGCGCGACGCGCTGGTCGATGCGGTGCGCGGTGGAGACCTGCCCGAGGAGCGGCTGGCCGACGCGGCGGCGCGGGTGCGCGCCCTCGCGGACTGGACGCGCCGGGCCAGGGGGGCTGCAGCAGAGCCGGGCGCGGCTTCACAGGAGGGGACCGCGCCCGGCTCCGACACGGAGATCGGCCTGGTCGCGGCGCGCCGCGCGGTGCGGGTCACCGTCGGTGACCGGCCGTACGAGCCGGTCACGAAGGCACCGTACGTCGCCACCTTCTCCGCGGCCGCCAACATCGCCGTCGGCGACGAGACGCCGTGGGGCGTGGCCGCGGAACTGGCCGCGCTGCTGCCCGGCACCGGGACCGGCACGTACGCCGACGGCGCCGGCACGCCCGGTCTGGTGTCCCGGGTGCTGGGGGCGGCGGGCGACCGCAGGATCGTCGCCGTGGTGCGCGACGTCCACCGCCACCCGTGGATGGCGAACGCCCTCGACGCGCTCCTCGCGGCGCGTCCCGACACGGTCGTCGTCGAGATGGGCCTGAACCGGGCGGCGCCCGCCGGAGCCCTGCACATCGCTACTCACGGCGCCGCCCGCGTCTGCGGGCGCGCCGCCGCGGAGGTCATCACCGGCGGAGCCACGGAGGCCGTGGCCGGGGGATGAGGCCAGGGCCCCGTCGCGGAGCGCCGCGCTCCGCTTCGGGGCCCGGAGTGCGGGCCGGACCGCGGGAACCGTGATCGCGACGGGCGGGTGTGATGAGGGGCCCGCCCGTCGTTCACGAACCGGTACCCGGGCCGGCTTCATACTTCGCCGATTCATAAGTATGGTGGCGGAACTAAACTCAGCCGAAGCATGGACAGCCCGAATGGTCTAGTCCACAATTGAGTTTGCACAAGCCTCCGCCCTCCCCGCACAGGAGGGTGGAACGAGGTCCCCGGCGCTCTCTGCCCTGACTGCGCCGAGACCTCCACGGCCGACCGGGACCGCACACCCTTCGGCCGCGCAACTCCGGGCTGCGGTGCCGGACGGGTCGAGGGTCCCGTCGCGGCGCCGCGGCCCGCGGGTACCCTCGCTGACGTGCCCTCCATGAACGAGCTCGTCCGCCAGCACACCGCTCTGAGTGAGTCCGACCTCGAGTGGCTCCACCTGCTGGTCTCGGAGTGGCAGCTGCTCTCCGACCTCTCCTTCGCCGACCTCGTGCTGTGGGTCCCCACCCGCGACGGCACGCGGTACGTCTCCGTCGCCCAGATGCGGCCCAACACGGGCCCCACCTCGTACCAGGACGACATGGTCGGCCACCTCGTCCCGCGCGGCCGGCGCCCGCTGCTGGACGCCGCGCTGGACGAGGGCCGGATCGTGCGCGAGGGCGACCCCGAGTGGCGCGAGGAGGTGCCCGTACGGGTCGAGTCCATCCCCGTGCGGCGGGAGGGCCGGGTGCTCGGCGTCATCGCTCGCAACACCAATCTGCTCACCGTGCGCACCCCGTCACGGCTGGAGCTCACCTATCTCCAGTCCGCCTCCGACCTCGCGCAGATGATCGCTGCCGGAACGTTTCCCTTCCCGGAGGAGCAGGTCGAGATGGACTCCTCCCCGCGCGCCGGGGACGGGCTCATCCGCCTCGACGCGGACGGCATCGTCCAGTACGCCAGCCCCAACGGCCTCTCCGCCTACCACCGGCTGGGCCTCGCCTCCGACCTGGTCGGCCAGCACCTGGGCCGACTCACCGCCGAACTCGCGCCCTCCCGCGGCCCGGTCGACGAGGCCCTGGCCAAGATCGCCAGCGGCTACGCGCCGCGCGAGACGGAGGTCGAGGGCAACGGCGGGGTCATCCAGCTCCGGGCGATCCCGCTCAAGCCCAAGGGCGTACGGATCGGTTCGCTGGTGCTGCTCCGGGACGTCACCGAACTGCGCCGCCGCGAGCGCGAGTTGATCACCAAGGACGCGACCATCCGGGAGATCCATCACCGGGTCAAGAACAACCTCCAGACGGTCGCAGCCCTGTTGCGCCTCCAGTCGCGCCGGATGGACTCCGTCCGCGGCCGTGAAGCCCTCAACGAGGCGGTCCGGCGCGTCGGTTCCATCGCCATCGTGCATGAGACGCTGTCCCAGAATCTGGACGAGCGGGTGGAGTTCGACGACATCGCGGACCGGGTGATCGCGATGGTGGCGGAGATCTCACCCGGCAAGGTCGACTGCCGGCGCACGGGCCGCTTCGGCATCCTCGACGCCGAGATCGCCACACCGCTGTCCATGGTCCTCACCGAGATCCTGCAGAACGCCCTCGAGCACGGCTTCGCCCAGGGGGAGTCGGGCTCGGTGGAGGTCGCGGCGGTCCGCGGCGAGACGCGCGCGCAGGGCTCCCGGCTGCTGATCACCGTCCAGGACGACGGGGCGGGCCTGCCGGAGGGCTTCGACCCGCAGCGGGCCGGCAATCTGGGGCTCCAGATCGTCAGGACCCTGGTCGAGGGGGAGTTGGGCGGCTCGTTCGACATGCTCCGGGTCCCGGCGCCGGGGCGCGGCACCCGGGTCGTGCTGGACGTCCCCGTACCCGAGAAGCGCTGACCCGGGCGGCGGGTCCTGCTCCTGTGCACAGCGAAGAGCCCCGGACCGTGTGGAACGGTCCGGGGCTCGAAGCTCACGTGCTCGCATGTGCGATGCGCATTGGGGGTACTGCGCGCTGCGGCTCGAAGGCGGTGAGTGCGTACTCGCTGTACGCGCCGCCGGCGGAGGCCGGTAGCGGGGTGGCGTCAGGCGCTGGCGTTACGCGCCCGGTTGCGAGCGGCGCGGCGCTTCATCGCGCGGCGCTCGTCCTCGCTGAGGCCACCCCAGACGCCGGAGTCCTGGCCGGACTCGAGCGCCCACTGCAGGCACTGCTCCATGACGGGGCAGCGACGGCAGACGGCCTTGGCTTCCTCGATCTGCAGCAGCGCAGGACCGGTGTTGCCGATGGGGAAGAACAGCTCGGGGTCTTCCTCGCGGCAAACGGCGTTGTGACGCCAGTCCATGGCTGCTACCTCTCCTTGGTATTACGTTCAGGTTGCTTGTGAATGTGAACGCTTTCACGAATCCCCCCGTGAGGGAAGGGCCGATCGCCAGTTGCCCGGCGTTGGGTCCTGGATTCGTGGAAGGGGTTCCGGCGGTCTGTGGGGCCGATGTTGCGGGCCGTCCCGATCGCCATGTAGAGATTCGCAAACCTCGGCGGCGGATACAACCCCTTCCGGAAAGTTTTTTTTGATTCCTCGGTGTCGACTAGGTCACAGCCGTACTTCTATGGGGTGGACCGCAGTCCATACGTTCGAGATAAAGGACTTTCGGTCCTTCTGGTCACACAATCACACGCAGTGCACGGCGTACGCCTGTGAACGCGACGCTCGTACGCAGCCCCAGGTGGTCGCCGTCCATCTGGAAGGGCAACGGGACCTTTGAATGCAAGGTGAAGTCGGTCTGGTCGTGAAGTGTAAGTGCGTGCTTTCCGCGCGGGCCGCGCTCCGGGCTCGAAGTCAGCAGCTGAGTCCCGTAACGGGCCACCGCGGGGGTCGACATCTTCGTCAGACCGAGCACGTCGAGAGCCGTGTCGAAGGAGGCCTTCGGGGACGCGTAGACCGGGCGATTGCCCAGGTAGGTCCAGGGGGAGGTGTTGCAGACTATGGACAGCACCAGGCCCGCCACGGGGTCCGCGCCGGGCCGCTCCAGGGTGATCGTTCCGTGGCGGCGGTGCGGGTCGTCGAGGAACTGGCGCAGCACCTGCCGGACGTAGAGCGAATGCGTCGAACGCTTTCCGCGTTCGCGGTGCTGTTCGACCCGGCCGACGACACCGGCGTCGAAGCCGAGCCCGGCGCAGAAGGTGAACCAGCGCGGCGGGACGCCCTCGTCCTCGGTCCCGGGCACGCCGGCCGCCAGCCCGAGACCGACCGTCTGCTCCGTCCGGTCGCGCAGCGCGTCCAGGATCGCGCCGGTCGCCTCGACGGCGTCGTTCGGCAGCCCGAGCGCACGGGCGAACACGTTCGTGGAGCCGCCCGGGACGACGGCGAGCCGGGGGAGCCGGTCGGGGTCCGGACCGTTGTGGAGCAGTCCGTTCACGACCTCGTTGACCGTGCCGTCGCCGCCGAGGGCGACGACGAGGTCGATGTCACTGGACTCCGCGGCGCGGCGGCCGAGGTCGCGGGCGTGGCCGCGGTACTCCGTCGTGACCGCCTCGATCTTCATCTCGCTCGCGAGCGCGTGGATCAGCACGTCGCGCGTGCGGGCACTGGTGGTGGTTGCTGCCGGATTGACCACGAGAAGTGCGCGCATGCGATGCAGCGTACCTACTGGGGGGTACCTGGCCCAGCCCGGGCCTTATGGGGCCGGCGCCGTCGGAACTGCGCGCGGCCGCGGATTGCGGGGCTAAGCGCGGCCGCGGATGCCGAGGGCTTCCGCCGTCGTCGGGTTCACCAGCAGCACCAGGCCCGTCACCGCGACCGCCGCCAGCACCACGCCCAGCGGGATCAGCCCGCCCGACGCGCGCAGCAGCGTCCATGCCGGGATCAGCGCGATGAGCTGCGTGATGATCGCCGGTCCGCGGCTCCAGCTGCGCTGCCGCAGCAGCCCGCGCGCGGCGGCGAGCGGGATCACGCCGAGCGCCATGAGCGTCAGGCCGCCCATCTCCGCCTGCGAGGCGCTGTCGGACCGCCCGAGCACCCCCATCACCAGCATGTACACGCCCCCGACCTCCAGCGCCAGCGCCTCGGCGGCGCACACCGCGGCGGCGGCGGTCAGGCGGGGTGGCCGGGAGGGGAGGTCGGGGTGGGATGTCTGGTCGTCACTGCTCACCCCTGCAGGGTAGCCGTCCCACGAGGGCACCCCGCGGGCCCCCGGCCTGGCCTGCGCCTGGTCCGGTCCGGCCCGGCGTGCGCCTGCGCCTGGTCCGGTCCGGCTCGGCCTGGTCCGGCTCGGCCTGGTCTGCCCGGCATGGCCCGGCCCGGCCCGGTCTGCGCGGGCGGCCGGCCCCGGGGCGGCGGCCTGGCTCTGCGGGTGGGTGGTGCGGGGGCCGGGGCCTCCGGAGGGGGGTGTCCGGAATGGCTGGCCTCACCGCGCTTCGCGCGAGCTGCGACGCTTTACTTCCGGACACCCCCTCCCGCGACCCCGACTCCCTCATGCCGGTCCTGCCCGTTTCGCCCGGTGGTCGCCCCACGGGGCCGGTGGCTCTTTCCCCGCCAGGGTCGGCCCACGCCGGTTTCCGTCCGACGGGGGTCCTCTCAAGGGCTGAGCCCGGCCCGGGTTCACAGCCCGCGGTGCAGTGGTGCGCGTCGGGGGGCGTGTGCCTGCGGGGTCCGGGGCGCAGCCCCGGTTCCGGGAAGGGGCGGGGTGGGGGCATCTCCCCACCCGCACCCATCCCACCGGTGGGGGGCGAAAACCGCCGCCCCGGGCCAGGGGATGCGCAGGGGGTGTTCGGGACGTGAGGCGTCGTTGGAACAGGGACCGGCAGGTACGGGAAAGCGGTCCCGGACGCCAGCACACAGGACCGGGCCGGGCCCGGGCACGTAACCGGGCCCGGCCCGGAAGCCGGTTACTCCTCGACGAGGAGGCGTTCGCGGAGTTGCGCCAGCGTCCGCGCCAGCAGCCGCGAGACGTGCATCTGCGAGATGCCGACCTCCTGCGCGATCTGGGACTGGGTCATGTTCCCGAAGAACCGCAGCAGCAGGATCCGCTTCTCACGCGGCGGCAGGTCCTCCAGCAGCGGCTTGAGGGACTCCCGGTACTCGACGCCCTCCAGCGCCTCGTCCTCCGCCCCCAGCGTGTCCGCCACGGCGGGGGACTCGTCGTCGGTGTCGGGGACGTCCAGGGACAGCGTGGAGTACGCGTTGGCGGACTCCAGGCCCTCCAGGACCTCTTCCTCCGAGATGCCGAGGCGCTCGGCGAGCTCGTGCACGGTCGGGGAACGGCCGTGCTGCTGGGAGAGCTCCGCGGTGGCCGTGGTCAGCGAGAGCCGCAGCTCCTGCAGGCGGCGCGGCACCCGCACCGCCCACCCCTTGTCGCGGAAGTGGCGCTTGATCTCGCCGACCACGGTCGGTGTCGCGTACGTCGAGAACTCGACGCCGCGGTCCGGGTCGAACCGGTCCACCGACTTGATCAGACCGATCGTCGCGACCTGCGTGAGGTCGTCCAGCGGTTCGCCGCGGTTGCGGAAACGCCGCGCCAGGTGCTCGACCAGCGGCAGATGCATCCGGACCAGCTGGTTGCGCAGCTCCGCCCGCTCGGGCGACCCGTCGGGCAGGGTCCGCAGGGCGATGAACATCGCCCGCGCGCCGCTGCGGTCATGGGGGTCCGGGTGCTGCTGGTGCTCGCTCATACGGTCCGCCCGCTCTGCCGAGGCCGTACGGCCCTCAGGTTCGTCCACCACCGGGTGCGGCCGCGCCTGTTGCTCCGGGATGCCGGCAGACGTGCTCAGCGCCCTGGGGCTCCGCTCCTCGTCCTCCCGCATCGAACCGTCCCCGTTTCCGCTGCTCACGCCGGCCCGGGTCCCGCGCCGCGCTGTTTGTACAGGCTGATGGCCACCGTACGGTCCTCGGCGACCGTGGAGTCGACCTTGCCGGCCAGTGCCGAGAGCACCGTCCAGGCGAACGTGTCGCGCTCAGGCGCCCGGCCGTCGGTGGTGGGTGCGGAGACCGTCACCTCCAGTGAGTCGTCGACGAGCCGGAACACACAGCTCAGAACGGATCCGGGGACGGCTTGCTGCAGCAGGATCGCGCACGCCTCGTCCACCGCGATCCGCAGGTCCTCGATCTCGTCGAGGGTGAAGTCCAAGCGCGCTGCGAGGCCGGCGGTGGCCGTTCGCAGCACGGACAGGTAGGCACCCGCAGCGGGCAGCCGGACTTCCACGAAGTCCTGGGTCCCGGGCTCGCCTGCGATATGGGACACCCTCACCTCCAAGGTGGCACAAGCTCTCTCCGGGCCGGGGGCGATGGCCCGCGGCCGTGCGTTACGTGGTCGATCACGCAGCCAGGTCTGGCCTGGCGACGCTATCGCGATCCATGGTGCCGTGTCGCCAGGACCCCATGGTGATGGCTGTCACTCAATGTAAACCGATGAACACACACAGTGGCTAGTGGTCTGCGCCTGCCAATTGCGCGGATGCGGGGGATGGTTGACGTACCCAGGCGTTACACGATCGAACCGTCCACGAAGCACCATCGCCACGGCTGTCCCGGCTCGAAACTGCGCATCACCGGGTGTGCGGTCTCCCGGAAGTGCGCGCTCGCGTGCTGCCACGGCGAGGAGTCGCAGCAGCCGACGTGACCGCACTCCAGGCAGAGCCGCAGTTGGACGGGGTGGCTGCCGGTCGCCAGGCACTCCGTACAGGTCTCGGTCAGCGGCGGCGGCTCGGGGCGCGGCAGTTCGGCTACGTGCGGGCACTCGCTCATGATTGCCAGATTACGACGTAGCCGGAGCGAGGTCGGTGTGGTGGAAGCATTGCCGCTGGTGGGGCTGATCGCCGTGAGCGCCGCGGTGGCCGGGGCGGCCCGCAGGACCCCGGTGCCGGCCCCGCTGCTGCTGGTGGCGGCGGGGCTGGTCGCCTCGTACGTACCGGGCGTCCCCGACTACCACCTCGACCCGCACATCGTGCTGCCCCTCGTGCTGCCGCCGCTGCTGCACATGGCCGCCCTGGAGAGCTCGTACCTCGACCTGCGGGCCAACATCCGTCCCGTCGCGCTGCTCTCGGTCGGCTATGTCCTGTTCGCGACGGTCGCGGTCGGCTGCCTCGCGTACCTCCTGGTGCCCGATCTGCCGCTGCCCACCGCCCTGGTGCTCGGCGCGGTGATCGCGCCCCCGGACGCCGTCGCCGCCACGGCCATCGCGCGGCGGCTCGGGCTGCCCGGCCGGATCACCACGATCCTCCAGGGCGAATCCCTGGTGAACGACGCCACCGCGATCACCGCCTACAAGGTGGCGCTGGCGGCCGCCGTCGGCGCCGGCGCGAGCTGGGGCAGCGGTCTCGAGGAGTTCGCGCTCGCCGCGCTCGGCGGTGTGGGCGTCGGCCTGGCGCTGATGCTGCCCATCCACTGGCTGCGCAGACATCTGAAGGAGGCGCTGCTGCAGAACACGCTGTCGCTGCTCATTCCGTTCATCGCCTACGCCGCCGCGGAGCAGGTCCACGCGTCCGGGGTGCTCGCGGTGGTCGTCGTCGCGCTGTACCTGGGCCATCACTCCTGGCAGGTCGACTTCGCGACCAGGCTCCAGGAGGAGGCGGTCTGGAAGATGGTCGCCTTCGTCCTGGAGTCCGCCGTCTTCGCGCTGATCGGCCTGCAACTGGCGTTCGTGGTGGAGGGACTGGGGGACTACGGCGTCGGCGAGGCGCTGCTGTACGCGGCCGGGGTGTTCGCCGCCGTGGTCGTCGTGCGGTTCGTCTGGGTGTATCCGGCGACGTTTCTGCCGCGCATGGTGTCCCGGCGGATCAGGGAACGTGAGCCGGACACCGGCTGGACCGCTCCGCTGATCGTCGGCTGGGCCGGGATGCGCGGCGTCGTGTCCCTCGCCATCGCCTTCTCCATCCCTTTGTCGACACCGGACGGCGACGCCTTCCCCGCCCGCAATCTGGTCCTGTTCCTCACCTTCACGACGGTCATCGGGACGCTGGTGGTGCAGGGACTGACACTGCCGTCGCTGATCCGCGCGCTCAGGATTCCGGGACGGGACGTCCACGCGGAGACGCTGGCCGAGGCGCAGGCCCAGAGCAAGGCGTCCGCGGCGGCCGAGCAGCGGCTGGACGAACTGCTCGACGACGAACGCAACAGGCTGCCGGAGCCGCTGGCGGACCGGCTGCGGGCGGTGCTGGCGCGCCGCAGGAACGCCGTCTGGGAAGCCTCGGCACGGTCGACGCCGCGACGGGGGAGAGCGCGGACGACACGTACCGGCGGCTGGCCAGGGAGATGATCTCCACGGAGCGCGACGTCTTCGTCGAACTGCGCGACCGGCGGGAGATCGACGACGAGATGATGCGGACCCTGCTGCGCCGGCTCGACCTGGAGGAGGCCGCCGCGTACCGGGAGGAGACGGCCTGATCCGTCACCCGGTGCGGTCGGGGGCCGATCCGTCCTCCTGGCCGGTGACGACCGCCGCGACGGCCGTACCGGGCGCGAAGGCGCCCTTCGCGGCGAGCTCCACCAGTCCGTAGAGCATCTTGGCGACGTAGACGCGCTCCACGGGCAGCCCGTGGCGGGCCCGGAAGTCCGCCGCGAACCGGTCGAGCGCCGGAGTCGTACGGGCGTATCCGCCGAAGTGGAACCGCTCGTCCAGCGACCAGTCGCCGGCCGGGCCTGCGAAGGCCGCGTCCTGGAGGGTGCGCACCGCCCCGGCCAGGAAGCCGCCCCTCAGGACCGGGAAGCCGACGGCCCGCTGTCCGTCGTCCAGGCCGGCGGCCAGCCCTGCGAGGGTGCCGCCCGTGCCGCAGGCGACGGCCACCACGTCGGCGCGGCCGCGCAGTTCGCGGCCGAGTTCGGCGCAGCCGGTGGCGGCGAGCGTGTTGCTGCCCCCCTCGGGGACCACGTACACGTCGTCCGTCGCCGCCCGCCCGAGTATCCGGGCCAGTGTTCGGGGGTCGTCCTTGGCGCGGTAGGTCGTGCGGTCCACGAACAGCAGCCGCATACCGTCGGCGGCGCACCGGGCCAGGGAGGGGTTCAGGGGGCGCGTGGCGAGTTCGTCGCCCCGTACGACGCCGATGGTGGGGAAGCCGAGGAGCCGGCCCGCGGCGGCCGTCGCGCGCAGATGGTTGGAGTAGGCGCCGCCGAACGTCAGCACCGGCCGGCCGGCGGCGGCCCGCAGATTCGGGGCCAGCTTCCGCCACTTGTTGCCCGGCAGGTCCGGGTGGATCAGGTCGTCGCGCTTGAGGAGCAGCCGCACCCCGTGCCGCGAGAAACGATCGTCCTCGACCGGCTGCAGCGGTGACGGCAGCCGGGGCCGCAGCACGGCGGCGGGCTCGGGCGGTCTGTGCGGCATGGAGTCATTCTGGCCGGACAGGCGAACGAGTCCCACTGCTGCCCAGGTCCACGGTGATTCAGTCACACTCATTTGTGTAATGGCGTACTTACAGACCGCGATGACAGGCTCTCTTCTGCAGGTCAGCACATGATCGAGAGGGAGTCTCATGACGGTTGGTCCGGTCGTTTCCGTAGGCGAGGACGTGCGTGACCCGTCACCCCAGCAGAGTCTCGGCACCGCCGCGGCACGGAATCTCGCAACCACCACCAAGTCCGTCCCGCAGATGCAGGAGATCAGCTCGCGGTGGCTGCTGCGGATGCTGCCGTGGGTGCAGGTCCAGGGCGGCACCTACCGGGTGAACCGCCGCCTCAGCTATGCGGTCGGCGACGGGCGGGTCACCTTCGTCCAGACCGGGGACCGGGTCCAGGTGATCCCCGCGGAGCTCGGGGAGCTGCCCGCGCTGCGGCACTTCGACGACGAGGCGGCGCTCGCCGAGCTCGCGCAGCGGTGCGAGCAGCGGGAGTTCGAGGCGGGGCAGGTTCTGGCGACCGGCGGGGAGGCGGCGGACAAGGTCTTCCTCCTCGCCCACGGCAGGGTGGAGAAGGTCGGCGAGGGGCCCTACGGGGACGAGGCGGTGGTCGAAGTCCTCGCCGACGGTTCCTACTTCGGCGATCAGGCGCTGCTGGACGGCGACGCTGTCTGGCAGTACACCGCACGTGCCGCGACCGCGTGTACGGCCCTGGTCCTGACCAGGGCCGACGTGCTCAACCTCGCGGAGCGGGCGGAGTCGCTGCGCACCCATCTGGCGCACCTGGCCTCGATCCCCCACCAGCGGACGAACAAGTACGGCGAGGCGGAGATCGACCTGTCGGCCGGCCATGTCGGCGAAGCCGTCGTGCCGCACACCTACGTGGACTACGAGGCGGCGCCGCGGGAGTACGAACTGAGCGTCGCCCAGACCGTGCTGAAGGTGCACAGCCGGGTCGCGGACCTCTACAACCAGCCGATGAACCAGACGGAGCAGCAGCTGCGGCTGACCGTCGAGGCACTGCGCGAGCGGCAGGAGCACGAGCTGGTCAACAACCGCGAGTTCGGCCTGCTCAACAACTGCGACTACGGGCAGCGGCTGCAGCCGCACGACGGTGTGCCCAGCCCCGACGACATGGACGAACTGCTCTCGCGGCGCCGCGGTTCGAAGCTCTTCCTCGCCCACCCGCGCGCCATCGCCGCCTTCGGCCGCGAGTGCAACAGGCGCGGACTGGTCCCCGAGAGCGTGGACGTCGGGGGTACCAAGGTGCCCGCCTGGCGCGGTGTGCCGATCTTCCCGTGCAACAAGATCCCGGTCTCCGACGCCCGGACGACCTCGATCATCTGCATGCGTACGGGTGAGGAGGAGCAGGGTGTCGTCGGGCTCCAGCAGAGCGGCATCCCGGACGAGATCGAGCCGAGCCTGTCGGTGCGCTTCATGGGCATCGACGAGCAGGCGATCATCTCGTACCTGGTCACGGCCTACTACTCGGCGGCCGTGCTCGTCCCGGACGCGCTCGGCGTCCTGGAGAACGTGGAGGTGAGCCGCTGGCAGTGACGTGCCCGCCACGACGTGACCTCCGGGGGCGCGGCCACGCCGCCGCGTTCCCGCCCGCGAGGAGCGGAGCCGCCATCGCGAAAGGACTGCCCAGTTGACCATGCCGGACACCGTCGAGGGCCGTGACGCCGCCGACCTCCTCGAGCGCAGCCGCAGTGCCGTCGACCCCCGACTCCGCTCCGCCGTCGCGTCGCTGCCCGCGTCCCTGCGGCGGGTCGCGAGCTACCACTTCGGCTGGGAGCTGGCCGACGGCACCCCGGCCACCGGGCCCGCCGGCAAGGCCGTCAGGCCGGCGCTGGTGTTCGCCGCCGGCCGGGCACTCGGCGGTGACCCGCGACAGGCGGTGGGGGCGGCCGCCGCCGTGGAGCTCGTGCACAACTTCAGCCTGCTGCACGACGACGTGATCGACGAGGACCCCAGTCGCAGGCACCGGCCCACCGCGTGGAGCGTCTTCGGCGTCCCCGACGCCATCGTCGCCGGGGACGCCATGTCGGCGCTCGCGCTCGGACTGCTCGCCGGCGACGGGCACCCGGCCGCCGCGGCGGCCTCGGTGCGGCTGAGCGCGTGCGTCATCGAACTGTGCGCGGGGCAGCAGGCCGACTGCGCCTTCGAGGAGCGCCTGCCGCAGGAGGTCACGCTGGAGGAGTGCCTGGCGATGGCGACGGCCAAGACCGGGGCCCTGCTCGGCTGCGCCTGTGCGCTCGGCGCGCTGTACGCGGGCGCGGGGGACGAGGAGGCCGCGGCGATGGACGCCTTCGGCCGGGAGGCGGGCCTGGCCTTCCAGCTCATCGACGATCTCATCGGAATCTGGGGGGACCCGGAGCGGACGGGCAAACCGGCCGGCGCGGATCTCGCCGCGCACAAGAAGTCCCTCCCGGTCGTCGCTGCCCTGACCTCGGGCACCGCGGCCGGCGCCGAGCTGGCCGAGCTGTACCGGGGCCCGATGAACGCGTCGGCGGTCCGCCGCGCCGCCGAAGCCGTGGAGCGGGCCGGCGGCCGGGACTGGGCCCAGCTGCAGGCCGGGGACCGGATGTCCAGGGCGGTCGGTGAGCTGGCACGGGCGGTGCCCGACCTGGCGGCGGCGGGGGACCTGTTGTCGCTGGCCGAGTTCGTCACCCGCCGGGACCGCTGAGGAGTCGCCGGACCTCCGTGTTCCTCCGCGGTCCTCCGCGCAAAACCACTTGCGTGACGACTGCAGCCGAAGCACTATGACCGAAGTGGTCAGCGCCCGGTTCGCAGGGCCGTCGACCGCCTCATCGGTATCCCGACGGACAGAGGATCAGAGTGCGAAAGCTCAGCTACTTCATGGCGGCCTCCATCGACGGCTTCATCGGGGCGCCCGACGGTGAGGCGGACTTCTTCACCCGGCTCGCGACCGGCGACTTCCTGGAGTACCTCAGGAGCGAGTGCCCCGACACTCTGCCCACCGCGGCCCGCCGCGCCCTGGGTGTCGACGACGTTCCCAACAGCAGGTACGACACGGTCATCCAGGGGCGCGCCAGCTACGACCTGGCGCTGAAGGCCGGCATAGCCAGCCCGTACGCGCACCTGCGTGAATATGTGGCGTCGGCCTCCATCCAGGAGTCGCCGGACCCCAACGTGCGCATCGTCTCCGGCGATGTGGTGGACGCGGTCCGCGAGCTCAAGAAGGAGGAGGGTCTCGACATCTACCTCTGCGGGGGCGCCAGCCTCGCGGGTCAGCTCATCGGTGAGGTCGACGAGCTCGTCATCAAGACCTACCCGGTCGTGCTCGGGTCCGGCATGCCCATGTTCGCGTCGCCGTTCCAGATCGCCGACTTCTCGCTGGACTCGGTGCGGGCCTTCGACAACGGCGTGATCGTCAGGCAGTACGGCCGGAAGGGCTGACGGGCGGGCCGCGCCGCCGGAGCGGAGCGTACGGGCATATTCTGGACTTATGGGCAGCAAGAAAGCACCTGAACCGTCTGGTACCAGTCATGACCCCGAGCACTTGTACAAGTGCCCCGAATGCGGTCAGCCGGTGGTCGCGGTGGCGAAGCGGCACAAGACGCTGGGGACGTATGTCCCGGTGTGGAAGCCGGGCCCCTGCCGCAACCCCGACTGCCCGCGCTATGTGCCGCCGGAGGCCGGCGACGCGTCCTCCGGAAACCCGGGCGACCCGGCCGGCCGGGAGTCGGGAACATCCTGAAGGCGTGTCCGGCCGGTGGGCGACGCAACGTCCGGAGAGCCTGACAAGCGACTGAGGGGGCACCTGGGGCGCGGCCCGCGCGGCCGTACCGCTACAGTCCGCGCATGTCATCGGAGTCTACGGAAGCCTGGGCGGGCTGGTACCGCGACCGGCAGGGCGCGGAATCGGTCACCATATCGGCGAGCGCCGGCCAACTGCGCACAAGCATCAGGGGTGTTGATTACGAAGGGGCGACCTTCGCCGCTCTCACGGCGGTGGGCGCGTCCGACGTGTTGGCCTCGTGTGTCCTGGAGTGGGACATGCCGCTGCCCGTCCGCACCACGGACGGCGCGGTCCAGCAGGCCACGCTCAGCTGCCTGCTGACACTGGGTGAGCCCACCGCGGGCGACCCGCCCCTCGACCGGGCGGACCTCAACCTCACGCTGCACTACGGCGGCGCCGCGTACGAGGCGGGCGTCGGGGACGGAGACTTCAACGACGCGCTCAGCCGCATCGGCCGCCAACTGCCGCCCGGCGCCCGTATGGGGCAGCGCGAGCCGGCGGGAACCTGACCGGGGCCGGTACCCCGCAATCCCGGTCCGGCCCAGCACGCGCCCTTGAGCCGCGAGCCGGGCGGCACCTGGACGCGACGGAGCGCCCCGCCGTGCACTGCGGGGCGCCCCCGGACCGCGGCCCGGCCGGTGTCAGGAGACCTTGGCGATCGCGGCCGCGAGCCCGTTGGCCCACAGCTGGTTCACCCGGGAACGCTCCTGGGAGTCCGGGTAGGCGTTCTGGCAGGACGTGCCGGGGCCGCCGCCCGACATCAGCTCGCTGCACGGACCCGAGTAATGGTCCGGCAGCCCGAGCACGTGCCCGGTCTCATGGGCCGTGACGCGGGTGGAGTTGTACTGCTGGTTCTGCCGGTAGTCCAGGAAGATGTAGCCGCGGCCGTGCCCGTCGGTGCTGGCGTACGAGCCGCGTGAGTCGTTGCCCTCGTAGTAGGCGAAGTCGGCGCCCGAGCCCTCGACCAGCCGGACATTGCTGACCGAGCTGTTCCAGATCTGGGTGCTGCGCGATATCTGGGTGCGGAAGCTGGGCGCGTTCCTCGCGTTGTAGACGACGGTCACTGCCTGCGCGCCCGACGGCTTGGCGGCGCGCTTCTCGGCGACCGACTTCACGACGGCGTCGAAGAAGGCCCGGGTGGCCCTCGCGTCCTCCGCGGAGCCTTCGTACGCGGCGTACGAGGCGGGCGCGGAGTGCGAGGAGGATGTCACCGCGGCCGCGGGGGAGTTGGCGGCGGTGGCGGGTGCGGTGCCGAGGGCGGCGGCAAGGCCGAGGCCGAGGGCGGCGGAGATCAACGCTCTGGGGTGACGCATGGGGGGCTCCTACTCGTCCGTTGAACGAACTTCGGTAGCCCAGAGTCTTGGGGCGGGTGTGCCCCCGGCGGATGATGCCAGTGGCCGATAGCGCGAGCGCATCCCCCACGGCGACACGGCCTGTCCCGATCCGCCCCGTCCTGCCCCGACTAGGGTGTCTGGTGTGGCAGTTGATGCGGCCCTACGCTCGGCTGCATGGAGCTCGAGGTGAGGCATCTGCGCGCGCTGTGCGCCATCGCCGACACCGGCAGCGTGCACAAGGCAGCCCGGCAGCTCGGCGTCAGTCAGCCGTCCTTGACGACCCAGCTGCGCCGTATCGAGAACTTCCTGGGCGCCGCGCTGTTCGCCCGGGAGCGCACCGGCTGCCGGCCGACGCCGCTCGGCCGTGCCGTACTGAGCCGGGCCCGGCCGCTCGTCGCGGAGATGAGCGCCCTCGTCGTGGAGGCGAAGGCCGCCGCGGCGGGGGAGGGTGGCCCGCTGCTGCGCATCGGCTCGACCGCGAGCCGGGCGCTCGCCGGCTGGCTGCGCCGGCTGCGCCAGCGGCTGCCGGGCACCGACATCTCGCTCCACGTGGACGTGTCCGCCAACGCGCTGCTGCGGATGGTCGCCGCCGGCCAGCTCGACGTCGCCTTCGTGCACGAGGTGGAGGGGTACCCCCTGCTGGTGCCCGACGGGCTGGTGTTACGCGTACTCGTCGAGCGCGAACCGCAGTTCGTCTGCCTGGCGCGCGACCACCCGGCCGCCGCGGCCGCCGTCGTGGACGTCACCGACTTGGCGCGCGACCGCTGGATGGTCGATCCGACCGTGGACGGCGAGTGGGACGGGCTGCGCCGGGTGCTGTGCGCCGCGGACATCGATCCGCCCGTCCTGCACGGCGATTACCACACCGCGGCCTCGCTGATCGCCGTCGGCGAGGCGGTCGCTCTCTGCCAGCCGACGTCCCTGCCGCGCGACGACACGGCCGTCCGCCCGCTGCGCGGCGACCCCATCGCCGTACGGCTGCTGCTGTACTCCAGACCGGGGCCGTCCGCCGAGCTGTACGAGGCGGTGTACGCGGACCTGACCGCCGCGTACCGCGAGGCGGCGCTGCGGGCGGCCGCGTACCGGCAGTGGCTGCTGCGGCACAAGAGCCCGCTCCTCGCGGCGACGGCGTCCGCCCCGATACCGGCCGCGTGACCCGCGGGGCACGGCGCGGGTCGACTACCCGACCGGGCAGGTCCCCGACCGGACGTAGAGCGTGACCTGAGCACCCTTCAGCAGGGTTCGCGAGCACGCCCGGAACCGGGTGCGCAGCACCTCGCGTTTGACCGCCTCCTGCTCGACGGCGTCCTCCGGCTGGTCCGGGGGATCGCTCAGCACCACGATCCGGTCCATGGACTGCATACGGCGGCGGATCTCCGCGGCCGGCAGCTCCTCGCCCTGGAGCGAAGCCGAGGCGGTGGGTCCGGACTTCAGGGCGAGATCCACCAGGCCCGCGTACTCGGCGGGGTAGGACAGCCGCCACTCGCGCCGGCGTGAGGGGGTGAAGACGACGCCGTCACCCGGCGCGGAGACCCGTTCCACCTCCTCGGCGACGGCCGTCACGTCGTCCTTCCGGCTGTCCGGTGTGCGCATCTGCAGCGTCACCGGGGTGAGCGCGACCAGAACCGCGGCCGCCACCGCGCCGACTGCCGCGGCGCGCGGAAGCCGGCGGCGCAGCGGCGCGAGGGCCGACACCCGCGTGCGGAGCCGGCTGATCGCGGCGCCGACGAGCAGGGAGACGCCGACCTGGGTGAAGAGGACGTACCGGTCGACGTACAGGGGCTCGTGGACGGCGGCCAGCAGGAGCAGGCCCGTCGGCAGGACCGCCAGGGGCAGCGCCAGCCGGTGCACGGTCCCCGGACCGGGGCCGGAGCCCCGGGGGTCGGTGCCTGCGCCGGAGGCGGTGTGCTTGGCGCACAGGACGGCGAGGAGGGCCACGCCCGTGATCTCCAGCCACTCCCGGGGCTTGGGCCCGCCGATCCAGGACACCTGGCCGGACTGGCCCGCGCTCCACACGACGAGCGGCGCCACACCGATCGCCACGGCCCCGGCCGCCCCCGCCCACCAGCGCCTGATCCGCGGGCTGGTACGGGCCGACGCCACGGTCACCCCGTGCGCCAGCAGCGCGAGCACGGCGAACTCGTGCAGCCAGGCCGCCCCGAGAAGGGCGAGCGGGTACACGATCCGGCCGGGCCGCCCGGACGATCCGGTCAGCGCGCGGGCGAGGAGATACGTGGCGAGCGCGACCAGGGCGCAGACCATCGCGTAGGAGCGCCCCTCCTGCGCGTACATCTGCACCTCCGGGGTGAGCGCGAACACCAGCCCGCTGACCACCCCCGCCCGGCGTCCGGCGATCCGGGACGCCGTCAGCCCGACCAGCCCGGCGGCCGCCGCCACGGCCAGGACCGACGGCAGCCGGAGCGTGACGAGCCCGCCCTCCCAGACGGAGTAGAGGGCGTGCATGACGAAGTAGTAGAGCCCGTGCACCGCGTCGGCGTTGCCCAGTAGCGCCCAGATCTCGGCCGGGCCGCGATGGGCGACCTGGTAGGTGACGGACTCGTCGCGCCACATCGTGCCCTGCCGGGTGATGCCCCACAGCCCGAGCGCCAGGGCGAGCACGGCCGGGGCGAGAAAGGCCGCCGCCCCGCCCCGCCTCTCCGGTCCGGCCGGCGGCGCCACCGCCGACCGGCCCCCGACCGGGACCTGCTCCTGAAGCTCGATGGCTCCTCCTCCACCGCCCCGGCACCGGAGTGCGCACGTCCCGTTGTTGCCCCATACGACCGCACCCGGCCCGCAGGGACTCCGGTGAGGAGTCTCGCGGGCCGGGTGCGGGAAGCCGACGTGGTGTCAGGCCTTCTTGGTCTCCCAGAAGATCTTGTCGATCTGGGCGATGTAGTCCAGAGCCTTCTGGCCGGTCGCCGGGTCGGTCGACCCCTTGGCGGCCGAGAGCGCCTTCAGCGTGTCGTTGATGAGCTGGTGCAGCTCGGGGTACTTCTCGAAGTGCGGCGGCTTGAAGTAGTCGCTCCACAGCACCGAGACGTGGTGCTTGGCGAGCTCCGCGCGCTGCTCCTTGATGACCGTGGCGCGGGCGCGGAAGTGCGGGTCCTCGTTGGCCTGGTACTTCTCCTGGACGGCCTTGACCGACTCCGCCTCGATGCGGGCCTGGGCCGGGTCGTACACACCGCAGGGCAGGTCGCAGTGGGCGCTGACCTTCACCTTGGGGGCAAACAGGCGGGAGAGCATTGAGCTGTCCTTCCTCGTGATCGTCTTCTCAGGTGGGACATTACTCCGTAGGGGACCGGTTTTGGCGGGTGCCCCCATGGGCTTAGGTCAAAAGTCCGGGGTCCGTGTCGGGCGGGTGGCCGAACATACAGTGGGGAGCCGGAGGTGGCTGATGACTGAGCAGTGGCAGGAGCCGAGGGCGCGATTCGGGTTCGCCGAGGTGACGGGGCCCTCGATGGTGCCGACGCTGGTGCACGGGGACCAGCTGCTGGTCGACTACCGCGCCGCGTTCCGCGCGGGCGACGTCGCGGTGCTCCGCCACCCGCTCCAGCAGGATCTCCTCATCGTCAAGCGGCTGGCCGAGCGGCGCGACGAGGGCTGGTGGGTGCTCGGCGACAACCCCGGCGCGGACGGTGACAGCCGGGTGTTCGGAGTGGTGCCGCCCGAGCTGCTGCTCGGGCGGGTGCGCAGCCGGTTCCGGCCGCTCGGCCCGGATCAGCGGTCGGTGCTCGGCGTCGTCGTCTGGCTGGCGTCGGCCGTGCGGCCCGTGCTCGCCGACCGCTCGGTCTCCAGGCGTTTGCGCGCGCGGTAGGCGGCCACGTTGGCACGGGTCGCGCAGCGGTCGGAGCAGTAGCGGCGCGAGCGGTTGGTGGACGTGTCGAGGTAGGCGTTGCGGCAGGGGGTCGCCTCGCACAGGCCGAGGCGGTCGACGCCGTACTCGGTGAGGTGGAAGGCGAGTCCCATCGCGGCGATCGCGGCGTACCCCGCCGTCGCGTTGGAGGGGTGGTCGGCGAGGTGCATGTGCCACTTGGGCCGGCCGTCGTCGTCGCGGTAGTCGTGCCCGGAGATCTGCGGGCTGACGGGGAACTCCAGCAGCAGCGAGTTGAGCAGGTCGACGGCCTGGGTCTCCTCGCCCGCGTCCGCCGCGGCGAAGACCGCGCGCAGCCGGCCGCGTACCGACCGGAAGCGGGTGACGTCGGAGTCGCCTACGCGGCGTGCGGCCTGGGTCGACTCGCCGAAGAGCTCGCGGACGGACTCGACCGAGGTGAGGGAGTCCTTGTTGCGAGCCGGCTCCTCGGTGTTGACCAGGCGCACGGCGTAGTCCGAGTAATAGGCCAGTTCCACTTGTAGTCCTTACCGCAGACATTCTAGGCTGGTAACGGCTGCTTTTGCTTCGAGGGTATTACGGACGGGAGGGTTCCGGTGAGTACGACCGAGACGGGAACGGGTGCTGGGGCGGATGCCGCGGCCGGCGCCGACTGGGCGGCCTGGCAGCAGAGCTGGGACCGCCAGCAGGAGTGGTACATGCCCGACCGCGAGGAGCGGTTCCGGGTGATGCTCGACATGATCGGGGCCACGGTCGGCCCCGAGCCGCGGGTGCTGGACCTCGCCTGCGGTACGGGAAGTATCACGGACCGGCTGCTGAGGCGGTTCCCGAAGGCCACGAGCACCGGGGTGGACCTCGACCCCGCGCTGCTGACCATCGCCCGGGGCCACTTCGCCGGGGACGAGCGCGTCACCTTCGTCACCGCCGACCTCAAGGACCCGGCCTGGACGGCGACCCTGCCGCACGCCGAGTACGACGCGGTGCTCACCGCCACCGCCCTGCACTGGCTGCACAGCGAACCGCTCGCCGTCCTCTACGGGCAGCTCGCCGCCCTGGTGCGTGACGGCGGCGTCTTCATGAACGCCGACCACATGAAGGACGAGTCCACACCGCGCATCAACGCCGCCGAGCGCGCCCACCGGCACGACGGCATGGAGCGGGCGAAGGCGGCCGGCGCCCTCGACTGGGCCGAATGGTGGGCGCTCGCCGCCGAGGACCCGGCCCTCGCGGAGCCCACCGCGGAACGGTTCCGCATCTACGGCGAGCACGCCGACGGCGACACCCCCTCCGCCCGGTGGCACGCCGAGACCCTGCGCGCGGCCGGCTTCGACGAGGCCCGCCCGGTGTGGGCGTCGCCGAGCGACGCGCTGGTGCTGGCGCTGAAGTAGCCCGCCGCAGCGGACGGCAGGGCGGGAACGGAAGAAGGGGCGGTACGGACATGAGATCCGTACCGCCCCTTCACCGTCACCCGCGGCGCCTCGTGCCTACAGCACCTTCGACAGGAACGACTTCGTCCGCTCGTGCTGCGGGTTGCCGAGCACGTCCCGCGGGTGGCCGGACTCGACCACCACGCCGTCGTCCATGAAGACGAGCGCGTCACCGACCTCGCGGGCGAAGCCCATCTCGTGGGTCACGACGATCATCGTCATGCCGTCCTCCGCCAGGCCGCGCATCACATCGAGGACCTCGCCCACCAGCTCGGGGTCGAGGGCCGACGTCGGCTCGTCGAAGAGCATCAGCTTCGGCTCCATCGCCAGCGCACGGGCGATGGCGACACGCTGCTGCTGGCCGCCGGAGAGCTGGGTCGGGTAGTTCCCGGCCTTGTCGGCCAGGCCCACCCGGTCCAGCAGCTTGAGCGCACGCTCGCGCGCGACGGCCCTGGACTCGCCCTTGACCTGGACCGGAGCCTCCATGACGTTCGCGAGAGCCGTCATGTGCGGGAAGAGGTTGAAGCGCTGGAAGACCATGCCGATGTCCCTGCGCTGCGCCGCGACCTCCCGCTCCTTCAGCTCGTAGAGCTTGTCGCCCTTCTCGCGGTAGCCCACCAGCTGCCCGTCGACCGAGAGCCGGCCGCCGTTGATCTGCTCCAGGTGGTTGATGCACCGCAGGAAGGTGGACTTGCCGGAACCGGACGGGCCGACCAGGCAGAACACCTCACGGTGCGCGACCTCGAGATCGATGCCCTTGAGCACCTTCAGATGGCCGAACGACTTGTGGACGTTCTCGGCCTGCACCATCGGCTGCGTCGACTGGGACTTCATACCTTCACGCCTCCGACGTTGCTCTGCACACGGAACGAGGACAGCTGCTTGCGCAGACGCTGCAGCGGCGTCGGCGGAAGCGAGCGGCTCGAACCGCGGGCGTAATGCCGCTCCAGGTAGTACTGGCCGATGCTGAACACGGTCGTCAGCGCCAGGTACCAGAGCGAGATCACGATGTAGCCCTCCATGATGGCGAGCGTCCGGGAGCCGAATTCACGGCCCCGCAGGAACAGCTCGCCGTACCCGATGGCGAACGCCAGCGAGGAGGTCTTGAGCATGTTGATGAACTCGTTGCCGGTCGGCGGGATGATCACCCGCATGGCCTGCGGCAGCACGATGCGGCGCATCGTCTTGCCGCCCTTCATGCCCAGCGCCTGCGCCGCCTCGGTCTGACCCGAGTCGACCGACTGGATGCCGGCGCGGCAGATCTCGGCCATGTACGCGGCCTCGTTCAGGCCGAGGGCCAGCAACGCCGCCACGAACGGCGTCATCACCTGGTTCATCTCGTCCTTGTAGATGAAACCGAGGTCGAGATAGCCGAAGACCAGCGAGAGGTTGAACCACAGCAGGATCTGCACCAGCACCGGAGTGCCGCGGAAGAACCAGATGTAGCCATAGGCCACGCCGGCGAGCACCGGGTTCGGGGAGAGCCTCATCACCGCGAGGATCGCGCCGAGGACCACACCGATCACCATCGAGTAGACGGTGATCTTCAGGGTCTCCCAGGCGCCCCAGGCGAACGTGCCGTTGGTGATCTGGTCACCGACCACGCTCCACTGGATCTCGGCGTCCGCGAACGCGCGCACCAGCAGGGCGAGGAGGCCCAGCACCACGACGGCGCCGATCCAGCGTCCGTAGTGGCGTACGGGGACGGCCTTGATGGGTCCCGGGTGAGCGGCGGGGACCTTACGGGGGGAGCCGCCCTGGCCGCCGTCCGGTGGAACGTCGGCCGGCGCCTTGTCGAGGGGGTCAGTCACAGGGTTGCTGCCTTACATGGGGAGGTGGTGGCGAGGAGTGGCCGTCACTTGCCGGCGTTGATCGTGGCCTTCTCGATGGCGCCGCTCTCGGCCTTCCACTCCTTCAGCACCTCGGCGTACGAGCCGTCGTCGATGATCTTCTGGACGGCGGCCTGGAGAGCGTCGCGCAGCTCCGGGTTCTTCTTGCTGACCGCGATGCCGTACGGCGCGGCGTCGATCTGCTCGCCCACGACCTCGAAGAGCTTGCCGCCACCGGCGTTCAGCTCGTTGTAGAGGGCGACCGGGAAGTCGGTGATCACGGCGTCGGCACGCTTGGTCTGGAGCTGCGTGATCGAGTCGCTGTCCTGGTCGGAGACGAACGGCTTGATCTTGTCGGCGCCGCACTTCTTCTGCGTCTGGTTCAGCAGCGTCTCGTTGGCCGTGCCGCGCTGGGCGGCGACCGTCAGGCCGCACAGGTCGTCCAGCGTGGTGATCTTCTCGGGGTTGCCCTTCTGGACCAGGATCGCCGAGCCGGCGCGGAAGTAGTTCACGAAGTCGGCGCCGCCCTTGGCGTCGTCCGTCGCGCCCTGCTGACGCTCCTTGGTGTCCGTCATCGAGGACATGACGATGTCGGTGCGGCCGTTGTTCATACCCAGCACGAGCTGGTCGAACGTGGCGTTCTCGAACTTGAACTCGACGCCCAGGACCTTGCCCAGCGCCTTGGCGATGTCGATGTCGACACCGGCCGGCTTGTTGTTCTCGTCCATGAACTCCATCGGCGCGTACGCGATGTCGGAGCCGACGTTTACGACGCCCTTGTCACGGATGTTCTTGGGGAGCTTGTCGTGGAGCGGCGCGGTGGACGCGTTGCCCTTGGTCTCCGACTCCTTGGATCCGCTTTCCGTCTGGTCGCCACAGGCGGTCAGCAGCATGGCGCCGGCGACCGCGATGGCGCTGACCGCCGCGATCCGGGACTTCACGGCGGTCGTACGGCGCGTGGTGCTTGCGGTCATGATCGGAGTCCTCCGGCGGGTGAGGTGGGTGTTACCAGGTCGTATGCGCTCGTCTTCGAGTGTCGCCGACCTTGCGTGTTTTCGGCATCTTGCCATTCGGACGAGCCCATTCAGGGGGCCACGCATGTCAAAATCGGGTAACGGGTCACCCCCGAACCCCCGCGGGCCGGTACACCAGGGCCGGACCATTCGCGGGAAAGCCTTCTTCCCGCCGGAAGATCTTCGGCCGTCTCGGCTTCTGGACGGGTACCACCGCAGCTGGTGGGCTTGTCCGGGTTTGTGGCTATGAGCCGTGTCACCGCGCGCATATGGACTCGTCCGCGGTGCGGTCGGTCCGGTAAGAAGGACCCTTACACCCCTCATCCGGGGCTCAGGGCGCGTGTGCGGCGCGCCCGCGCGTACGTACCTCCCCTGCCGGTGGCGGGCCAACCGCCTGGTGCAGGAACGGACGCGGTGCCCGCCCACCCCTCCTCAACCAGGAGTGGCCACCCTCAACCTTGAAGACTTAAGGGGTCAACGAAAAATGGCAGCGGAGATCGTCAATCCTCACAGCGACAGCGCCGACACGGAGAGCGCCGACGAGCCCTTCGATCCGGCGTTCGCGCTGCACCGCGGCGGCAAGATGGCCGTCCAGGCCACCGTGCCGGTGCGGAACAAGGACGACCTGTCCCTCGCTTACACACCCGGTGTCGCCAAGGTGTGCACCGCCATCGCCGAGAATCCCGAGCTCGTCCACGACTACACATGGAAGTCGCAGGTCGTCGCCGTCGTCACCGACGGCACGGCGGTGCTCGGCCTCGGTGACATCGGACCGGAGGCGTCGCTCCCGGTCATGGAGGGGAAGGCGATCCTCTTCAAGCAGTTCGGCGGCGTCGACGCGGTCCCGATCGCCCTCGCGACGACCGACGCCGACGAGATCGTCGAGACCGTCGTGCGGCTGGCGCCGTCCTTCGGCGGCGTGAACCTCGAGGACATCTCGGCGCCCCGGTGCTTCGAGATCGAGCGCAAGCTCCAGGAGCGCCTCGACATCCCCGTCTTCCACGACGACCAGCACGGCACCGCCGTCGTGACCCTCGCCGCCCTGCGCAACGCCGCGAAGCTGACCGGGCGCACGCTGGGTGACCTGCGCGCCGTCATCTCCGGCGCCGGCGCGGCCGGTGTGGCCATCGCGAAGTTCCTGCTGGAGGCCGGTCTCGGTGACGTGGCCGTCGCCGACCGCAAGGGCATCGTCAGCCGTGACCGCGAGGACCTGACCCCGGTCAAGCGCGAGCTCGCCGAGCTCACCAACCGGGCCGGGCTTTCCGGATCCCTGGAGACCGCGCTCGCCGGCGCGGACGTCTTCATCGGCGTTTCCGGCGGCACGGTGGCAGAGGCGGCCGTCGCGTCGATGGCGCCGGGCGCGTTCGTCTTCGCCATGGCGAACCCGAACCCCGAGGTCCACCCCGACATCGCGCACAAGTACGCGGCGGTCGTGGCCACCGGCCGTTCGGACTACCCCAACCAGATCAACAACGTCCTCGCCTTCCCGGGCATCTTCGCGGGCGCCCTCCAGGTGCGGGCCTCCCGCATCACCGAGGGCATGAAGATCGCGGCGGCGGACGCGCTGGCGGACGTCGTCGGCGACGCGCTCTCGGCGGACTACGTGATCCCGTCGCCCTTCGACGAGCGGGTCGCCCCCGCGGTCACCGCGGCCGTCGCCGCGGCGGCGCGGGCGGAGGGCGTGGCCCGGCGCTGATCCGCCGCGGTTCCCTGACGGGCCGCGCTGTCCCCGTGCGGGGGGCGGCGCGGCCCGTTCGCGTTGCGGGCGAGGGCGTGGCTGCGGGGCGGGGGTAGGCTCGTCAAGGTCGAAACCGCCGTCGGGCTCGCCGCCGAGTTCCCCCCGGAGCTCCAGGCCCGGACCGTCCTGACGGCCATCGGCAGCGGTGAGCGCACCTCCACAACATCGCCCGCCCGGCAGGACCTGTCCGGTACCTTGCTCCAGCGATCACTGTCCTCACTGACCGAGAGGCGGCTGGTTGCCGCCGATCTCCCGCTGTCCCCCGCCCTTCGAAGGACGGGCGCTCCTGGGTCGTCGACCCGTACCTGCGCTTCTGGCTGAAGCTGCTCGGCCCCGCCCTGCCGGAGATCGAACGTCGCCGCGGCCGCCTGACGGCCCCGGCCCGGGTCTGACCCTCACGTGCGGGCGGCGCGCACCCGGGGACCGCTCGCCGGGTGTGCTGCGGTATGCCTTCGTACCCACCCGGACCGCTGTGCAGGAGGCGTGTGTCACTGATCCTTGCCGTACTCGGGCCTTGCTGCGGCCAGGTGATCGGCCACCCACTCGAGCCCAGCGGCCGACCGAGAACGCAGCGGGCGGTTCCACCTTCATGCCGAGTTCGGCGACACCGATCGCGTAATCGTGCTCCTCGAGGTCCAGCGCCAGCAACTCGCGGCGCGTTTTCTGGGCCAGCCAGCGGTGAACACCCTGCTCGTTGCGGGTGATGACCTGCTGGGTGCACCACTGTGCGGTCGCGCGGTCGGGATAGGTGGCGGAACGGGTACGCACGGGAAATCCTCAGTCGATCGTGAAGCCCCAGAAGATGCCGACTTCCGTGGCGGAGACAGCGATTACACCACAGTCCATTACGTGGCCGGTGAAACCCTCATAAACACCCTCTCGGCGAAACATGTCGGCGTGGGGATCCTCGCGCGCCGTCGCCGCGTTGGTGAAGAACAGTGCGTCGGCTCCGAACCTTTTCAGGATCACGTGCGCGTGGGAGGTGAGTTCCGCCTCTCGCGCAGCAAAATCGGGGATATCCTCCACCTGGAACCAATCCCCCTGGAGTGTTACCAGAATTTGTTCCGCCCCCGCGCGGGACACGGGGAAAGCTCCGTTGAAGTCGCCCGGCGTGACAGCGCTGAACGAATTCTCCGGTCCGGTTCCGTAGTCACCTGTTTCCGACGCCACGGCAAGCCTCGGCCAGCCACGTGGATCGTCCGTCCGCAACTGCATGACGTCGAGGGCGTCCATGCGCCAGTCAGCGTGCCGCCGCCCGCCCACGGCCGCGAACATGTCGTCCCCGAACAGCGCCCGCAGGGAACGGCTCCACGAGGCTTTGTCGATCTGATTCACGGGCTGTGTCCCCATGTCCAAAGAGTGCACTACGGGTGTTGGGTCTTATCAGTAGGCATCGAGGTGAGTACCACGAACGGCGGCGTGTTCCCCGGGTTGGGCCGCAGGACGACCCACACGTTGGTCACATCACGCGCTACGGTGTCGCCCCGGTCCCAGGACCGCCCCACGGTGTCGTTCGTCGTCAGGAGAAGTGAGCGCGACGAGTTCGGCCCGGGATTGCCCGAGAGCCAATTGTCGATCTTCCTTTGATTCGACGGTTCGTCCAGAGCCGCCTGAGTCCACCGCTGGGCGTCCGCGAGGTTCCCGAAGGACGAAACGGCCTCGGGCCGGATTCCGTTGGGTCTGACGATCTGCTGGTCCCTCAGCCGCTGCTCCAATTGCTCGTCCGTCTTGCCCACGTGCTTGTCCACGACGTGCGACCCGGCCATGCCCTCCTGATTCGCGAGGTCGATCGGGTATTTGTGATTGCTTTCGTCGTCCCCGGCCACGGTGTAAAGGGGATGGTCCGTGAATTCTGTCAGGGCTCGCGCGCCGAAGGACTCTGCCCGTGCCGACTCCGCGTTGAAGGTGGGAGCGCTGAGATACGCCTCATCCAGGGCGGCATGCAGCTTGTTGAGCTCGGTGACCTGTCGGTGGACCCGATTGTTGTACGCTTCGACCGCAGCGTTCATCGCTGCCTGGTCGACCTCCAGAGCGAACCCCTTGGCGAAGCCCTTCCCGATATTGAGTAGGCCCTTGCCGATGCTCTTGAGGTCTTTCATACCGAGACCGTCGCTGGTGTCGATGTGCGGTAGCGCTTTGATGACGGCTTCGTAGAAGAGCCGACGAAGATCGTCCCGTACGTCCTTTGCGGCGGCTGCCCAAGCGCGCAGAGCATCGCTCACGACATCACAGGTCTTGAGTAGTACGTCCATGACGGGGTGGTCGATGCGTCGATTGGGCTGAGCCGTGTCGTGTCGCCAGCCGTAACCCTCGCGGTCGTTGCCCCAGGCACTCGTGCCCCAGACCGCGCTGCAGAACTTGCGCATCGCCACGTGCCACTCGCCGTTGGACCGGTCGGTGTAGTTGTGGAGTGCGCTGCTGAGGTTGCCATCGGTACTGCTGACCGCCATGCCTGCCTGAACCCACCCGATCGAGATGTTGTCCAGGCCGTGGTAGTCAGGCAGCGGTACGATCTCCGCAGCCTTGCCGAACCGGAAGGCGTCCTCGAGCAGCGGCCTGATGATGGACAGAAGGCCGGCCTCCACCGCTTCCAGCGCCACTTGGAAGATGTCCTGGCTCTGGTCGATGTCCGACCACTTCAGGTCTGTGACGGGCCGGTAGTTCGGCGGGGTGTCGATGACGGCCGGCGGCGACTGGGTCTGTGCGGGGGCGCCCGAGGGGTCCGTGGCGGCATCGGCGGTGACGTAGTTGTTGGCGGTCATCGTGAAGCCGACGGCGGCGCCCCCGACACTCGCGACCGACTTGGCCCACACCTCGATGAAACGGTCGCCGACCTTCTTGTAGGCAGCGGCGAATTCCCAGGCGGCGGTCCCGTACCCCCCGCAGTCCGGATACCGGCCGATTTCGTCGAGGAACTGGTTGGCTTCCTTGTGAAGCGCGTCCTGGAGGTGTGCGACGTAGCCGGAAAGTGTGTAGAGCGCAGTCGGAGTGACGTCGATCTCGCCGTCCTTCATGGGCGGCGGCGGTGGCGGCGTGGTCATCAGGACCCTCCCCAGCCCCGCAGTACAGCGGCGTGAGCGGCCGCGTAGTTGGTGTGGCCCGTTGTGACGATGCCGTGGAGCCAGGCCTGTGTCGCTTGAAGGTCCTGAGCGGCTCTGTCCCACTCGTCAAGCTTGTCGATGAACGCTTCACGCGTCTCGCCTTCCCAGGTGAGAACCACCTTCTCGACGCGGCCGTGCAGAGCGTGGACCTTCTCGTTCAGTGTCTTGAGGATGTCCTCCAGCTGCCCTGACAGAAGCTGAAGGGTGGCAAAGTCGACCGCTATGTGGTCGTCGCTGTCAGTCACGTGTTCCTGCTGTCAGAGTCCGAGAATGCGACTGGCACGGGGGCCGGCGAGATCTGTAGCGGTATTGGGGGTCGACAGTTCGGCAGCTTCCTTGCCCACATCCACAGCCACTTGGATCCGCTTGAAGGCGGCGAGCGTGTCGAGCTCCTGCTCGGTGAACCCGTCGCGGCTCATCCGGACGGCCGCTTCGATCAGCTTCATGAGCTCGCGGATGCGAACCGCGTCCTTGGCTGCTTCGCGATGCTGTCGGCGGTAGGCCTTGGCCGCGGGCCCCCGCCAGCGGGCCTCGATCGCATCGACGACGGTGTCCATGCGTTTGACCTGTTCGTCCAGGTAGCGCTGCATGTCGTCGAGATCGTTGGCGAGCTTGGTCAAGGTCTCGCCGCTGGCCGCCAGATCGGGATCGGTTGTTGTCATGTCGCCCACCCCCATAAGCGATTGTCGATCAGTTGTGATCGCCGCGATGACTCTAACAAGCGGGTACGACAGGTAGCAGGTGCAACAGCGCCAGTCGTAGTGGCGCTTTCTGCCGAGGCTGACGTCCTTTCCGCCACCACCGGCTCGTACGAGGACCCCGCGACGAAGAACTCGCCCGCCCAGTGGCGGAGGGAGTAGCGGGACGCGTGTCACACCGGTGCGTGGTTCCGCCACGCACCGGCCCGGCCTAATCTCATGGTCATGTTCGCCGCCTATGCCGCCCGCATCGACCGTGACCAGCCGCTGAACGGCCTCGAACTGGGCGAACGCCCGGCGCCCGAGGCGCGACCGGGCTGGACGACCGTGACCGTCAGGGCCGCCTCGCTCAACCACCACGACCTCTGGTCGCTGCGCGGTGTCGGTCTCGCAGAGGACAAGCTGCCGATGATCCTCGGCTGCGACGCCGCGGGCGTCGACCAGGACGGGAACGAGGTGGTGCTGCACTCCGTCATCGGCCAGAGCGGCCACGGTGTCGGCCCCGACGAGCCCCGCTCCATCCTCACCGAGCGCTACCAGGGCACCTTCGCCGAGCAGGTCAGCGTCCCCACGTGGAACGTGCTGCCGAAGCCGAAGGAGCTCACTTTCGAGCAGGCCGCCTGCCTGCCGACCGCCTGGCTGACGGCCTACCGGATGCTGTTCACCAACGCCGGGGTCCGCCCGGGCGATTCGGTCCTGGTCCAGGGTGCCGGCGGCGGTGTGGCAACCGCCGCCATCGTGCTGGGCAAGGCCGCCGGCCTGCGGATGTACGCCACCAGCCGGGACGAGGCCAAGCGCCGGCGCGCCGTCGAGCTGGGCGCGGAGGAGGCGTACGAGCCGGGGGCGCGGCTGCCGCGGCGGGTGGACGCCGTCATCGAGACGGTCGGGGCGGCCACCTGGTCGCACTCGGTCAAGTCGCTGCGCCCGGGCGGCACCCTGGTCATCTCCGGCGCGACCAGCGGCGACCGGCCCTCGCACGCCGAGCTGACCCGGATCTTCTTCCTCGAACTCAAGGTCGTCGGCTCCACGATGGGCTCGAAGGACGAACTGGAGGACCTGCTCTCGTTCTGCGCGGCCACGGGTGTGCGGCCGGTGATCGACGAGGTGCTGCCGCTGGACCGGGCCCGGGAGGGCTTCGAGAAGATCGCCTCGGGTGAGCTGTTCGGAAAGATTGTCCTGACGCACTCTTGATGGGCCGTCAGTTCTGCTGATGGGATCTCCGGCACCGCGTCCACGACCGTGCCGGAGGTCTTCATGCACCGCCGACTGCTCGCCGTCCTCGTCTGCGCCGCCCTGCTGCTCTGCGCCGCGCCAGCCCGAGCGCACGCCGGTGAAGCGCCGGACGGCATCCCCCGGCTGACCGACGACCGCGGCCGGGTCCTCACCCTGCGCGGCTGGAACGTCGAGGACAAGACCCACCGCGGCGAGGCCGCCCTCTCCGCGATCACCGAGCGGCACTTCCGTGAGCTGCGCGCCCACGGCTTCAACTTCGCCCGGCTGCTCGTCTTCTGGGACGACCTCGAGCCGGTGCGCGGCCGCTACAGCGAGCGGTATCTGCGCAAGATCGAGCAGGTGCTGGACTGGGCGCACACCCATCGCGTCCATGTGCTGATCGACGCCCACCAGGACGTCTTCGGCCCGGCCTTCGGCCACCGCGGCATCCCCGAGTGGGCGACCAGGACCGACGGGCTGCCGTTCACCCCGCACCCCGACGACTGGTTCTCCGAGTACTTCGAGCCCGCCGTCCAGCGCGCCTTCACCCATCTCTACGAGGACCCCGATCTGCGGCTCGCCCAGGCGCGGATGTGGCGGGTGCTGGCCGACCGCTTCGAGGACCATCCCGCTGTCATCGGCTACGACCTGGTCAACGAGCCGATGGGGGAGATCCGGGACGACGAGGACCTGGCGACCGCGGCCCGGCGCATCGAGGCCGAGCAGCTCACGCCGATGTACAACCGGCTGGCGGACGCGGTCCGCTCGGTGGACCGGGACGCCTGGCTCTTCGTCGAGCCGACGCCGATCGTCGGCGAGGGAGTGCCGACCGGGCTGGGCGGGATCGAGGACCCGAAAGCCGTCTACGCCCCGCACTTCTACAACACCGCCATGGAGGCGGGCGCCGACTACGACCCGTCGGCGGGCTGGATCGAGGCGTACGAGCGGGCCGTGACCGAGTATCCCGCGCGCCACCGGATGCCCGTCGTGGTCGGCGAGTGGGGCCCGCTCAACAACTCCCTGCCGAACATGGGCCGCTTCTACCGTGAGGCGCTCGCCTCCCTGAACCGCTACAGCTCCGGCTGGGCCGGATACGTCTGGTGCTACGGCGGCGGGTACTGCGCCGTCGACGCGGAGGGCCGGTTCCGCACCAACAAGGAGCAGACGGCCGCCCCGTACGCGCCGGCCGTGGCGGGCAGGGTGGCGGCGGAGGGGTACGAACCGGACAGCGGGACGTACCGGCTGGCGTACCGATCGGCGCGCGGCGTCAGCGAGATCTCGGTGCCGCCCTCCGCGAGCGGCTGGCGGATCGAGGTGACCGGCCGGGCCCGCCCGCAGACCCGTACCGTCGCGCCCGGCCGGACGGCCACGGTCCGCGTCCACGCCCGGCCGGGCGAGCACGTCACGGTCGCCGTCAGTCCTCGTACACCACGATGAAGTCACCGCTCGGGCCCTGACGGCGGGCGAGCACGTCGCGCAGCCGGCGCAGACGGTCCGGCGCCAGCTCGAGCGGCCCCTCGTCCGGCTGATGGGTCGTGCCGCGCGGGGTAGTCCTGGTCGGGGGTGCGGGTCATCTCGATGTGGCAGCCGAGGACCCCGGGTCACCGGGGCCGTCCCGCAGAACGCCAGCAGGCGGTGGACCGTGGCGGTGAAGGCGGGCACGTCGCTGACGTAGAGGCGGCCCGGGTGGAGCGGCTCCTGGGGGAGCCGGCGCGCGACTCGCGCGACTGCCCGAAGGCCGCCGTACTCGGCGGCGACGACGTCACCAACGCGCTGACGGAGGAGCACCGTCCGTGGGAGGTGTTCGCCGGGCTGGCAGGCGCGACCGGACCATCGGCGCCGAGCACATCCTGCTGGCGCTGACCGCCGTGCCCGGCGTGGTCGCCGAGACCCTGGCCGACCACGGCGCGACCTACGCGGCGCTGGAGCGGGCCATGTTCGGCGACGTGGGCGGCGCTACGGCGAAGGCCGGCTGAGCCCGGCGGGCAGGGCGGCCGGGGGCCTCGCGGCCCCCGGCCCCCGTCACTCCTTGGGGGTGCGCAGCAGGGCGGTGATGTGGGCCGCCGCCGTCGACAGATGGCGCCGGGCCTCGCCCAACTGGTCCGCTGTCACGCCGTGGTCGCGCGCCGTGTCCCGTACGTCGTCGCGGAAGCGGTCCAGCAGCCGCTCCAGATCACGCGCCGGGTCGGCGGAAGCGCCCGCCTCGACGGTGTCCTTCGCCCAGTCCGGGTCGGCGTCCGCCGCGTCCGGCTTCACGTACGGCGGCCATGCCGTGCCCCGTGCCAGCCCGCCGAGCTGGGTGGTCAGCTCCGACAGGCCCTCGCGGACGCCGGTCGGCCAGTCGCCGCGGGTGAAGTGGTCCTGGACCTGCTCCTGCACCTGCCGGGCGATGCGCTGCATCTCGGCGCGGGCGTTCTCGCGCGCCTCCTGCGCCTGGCGGCGCGCCTGCTGGGCGTCCTCGCGGGCCCGCCGCGACTCGTCCTTCGCGCGGCGCGTCTGCTCCTTCCACTCCTGCTTGGCGCGCTTGAACTCCTCCTTCGCGGCGCGCCACGACTCCGTGTCCGTGAAGTCGCCCAGGTCCCCGAAGCCCAGCGGGCCGGGGCCCCGGTCGCCGGCGGCGGAATCCTTGCGGGTCCGGCCGGCCGCGGCGCGCATCTCGCTGCGCAGCTTGCCCGCCGCGCCTCGGACGTCGTCGCGGATCTCGGCGGCCAGTTCGGAGACGGACTCGCGGATCTCCAGCTCAAGGTCGGCCAGTTCACCGCTGCGTCCGGCGAGCTCCGCACGGCCCGCGTCGGTGATCGAGTACACCTTGCGGCCACCCTCGGTGGCGTGGGTGACGAGGCCCTCGGCCTCCAGCTTGGCCAGTCGCGGGTAGACGGTGCCGGCGCTCGGGGCGTACAGGCCCTGGAAGCGCTCCTCGAGGAGGCGGATCACCTCGTAGCCGTGGCGCGGGGCCTCGTCGAGCAGCTTCAGCAGATACAGGCGCAGCCGGCCGTGGGCGAAGACGGGGGGCATGTCAGAGCACCTTCCCACTCGGGTTGTCCGCGGGTGATTCCTCGTACGGGTCGTCCTCCGCGGGTGGCCGGCGCAGCAGGGCGATGGCCCCGGAGACGGTGGTCGCCTTGAGGCTGCCGGTGCCCGCGCCGAGGGTTCCGGTGATGCGCTTCGCGCCCCACTGGCCGCCGACCCGCAGGTCGTCGAAGGCGTTGGACACGGCGCCGCCGGCGGTGTTCGCGTCGACCCGGGCGTCCGCCGGGTGCGGGAGCCGGACGGCGACCTCGCCGGAGACCGTGGTCAGCCGGATGTCCGTCGGCCTTCCCCCGCCAGGACCGAGGTCGACGACCATGTCGCCGCTGACGGAGTCGGCCTTCACCGAGGCGCCCGCGCCGTCGATCACGGTCAGGTCGCCGGAGACCGAGTGGTACGTCAGATCGCCGGTCACCGACTGGGCCTCCAGGCTGCCGGTGACGGTGTCCGCGCGGACGTCGCCCGACAGGCCGACGAGCGTGGTGTCCCCGCTGACGCCGCGCACCACGGTCGCGCCCCGTACGCCGGACACGACCGCGCCGGCGCTGACGACGCCGACCTCGACGGCCGCCGCCGCCGGCACCGCGACGGACACGACGGCGCTGCGCCGGGGGCCCTTGGGGCCGAGCCACTCGAGGAAGCCCTGCCAGGGCAGGTCCTCGTAGGCGACGGTCAGCGTCGACCCCTTTCTGGTGACGACGAGGGGCGGGCCGTCGATCTCGGAGATCTCCAGCCGGGTGGAACCTTCGTCCGTGCCCACGACGTTGACCGTTCCACCGACGATCCGGACGTTGAGCGTGGTCAGGGGATCGTCGAAGGTGAGCTTCTGGGGCTCGGCGACTTCCCACGTCGTCACTGCCATGGTGCTGACCTCCCGGGCCGGCCACGACGCAACATATCGCGTCTCGTGGAGAACACGATATATCGCGGTGATGGGTTGTCAAGGGAGGCGCCGGCTCGTCGGTACGGGCCGGGTGCCGGGCGACGCGCCGCATTGGCGGCGATTACGGGGCGAATTGCCCTAGCGTGGGGACATGAACGCGACACCCGCGGGAGCCGTGCTGCTCTGCCGGGCCGACCCGGCGGCCGTACGGACCCCGGCCGCGCATCTGCTGCCCGAACGGACGCTCCTCGCCCCGGCCGGCGACGGCTGGAGCCTGCTCGTCCCCGAGGGCGGGCCGTGGCTGGACGGCGGCGAACCGGTCGACGCGGTGCTGGGCGGCTGGGCCGCGGCCCTCTCGATCGGCGCGGGCCGGCCGGTCCTCGCCCTGTGGTGGGACGACGACGGGTCCGGCCTCACCCTGGCCTCCGGCTACCGCCGCCCGGTCGGATACGTCTGGCTGGCCGACGGCACCCCGGCGGGCGAGGACGAGGCGATGCGGACGTTCGCCGCGCGGCTGGGGCTCGACCCGGTCCTCGACGTGCAGGCTCTGGAACCCTTGACGACGCCGGACCCCGACTCGGACGCCCGCGCCAGGCTGGTCGGCCTGACGGCCGTCCTCGCCCGCACGGGCCTCGCCCTCCCGGCGGGCCTGACTCCGGGCGCGCCGGCGCGCGGCCTGCGCACCGCCGCGCGGGCGGCGTCCGCCGAGGAACTCACCCCCGCCGACGACCGCCACGGCGCGCCCGCCCCGGAGCCACCGCCCCGCCCCTCCTGGCTCCGCGCGGCGGCCACGGCCGAACTGGCGGCGGGCCTGGCCCTCCTGGCCTGGAGCCTGCACCGGCGCAGCGGAGCCTGGCTGACAGCGGGAGCGATCCTCACCGCCCACGGCCTGACCCCCCTGGCCCGCCCGCACCTGCACCCATAGCCCCCGCGACGCCGGGCCGCGCTCGCCGAGGCCACGCTCCAGCGCGGCGCGGCGCGGTGCCGCCCGGGCCGCGCCCCCTGCCCGACGAGGTCCGAAGGCTCTCCCCGCCCCCGTGGCCGGACTTCGCACGGTCGTGTGCCCGGAGGCGCGTGGTTTGCCCTCGGTGCGCCGGCGGCGCACTCGGCGCGGTGCCGCGCTGCGCTCGGGAGTTGACCGTGTCCTGCGGTTGCGCGCTGCGCCCCGAACGCGTTGGGCGTCGCTCGTCGCAGGGAGGCGCGACTGCGCCGGCCGTGCCCACGGGGCTGGGGGCGTGCCCCGCAGTCGTGCGCGGTGTTCCGCCGGTGCGAGGCTCGGCAGCGAGCCGTTCCCACAGGCCGCCCCTGTGGCCGTGCGACGCGGGCGGCTCCCAGGGACCCCCGGAGCCGCCCCCGCCGCGCGATCCGGCTAGTCGTCCTCGTCCTCGTCGTCCAGGCGGGCCAGCCACGTGGCCAGGCGTTCGACGGGGACCTCGAAGTCCGGGTTGAGGTCGACGAAGGTGCGGAGCTGGTCGGCGAGCCACTCGAAGGTGACTTCCTCCTCGCCGCGTCGCTTCTCCAGCTCCTCGATACCGCGATCGGTGAAGTACATATGGACAGAATATGGCCCGGCCTCGCGATCGGATCGCGGGGCCGGGCCCGGTGCTACGTCACGCGGCGGCGCAGCCGCCTCACGCGTCGAAGACCTCGTTGACCAGCGCCTGCTGCTCCGCCTGGTGGCGCTTCGCGGAGCCCACTGCCGGGGACGAGCTGTGCGGGCGCGAGATGCGCCGCAGGCGCTCGCCGTGCGGGATGTCCGCGCCGACGGCCAGGTCGAGGTGGTCGATCAGGTTGAGCGCGATGAACGGCCAGGCGCCCTGGTTCGCCGGCTCCTCCTGCGTCCACAGGTACTTCGCCGCGTTCGGGTACTTGGCGATCTCGGCCTGGATCTCCTTGCCCGGCAGCGGGTAGAGCCGCTCGAGGCGGATGATCGCCGTTTCCTTGTCGCCGCGCTTCTGACGCTCGGCGTCCAGGTCGTAGTAGACCTTGCCGGTGCAGAAGACGACCTTGCGGACGGCCGCCGGGTCGACGGAGTCGTCGCCGATCACCGGGCGGAAGCCGCCGGTGGTGAACTCCTCCGCCTTCGACGCCGCGGCCTTCAGGCGCAGCATCGACTTCGGGGTGAAGACGATCAGCGGCTTGTGGTGCGGGTTGTGGACCTGCCAGCGCAGCAGGTGGAAGTAGTTCGACGGCAGGGTCGGCATGGCGACCGTCATGTTGTCCTGCGCGCACATCTGCAGGAACCGCTCGGGACGCGCGGACGAGTGGTCCGGGCCCTGGCCCTCGTAGCCGTGCGGCAGGAGCAGCGTGACGCCGGAGTGCTGGCCCCACTTCTGCTCGGCGGAGGAGATGAACTCGTCGACGACGGTCTGCGCGCCGTTGACGAAGTCACCGAACTGCGCCTCCCACATGACCAGCGCGTTCGGGCGGGCCAGCGAGTAGCCGTACTCGAAGCCCATCGCCGCGTACTCGCTGAGCAGCGAGTCGTAGACGTTGTAGCGGGCCTGGTCCTCGGACAGGTAGAGCAGCGGGGTGTAGTCCTCGTTGGTCTCCTGGTCCACCAGCACCGCGTGGCGCTGGCCGAACGTGCCGCGGCGGGTGTCCTGGCCCGAGAGACGGACCGGGGTGCCCTCCATCAGCAGGGAGCCGATGGCGAGGGTCTCGCCCATGCCCCAGTCGATGGTCCCGTCCTCCACCGAGGCCGCGCGGCGCTGCATCTGCGGCATCAGGCGCGGGTGCACGGTGATGTGGTCGGGGATGTTGACCTGGGACTCGGCGATCCGCTTGACGACCTCCTGGGAGACCGCGGTGCTGATCGCGACCGGGAACTCGGCCTCGACGTCCGGGACATGGGCCGGGGCCGGGTGGCTGGTGGCCTCGCGGACCTCCGCGAACACCTTCTCGAGCTGGCCCTGGAAGTCCTGGAGCGCCTGCTCGGCCTCTTCCAGCGTGATGTCGCCGCGACCGATGAGCGACTCGGTGTAGAGCTTGCGCACCGAGCGCTTCTTGTCGATCAGGCTCACCATCTGCGGGTTGGTGAACTGCGGGTTGTCGCCCTCGTTGTGACCGCGGCGGCGGTAGCAGATGAGGTCGATCACGACGTCCTTGTTGAACGCCTGGCGGAACTCGAAGGCGAGCCGCGCCACGCGGACGCACGCCTCCGGGTCGTCGCCGTTCACGTGGAAGATCGGGGCCTCGATCATGCGGGCCACGTCGGTCGCGTACATCGAGGAACGCGAGGACTCCGGCGCCGCCGTGAAGCCGACCTGGTTGTTGATGACGACGTGGACCGTGCCGCCGGTGCGGTAGCCGCGCAGCTGCGACATGTTCAGCGTCTCGGCGACGACACCCTGGCCGGCGAAGGCCGCGTCACCGTGCAGGGCGATCGGCAGGACCGTGAAGTCCGTGCCGCCCTTGTTGATGACGTCCTGCTTGGCGCGGGCGACACCCTCGAGAACCGGGTCGACGGCCTCCAGGTGGGACGGGTTGGCGACCAGCGAGACCTTGATCTGCTCGCCGTCGAGACCGGTGAAGGTCCCCTCGGCGCCCAGGTGGTACTTCACGTCGCCGGAGCCGTGCATCGACTTCGGGTCGAGGTTGCCCTCGAACTCGCGGAAGATCTGCGCGTACGACTTGCCGACGATGTTCGCCAGCACGTTCAGCCGGCCGCGGTGGGCCATGCCGATGACGACCTCGTCGAGGCGCGACTCGGCGGCCGAGTCGATGACCGCGTCGAGCAGCGGGATGACGGACTCGCCGCCCTCCAGCGAGAAGCGCTTCTGGCCGACGTACTTGGTCTGCAGGAAGGTCTCGAAGGCCTCCGCCGCGTTCAGCCGGCGCAGGATGCGCAGCTGCTCCTCGCGCTCCGGCTTGGTGGCGGCGCGCTCGACCCGGTCCTGCAGCCACTTGCGCTGCTTCGGGTCCTGGATGTGCATGAACTCGATGCCGGTGGTGCGGCAGTACGACTCGCGCAGCACGCCCAGGATGTCGCGCAGCTTCATCATCGACTTGCCGGCGAAGCCGCCGACGGCGAACTCGCGCTCCAGGTCCCAGAGCGTGAGGCCGTGCTCGGTGATGTCCAGGTCGGGATGCTTGCGCTGGCGGTACTCCAGCGGGTCGGTGTCGGCCATGACGTGGCCGCGGACCCGGTAGGAGTGGATCAGCTCGAAGACCCGCGCGGCCTTGGTGACGTCGTCGTCGTGCGAGGCGTCGATGTCCTTGAGCCAGCGGACCGGCTCGTAGGGAATGCGCAGCGACTCGAAGATCTCGTCGTAGAAGTTCTCCTCGCCGAGGAGGAGGTTCGCCACGATCCGCAGGAACTCGCCGGAGGCGGCGCCCTGGATGACGCGGTGGTCGTACGTCGAGGTGAGGGTCATCACCTTGGAGATGCCCAGCTTGTTCAGGGTGTCCTGCGAGGTGCCCTGGAACTCGGCCGGGTAGTCCATGGAGCCGACGCCCATGATGACCGACTGCCCGGGCATCAGCCGCGGCACGGAGTGCACGGTGCCGAGGCCGCCGGGGTTGGTCAGCGAGACGGTGACGCCGGTGAAGTCGTCCATCGTCAGCTTGTTGTTGCGGGCGCGGCGGACGATGTCCTCGTAGGCCTGCCAGAACTCGAAGAAGTTCAGCGTCTCGGCCTTCTTGATGCCCGCGACGACCAGCTGGCGGTCGCCGTTCGGCTTCACCAGGTCGATGGCCAGACCGAAGTTCACGTGGTCGGGCTTGACCAGGGTCGGCTTGCCGTCCTTCTCCGCGAAGGACCAGTTCATCGACGGCATGGCCTTGATGGCCTGCACCATCGCGTACCCGATGAGGTGGGTGAAGGAGATCTTCCCGCCACGGGCGCGCTTGAGGTGGTTGTTGATGACGATGCGGTTGTCGAAGAGCAGCTTCACCGGGACGGCGCGCACGGACGTGGCCGTGGGCAGTTCGAGCGAGGCGTTCATGTTCTTCGCGACCGCGGCGGCCGGGCCGCGCAGCGTCACGAACGCGGGGCCGTCGGCCGGCTGGGCGTCGGCCTTGGCGGCCGGGGCCGGCTTGGCTGCGGCGGGCTTGGCCGGGGCGGGCTGCGCCGGCGCGGCCGCGGGGGCCGCCTGGGCGGGAGCCGGAGCCGCGGCCGGGGCCTGGGCGGCGGGGGCGGTGGTCTGCGCGGGAGCGGCGGGCTGCGCCGGCGCGGGGGCCGGGGCAGGGGCCGCGGGGGCTCCGGCGTCCTGAGTCTGCTTCGCTCCGGCGGCGGGGGCGTCCGCGGTGGCGGCCGCGCCCGGCTTGTAGTCGGCGAAGAAGTCCCACCAGGCACGGTCGACCGAATTCGGATCCTGGAGGTACTGCTGGTAGATCTCGTCGACGAGCCACTCATTGGCGCCGAACGCGGCGGCAGGGTTCTGACCCTGCCCGGTTTGGTCGGTCGAGAGACTCGAGTTACTGGGGGACTGAGACGACACGGCGAGAACCGCCCTCTTCCGCTTCGCAAGGTGATGGACAGCGGAAATAAAGGCTACGCCTCCCTGGCCGGGAGGTGCAGGCCGGGCCGGTCAACGTCGTGCAAGTCACACCGAACAGCGCGTTTCGGGGTTGGGAATGGCGGGAAACAAGCATGGTTCGCCCGGCCCGGGGTACGCCTCTCGGCGGTCACGGGCCCTTGGCACGCGTCCCTGACGGAACCCCGGCAATGTTCTGACCGGCGGTTTTCCGTGGCACGGCAGATCGGCTTCCCGTGTCTCGACCTCTTACACGGGGAATCCGCACATCCGGTTCGAACCCTACGTCAAGCGCGTGCCGACCTGGCCCCCGGAAGAGTGACCCGGATGCGGCAGCCGTGTGCGGATTCGGCCACCCCGATCCGCCCGCCGTGCAGATCGACCGCCCAGCGCGCGATCGCCAGCCCCAGCCCCGTGCCGCCGTCGCTGCCCGGCCCGTGCGGGGCGGGGACGCCACCCCGGTTGAACCGCTCGAAGACCCGGTGCCGCTCCTGCTCGGGGATGCCCGGACCCTCGTCCAGCACCTCCAGGTCGAGCGACTCCGGGTACGGCCCGCGCCTGGCCCGTACCGTGACCCGGCCGTGCGGCGGGGAGTGCTTCACCGCGTTGTCGATGAGGTTCGCCACGACCTGGTGCAGCCGCTCGGCGTCCGCGTGCGCGGTCAGCTCCGGCGGCTGCACGTCCAGGTGCAGATGGACGTCGGTACGGGTGTGGTGGCCGGACCCGGACGCGAGGCCGCGCCGGGAAGAGACCAGGTTGGCCTCCTTCAGCACCCCGGACAGATAGGGCCACACCTCGAAACGCGAGGCCCGCAGCGGCAGCACGCCGTTGTCGAGACGGGACAGGTCGAGCAGTGTCTCGACCAGCCGGCCCAGCCGCTCGGTCTGCTTCAGCGCCGTGCGCATCATCTCCGGGTCGGCGGCGGACACCCCGTCGACGACGTTCTCCAGCACCGCGCGCAGCGCGGCGATCGGGGTGCGCAGCTCGTGGGAGACATTGGCGACCAGCTCCTTGCGGTGCCGGTCGACGGCCTCCAGGTCGTCCGCCATGCGGTTGATCGTGGAGGCCAGGTCGCCGAGCTCGTCGCGCCGGTCGGCGCCGCGCACCCGGCGCGTGTAGTCGCCGTGCGATATGCCCTTGGCGACGGTGTTCATCTCGTCCAGCGGCGCGGTCAGGCCGTGCGCCACGAACTGGGTGATCAGCAGCGTGGCGATGATCGTGAAGACCGTGATGAACCGCACCTCGGTCTTGCTGTGGAACGCCATCAGCATCAGACCGGTGGTGATGAGGACCGAGACCACGACGAGCGTGCTGAGCTTGGTCTTGATCGATATCGTGATGGACGCGGTACTCAGCCGCTTCCCCGGCCCACCGGCCTGCCGACCCGCTCTCATGGCGCCGGCGTCTCCAAGGCGTAGCCGACGCCGTGGACGGTACGGATGCGCTCCGCGCCGATCTTGCGGCGCAGCGCCTTGATGTGGCTGTCGACCGTGCGCGTGCCGGAGGCGTCCGCCCAGTCCCACACCTCCGCGAGCAGCTGCTCGCGGGAGAGGACCGCGCGGGGCGTGTTCGCCAGGCACACCAGCAGGTCGAACTCGGTCGGTGTCAGATGGACGTCGTCTGCCCGGACCCGCACCCGGCGCTGCGCGTGGTCGATCTCCAGCTCGCCGAGGCGCAGGATCCCGCTGCGCGGCGTCACCGCGGCGAGGGCCGCCCGCTCCACCCGGCGCAGCAGGACATGCACCCGGGCCGCCAGCTCCCGCATGGAGAACGGCTTGGTCATGTAGTCGTCCGCGCCGACGCCGAGCCCGACGAGCATGTCCGTCTCGTCGTCACGCGCGGTCAGCATCAGCACCGGCACGGGGCGCTGCGCCTGGACCCGGCGGCAGACCTCGAGTCCGTCGAAGCCGGGCAGCATGACGTCGAGGACCATCAGGTCCGGCTGCCACGCGTCCGCCGCGTCGACGGCGGCCGGGCCGTCGAGGGCTGTCTGCACCAGGAAGCCCTCCGCCCGCAGCCGCGCCGCGATGGCGTCGACGATCGTGGCGTCGTCCTCGACCACCAGCACCCGGCGCTGGGCGCCGGGAGTGGCCGCGACGCCGCCTTGCGTGGTGTGTGTCTGCTCCATCGCCCCGCCCTTGTACGCGTTCTCTGCGAGCTGCATGTGGTTCTGCTTCGAAGGTGGATCCCGCTGTGTAGTCCAGCAGCGTAAAGGCAGCGCCTGTGTCCCGGCTACGCAGGGCGAACGGCGAGGTGGACGACGTCCGGTACGCCCCGGGCAAGGTGGATCTCTTCGGTTCTTACCCCGCTGAATCCGGCATTCCGCAACGCTTCCTCGAAGGCGGCCGACGGCTGCGCGGACCATACGGCGAGCACTCCGCCGGGCTCCAGCGCCGCCGCGCACGCGGCGAGTCCGGCCGGGGAGTAGAGCTCCCCGTTGTCCTCGGTGACGGTCCAGTCGGGCCCGTTGTCGATGTCCAGGCACAGGGTGTCGTAACGGTCCGCGGTCGACGCCAGGTGCTTCAGCAGGTCGGTGTGCAGGATCACGCAGCGCGGATCGGCGAGTGCCTGCCCGGAGATCGCGGCGAGCGGCCCGCCGCGGTGCCAGTCGATGATCGCCTGCTCGCGCTCGACCACGGCGATCTGCCGCCACGACGGCATGGCGGCGGCATGGGCGAGCGAGAAGCCGACCCCCAGACCGCCGATGAGCAGGCGCGGAGCGGTGTTGCCGGTGCCGAGGGCCTCGTACGCGGCGTCGACGAGCAGCCGCTCGGACCGGCCGTCGGAGGTGTCCATCAGGAAGCACCCGTTGGCGATGATCTCGTGCACCTTCTCGTCGCCGTCACCCCGCCTGCGCAGCACCACTTCTCCGTAGGGCCCCTCACGCCGGTCGAGAGTGACGGGGGCGTCGGTGGCGGGGAACGGCATGAGATGACCTCCGGGTGGCCGGCAGGTGACGACGGTGATCGTCCCCATTCTGGCGGGACGGCGCGCGGCGGGCCAAACCCGGTGGCGGGCCGTCCCGTGGTGCACGGCGCGACGGTCAGCTCGTGCGGTACGGGCGCCCGTACCGCACGAGCACGTGCCACAGCTGCTTCAGGTACTGCAGCGTCTCGTCCCGGGTGCCCCACCGTGACCAGGCCGCGGGCTCACGGACGGCATGGGAGGCGGCGCGGCCGACGGCAGCCGCGTCCAGGGTGCCGTCCGGGGAGTGGCGGCGGCCGACGAGGGCCGCGAGCGGCACCATCGCCGGGCCGCGGAACTCGGCGTCCACCTCGTGCGGGGCCAGTACGAAACCGGGGTGCCAGTCCAGGGCGATGCCGGCCTGCTCAGCGGTGTCCGCCAGCAGGCGGCCCGTCTCGGTTTCGCGGAACGACGGGTCGACGACCAGCGCTTCCGCGTCAACCGACAGGTCGATGCCGCCGTGGACCTGCGCCTCGACGTAGGAGTCGAGGGAGCGGCCGGGGACTTCGCCGTACAAGGGCGCGCAGGGAAGCTTCTCGATCACCTCGGCCGTCTGCGGGTCCTCCTCCCACAGGCCGGTCAGGACCCGGCCGAGGGCGTCGACGGTGCCGACGCGGGTCGGGCCGAGGTGGCTGTCGCCGCAGCAGAAGGTGGCCCGCGCGTTCACGGCGGGCCGCAGCCGGACATGGCAGGAACCGAAGCGCGGGGCGGCCCCGTCGGGATGCCCCCGGAGGTTGAGCGCTCCGTACTTGGGCCGGTCCGCGGCCCGTACGCCGGCGGCGTGGTACGCGCCGCCGAACAGGCTCCGCTCCCAGTCGTCCCGCAGGCCTCCCGGGAAGGCCGTGCGGCTGCCGTTGGACAGCCCGGTCTCGTACTGGCCGCGGTACCGGCCGTCGCGCGCCAGCGACTCCGCGATCGTCAGCCCGGTCGCGAGCAGCCGGTCCGGGTGGAAGTTGAGCGTGATGCGGGCGTGGTCGCGCAGCAACGCGGCCTGTCCGGCCGCCCGGTCGGTCAGGGGGACGGTGAGGCCGGCCGCACGCACATGGGCGAGTGCGGCCGACTGGGCGGTGGTCAGCGGCGTCACCGCCGCAGTATCGCGTCGGAGGAAGGCGGCGTGCAGGTGGATTTCGCCGCCGCCGCTCAGGTGGCCGGCCGGTGGAAGAGGCTCACCAGCGGGGCGTGCGTCCGCCAGCCCAGGGACTCGTAGAGGCCCCGGCCGCCCGGGGTGCCGCCCAGCACGCCGATGGTGGCGCCTTGATCGAGGGCGGCGTTGTGGAGGGTGTGCATCACGAGCCGGCCGAGGCCCTTGCGGCGGTGCTCGGGGGCCGTCTCCACCTGGTCGACGACGGCCGTGCGTCCCGTCGGGGCGATCTGGGCGCGGGCCGCGAACGAGCCGTCGGGGGCGACGACCAGGGCCCGGACGACACCGCCGCGGGTCCAGGTGCGCAGGGTGTAACCGTCCGGGACCACCGTCGGGGTGCGGCGCAGTTCGGCGGACATCAGCCAGCCCGGTTCGTCGACGGCCCAGTCGGGGCCCGCCCACTCGACGACCGCGTCCGGGTCGGCGAAGACCTTCAGCCACACCGTCGGCGCGGCCACCTCGGCGGCGACCTTCCGCACGGTGGCCTCGTCGTCCGCGGTCAGGACGTGGCGGGTGGCGTGCGTGACCTGGCCGACGTCGACGGTGAAGCCCCAGGGCCGGCGCACCGGGTCCGCCGCGCCGCGTGAGACGACCCAGCCGTGGACCCAGGCGTGGACGGCCTCGGCGGTTGATTCGAAGGACATGCCGCTCCTCGAAGCGCAGGGGGAGTAATAGACGCAGACGCAAGTGACTATTACACAGCGAGGACTCGGCAGGGCGCGACCGAATTTTCGGAGGTGACACACGTCACGGTCGCGGACCGTTCACGGGCGGGGCGCCTTTTCGCCGTGCACCGCCGTGTACTCGGCCGCCAGCCAGGGGCCCAGGTCCTCCACGAGGGTGCGGAGCAGGGTCGCGTCCGGCGTCGGCGTGCGGGCCGCGGCGGCGGCCAGGCGCATCTGGGCCGCCCGCTCCGGGTAGTGGCGGGCGAACAGCTCCGCCGACTCGGACAGATCGCTCGTCCAGCCGCCCCAGCGGGGCATGACCAGCGTGAACCCCGACCGGACGACGCGCCGCGCGACCCGGCGGCACAGGGCGCGCAGCTCGGCGTCCGACCCGGCACCGCGCAGCCGCTCCCGCCAGCGCGGCAGCACGAGAGCCAGGTCGCCGTTGGTCTCGCGGGCCAGCAGCGACGTGGGGTGCTGCGGCGGCAGGCGGGCGGCCAGATCCTCGCCCAGCAGCGGCGTGCACAGGCAGGAGACGAAGAAGCCCAGGTCGTACCGCTCGAGGTCGCTCAGCGCCGCTCCGACGCCGACGAGCAGGATGCCGGCGCCGTCGATCACGTCGAACGATCCGTCGAGCACGGCCTCGGCGGCGTCGGCGTCCGCCCGGTCCCGGGCGGCCGGCTCGTCGTGCAGCACGAGCAGCAGGTCGAGGTCGGAGGCTCCGGGCACGGCAGTGCCGCGCGGGATGCTGCCGTAGAGATACGCGCCGTTCAGCCGGCCGTCACCGAACCGGCCGGCGATCTCCGCCCGGGCCGCGGCGACCACCGGTGCGAAGCGGGCGGTCACGCGGTCGAGCGAGCCCTCGCGGGCGATGGTCCCGTCGGTGTTCAGTCCTCTCTCTCCCATCGGCCCACTGTCGCGCGCCTGGACCGCGTCGCCCACCGGATTTGTCCCATGAGATTTATCTCTGCATTCAGAAGGGGCTTCGACCTCGGGAACGCAAAGTGATTGGACCTGTGAGGAGGGTGTTCTGTGCAGACTTACTCTGCGTTTTCCTTGCCCATGGGGATCGCCGTGTGGGTCACGCTCAGTTGCTGACGTCCTTCTTGATCTGCACCAGCGCCTCGTCCCACACGTCCCCTCCATTCGCCCAGGTCCACAGCCATTGGCGCAGAGACGGTGCTGCGTAGCGCAGGCCATCGTGAGGGTTCTGGCCCCAGTCTGGTTCCCAACCGTCGGCGTCCCAGAGAAGCACCGGGTTGTCGATCGCTATCAGGGAGACGTGCCACTCCATGGTGCAGCCGCCACCCGTCAGGAAGAACCACGAGGCCGGTGGCCCCCATCCTGGCCGCCGGTCGTGGACGGTGGTTGCGCAGTGCCAGTCCGGGACGTGCCAGTGCGGAATGCTGCGCGGTATCAGTGATGCGAGGCCGCCATCCGGCCCGAACCCTCCGTCACCGATCTCGGTGTAGATGCGCCGGAGCAATTCGGGCAGCCGATAACCGAGCTTCTGTTCCGCGTGCTCGACTTGGGCGAACGTGACAGGCGGGAAGGGCTTGTCGGGGAGGCTTCCGCGGGAGGGGATCGCGCCTCCGGCGCCCCATGCGAGTGCGTGCAGTTTCTCCAGAAGCGCGTCGTCGTCCGCAGCAGTGCGGTGGGTGGCATCGGTCACGAGCCGGAACTGTAGTGGGGATGGGTTGCTGCTTCGGAGGCTCGGCGCTTCTTCGCGACTTCTTCGCGCATGAGGTCGTCGGTGCGTGTGCTGTGCCAGATGGTTCCTTCCCACTTTTCGTACTGGGGATCGGGGTCACGTAGGAGGACGGACTTGAGGTGGCCGTGGAAGAGCATTGCGCGGCCCTGTTCCCGCCGGGTGCGGTTGAACCACGTTGCGCTCTTTTCGTGCCGGGCGAGGCGGTTCGCTGCGAGGCCGGGGAGGGTGCCGCGCATCCGGCCGGGTGTGTAGGTCGTCAAGGGGCGGCTCGGTGGGCGCCATGAGTCGGCGAAGGACCAGTGTGCGATGGCGTCGCCGCGGCGATCGACGGGCTTGTAGGGGTAGGTGACGCGGTCGCCGAGCTCCGCGAAGAACCGGGCTTGCTCTGCCTCAGTGCCGTCGGCCAATTGCCGCCAGTGTGGTGAGGCGATCAGCGGTGCCATGGCGACAGCCTCGGGGTAGATCGCCGCGAACAACCGCGAGGTGCTGTAGCTGGGGTGGGTGCGCGTCTCCCGGCTGAACGGGATGAGGAGGTCGATGCGGTCTTCCCAGGTGTCCCAGGTGCCGAACACGGCGCTGGAGGGACGTCCGTCCACGGACCAGATGTGTGCGCAGAGCATGAGGGCGCTGAGCACGGCGTCGTAGGTGGCTGCCCAGCCGTAGCGGCTGAGAAGGCGCAAGTGCTTGCGCTGGGCGTCGACAATTTCGGGGAGCCGGGTGAGATCGACGGCGGGGTGGTCGATGTCGGGCGGGCCGATCCACGTGCGGTGGCGCAAGCAGACGTAGCGGTGATGGGGCAGGAGCCGGGTCACCTTGCCGCCGGGGTGCCGGGCGTCGCAGCGGTGACAGCCGGTCTGTGGCTGGTGCCGGAACATTGCCCAGTCGGGCGGGGGGCTCCGGAGTTCGGGCATCGCGCCGGCGAGGGCATGGGCGGTGCGGCCGGTGAGCGCGGCGAGGCGTTCGGGGACGACGACGCGGCGCATGCCACCGGACTTCTCGCGTTCGGTGACCTGGGTCCAGAGGTCGTTGATGTCGAGGCCGTGGAGCGTGGCCAGACGGCTGATGTAGGAAGCGGGGATCTCGTGCTGGGCGGGCGGGGCAGGATCGGGAAGTCGGCGGATGAGCATCAGGCCACGCGCCTCCGCCGGGCAAGAATGCCACCAGCAACTCGCAGACCACCGGCTCCAGCCGATATCGGGGGTGCCGGTATCCGGCCAGCCAGCGCACATTGCGCACGAAGATCGCGTCTGGGTTTCCCACCAGCCGGAACTCCCACCCCACCCGTGTGCAGGCCGCTCGCGTCGCCTCGAACTTCGCCACGTCCCTCGGCCTGCGACGGTCCGCCGGTCGGCAGTCGACCACCACCGCAGTGCCGTCCTCCAGGCGGGCGAAGTAGTCCGGCGCGTGCGAGACGCCCTTGCCCGCCTCCGACTGCCAGAACAGCCAGAACGGCTGCGAGGAGATCCCCACGACCAACGGATCGAAGTCCAGCAGCATCACATGATCGCGCTCCAGCCAGGACTCGTACCCGATGTGACCGCCCACCGTCGCCGACCACCACAGGCCCGGCAGATGGCGCTGTCCCTTGTACGACTAGAACGCGCGTACCGGCACTACGTCCTCGAACCGCACCGCCTGGGCGTCGGACAGCGGCAGGCGGAACTCCGACCCGCACCGGTCGGCGTACGCGATCTCGAACCCCTCCGCCGGCGGCCCGGAGACACCACCCGGCAGAACCTCTAACCTCGCCGTTTCGCTTGGTGTGGGACCGGTTTCTGTGCGGCAACACGAAAGTGCCTTCTGAGCTGGGACGATGAACCTTGTCGAGGGGTTCTGTC
>NZ_JBIAHV010000008.1:0-376842 GCF_042870895.1 Streptomyces sp. NPDC006294
AGGCCCGGACAGGACGCCTTCGACGTGGCCGCATCGTGCGACCGGCTGCGGCACTCGTTCGCCATGTACGGCGTCACCTCGCGTGAGATCCGCTCGGGTGTGGTCGAGCTGCGGATGACCGGCTACGACGTCCTGGCCCGGGTGCAGATGCCCGCCAAGCTCGACCGCGTGCCGATGCACGTCCCTGTCGCTCTGCGCGAGGACGGAGCCGTCCACTACCGCGACTACCGCGCCTGCCCGCACGCCCTGACCATCGGGGCCACGAAGTCCGGCAAGTCCGTCTACCAGCGCAACCTGGTCGCCGAACTCGCCGCCGAGAACGTGGCCTTGGTCGGCATCGACTGCAAGCAAGGGGTGGAGCTGTTCCCGCTGGCCCGCCGGTTCTCCGCGCTGGCCGACAACCCCGACACCGCCGCCGAACTCCTCGACGCGCTCGTCACGCACATGGAAGGCGTCTACCAACTGATCCGCGCCGACCAGCGCATCACCGCCGACATCCCCGACGCAGAGATCGCCGCCGACATCTGGGACCTGCCCGACCGACTGCGCCCGACCCCGATCGTCCTGCTCGTCGACGAGGTCGCCGAACTCGCCCTGTTCGCCACCAAGGAAGAGGAGAAGCGCCGGGACCGCATCATCACCGCGCTCGCCCGCCTCGCCCAGCTCGGCCGCGCCGCCGGCATCTATCTGGAGATCTGCGGACAGCGCTTCGGCTCCGAACTCGGCAAGGGCATCACCATGCTCCGCGCCCAGCTCACCGCCCGCACCGCCCACCGCGTCAACGACGAAACCAGCGCGAACATGGCCTTCGGCGACATCGCCCCCGACGCCGTCCTGGCCGCCATCTCCATCCCGACCGACACCCCCGGCCTCGCCGTCACCGGCGACTCGACCGGCGGCTGGGCCCGCATCCGCACCCCGCACACCTCGATGCGCCAGGCCGTCAACGCCTGCAACCGGCACGCCCACCGCACCCCGAACCTGCCCGGCCTCGCCGCCTTCCGGCCCGAACTGCCGCCCACGGTCTCGCTCGTCAAAATCCCGGCCCAGGCAGAGGCACCCGCCTCCGTCTGACCCGCCCCCGCATCCCGGTCGGCGCGACCGTCTCGCGCCAGCTCCCTACCCCCGCCATGCCCAAACGCCCTGCAAAGGAGGTGAAGACATGACCCGCAAGCTGCGCATCGACGCCGTCCTGGTGCAAGCCGTGATCGCCGGGGCCCTGTCCTTCGCCCACCTGCACGACCTCGCCGCCGCTGCCGGACAGACCGGATGGAAGGCATGGGCCTACCCCGTCTCCGTCGACCTGCTCCTGGTCGCCGCCTGGCGACGACTGCGCAACGACGGACCCTCCCGGCTCGCCTGGTGCTGGTTCCTCATCGCCCTGGTCGCCTCGCTCGGTGCGAACGTCGCCACCGCCGGATTCCTCGACCTCCAACACCCACCCGCCTGGCTGCGCTTCGGCATCGCCGGATGGCCCGCCCTCGCCTTCCTCGGCGGCACCCTCCTCGCCCACTCACCCGCCGCGACCGACCCCGCCCATGAGCCGGCTCCCGTCCCTGAGCCGGAGACCGCCCCGGCCCTGCCCACAGCGCCCGAGCCCGCCCCGGCTCCGCCGGTCCCGGCCGCGCTCGTCGACCACGCCCGCAAGGTCGCCGACGACCACCAAGCCCGTACCGGCACACCGATCGACACCGACACCCTGCGCGCCCGCCTCGGCGTCCCGGCCCCGATGGCCGACGCCATCGCCGCCCAACTCGCCTGACCTCGAAGGGAGAAGCACCCGTGACCCGTGAACCGGCCGACCTGACTGCCGCCGACTACCTCGACAGTGCCCGCGAGATGACCGCCGCTGACCGGCCTTATCTCGCGCACCTGCTCGCCGAGGAAGCCGCCCAGCTCACCGGCGACCCGGCCACCGCCGCCGGTATCCGCGCCACCTACCCCGACCCGACGACCACCCGAACGGAGAGCGACTGACATGCCCGCCCGCGACCACTTCCACTCCGTCATGCGGATCGGCCCCGTACAGATCGGCACCCACCGCGACCGGCACGGCCGCACCAAGCACGCTGCCGTCTGCACCGCCGACCGCTGCGGCTGGTCCGCCGACTTCTCCAGCTCCTCGGCCGCCCAGCTCGCCGCCCGCACCCACCGCTGCCGCATCTCCGACTGAACGGGAGACCACCGCCATGGACGTTCCGCTCTGGCTCGCCCTGATCGTCGTCGGCGCCCTCGGCATCAAGCTCATCCGCCCGCCCTGGTGGCTCGTCGCCGTGCTCCTCCTCGGCGGCTTCCTCCTCGCCGACAGCCTCCTGGCCCCCGTCATCGACACCGCCATCAGCAAGTAGCCCACCGCAGAAAGGAGAACCACTCATGTTCCGACCGAAGATCCCGACCATGCCGACCCCCACCGGCATCGTCACCCCGCCCGCCGTCGAGCCGACCGCGATCGTTCAGCACACCGCTGCCCCGGCTCCGGTCCCCGTCGCCCCGGCGGCACCCGCCCGGCCCACGGTCCAGCTCACCCCCGGCACCGCGCTCGCCCTCGTCGGTGGCGGCACCGCCGTCGTCCTGGTCGTCGGCGCGGTCCTGGTCTCGATGCTCCTGGCGGTCGCCGTCACCGCGGCCTCGGTCGCCGTATGCGCGCTCGTCGTCCGCTCGCTGATCGCCTCCGAGCACAAGCGCCGCTGACCGGCCCCCGGGGCGGTCTCAACCGCCAAGTCTCGCCCGCCCCGGGAGCCGTGCCCCAACCCATCGCAAAGGACAAGAAGGGACACCCATCATGGCCCAGCCCACCACCACGCCCGCGCGGGTCTGCTCGAACTGCGACGGCTTCCCCACCGTCCGCGTCACCCTCGGCGGCCGCGACCGCCGGGGCAACCTGCGCACCATCACCGTCCACTGCCCCGCCTGCCACGGCACCGGCACCCGCCCCGCCCGCCGGCCGATCCCCGCCCGCATCGAGGTGGCCGCGTGACCCACACCGCCACCGCGGCGAGCCTGGACCCGGCCACCCTGGACGACGTCCTCCGGGTGGCCGGGTCCCCCGGCTTCGACCGCTGGAAAGACCAGATCCACCGCACCGGCGGCTGCTCCGACCCCATCCACCTCACCGGCTGGACCCTCGCCAAGGACAAGACCACCGGCGAGACCCTGCGCCGCTACTCCACCGACACCGAACCGGACGGACGGCTCCGCGTCGCCTGCGGCAACCGCCGCGCCTCCCGCTGCCCCACCTGCGCCTACACCTACGCCGGAGACACCTACCACCTCATCCGCGCCGGACTCGCCGGAGACGAGTCCAAGGACATCCCCGCCACCGTCCGCGACCACCCGCGCGTCTTCGCCACCCTCACCGCCCCGTCGTTCGGCCCGGTCCACAACCGGCCCGACCGTGGCGTCTGCCGCTGCGGCACCCACCACGCCGACGACGATCCCGCCCTGGGCACCGCCATCGACCCGGCCACCTACGACTACGCCGGGACGGTCCTGTTCAACAACCACGCCGGACAGCTCTGGCAGCGCTTCACCACCCGCCTGCGCCGCGAGATCGCCGCCCGCGCCGGGCTCACCCAACGCGAACTCAAAGACGCCCTGCGCCTCTCCTACGGCAAGGTCGCCGAGTTCCAGAAGCGCGGCGCGATCCACTTCCACGCCGTGATCCGCCTCGACGGACCCGACGGCCCCGACACCGCCCCGCCGTCCTGGGCGAGCGTGCAGCTGCTCGACGACTCCATCCGCGCCGCCGTCGCCCACTCCTACACCTCGATCACCGTCCCGGCCGCCGGGGACCAGCCCCGCCGGCCTTTCCGCTGGGGCACCCAGCTCGACATCCGCCCCGTCAAAGCCTTCGGCGACGGTACGGACATCACCGAGCAGGCCGTCGCCTCCTACGTCGCCAAGTACGCCACCAAGGCGGCCGAGTCGACCGGCAGCCTCGACCGCCGTATCGGGAACCGGGAAGTGCTCGACCTCCTGGACGTGCCCGACCACCCCCGCCGCCTCATCGAGGCCTGCCTCGACTTGGCCCCGCTCTACCCCGACCGCAAGCTGGGCGCCTGGGCTCACATGCTCGGCTTCCGCGGCCACTTCTCCACCAAGTCCCGCCGCTACTCCACCACCCTCGGCGCGCTGCGCCAGATCCGTGCCGACTACCGCGCCGCCCAGGAACACGACGCCCTCGGCGACCCGGACACCGTCCTGGTCCTCGCCTCCTGGGAGTACGCCGGGCACGGCCATACCCCCGGCGAGTCCGCCCTCGCCGCCACCATCGCCCGCGACATCCAACTCAACCGAGAAACCGCCCGCGAAGCCCTGCAAGACCAACTCGCCCTGGAAGGAGTGACCGCATGACCACCACCGTGATCGAGCGGAAGTGGCACACCACCGCAGAGGTCGCCGACATGCTCGGCTTCGGCCTCTCCAAGACCAAGATGCTCGTGCTCACCGGGGAGATCCGCTCCGTGAAGGTCGGCCGCAACCGCCGCATCCTCCCGGCCTGGGTCGACGAGTACGTCGAGCGGGTCACCACCGACGCCGAAGGGTGGGCGGCATGAGCGGCAAGCGGGGCAACGGGGAGGGCTCCATCTACCCCTACAAGAACGGCTACGCGGCCTACGTCTGGGTCACCAAGCCGGACGGCAAGCGGGCCAGGAGGTACGCCTACGGCAAGACCCGCGAAGAGGTCCACGACAAGTGGCTCAAGCTCCACGCCGAAGCGAAGAAGGGCCCGGTGCAGACCGCACACCGGACGCTCGCCGCCTTCCTCGCCTACTGGCTGGACTCAATCGTGAAGCCCAACCTCGCCCCGCTGTCGTACGTCTCGTACGAGGGGTACGTACGGCTCTACATCGGCCCGTACCTCGGTGCGAAGCGGCTCGACAAGCTGACCGTCCGGGACGTGCGCGAGTGGCTGACCAAGCTGGCGACCGTCTGCCAGTGCTGCGCCCAGGGCAAGGACGCGAAGCGGGAGCCCAACCGCCGCAAGTGCTGCGCGGTCGGGGAGTGCTGCGAGTCGTACCCGTCCCGGCGGGTGATCCAGGGTTCCCGCGATGCGCTGCGGGCCGCGCTCACCCATGCGGTTGCGGAGGAAGAGATCAGCAAGAACGTCGCCTCCCTCGTGAAGGTGCCCAAGCCTCGCCGCCGCCGGGTCAAGCCCTGGTCGGTCGCCGAGGCGGGCCAGTTCCTCACCGACGCCGCTGCCCGCGATGACCACCTCTTCGCGGCCTGGGTGCTCGTGCTCTGCCTCGGGCTGCGCCGCGGGGAGGTGTTGGGCCTGACGTGGAAGTCCGTCGACTTCGAGAACGGGGAGCTGTACGTCGACCACCAGATCCAGCGCGCCGGGCGGCAGATCCTTCACCGCGAGACCAAGACCGAGGACTCGGACGACTTCCTCCCCCTGCCGGCACTGTGCCTCAAGGCCCTGCGGATGCGCCGCGCCCAGCAGCTCGGCGACCGGAAGGCCGCCGGGGAGCTCTGGCAGGACACTCACGGCCTGATCTTCACCACGAAGTACGGCACCCCGATCGAGCCGGGCAACCTCACCCGCATGTTCGCCCTTCGTGCTCGCCGCGCCGGTCTGCGGGCCATCCCTCTACGGAACACCCGGCACACGTGCAGCTCGCTCCTGGTCGCCCTCAAGGTCCACCCGAAGGTGGCACAGCGCATCCTGCGGCATTCGCAGATCGCCATGACGATGGAGGTCTACGCCGAAGCGAGCGAGGAAGCGGTACGCGCCGCGATCGGCAAGCTGTCCGACGCGATGGGCGGCACCGGCTGACAGCGATCGGCACGGTTGCTGTACTTCGCTGCTGTACGGCCCAACGCGAGAGGCCCCCGGATCATCTCCGGGGGCCTCTGGCCTGCTGTGCACTCGGCAGGATTCGAACCTGCAACCTTCTGATCCGTAGTCAGATGCTCTATCCGTTAAGCTACGAGTGCTTGCCCGCGGCGTCAGCCGCTGGTATTACCGGCGGGCTTTCGGCCCGGTCGGCGTTGCGGGAACAACATTACATGACCTGCGCCGCGACGCGAAATCCATTAGCCGCACCCCGCCTGACCTGGGCAAATACCCGAACGGGTGTATCTGCGCGGGCCCGGGAACGACCGAAGCCCCGGCCTGGTGGCCGGGGCTTCGGTGATCAGCTGGCGGAGGCGGAGGGATTTGAACCCTCGATGGGCTTTAAGACCCAAACCGCATTAGCAGTGCGGCGCCATAGACCGGACTAGGCGACGCCTCCAGCACACCCGCACACGTGCGGGTGGTGCGTGCAGATGATGACACAGCCCAGTGGCGTGTCACCAATCGCCGTCCACGGTACTAGGCACCGGGGCCGCAGAGCAAAGCATCTTCGGTTGCGCAACGCCGGGGCCTGAGCAGCGTTAGACATGCCGGGGCCCATCACGGCCCCCGCCGGAGCCAGTGACCTTCCCAGGAGCCCCCATGCTGCGCCGCCTCTTCCTCACCGCAACCGCGTCCGCCGCCGCGCTCGCCGCGGCCGTGCCCGCCGCGGGAGCCGCCGCCTCCCCGCTGCCGCTGCCCCTGTCGCTGCTGGAGAGACCGGAGCGGCTGACCGTGATCGTCTCGGAGACGGGCAACGCCCGCACGGACGGCAGATACGAGCTCGAGTGCGGGCCCGCCGGCGGGACGCACCCGTCGGCCGAGTCGGCCTGCGACCGCCTCGAAGAGCTTTCCCGAGAGCGCCAGGACCCTTTCGCCCCGGTGCCGACGAACCGGATGTGCACCCAGCAGTTCGGCGGGCCGGCCACCGCCCGGATCACCGGAATCTGGCAGGGACGTCACGTCGACGCCACCTTCAACCGGAGCAATGGTTGCGAGATCTCACGCTGGCAGAACCTCCAGCCGGTACTGCCGGACACCAGGTCATAGGCCGACGGCGCACGTCGTGCGCACACATCCTTGGTGAGAGCTCCCCCTCATCCGCCGTCCCGGCCGCCGCCGCTGCCCTTAGACTCCCTTCAGTGACAGGCCGAGGCCCGAGGGGCAGGATGGGACAGGCCGTCCGCAATACGCAGTTGGTCAGGGAGGAACCGTCGTCGTGAGCAGCAGGCCATCCCGAGGCGCTGCTCGCCTCGCAGCCATACTCGACGCCCTCCCGGACGGGCTCGTCCTCGTCAACGCCAACGGCACGGTCGTCAACGCCAACACCATCGCGCTCGAACTCTTCGAGACACCGGGCACCGCCCTCGTCGGGCGGGGCCTGCTCGATCTGCTGCCCGAGTTCGACTCCCGGCTGATCCCCGGCTCGATGCGCCGGCCCGACGCCGCCGACCACCGGGGGCGTACCAAGCCGACCCGCATGATCGCGCGGCGTACGGACGGCGGCGAGTTCCCGGTCGAGGTGACCAGCGCGAGCCTGGAGGACGGGCGCGAGGCCTACGACTCGTACAACGCGTACACCGGCGACGAGCTGCTGATGCTGGTCGTCCGGGACCTGTCGGGGACCGTGGACACCGAGGCGGAGCTCGCACGTTCGCAGCGGCAGACCGAGATGATCCTCCGCGCCGCGTCCGAGGGCGTGGTGGGCACGGACACCGACGGGCGGGTCGTGCTGGTCAACCCGGCCGCCGCGCAGATCCTCGGCTTCCGTGCCAGCGACCTCGGCGGCCACGAGCTGCACCCGCTGATCCTCCACTCGCGGGCGGACGGCGAGCCGTTCCCGTACGAGGAGTCGCCGCTCGCCGACACCCTCAAGTCCGGCCGCAAGCACCGGGTGCGCGGCCAGGTGCTGTGGGCCAAGAACGGCGACAAGGTCTCCGTCGACCTGACGACCGCACCGGTGCGCGACGGGGACCAGCTGGTCGGCGCGGTGATGACGTTTACCGACCGGCGGCCGTACGAGGAGCAGGCGCAGAAGCACGCCGCGGAGCTCACGGAGACGACGGAGCGGCTCACGACGGAGCTGGCGGAGACGACCGAGCGGCTCACGGCCGAGCTCGACGCCACGTCGGAGCGGTACGAGGCCGAACTGGCCGACAAGGTGGACCGCTACACCGCCGCGCTGGAGAACGGCGCGGAGCGGTACGCCGAGCTGGCCGCCCGCCACGCGCAGCTGACCGCCGTGCTGGGGGAGTCGCTGCGCGGCCCGCTGGAGGAGCTGCGCACCGAGTTGAGCACGCTGGCGGCCGACCCGGCCGGCCAGCTGTGGCCCGAGGCGAACCAGATCCTCCACCATCTGGCCGCCGGTTACGCCCGGATGACGACACTTGTCGACAATGTCCTCAGCTACCAGCTGCTCGACATGGGCGCCGAACAACTCACGAAGTCCAACGTGCTGCTCGACGCCGTCGTGACGGCCGGCGTCGAGGGCGCGATCGAGCTCATCGGCCCCGGGCGGGCCCAGTTCGCCGTGCACGCGCCGCCGATCGAGGCCGAGGTCGACGGAGGCCGTCTGGCCACGGCACTCGCGCACCTGGTCGCGGACGTGGCGGGCGTCGACTCGACCGGCAAGGCCAAGCTGCCCCCCGGTGGCGGATACGTGGACTCGACCGTCGTGGTCGCGGCCGCCCAGCGCGGCGACGTCGTACGGATCGAGGTGCGCGGCCCGTTCGCCGGGGGCGACCCGGTGCACGAGCCGATCGTGCGCGGGATCGTACGGGCGCACGGCGGAGTGCTCCAGACGCACGAGGTGCCGGGCATGAGCGGCAGCGCGTACGTGCTCGAGGTGCCGCTCGGCGAGGGGGCGGGGTCGGTCACGCCGCCCGCCGCGGCCCCCGACCGGATGCCCGCCCTGCCCGCCCAGCAGTCGGCGGAGCCGTCCGTACCCGCTCCGCCGTCCGGGCCGGTGGCGGTCCCCGCGAACACGATGGGCGGTGGCGGTGGCCGCCGCCGCGCCCGACGGGCCTCCACGGACGCGTTCCTGGAGAGTCCCGTGGCCATGGAGGACCCGGTGGCGGCCGCGCCGCCGACCGGGCGGCGCCGCGCGGCACAGGCGGACGCGGAGCTCATTCCCGCCCAGGGCACCGGCGAGGACACGGGTGAGCGCCCGACCGGAAACGGTGGGACCGGGCGCCGGCGTGGCCGCCCCAGCCCCGCCGAGAACAGCGCCGTGGCCCTGCGGCCCACGGAGGGCTCCGTGGTGACGGCCGCGGAGGGCGCGAGCGGACGGGCCGCACGGGGGGAGACCGTGCCGCCGCAGGGCGTGCCGGTCGACGCCCACGGCGTCCAGTCGGCTCCTTCTGGGCGGCGCGCGCGCAGGGCCGTCGAGAGCGGCCTGCCCAGGCCGGCGGAAGGGCAGCAGGGCCCGTCGTCCGCGCAGTCGCCGCAGCCCGCACAGCCCTCCCCGGCTTCTCAGCCCCGTCAGCTCCCACAGTTGCAGAGCGCGCTGAGCATCCCGGACGCCCAGGCGGCGCAGAGGGCCCAGGACCCGCGCGAAGCCCACAACCCGCAGCCGGAGCCCCAACCGCAGGCCCAGCACACGCCGCAGCCGACCGGCCGTCGGGCCAGGCGGGCGCTGGCGGCCGCACCGGCCGAGGCCGAGGTCGAGAGCAAGGCGCCGCGTACGGCGTTCGCGCTGCCGCCCGCCGAGGCCGACAGGGCACCTGCCGCGGCGGCCGACTCAGCGGCGGAGCGGCACGACGCCGTGGCCGGGACCCCGGACGCCCAGCACCACACGCCGCCGCAGCAGCACCCGGTTCCGACGGGACGCAGGCGCGCGCGCAGCGACACGCAGCCGCCGCAGCTTCCGGCGCAGACTCAGCCCCCGCAGGACCCGGCTGAGGCGGCGACGGGTCCGGCCGGGCCGCCTGCTCCCGGCGGTCACGCGGTGCCCGGTCAGGCGGCCCATGGACAGGACGGCAGGCCGGGCGGCACCGGTACGCCGGCCGCACCCGCCGCCGTGCCCTCCTCCGACACCGGGTCCGTGTCGCTGCCCCTGCCGCCCGCGGCCCCGACGCCGGCCGAAACGCCGGCGCAGGCCCAGGTGCCGGCCGAGGCGCAGGCACCGCAGCCGCAGCCGCAGCCGCGGGGAGCAGACGGACCGCAGCCCACCGCGCTGCCCTCAGCCCAAACTCCCCCGCCCGCGGCCGCACGGGTCGCGCAGCCTCTTCCCGAGGAGCAGCCGGCGCCCGCGGACTCCACCCAGGGCCGTGCCTTCAGCGTGCGCACCCTGGGCCAGGGCGTCCCGTTCGCCCAGCACCTCACTCAGCAGCAGAACCAGACGCTCGGCTCCGGCCGCCGCCGGAAACTGGGCACGCGCCCGGACGCGGAGGATCCCGAGCTCGACGCCCGCCCCCACCCGCAGCCCGCGGCGTCGCCGACTCCCGCGCCGATGCCGTCCGCCGCGCCGCAGAACGGCGCCCGGCTGCCCGCCGACCCGGCGGACAACCGCTCGGAGGGCCGGGCGTACGCGATAGGAGCCCCGGACGAGGGCGCGGAGGGCCCGGAGCCGCTCGACGGCCCCGGCGGCGCGGTCGAGGTCGCCAACCGGCCCCAGCCGCAGCCCGTCGACGACGAGCTGCCCCCCGAGCCGCTGGACAACCCGCGCCGGCTGCTGGTGTGGCCCGCCCCCGACGTCTCCACCCAGCAGGCGCTCAGCGACCGCGGCTACCGCCCTGTCGTCGTGCACTCGCGCGAGGAGGTCGACGCGCAGATCGCGGCGTTCCCCGCCGCGCTGTTCGTGGACCCGCTCACCGGGCCGATCACCCGGACCGCCCTGCAGTCGCTGCGCCAGGCCGCCGTCGCCGCCGAGGTCCCGGTGCTGGTGACCGCGGGGCTCGGCCAGGCCACGCGGGAGGCCGCGTACGGCGCCGATCCGGCCGTGCTGCTCAAGGCGCTGGCGCCGCGCGACAGCGAGCAGCACCCGTCGCGGGTGCTGCTGATCGAGGAGCACGAGGAGATCGCCCTCGCGCTGACGTCCACGCTGGAGCGGCGCGGTATGCAGGTGGCGCGGGCCGGGGCCGACGCGGACGCGGTCACGCTCGCCGGCCAGATGCGGCCGAACCTGGTCGTGATGGACCTGATGCAGGTGCGCCGCCGGCGCGCCGGGATCATCGACTGGCTGCGGGCGAACGGCCAGCTGAACCGCACCCCGCTGGTCGTCTACACGTCGGCCGGCCTCGACCCGGCCGAGCTGCCGCGGCTGGCGTCGGGGGAGACGGTGCTCTTCCTCGCGGAGCGCTCGACGAGCAACGAGGTGCAGGCGCGCATCGTCGACCTGCTGGCGAAGATCGGCACCAACTGAGGCCGGACGCTTTGGACGCCGGACGCTTCAGACGGCCCAGAGGGGCCGGCGGTCAATGACCGTCGGCCCCTCTTCCGCTTCCCCGCTCGCCGCAAGGAGGCCAGGCCCGGCTCGGGCGGGCGCTCTTCTGCGGACACGGCCGGCGTCTCCCGCCGGTGCGGGGGCTACAGCTCGGTGACGTCGAGCTCGCCCTCCGCGTACTGCCTGCGGATGACCTTCTTGTCGAACTTGCCCACGCTGGTCTTCGGTACCGCCGGCACCACGGCCCAGCGCTCCGGCAGCTGCCACTTGGCGATCTTCCCGGCGAGGAACGTCTTCAGCGTCTCGTAGTCCGCGGTCGAGCCCTCCTTCAGCACCACGGTCGCCAGCGGGCGCTCGCCCCACTTGTCGTCGGGCACCGCGACGACCGCCGCCTCCGCGACCTCCGGGTGCGCCATGAGCGCGTTCTCCAGCTCGACGCTGGAGATCCACTCGCCGCCCGACTTGATGACGTCCTTGGCCCGGTCGGTCAGCGTCAGATAGCCGTCGGGGCTGATCACGCCGACGTCGCCGGTCTTCAGCCAGCCGTCCTCGTTGAACTTGTCCTCCGGGCGGAAGTCCTCGCCGCTCGCGCCGCCGTAGTACGCGGCGGCGATCCAGTTGCCGCGCACCTCCAGCTCACCGGCCGACTCGCCGTCCCACGGCAGGAACTCCCCGCCGGGACCGACCAGGCGCGCCTCCACGCCGGCCGGGAATCGGCCCTGCGTGATGCGGTACGGCCACTCCTCCTCGGCGGTCAGCCCGGCGGGCGGGTGCGCCATCGTGCCGAGCGGCGAGGTCTCCGTCATGCCCCAGGCGTGGCAGAGCCGCACACCGAGCTTGTCGTACGCCTCCATGAGGGACGGCGGACAGGCGGCGCCGCCGATGGTGACCTGCTGCATGGACGACAGGTCGCGGGGGTTGGCGGTGACCTCGGCGAGCAGTCCCTGCCAGATGGTGGGGACCGCCGCGGCGTGCTGCGGCCGCTCCCGCTCGATCATCTCGGCGAGCGGCGCGGGCTGCAGGAAGCGGTCGGGCATCAGCATGTTGATGCCGGTCATGAACGTGGCGTGCGGCAGGCCCCAGGCGTTCACGTGGAACTGAGGGACGACCACGAGTGTGGTGTCCTTCTCGGTCAGCCCCATCGACTCGGCCATGTTGACCTGCATGGAGTGCAGGTAGATCGAGCGGTGCGAGTAGACGACGCCCTTGGGGTCGCCCGTCGTGCCGGAGGTGTAGCACATCGCCGCCGCGGTGCGCTCGTCCAGCTCGGGCCAGTCGTAGGTGGTCGGACGGTCCGCGATCAGCTCCTCGTACTCGTGGACCTGCGCCTGCGCGTCGGCGAGGAGCGAGCGGTCACCCGGGCCGGAGACGACGATGTGCTCGATCGTCGGCAGGTGCGGCAGCAGCGGCGCCAGCAGCGGCAGCAGCGAGCCGTTGACGATCACGACGCGGTCGGCGGCGTGGTTGACGATCCAGACCAGCTGCTCCGCGGGCAGGCGGAGGTTCAGGGTGTGGAGCACGGCGCCCATGGAAGGGATCGCGAAGTACGCCTCGACGTGCTCGGCGTTGTTCCACATGAGCGTGGCGACTCTCTGGTCACCGTCGATGCCGAGCTCGTCACGGAGGGCGTTGGCCAGCTGAGTGGCGCGCCGGCCGGCGTCGGCGAAGGTGCGGCGCTGCGGCTCGGCCTCGCCCGTCCAAGTGGTGATCAGCGACTTGCCGTGGATCGTCATCCCATGCTGAAGGATGCGGGTCACAGTCAGCGGTACGTCCTGCATGGTGCTCAGCACGGCGTCCTCCCGGTGGGCGCTAGCGCTACGTGGCAGAAAAGGTGGGTAGATTCTGCGCACATACCAAGCGGTATGTCACTACCCGGGGGTAACGAATCGCAGCACATCCCCGCTCAACACCGCACAGCGACGCACTCGACTCGGCCACCGGGCGCACGCCCGTATACGCACGAAGGGGGCCTGTCCGTTCGGGCGCGGGAGCCATCCGTGCAGACGGAAGGCCGTCGCTACGGATGGAGAGCGCCGTCAGCGGACCGGCGCGAGCTCCGGGTCCTCGCGCAGCTTGGTGAGCGCCCGCGACACGGCGCTCTTGACCGTGCCGATCGACACCCCCAGCACCTCCGCCGTCTGCGCCTCGCTCAGGTCCTCGTAGTAGCGGAGCACGACCATCGCGCGCTGGCGGTCCGGCAGCTTCATCACGGCGCGCCACATCGCGTCGTGCAGCACCTGCTGCTCGGCGGGGTCGATGCCCGGCACCGTCTCCGGCTCCGGCAGCTCGTCGCAGACGAACTCGTCGACCTTGCGCTTGCGCCACTGCGACGTGCGCGTGTTCACCAGGGCCCGGCGGACGTATCCGTCGAGCGCCCGGTGGTCCTCGATCCGCTCCCAGGCGACGTACGTCTTGGTCAGCGCCGTCTGCAGCAGATCCTCCGCGTCGCTCGGGTTCGAGGTCAGCGACCGTGCGGTCCGCATCAGTACGGGCCCCCGCGCCCGTACGTACGACGAGAACGAGGTGTAGGGCGTGTACGACGGCACCGGCGCGGCGGCCTTGGAAGCGCTCGTACAGACTGGCGTGGTCATGGCTCCACGCTAGAAGCGCGCCCGCCTTCGTGGATCGGCCCCAGGTCCCGAAGCGTTGTCCCCCTCAGGTTGTAGGGCCGACGGGAGCCGAACCTCCTGAAGGTGGAGAACACCCTCACGGACTACCCGGGAGCGGCCCCGAGAACCAGTCCCGACGTCGGCACACCGGTGCCCGCGGTGACCAGGGCGGTGGCCGCGCCCGGTATCTGGTTCACCGAGGTGCCGCGGAGCTGTCTGACCGCTTCCGCGATGCCGTTCATCCCGTGCAGATACGCCTCTCCCAGCTGGCCTCCATGGGTGTTGAGCGGCAGCGTGTCCCCGGCCACGAAGTCGGCCCCCTCGCCGGGCCCGCAGAAACCGAACTCCTCCAGCTGCATCAGCACGAACGGGGTGAAGTGGTCGTAGACGATCCCGACGTCGATGTCGGCCGGGGCGAGTCCCGAGGTCCGCCACAGCTGCCGGGCGACGACCCCCATCTCGGGCAGACCGGTCAGCCCGTCGCGGTAGAAACTGGTCATCTGCTCCTGCGCCCTGCCCGCCCCCTGCGCCGCGGCGAGGATCACCGCCGGCGGGCGGGGGAGGTCGCGGGCCCGCTCGACACCGGTGACGACGAACGCCTGGCCGCCGTCGGTCTCCTGGCAGCAGTCCAGCAGCCGCAGCGGCTCGACGATCCACCGGGAGGCGGCGTGGTCGGCGAGTGTGATCGGGCGGCCGTGGAAGTACGCCGCGGGGTTGGTGGCGGCGTGCCGCCGGGCGGTGACGGCGACATGCCCGAACGCCTCGGGCGACAGCCCGTACACATGCAGATAGCGCTGGGCCGCCATCGCCACCCAGGAGGCGGGGGTGAGCAGCCCGAAGGGGAGGTTCCAGCCGAGCGCCGCGCCCTCCGCGGACGGCTCGCGGTGCTGTACGCCGGAACCGAAGCGCCGGCCGGAACGCTCGTTGAACGCCCGGTAGCAGACGACGACTTCCGCGATGCCTGCGGCGATCGCCAGCGCCGCCTGCTGCACGGTGGCGCAGGCCGCGCCGCCGCCGTAGTGGACGCGGGAGAAGAAGGACAGTTCACCGATGCCCGCGGCCTGGGCGACGGTGATCTCCGGACTGGTGTCCATGGTGAAGGTGACCATGCCGTCCACGTCCGAGGGGGCGAGGCCGGCGTCGTCCAGCGCGGCCCGTACGGCCTCGACGGCGAGCTGCAGCTCACTGCGCCCGGAGTCCTTCGAAAACTGGGTCGCCCCGATACCGACGACGGCCGCCCTGCCGCCGAGCGCGTCCTTGCCCCGGATGGTCATACGCCGCCCTCCACAGGTTTCTCGGCTCCTGGGCGGATCGCCGTGCCGGGGGCTGTCGTTGGGGTGGGGGCGGTTGCTGGAGCGGGGGCGGCGGGGGCGGCTGCCGGGCGCGCGTCGGGCGCGGGGGCAGAGCGCGCGTCGGCCGCAGTGGCCGGACGGACCCGCTCGTCCGGACGGGAACCCGCGCCCGGACGAGCGCCCGCATTCGGGAGGGTCACCGTCACCGTGCCGGTGACATGGTTGCCGAGACGGTTGGCGCCGACGACCCGGACCTCGGCGGTCGTGCCGTCGAACGTATCGATCGTGCCCCTCAACACCATCGTGTCTCCCGGATGGTTGGGCGCGCCGAGCCGGATGGCCACCCTGCGCAGCACGGCCCGTGCGCCGAAGAAGTCGGTGACGTACCGGCCCACCAGGCCGTTCGTCGTCAGGATGTTCATGAAGATGTCCGGGGAGCCCTTCTCTCTGGCGAGCTCCACGTCGTGGTGCACATCCTGGAAGTCCCGCGAGGCGATGGCTCCGGCGACGATCAGCGTCCGTGTCACGGGGACGCTGAGGGGCGGCAGCTCGGTCCCGGCACCGAGGAGTCGGGCGTCCACGTCAGCCGTCACCTCCTTGCGCGGCCCGGAACACGGGCAGCTCGAACCCGCCGTCCGCGCAGGTGAATTCCAGCTCCACCGGCATCCCGATCCGCACCTGGTCGTGCGGCACGCCCACCACGTTGCTCACGATCCGCACTCCCTCCGCGAGCTCGACCAGCCCCACCGCGAACGGGGGGTCGAACGCCGGGAACGGCGGATGATGCATGACTACATAGGAGAAGACGCTCCCCGAGCCGCCCGCCTCGACCGTGTCCCAGTCCGGCGATCCGCAGCGGCCGCATCCGGGCAGCCAAGGGAAGCGCAGCGTCCCGCACCCGCCGCAGCGCTGGATCAGCAGCCGGTGTTCTGCCACGCCCTCCCAGAAGCCCGCGTTGTCCCTGTTGACCACCGGCCGCGGCCGGCTCCCCTTCGGCCTGCGCGCCCGGGGCGTGTACTTGAGGATCCGGAAGCGATGCGTGCCCGCGGGCTCCCCGTCCGCATACACGTCCGTCCGCGTGGTGACGAAGTAGCCCGTGCCCAGCTTGGTCGTCTTGCGCTCCGACACGGACTCGACCACCGCGTCGTACGTGATCCGGTCGCCCGGTCGCAGCGGCCGCAGATACTCCTGCTCGCAGTCGGTCGCCACCACCGAGGTGTATCCCGCACCGTCGAGCAGTGCGAACAGCTCGTCCTGCGCGGCGGCCCGGCCGGTGTGCCCCGACAGGCCAGGGTCGGTGTGCCCCGACAGGCCGCCCATCGTCCAGACCTGGAGCATCGTCGGCGGAGCAACGGCGTCCGGGCCGGCGTACGCCGCGTTGCCGTCCCCCATCGCCTCGCACCAGTGCCTGATCATCGGCTCGTTGACCGGGTCCTTTCCGACGCCAGAGGCAGCGGCGGCCCTCCCCTCGTACGCCCTCAGCCGTACGTACAACTCGTCGGCCACCCCTCCCCCTCCCCTGCCGCTCTGCCCTGCCCTCTCCAGAAACTGACTGTCCGTCAGTTATCGGTGGAGTGTCAAGGCCGCGAGCACCGTCCGTCGCCCGACCCCACCCCGGCGTCCCCCTGCGGGCGCCTGCGCGGCGGCGCCCCCAAGCGCCGCCGCACAGACGATCTCCTCCCCCTGCTCACACTCCCCTCGGGCCCGCCCTCACCACAGCGGCGAGAAGTTCACGGCGACGTTGTCCTGATCGATGACCGTGAACCCGAGCCCGTTGACCCCGGCGGTATTGCTCTGATTACTGGCGCCCGGTCCGGTCGCCACCTGCTGGGTGGTGGACGAGTTGCCGAAGTTGCTGCCACCGACGCCGCTGCCGGTGATGGTCGCCACCGACACATTCGACCCGTCGTTCGCGAAGCCGCCGCTGTCGGCCTGGGCCACCCCACCGAGGACCGAGAACGCGAGCGGCAGGGCGGCGGCAAAGGCGAGAACGCGGGCAGAACGGATGCTTGCCATGTCTTTCCTCCATGAAAGGGACTGCTCAAGTGCTGTGGACGTCGGGGCGGTTGGCCGACCGCACCCGACTTGATCACGACGTCGCAAGATCAGAGTTGCCCACGCGATCCCCCGCGAACCGTCCCGGAAGGGGCGATTCGCTCGCAAGCGTGATGACATATCGATAAACCCCTTTCCTGCCCCGAGAAGAGCTCCATGGCGCACTCCGCCGACAGCCCCGCACCGCCCGGGATGAAGCGTTTCTGCACACTTTGCGGCGCACCCCCTCTTCCCTTATTCGAACCTCTGTACGAACATGGACGCATGGCCATCACCGCCCGGCAGACCGCCACCCTGGCCCTCGCCCACGCTCTCTCCGCCGCGGAGCGCGGGCTCCCCGTCATCCCCCTGTCCGCCACCAAGCTCCCCGCCCTGCGCTCGCCCCACCGGGACGACCCCCACCCGGTCCTGTGCCGGGGCGAATGCGGGCTCCCGGGCCACGGCGTCCACGACGCCACCACCGACCCGGCCGCCGTGCGGGCCCTGTTCGCCGCCGCCCCCTGGGCCACCGGTTACGGCATCGCGTGCGGCCGTCCGCCGCACCGTCTGATCGGCATCGACCTCGACGTCAAGTCCTCGACCGACTCCATGGCGGAGCTCCAGCACCTGGCGCTGCGCCATCTGTTCACGATCCCGGAGACGGTCACCGTGCTCACCCCGAGCGGCGGCCGCCACCTCTGGCTCACCGGCCCGGCCGACACCGTCGTCCCCAACTCGGCGGGCCGGCTCGCCCCCGGCATCGACGTCCGCGGCACCGCGGGCTACCTCGTCGGCCCCGGCTCGGTCACCGCCCACGGCGCGTACCGCCTCGCGCCGGGCACGGCGCACCTCGCCCCAGCGCCCTGCCCGCCCGCCCTGCTGCGCCTGATCGCCGCTCCGGCGCGCCCCCGCTCCACGCCGGGACCGGCCGCCCACCACGGAGACGGGCACGGCCTGGTCCAGTTCGTTCTCGCGGCACAGGAGGGCCAACGGAACACCCGGCTGTTCTGGGCGGCCTGCCGCGCCTACGAGAACGGCCTCGGCGACACCCTGACCGCCGCCCTCACCGACGCGGCGGTCCACGCCGGCCTCTCCGAACACGAGGCCCGCGCCACCATCGCCTCCGCCGCCCGCCTCACCTCGGACCGCAGCCCCCGCTGACCGCATCGGCGCCCGCAGACGTGCCTCCGCGATAAGGGGCGTCGCAGCGGTCGCCGGCGAACTCACGGGTCCGACGGCTCGATCCGAAGCTGAGCGCAGCGCGGCGCCCTGACGGCGCTCTCACTGGCATGGGGCTCGGCCGGTTCTCCGGCCGCGGTCGGCAATCACCCCGGAATAGTGAGCGACGGCGGCGAACGTTTCGCCGGCCTCCGCAATCCGGGTGCATCCACTGCCACCTGCTTCAATTCCACCGCGAGCGCCCGCGGCTGCAGGACCACTGACCCGGGTGAATCAGGAGATCTTCCCTGCTTCCTGGCGCCGGGGAGGTGGCTGCCATCAATTGGGTTCGATGACAGGCATCGCTGAATTCACAGCGGTTGCCGCACGGATGAATGACGGCCATTCGGCTCAACATTTGGTCACACATCCCTTGGTTCATACTGATTGCTTCCGGCAACATCCCCTGCCTGAATCATCACCCGCGTTGAGCCTCTGCGTAATATGCCGCCGACAGAAGAGGCGATTCCGTTCGACGAGGAACGCCGGATGTCACCAACCCACAGGAGTTGGCTCCTCTATGAGACTAGACATTGCCGATGCGTCGCATCGGCGCAGAATGACGGCCTGGATCGCGGGGGTACTCACCCTGCTGGTCGCCGTCGCTGTTGTGGCGGTGACGCCAACACGGGCGAGCGCCGTCGCAACGCAAGTAAACCTGGGAACGGCCGAAAGCTTCGCGGTACTGGGCGGCTCCGCGGTCACCAACACCGGCCCCTCGGTGATCAACGGAGACCTCGGAGTGAGTCCAGGGTCGTCCGTCACCGGATTCCCTCCCGGAATCGTGAACGGGGCTGTGCACGTCACGGATGCTGTGGCCGCTCAAGCCCAGAACGACCTGACCACGGCGTACAACGATGCGGCCGGTCAGGCACCGGACGTGGTGTTCCCCGACGACCCTCCGGTGGAACTCGGTGGCAGGACACTGACTCCAGGCGTCTACAACGCCCCGGTCAGTGCCGCCATCACCGGCACGCTCACCCTGGACGCCGAGAACGACCCCGACGCCGTCTGGGTGTTCCAGATCGGTTCGACGCTGACGACGGCAAGCAACAGCGAGGTTTCCCTCATCAACGGCGCTTCGCCGTGCAATGTGTTCTGGCAGATCGGAAGTTCGGCCACCCTCGGCACCGACTCCGACTTCGTGGGCACCATCATGGCCCTGACCTCCATCAGTGCCACCACGGGGGCGAACATCGAGGGACGAGCGCTGGCCCGTAACGGCGCCGTGACGCTGGACACCAATGTGATCACCCGACCTCTGTGCGAGGACGACACCACCACCGCTGACGTCGCTGCCGCAACGGGCGACGACGCCGTTGCCGCCACGGGCGATGACGCCGCCGCTGCGACCGGTGACGACGCCGCAGCCGCAACCGGTGCCGACGTAGCCGCCGCTGCCGCAGCCGCAGCCGCCGCAGCAACCGGTGACGACGCAGCCGCCGTCACCGGTGCCGACGTAGCTGCCGCTGCCGCAGCCGCAGCCGCCGCAGCAACCGGTGACGATGCCGCAGCCGCAACCGGTGACGACGCAGCCGCCACAGGTGCCCACACGGGTGGCCACGACACGGGCGGTCACGACACGGGCGGTCACGACACCGGTGGACACCACACCAGCGGTCACGACGACGACCACCCCGGGAAGCCCGGCAAGCCCGACAAGCCCGGCAAGCCCGACAAGCCTGGGAAGCCCGGCCCGTATGACATGAAGCCCCAGGAAGACAAAGTGCACATGCACCACTGAGTGAGTTCTTCCCCCACGGGTCAGCGGGGGCGACGAGTCACGCTTGATCCCTTCAGCGGAATGCACGCACGGGTGGTCGCCCCCACACGCGAGTAAGGGGTGGCGCGCGGCGGATCGGCATCGATTCCGCCGCGCGCCACCCTCGGAAGCAGGAGAAGCAGGTGCGAGCAGTCGCAATGAGAAGGACGGGGTGGAGCCGTGCCGGGCGGCGTTGAGTCGACGAAAGTAAAGGATTCACAGCAGGCCGGCACTGCGTCGGCAGCGCAGGACGGTGGCGACGAACCGCGCAGGACGAATGGAAATGCAGAGCCGCCCCGTCTGCTGATCGCCGGAACGGGAATCGCGGTGGCCCTGTGCCTCGCAGTGACCCTGGTCCATGTGGTCCTGGTATTTCTGTACGTGGCGCCCTCGAACGCCATCTCCCAGGCGTACAACCAGCAGATCAATGCGTGGGTCCGGCCCTTGTTCTCACAGAATTGGCGGCTCTTCGCCCCCGATCCGCAGTCTGTCAACAGGCAGATCTCGGCGAGGGTCGCGCACACAGCACCGAACGGCACCACACAGGTGAGCGACTGGATCGATGTGAGCTCCATGGACGATGCCGCTGTCAAACACAATGTCTTCCCGAGCCACACGGCACAGAACCAGCTGCGCCAGGCCTGGAATTCCTATCTCAAAACGCATGGCAGCGACGACCAGCCGCAGTCGGAGCGGGCTCTTCTGATCCGGAAATACCTCCGCAACATCGCGGCGGACCGCGTCACCGCCCAACGAGACGGCACCTTCGACTCCATCCAGCTGCGGGTGACCACGCTGCCGATTGCCGCTCCCCGCCCGGCGGACGGATCCCGCCCGACCTCCGCGGCACCTGCGCCGGCCACAACCCGGTACCTGCCCTGGTGGAAGGTGGACTCGCATGACGCGGACTGAGAAGGCTCCGACCACGGCACCCACAGCGCCACAAGAAGCCAACGGGCAGGCTGCCGCAGGCGTGCTCCATCGTGTGCTCCAGCGCGTGCTCGACCGGACCCACGCTTCCCTCGTCCTCCTGACCGGGCGACCGGTCTCCCTGTACGCGGCGGCGATGCTGCGCATCGGGTACGGGCTGCTCTACCTCGTCTTCCTGCTCCGGGAGTTCCCGCACCGCGACGAGATGTGGGGCCCCGGTTCGCCATGGACGCCCGAACTTGCCAGGGAGATGTACGACCAGAGCGGATGGGCCAGTCTCCTCCTCCTGTCCGACAGCCCGGTGTACTTCGAGATCTGCTACGCCGTCGCTCTTGTCACGTGCGCGCTGTTCGTACTGGGCTGGCGCACGCGTGCGGTGTCCCTGCTGTTCGCGATCGTGGTGGTGTCGTTCCACGCCAGAGCGATCTACCTGGCGGACGGCGGGGACAACCTCATGGTCCTCATGGCCGTCTACCTGGTCTTCACCGCCTGCGGCCGGCGCTGGTCCCTCGACGCTCGCAGAAACCGGCTCAAGGCGGCGGCCGACAAGGCAGGCGACCCGTGGGGCAGCGGTCTCCGTCACCGACTCGGCGGCGCCCAATCCATCTTGACCACCGTGCTGCACAACTGCGGCATGTTCGTCATCGCCGCCCAGGTCTGTTTCCTCTACGGATGCGCGGGCCTGTACAAGGTGCAGGGTCACAAGTGGGCCGACGGCTCCGCCCTCCACTACGTCCTGAACATCGGCCTGTTCCGCCCCTGGCCCGAGTTGTCCCAGGCGATCGACGGCCACCATGTACTGCTCACCGTCGTCGGCTATATGACGGTGCTGGTGCAGGTCGCCTTTCCCTTCGTCCTCTTCAGCAGGCTGAAATACCCCGTACTGCTCCTGCTTCTGGGCATGCACGTGAACATCGCGGTGCTCATGGGACTGCCGTTGTTCTCCGGCGCGATGATCGTCGCCGATGCGGTGTTCCTGCCGGACCGCTTCTACCGCGCCCTGGGGCGGCTACGGCGGCGCGGCATCCGACGAACAGGCATCACTGCGGAGGAAGCCTCCCCCGACTCCGGGACGACACCTGCCGCGGTACCTCCACAGCCCGGCCGGGCAGGCGACGCACACCCCGCAGGCCTGTGAAGAACGGAGTGGGGCCGCTCCCGGCACCCGAGTGCCTCGTTCGGACGCAGTGGCTCTCGGGTCCGGGACGCAGACGAGCGACCTGGCTGGCCACACGCACCGGTCAACGGTGGGACACCCCGCCCCAGGGTGAGACAAGGTGAACGCCAAGGGCGCGGCTCCGAACCGGAGCCGCGCCCTCTGACCTGCTACTTCTCTGACCTGCAAGCGGTGGGTGTGGGATTTGAACCCACGGTGACTCGCGCCACGACGGTTTTCAAGACCGCCACGCGTAACGCGCGCGTCCTGGTCTCACCTGCAGTTATGAGCGCACGGCGACCGCTATTCAGCCCTGTGGCCCACAGATGGCCCAGTAGCCAGGCCCTCGGGGCCAGTGACAGTCTGCTGGCCGGCTGGTAACCAGAACAACGCAACCCAGCAGACCCGCGGCGGAGCTGCTCGCCACACCGAAATTTTCTTCTGCAGCAGCAGCAGCCGACAACGCAACGCCTGCGAGGGTTGTCGGCAACTGACCGCCGCCACACCTAACCGTCGACTACTGGACAGGCTCGGCCGCGCCCGGGGTGGTCGTCGATGTCGCGGGGTTGGCCGGGGTCTGTCCGAACCCGGGGGCGAGCAGCAGCGCCAGGACCATCGCCACGGCAGCCCCCGAGCCAATCGCCGTCCCCAGATCGCCGCGGCCGGCGGTACGGGCGGTGTACTTGAAGACCGTGATGCCGACGGCAATGCTCACGACAAGGAGCAGGGCCGCCAGCGGCGCGATCTGAATAGTCACGAAGTCCTCCTGGCTGTCTCCGCCGGTGACGGCGGCAACTCGTCTGCGCGCTCGCACAGACCTCGCCCCTTCGTTGGAGAGACCTGGAGGTCGACAGCAAGAAAGCTCGATCCATATGGATCGAGCTTCAAGTCGATGTCCCGAAGCCCTCCCAGAAGGGCACGGGCGCGCGGACACGCTCGGGCACGTTCTGGATGGGCAGGTCCTCGGACTGACGCCTGGAGGCGCACACCGTTGCGGGACAGTTCCGGATTCGCACCGGATCCCCCTGCGTCCAGGGCCCATTGTACGGCCACGGAGTGCGGACCACGGCCCGGAAGTGAAGGACTGAACCAGGGCAGCAGAGCGGTGCACTCCAGCCCGTGCGACCTCGAGGGTCTCGGGCGAGGTGGGCGTCTGACCGCAGTCCAGCCGCCGCCAGTCAGATGACCTCTTGCTGTCCCTGGTTGGGTTGCTCTAGCTGCTGTTGGCGCTTGCGCTGCTCTACCCTCAGCGTCTCGACGTTCTCGGCCAGTTTCTCCAGGTTGGCCGCCTCGTCCTGCTGGTTGTACGGGGAGATCGCCAAGTCAAAGGCAGTGACGTGCTGTTCGATCGCGTCGGAAGTCTGCTGAAGGTTGAAAGCGCGTTCCCGGTACTTGAAGTAGCCAGTCACCGCAGTGGTCAGCGACACGAATGCCCCGAGAGAGATCATAATTGCCTTGCCGGGCTGCGGCTGCTCGTAGACGGCCGAGGTCACCATCATGGCCACTGACGCAACGAAGAGGCCCCACTGAAAGAAGTTGTGCACCCGTCGATAACGCCGCGTCTCGCGCCGCAACCGGTCGATCTCCTGCGGGATCGACTCCCGGTAGGAGTGCTGCCGATCCTTCGAGGACCGTGCCCCGGTGGACGCTTCGAGGATGCGCCGCTCCTCCAAAAGGTCGACTTCTAGTCTCAATTCCGCAACCGACTTCGGCTCCACCCCCTTCGGCTGACCGGTGCTCATGCGCCGGCCAAAGACGAACACCACCAGGAGCAGTGCAAGGAGCACACCACCTGCCGCGTTATACGGTCGCATGTCCACCTGGCGCCAGGTCACCGCGGTGACCACTGCCGCAGCGGAGAGCAGAAGAGCTCCGGTCAGGGCCGAGCCCACGGTCAAGAAACGCGAAATCCGGGACAGCTGTATCTGACTACTCAGCGCTGCATACGTACGCCGGTAGGCCAAGGCCCGTTCCACATGGGATACATCGACACGACCAGCCTCGGCTGCGCCCTCCTCCGTATCGCCTCTCCCATTCTCGCGACCCCTATCGAAACCCTCTTTGAGAGCCTGGTCCACAATAGCCCGAAACGCTTCTTCGGAAATAACCTCTTGCCTGCCCCGCGAAGACTCTTCGGGTGCCCTCGAATACTCCAAATCGGGAGAATCTGGAATATCGCGAAGGCCACGAAGGACTTCTTCGAGGACGCCACCCCAGGTACTAGGATCTCGGAGGTCGTGATTCGCTATCACATTCCCGATAGGAACACCCAACCAGATGGTTCCCGATCCGTCTTCACAGTTGTGCCATACCGTAGCCCGAGATAGATCGTCATGATCAGGAAACACAGACCAAGCACGGAACTCCTGAACCCCCGCGGCAAGAGCAGCGTCAATGAAGCTGTGAACGTGCGACCAGTCAACGGGCTCGGGAAAGGATTCCAAAGCGTCTTTGGCGCTCAGCGTAAGATCACCATGAGCAAGTCTAGGAAGGACCTCGTACACCCACGGTTCGTAACGAAGATCCGCTTCTTCCCGAGGTTCCGGCTCGGAACCCGCAGATGAGTTGTGCTGCGTTCCGTCGAATTCGGGTTCGAGACCCTCCAGCTCCATCTCGACGTTCTCCTCGGTGTCCAGCTGCAGGTAATGGTCTGAGTCGGAGACTGGCACGGCCCCCCGGGGAGATCTCCGTATATCCGGAACCGTCCGGTACAGGCGCTCCATGCTCGCGAGCGTCTGAAATGTAATATCTCCCCATGTCGAGCCGGGAGTCGTAGGCGGCCTATGATCCTGAATGCGAACGTCTTTCCATACGCTCTCGCCGCCATCGTTGTGCTCGAATCGCACGAGGGCCCTGTCTTGGTCGCTACCGTGCGGAGCTACAGACCAGGGGGCTAGCCACTCCACGCCAGCATCGGAAGCCGCGCTGATGAGCGTTTCGACGTTCGTCCAGTTGACTGACAGGAGGGGACACGACTTGAACACGTCCCCGCGAGTGAGCTTCCGCCCCCCGTATTCGATGCGTTCGATGAGGGCGAACACCCACGGAGGGTAGTGCTCGTGCCCGTCCGCCGGCGGAGCGGGCGGGATGTCGTCAGGCATGGCATGGCCCCCCTTTCGCAGTGGCGCTCTGGGCGTCCGAATAGTGACCCCAAGGCATCCGGAAGATTACCCGTACTACTGGTGACATCTGGCTCCAACCGCGCATCAAAGAGCACGAGTTGACCGGAAGCGCACCAGGGTGCCACTGCCGCGGAAGGCCCCTACTCCGGGTAGAGCGGGAGGGCGCGATATAGGCCGCCAGGCTCGATCCTCGCGTCAGCCGTTGGGCACGATGCGGCTTGTGAAGCCATCGGCGCAGAGGCGGTCATACGCCGCAGCGACGGGATCCGGAATCTCTTGACCGATCATGAAGCGACGTTCCGGGTAGATCAGCAACCGCTGCTGGGCGCCGACCAGCATGTCGACGACGAGCCGGGGGTCTTGGATCGAGTCCACGTACTCCGCGAGAGTCATCGACGCGGAAGCACTGATCACTTCGACGTCGGGCCAGAGTTTGCGGGCCGTCGCGTAGGCGCGCCGCTCCTCATACGGCTTGCTGACCAGCACAACGGATGAGGCGTCCACGCCGAGCCCCGCCAGCAGTTCACGGGAGAATCGGATGTTCTCCCCGGTGTTCCGCGCGTTCGGTTCGACCAGGATGACGGAGGCTGGCACGCCCAACTCGAGTGCCCGCTCCCGGTAGTGCTCCCCCTCGCCTCGCGGCATCAGCCCCTCGGTTGTCCGGCTCGTGGCACCCGTGAAGACGATCAGCGGGAACATGCCGCGCTGGTACAGATCGGCCGTCACGTCAGCCACGCCCAGATCGTGACTGCCCAGTCCGATGCCCACTGAACAGGGGCGCGGATCGTGGTGCATTTGCTGGTAGTCCCATAGAAGTTGGGCATCGGACCATGCCTGTGCCGAGATCACGCCGTCACCTCCCCCGGAGCCGAGTCGGGCACCTTGAAGTCGTACTCCCACGCAAAGCGCGAGGCCGCGTGGATACCGATGGCGAACTCGACAACCGTGCCGTCAGCCGTGAACGTGGTGCGGTGCAGCTCCACAACCCACTCGCCGGGTGCCAGCTGGAGGAGCTTCGCCTCTTCCGTCGTGGGGACACGCGCAAAGAGCTGCTCTCGCATGTGGTCGACCTCGTATCCGGCGTCGTACAGAACGCGGAAGCCTCCGCCGCGGCCGGCAGGGCCGGGCGAGGGGTCAACGATGCGCGTGCCCTCAACGTGCTCAGGCCGGTAGTAGCTGGTCAGCGTGTGCGTGGGCTGGTCACCCTCCTTCACCAGGCGAGCACGCGCGTACACGTCGGCGCCGACGGGCAGGCCGTGCGCATCGGCAACCGCCGGCGGGGCTTCAACACGGGAGACAGTCTGCGTCTGCCCTCCGCGACGGTATGACCGTCCCGACGCCACCCGGTCGGCGATGAACGCCACCTGGTCACCGTCGCGCCACTTCGCCTTGTCGTACCGAGCGATGCCGAGTCGTTTCAGCGGAGCCTGCTGCCGCACCACCGTGCCGTGGCCGCGTGACGAGGTGACCAGCCCTTCCGCTTCCAGCGCCTTGTAAGCCGCGTGGACCGTGGACTTTGAGCCCTCCCCGGCCTCGACGAGGTCTCTGATGTGGGGCAACTGCTGACCGGGCGCGTACTCGCCCGACCTGATCCGGTCCGCCAGCTTGTCCGCCAGCTCCCGCCACTTCGGCGCCATTCGAGCCTCCTCTCGACACGACCAGTCAAACACAGTCCCAGGACTGTTGACAGTCCTGGGACTGTGGGTGCATTGTCTCACTAGTGGTCACGCAGTCCCAGGACTGCGGAGTCACTGCGCTCCGAGGGGCCTTCTTTGGGCTGCTCGGACATTGCTCAACAACTGGACAGCGTGATCCACCGCAGCACCACGGCCGTGAGGACGCCGACCGAGGCGAGTGGAGACCAGCCGACCGAGACCGGGCCCGCGTCACAACCGGGCCCCACACCCCGCGCAGGGGGACACGCCATCGGCTCTAAAGAACCGCGTGGCCGACATTGACGCCGCGACGCGCCCCGGGAGCCAGACCTCTCCGGGGTTAGCGGCACCACGCGAATGGGAGGTCTGAACGACCGCGCAGCACCCGCTGCGGCCGGTTGCCTCCGCTGCTCGTCCCGTACGAGCAGCGCTGAGGGGAGCCGGATCTACCGACTTCAACGGCGTGCGGCCCCGGTGCGGGAACACCGGGGCCGCTGTGTTGAGCCGTTCCTGCCTGAGAGGAACACGACTCATGAAGCACATCGGTGCTGTTCAGGCGGTTGTTACCGCCCCCGAGTTCGACCGCGAGCCGACAGCGGCGGAGCTGGACGCGATCGACCTGGAGATGCCGCTCATCACGGCGGAGCTGGAACTGCTGGACACGCAGATCGTCACCCTGGACCGGGAGCCGTCGCCGCTGGACGTGCGCCGGATCCGGCGGGCCCGCCAGCGGGTGCTGGTCGCCCGCCGTGAGCTGACCAACCGGGGCGTCGCCGGTTCGCCGGAGGTGGCGTGATGGCCGCCGCGTTCACGGCGCAGATGTCGCGCCGCCGGGGCCGGTGGCGCCTGTATGTGGTGCTGCTCAACACCTGTGCGGCGTGGCCGGAGCGGGACCTGGGTGGCGGCACGGTGGTGCCGACTGTTCAGGAGCGTTCACGGGCGCTGAACGCGCTCGGCTACGCGCTCACGGAAGAGGCGCGGTGGGAGTGGACCGAGGACAGCGAAACCCCGGACGACCCGTCGTCAGCGGTGCTGCTGATCGCGTCGGTCACGGTGCGGGAGGCGGCGTGGTGAACAGTGTTCAGATCCGTTCAGCCGAGCGTGCGTTGTCGGTCGGGACGTGGATGATCGTGGCCGGGGCGATGCTCTACTCGATCCTCACCGTCACCCCGCTGGCTGCAGCGCACACCCCCGACGAATGGGACTGGACCGCGCCGATTCTGCCGCTGGTGGTGGACGCCGCGGTCGTCATCGTGGTCCGCCTCGATGCCGCCCTGGCCCGCCTGGGCGGGCACGGCGGCCGGTGGCCGGTCGTGCTGCGCTGGATGACCGGCTGCATGACCCTCGCCCTCAATGTCGCCGATTCCGCACTGCGAAAAGACCTGGTCGGCGTGGCCGTGCACGCGGTCGCGCCATTGCTGCTGATCGTCACCGCGGAGACCGGGCTCGCCTACCGGCGCGCCATCACCGCCGCCCAGGCCGCCCAGGAAGCCCGCCGCAAAGCGGAGCAGGCAGAGCGGGAGCAGGCAGCCGAGGAACGGCGCGCGGCGGCCGAGAAGCGGGCCCGCGAGGAACGCGAGCACGCCGCGACGCTCGCCCGTGAACAGCGTGAACACGAGGCCCGCCTCGCCCGCGAACAGACCGAACGGGAAGAGGCCGCACGCCGTGCGGACCGTGCCGAGCGCGAGGCGCGGGAGCAGGCGGAGCGGGAAGCGCGTGAACGCCGTGAACGCGAGCGTGAACAACAGCAGCGCGAGCGTGAACGCCTTGAACGCGACGCTGAACAGCGCCGCGAGGCGGAGCGTCTGGCACGGGAACAGTCGGCCCGCCGGGAGCAGGCGGAGCGCGAGGCCCGTGAACGCCGCGAACGTGCCGCGCTGCTGTCTGGCGGTCCGGTGAACGAGAAGCTGCCCGAGGACCGCGCCCGCGCCATCGTCCATGCCGCCTTCGGTGAAGGGCTGCCGGTGCGGTCGGCCGCGGACCTGTGCGGCTGGTCGATCGGCTGGGTCTCCACCCGCTACCAGGAACTGCGCGACGCTGCGGCGGACGCGCGTGCTCTGGAAGGAGCCGCCTCGTGAGGCGCCGGCCGCGTGTGCTGGATCTGTTCTGCGGTGCCGGCGGCGCGGGGATGGGCTATTGGCGGGCGGGGTTCGAGGTGGTCGGGGTGGACATCGTGCCCCGGCCCTCGTACCCGTTCCGCTTCATCGAGGGCGACGCGCTCGATGCCATGCGGGAGATGTGCCAGGACTTCCACCTGGTGCATTCCTCGCCGCCGTGCCAGTCGCAGTGCACGCTGACCAAGGGCACGAACAAGGGCCGCCGGTACGTCGACCTGATCCCGCAGATGCGGGAGCTGGGCCAGTGGTACGGGGTGCCCTGGGTCATCGAGAACGTCAACGGCGCTGGCATCCGCAAGGACCTCACCCTGTGTGGCGAGATGTTCGGGCTCGGGGTGATCCGGCACCGGCACTTCGAACTCGGCTGGTTCAACGAGGCCGCCCAGCCCCGGCACCGGCCGCACCGTGGCCCGGTCCGGGGCTGGCGGCACGGCGTGTGGCGGGACGGCCCCTACATCGCCGCCTACGGCAAAGGCGGCGGCAAGGGCAGCGTCACGGAGATGCAGCAGGCCATGGACATCACATGGACCGCTGACCATCACGAACTCACCGAGGCGATCCCGCCCGCCTACACCCGCTACATCGCCCTGCAGTTCATCGGCGGCGACTGGGGCGCCGCCTACGAACCCTCCGCAGCCGCCCGGCTCCGGCAGCTCGCCCGCACCACGCCCCACCCGAACCACTTCGCGGCAGCCGCCTGATGGCCGCCCGCTGCGACCTGTACGACCCCACCGGCCGGCGTCACGGCATCCCCACCTACCCCTGGCGCATGGCGCCGGACGGCTACGCCACCTACCGCCAACTCCGCGCTGCCGGGCTGCGGCCCGGCGGCCAGGACGTCGCCGCGCAGTGCCTACGCCCCCGCCGCCGACGCGGCCCGCTGGTCGCCTACCTGTACCGCATCGACCGCGCCCTGCCGGTCCGCCCGATGACGCCGGGCCGGTGGGCGGCTCTGGTGAAGGCGAACACCGCGCAGCGGATCTGCCCGAACTGCCGTCGCGACGCCGGGTATCGCATCCCGCGCTCGCACGGCATGTGCGGCCTGTGTGTCCACCACGAGGAACAGCGCGCCGCCTGACATCCGCAGGGCCCGGCCCTCTCCACCACAGATCCGGCCGGGCCCCTACTCCCGCGAAGGAGTGCACTCAGCATGACCGACACCACCATCACTCCGGTAGCAGCCCCCGAGGCCCCGCCGGACACCACACCGCCCCCGGCGCCCGCCCAGGCCGCTGCCGAGGTCGACCACACGCCGGGCGGGTGGCCGGTCGTCCCGCTCGCGGTGACCGGCACGAACGCCACCACCTCCCTGATGGCCGCTGCAGCGCTGGTCGGCGGACCGGCCGCGCTCGCCGTCGCCGCCACCGGCGCGGTCGTGCTGGGCACCGCCGCCGCAGCCCGCAACCGCCGTGACCAGAAGGGCAAGGGTGCCGCTCGCGGCACCCGCACGGGCACAGCAGCCGGAGCCGCACCCGCGCGGCGGCCGGGTGCCGGGCGGGTGCCGGGGCAGGCCCGTACCGGGAGCGCCGGCACCGCTAAGGCTGCTGGTCGCGGCCGGGGTAAGTCGCCCCGCGCTGCGACCGGTTCCGCTACCGGTACCAGGGCGGGAGAGCTGAACCTCGGTGGCCGCAAGGCTGCCGCGGGGTCGCCGTCCGCTGCGTCCGGCAGGAGCCGGGGCAAGGTCGGGCAGGTCAAGGCGCTGCGGGAAGCGGCCCGGCAGACGTCGCCGTCGCGGGCCGCTCGCCGGAACGAGACGACGGGCGCGCGGCGTTCGGTCGCTGATACCCGGCGGCAGGCGAAGGCCGACCAGCGGTCCGCCGGCCTGGCCGCTAAGGGTCCGGTGGGCCGGGCCGTGGGCAAGGCCGCCGGACGCGTCGGGAAAGCCCGCGGCGCGGCGATAGAGCGAACCCGTAAGGCGCGCGACCAGCGGGCCGCTGGGCAGGTCGCTGCCGAACGTGATCAGGCGCGCAAGGCACCGGCCCGCCAGAAGGCGCGTAAGGCGCTGCTGCGGTCTGCGGCCCGGTTCCAGCGCCGCCGTCTGCTGGCTGCGCTGCTGTCCGGGGCGCTCGGGTTGGTCGGGTTCATCACGTCGCCGATCGGCCGGAAGCTCGGGCTTCCGTGGCTCATCCACCCCGGCCGCCGCCTGTACGCGCGGATGATGCGCACCGCCGACGAGCAGCGCGAGCAGCGTGACGAGACCACCCTCGCCGCTCTGCAGGAGGACGAGGCCGCCGCCGACGCGGAAGCGACCGACGACAGCGGCCAGATCGGGGACACGGCAGAGCGTCCGATCGGTGTCGTCCCCGCAGCCCCCACCACCACAACCAGTGAGGGAGAGATCGTGTCTGGTTTCCGGTTCGAGGAGTACGCGGCGGAGATGGAAGCCGCCGCCAACAGCTACGACCCCGACAACGCCATGGAGATCCTGGCCATGGTCGAAGGGCTCCCGGCCGCGCTGACGTCCGTAGCGAACGTGATGCGGATCCTCGCGGAGCGGGCCGACTCGGAATTCCCGCTGGAGAAGGAAGTCGCGGACGGCTTCAACGACATCTTCGGCGCGGTCATGTCCGCGGTCGCGGTCGCGGAGGACATGGGCCCGCTGTTCCGCACCGCGCACGAGCAGGACATCGCCCGCCACGAGGACCCGCGTAACGGGCCCGAGGCCGAGAAGGGATGGAACGTCTGACCATGGCAAACAACACCGCCACGAACACGGGGCCGGTGTGGGACTGGGCTGCCGGTCACGGACCCGTGACCGGCGCCCTGTCCGCCACCACCGGATGCCTCGCCGTCGCCACCACCGGCGCCGCCGCCGGCATGCCGCCCGGCTGGGCACTCGCCATCGGCGCGGCCGGAGCGATCGGCCACACCGTCACCAGCCTCCGCGACCGGCTGTCCGCCCGCACGATCGGCATGCGCGCCGCCTCATGGCTGGTCGGCGCAGGCTGGACCACGTGGGCCATGACGACCGGCCCGCTCACCTGGACCGCCCTCGGATCCCTCGCCACCTTCGGCGTCGGCCTGGGCGCCGCCGCCCGCGCCACCCTTCTCCGGGAAGAGGCCCGGGAGCTGGAGGCGATCGCCCAGGCGGAACGACAGGTCGCCCGTGAACTGTCCGCCGAACGCCGGGCGATCGCCGCGGAATGGGTCGACCGCATCCAGCGCGTGTGCGGCATCTCTGTCCGCGTCCTGGCGGTCGAGCAGTGGCCCACGGGTGCCGGGTTCACTATCGACGCCGAACTCCCGCCCGGCGGCACCACCTACGACAAGATCGCGCGGGAGTCCGCGCGGCTGTCCGCCGACGCGCGCCTGCCGCACGGTTGCACCGCATCCGCCTCTCAGGGCGTCGACCAGGGCCGCGTCCTGATCGACGTGACCACGGTCAACGTGCTCGCCGCCGAGGTCACCTACCCCACCGACTACGGGCCGCTATCCCTGCACACCGGGATTCCGTGGGGGCTGCGGACGAACGCGGACGAGATCCGCGCCTACCTGCGCGAGCAGTGCGCGCTGGTCGTCGGGCCGACCGGTTCGGGCAAGACGAACATGGTCCACACGATCCTGGCCGGGTTCGCCCGCGCCACCGACGTCCTCACGTGGGTGATCGACCTGAACGCCGGATCCGCCGGCCTGCCGTGGGTGCGGCCCGCGCTCGACAGCAGCGGGCAGACCACGGACGGCATGCGGCCCGGTATCGACTGGCTCGCCTCCACTCCGGAGGAAGCCGCGGTGATGCTCGATGCTGCGGTCCGGATCGCCAAGCACCGGAAGATGGCCTACCAGGACCTGATGTCCAAGGCGAACACCGATCTCCTCCCGATCAGCGCGCAGATTCCCCAGATCGAGATCGTCATCGATGAGGGCGCGGAAATCCTGGCCGGCAGCGACAAGGAATCCCGCAAGCTCGCCGCCAAGATCCTCGAAGTCATCCGGATCGCCCGCGCCATGGGCATCCGCACCGTCCTGACCGCCCTCGGTGCCACCGGGGCCGTGCTCGGGAACCTGATGATCCGCCGGGAGGCCAAGGTCAGGGTCGCCCTGACCGGTGGCGAGACCGAGGGCATGGACCTGGGCAAGCAGTTCCCCGGATCCCGCGGGCTGCGCGTCGACCAGGCCCCGTACAAGGGTGCCGGGTTCATGGGCACCCCCGAATCCGCGGCGGCCCTGTTCAAGTCGTGGCGGATCCTGCCCAACCAGATCCGCGACATCATCGCCGCCACATCCGACCGGCACCCCACCCTCGACGCCACCTCGAGCAAGGCGGCCGGGCCCGAGTACGCCCGCCGCTGGGACAGCGCCCGCACCGCATGGATGCGCGACGACCAGCCCGCCACCGCCAACGCGCGGGAGACCGGCAACGGGGGCGGGCTGAATCTCTCCGCGCTCCGCGACGAGCAGCAGCCCGCGCGCACGTCCGCCGAGGAGGAACTGGCGCGCCGGTTCCGCGAGCAGATCGACGCCCAGTTCGCCACAGCCCCCGAACCCGGTACTACCGAACCGGGCCCGGCGACGGAGCAGCCGCCCACGGCGGCCGGGCTGAACCTCTCCGCGCTGCGGGGCGAGGACAACGCCGCGAAGGACGCCGCGCTCGCGCTGCTGCTCGCCGCCGGCCCCGAAGGGACCGGGGCGTCCGCGATCGCCCGCGCGCTCGCGGACGAGCACGGCACCACCCGGCAAACGGTCGTCGGATGGCTCAAGACGTGGACCGACGACGGCACCGCCGTCCGTGTCGGCACTGGCACCAAAGCCCGCTACGTCCACCGCCGCCACACTCCATAAAGGCCTTCTGCGTGTGACCAAGTGGCTGATGAATTGCTACCGATTCATGGTCCACTTTGCACCCCGGCGATCCCGCCGAAGGCTGCCGCCTTGTCGCCTGTCGCCCGCACCCGCAGGAAGGGCCCTGGGCGGCTCTGTGAGGGCCTAAAACGGCTTGTGACCTGCAAGGCGACAAGCGACAAGACAAGACAAGCGACAAGCCGCACGACAAGGCAGACGACAAGCGACACGACAAGCAAGGCACCGGGCAGCACCCCACGGCGGGGTGCTGCCCGCCGTCGTTGAAGGGACCCCGTTGTGCCCTCCCAGACCCCGTACGAGATCACCACCATCCCCGCGCAGCCGACCGTCCGGCACAGCGAGCTGCTGCCGCACGAGATCCCGCCCGGCATCCAACTCGTCACCCTGCCGGGCGGTATCCGCACCCTCGCCTACACCCAGCCCCCGGCCGCACCCGCGCCGCAGCCGGTACCGGTCGCGCAGCCGATTCCGACGTGGGCCAAGACCACCGCTCTCCTCACGCCGACGATCGGGGGCGGCGTCGCCGCTGCCGGTATCGGACTCTCCTACGCCGCACCGGGACTGATCGCCATGAGCCAAGCCCTGTGGGCCGCCGTCGCCCTCATCGCCGCCGGAGCCATCGCCCTGCCCCTCCTGCTCGGCACCGCCCGCAGCCGCACCGGCCGGGCCGCCCCAACCCAGATCACACAGAACATCACCGCCACCGGCCTCTTCGGCCGCGCCAGCGGCTCTATCAACCACCGCTGAGGAGAACCACGTATGCCCCGACTGCGCATTCGCCGGATCACCTGGCCCCGGCCCACGCTCATCCTCGCCGATACACCCCGCCCTGGCTGCGCCAACTGCGGTGGGGAGGGCGGCTTCGAGCACGACTACGGCGACTACGAGACCGGCGAATACGCCGGAACCGATTGGGAGCCCTGCCCCTGCTGGAACGAGGACCGCACATGGGTCCTGCTGCCGCTGCCGCGCCTGCCGCGTCGCCATCGCGCGCACCCGGACCCGTGGGGCTCCGGCTACCCCGACGAACCGCCCTTCTGACAAGCCGAGAGCGGCCCCCGTCTCGCCAAAGTCCGGGGCCGCTCTCGTCTGCCAGCAATCACCAAGAGAACTGGAGACATCCAGCATGACCCATGACCGCAAGTCCGCGCTGCTCGCCGCAGCGCTCGACACCGCCGCCCGCGGCTGGCCGGTCCTGCCCCTGCGGCCCGGCGGCAAGCGCCCCGCGTTGCACGGTGAGAACGCGTGCGCCCGCACCGGCCTGTGTGCCGGCGGGCACGTGAAGTGGGAGCAGCGCGCCACCACCGACCCCGCCCGCATCCGCGCCGCTTGGGCAGTCGGGCCGTTCAACGTCGGCATCGCCACCGGCCCCGCCGGCCTGCTCGTCGTCGACCTCGACAAGCCCAAGACCAACAGCAATGCGGACACGCCTTGCGGCGTGACGACCTTCCATGCGCTCTGCGAGCGCACCGGGCAGACCGTCCCCACCACCCGCACGGTGCGGACCGCGAGCGGTGGTCGGCACCTGTACTTCACCGCCCCGGCCGGTGTCCGGCTGGGCAACACGGCGAGCACCCTCGCGCCGCTGGTCGACACCCGCGCGCACGGCGGATACGTCGTCGCCCCCGGCAGCACCACCCCCGGCGGGACATACGAGGTCATCCACGACGGCCCCGTCCTGCCGCTGCCGGGGTGGCTGGTGGACGCGCTCAAGCCCGCGCCGAAGCCGTCCCGGCCAGTGCAGATCGCGCGCCCGGTCATTAGCGGTTCGCGGGTGGCCGACGTGGCGTTCGAGCGGGAGAAGGCCGCGATCCTCGCCTCCCGCGAGCCGCACCGCGAGGACACGCTCTTTCGGGCCGCGCGGTCCATGGGGCGCTTCGTGGCATGGGGCGACATCCCCCGCCACGTGGTCGAGGAGGCTTTTCAGAGCGCGGGGGAGTCGGTGGGACTCAAGCCGTACGAGTGCCGCTCGACTCTGCGCTCCGCCCTGAACTGGTCGATCCGCACCTGCCGGCCCCGGGAGACGGCATGAACAACCCGCCGCCCTGCCCCGCCCTGAAAAGCCTGCCCGCCACCACCGAGCGGGCGTCGGCAGCCGAACAGCCGGTCGTCATCACCGGCATCATGCCCGGCTTGCACATCCGCATGGTCATGAGTCCGCCGGTCGCGGACTGGCTCTGCCGCTGCGGCCACCACGAACGCGCCGTCGGCCGCGCCGCCGTCATCGAGCTGACCACCCGCGTGCGTGTCTGGCACTGCCCGCACGCCGCCGACGGACAGAACGCCCCCGCCACCGAGGGCGCGGAAGTCGTCGCCCGTCAGGGCGTCCTTTCTGCTCTTCGTCCTGACCCGCACCCGACCACCGCCGGACCGGCGGACAGGAGGACCGCCGCATGACCGCCACCAACACGACCGCCCCGGCCATCGACGGGGCCGCGCTGCTCAATGAGGTCGAAGCCTTCCACCGCCGGTTCAACGTCTTCCCCACCCAGGCCGCCTACGTCGCGGTCGCGTTGTGGGACGCGCACGCCCACCTGCTCGACTGCTTCGACTCCACGCCGCGGCTCGCGTTCCTCTCCCCGGAACCGGGGTCGGGCAAGTCCCGCGCGCTGGAGATCGTGGAAACCCTCGTGCCGCAGCCAATGGTGGCGGTCAACGCATCCCCGGCAGCACTCTTCCGGGCTGTGTCCGGCGCCGAGGGGCGGCCGACGATCCTCTTTGACGAGATCGACACCGTGTTCGGCCCAAAGGCCGGAGACAACGAGGAACTGCGCGGCTTCCTGAACGCCGGACACCGGCGCTCAGGAGTCACCTACCGGTGCGTCGGGGACGGCTCGAACCAGAGCGTGCAGCCCTTCCCTTCCTACTGCGCCGTCGCGGTCGCCGGACTCGGCTCGCTGCCGGACACGATCCTGACCCGCTCCGTCATCATCCGCATGCGCCGGCGGGCACCGAACGAGCACGTCCAGCCCTACCGGCAGCGCCGCGACGAGAAGGAGGGGCACGCCCTGCGGGACCGGCTCGCCCGCTGGGCCGACCAGGTGCGCGAGCCCTTGACCGGGGCATGGCCCGAGATGCCCGAGGGCGTCACCGACCGGCCGGCCGACGTGTGGGAGCCGCTGCTCGCCGTCGCCGACGCAGCCGGGGGCGACTGGCCGGCGCGTGCCCGCGCCGCCTGCCTGGAGCTGGTCACCGCCGCCGCGCGGGACGACGAATCCTCGCTCGGTATCCGGCTGCTGACCGACCTGCGTGACACCGTGTTCTGCGGCATCGACCGCATGCCCACCGCCGCGATCATCGAGTGCCTGACCGCGATGGACGACGCCCCGTGGGTCGACATGGGCGGCAAGCCCCTCACGCCACGCGGACTCGGACGGCTGCTCAGCGGCTACATGACCGGCGCCAACCGGCCCGTCAGAGCCCGACCGATCCGCACCCCCGGCGGCACCGTCCCGCGCGGCTACTACGCCGAGGACCTGGCCGACGCCTGGGCCCGCTACTGCCCCCCGGCCCCCGGAAAGTCCGCTACATCCGCTACATCTGCTACAGCCCAGGTCAACGGGGGTGAATCCGTAGCAGAAGAGATCCCCGGCATCTGCTACACGACCCCTCAAACCGCTACGCCCAGCGCGGCCACCGCCGCCCCGTAGCAGCAGCTATCTGCTACATCCCGCGCATCTGCTACACGAAACAGGCCCCTGACCTGCGGTGTAGCAGATGTAGCGGATGTAGCACTTCTGACAAGAGAGGGCCGGGCCCCGCTCCCTTCCCAGAGCAGGAGAAGTCACCGATGGCACGTCCGCAGATGCTCAAACTCCCGGAAGTCCTCAGCGAACTCGGCATGAGTCGCGCCGCCTTCTACCGGATGCGCGCCCGCGGTAAGGGTCCGCGCCTCATCAAGCTGCCGAACGGGCAGATCCGCGTCCGCCGCAACGACCTCGACTCCTGGCTCGCCAGCTACGAGGAAGCCGCCTGACAACCAAGCACCACCACGACTTGAGAGGGCCCGCCATCGGCGGGCCCTCTCGGCATGGGGAGACATGCTCACGTACGACGTAGACATCTGGTCCATCCGGCAACGCAAGGGCCGCCCGAAGCCGTTCGAGCTGCGGTGGCGCGTCGGCGCGCGCCCGCACTCAAGGAGCTTCAAGCTCAAAGCACAGGCAGATGGCCGGCGTTCGGAACTCATGGCGGCGCTCCGCGACCGCCAGCAGTTCGACGAGGACACCGGCCTGCCCGCGAGCGAGCTGGAAGCGCTCAACACGCCTACCTGGTACGAGCACTCCAAGGCGTACGCGGTCATGAAATGGCCCAAGGCCGCTGCCAAACACCGAGCGAGCATCGCGGAAGCGCTCGCCACGGTGACGCCGGCGTTCGTGGCGACGACGCGGGGCGCACCGGAGCCGGAGGTGCTGCGCACCTCCCTGTACTCCTGGGCGTTCCGCGCGGCCCAGGCCGACGACGGCACGTTCGTCTCCCGGGCCGACGCCGAGGAACCGCCGGCGGACGTACAGGCGGCGCTCACCTGGTTGGCCAAGCACTCGCTCAAGGTCACCGACGCGGCCAAGCCGGACCGGATGCGAGCAGCCTTGGATGCTCTCTCCCGGAGGCTCGATGGGAAGCCCGCCGCCGACAACACGGTGAACCGCAAGCGGATGGTCCTCAGCAACGCCATGCGCTACGCGATCGAGAAGGACGTCCTTTCGGTCAACCCGCTCGCCCGCGTCGACTGGGACCCGCCGACCAAAGACGACGAGGTCGATTTCCGGTACGTCCCCAATCCCAAGCAAGCCGCCGCACTCATCGCGGCCGTGCGCGAGCAGGGAACCAGGGGCGCGCACCTGGCCCCGTTCTTCGGCTGTCTCTACTACGCGGCCATGCGGCCCTCCGAGATCGCCGCCCTGACGGCAGCGGACTGCAAGCTGCCCGAGACCGGGTGGGGTGAGCTGATCCTCGCGGGCAGTCGCCCGGAAGTCGGCTCCGGGTGGACGGACGACGGCGCATCGTTCGAGCAGCGCGGGCTGAAGCGCAGGGCGCGAAAGGCGACCAGGCCCGTGCCGATCCCGCCAGTTCTCACGGCGATGCTCCGCGATCACATCGAGGCGTACGGCACTGCCGAGGACGGACGGCTGTTCCGCGCGGCCCGCGGCGGCCGGGTGCGGTCCACCGAGTACTGCGAAGTCTGGGACACGGCGCGCGGCAAGGCGCTGACCAAAGCCGAGGTGGCATCGCCGCTCGCCGATGTCCCGTACTCGCTCAGGCACGCCGGCGTCTCCCTGTGGATCAACTCCGGCGTGGACCCGGTCGAAGTCGCCCGGCGGGCAGGACACAGCCTCACGGTGCTGTTCCGCTTCTACGCGAAGATCCTGCGCGGGCAGCAGACGCTCGCCAACGACCTCATCGACAAGGGTCTGAGCAGCGGCGATTGATTAGAATCCTGGCCCACGCCTGGCCCACACGCCCTGATCAGAGGTGGGATACGGGCGGCGCAGGGTGAGACAAGGTGAACGCCAAGGGCGCGGCTCCGAACCGGAGCCGCGCCCTCTGACCTGCTACTTCTCTTACCTGCAAGCGGTGGGTGTGGGATTTGAACCCACGGTGACTCGCGCCACGACGGTTTTCAAGACCGTTCCCTTAGGCCGCTCGGGCAACCCACCCACGCCCCGCCTCACCTGCTGCGGAGCGGGCTACAGACTACCGGGCCCGCGTCGTGGAGCGCAGCAGCGTTCCAGGAAGGGGTGGGTGGGTCAGCTGTCGCCCTTGCGTTCGCCGAGGACGAGCTCGACCTCGTGGGACTTGCCGTCCCGTTCGTAGGTCAGGGCGACCTCGTCGCCCGGCTTGTGGGTCCAGATCTCGCTGATCAGCGTCGGGCCGCTGTCGATCGGCTTGCCGTTGAACCTGGTGATGACATCGCCCGCCTTGAGCCCCGCCTTCGCGGCCGGGCCGTTCGGGCTCACCGCCGGGCTGCCGCCCGCACCCTCTTCCGTGATGCGCGCGCCCGAGCCCTGCTCCGACATGTCGACCGTCGCGCCGATCACCGGGTAGACCGGCTGGCCCGTCTTGATGAGCTGCTCCGCGACCGTCTTCGCCTGGTTGATCGGGATGGCGAACCCGAGGCCGATGGAGCCTGCCTGGGTCTGGCCGAAGCCGCCGTTGCCCGCCGACTGGATGGCCGAGTTGATGCCGATGACCGCACCCCGCGAGTCCAGCAGCGGGCCGCCGGAGTTGCCCGGGTTGATGGACGCGTCGGTCTGCAGCGCGCTCATGTACGAGTTCTTGCCGCTGGAACCGTCGCCGGAGGCGACCGGGCGGTTCTTGGCGCTGATGATGCCGGTGGTGACGGTGTTGGACAGCCCGAAGGGCGCGCCGATCGCGATGGTCGAGTCGCCGACCGCGACCTTCTCCGAGTTGCCCAGCGGCAGCGGGTCGACGCCGGAGGGGGCGTTCTTGAGCTTCAGGACGGCCACGTCGTAGCCCTGGGCCCGGCCGACCACGTCGGCGTCGTACTTCTTGCCGTCGGAGAAGATCACCGACAGGTTGCCGCCCTCTGCCGCGGAGGCCACCACGTGGTTGTTGGTCAGGATGTGGCCTTCCTTGTCGTAGACGAAGCCGGTGCCGGTGCCGCCCTCGCCCTCCGAGCCCTCGATGCCCGCGCCGCCCGACTTGGCCTCGATCGTGACCACGCTGGGCAGTGCGTTCGACGCGACCGCGGCGACGGTGCCCGGTTCGCGCTTCAGGTCCTGCGGGCTGGCCGCGGAGACCGTGGTGGAGCCCGAGCCGTCGTCGTTCCGCTCGGCCGCCCAGTAGCCGACGCCGCCACCGACACCGCCGGCGACGAGTGCCGCGGCGAGGACGGTGGCCGCCAGCCCGCCGGCGCGCTTGCGCCGGGGCTGCTGGGCCGGGGGCGGCGCTCCCCAGGCGGGACCGCCGCTGCCGCCGCCGTACGAGGGGAGCGGGGGCGGCGGCGGGGGCCAGCCGCCGCCCGCGTGGTGCGCGGTCGGGGGAGCGCCGGCCGGGGCCGGTGCGGGCGGCGGGGTCTCCCCACCGTGGACGGGGATCGGCGCCGTGGCGGGCTCCGGCCCGGACCCGGGGGAGTGCGTGGGCTGCGCCGGCGAGGCCGCCGGCCGCTGCCCGCCCTGTGACGCGTCGTGTCCTTCGTGTCCTTCGTGTCCTTCGTGTCCTTCGTGTCCCGCGTCGTGCGACCCGGTTCCCGGCGCCGGGGACGTCGATCCCTCGGGAGCGGCGCCCGGCACGGGAGGTGCGGACGGGGCGGCCGGGACCGCGTTGCCCTCGTTCTCGGTGCTCACAGCTCTCTTCTCCTCAGGTTCCACGTCGGTCGCCTGCCGGCGGCCATCCGCACCGGCCGGTACCGGGTCACGTCATGACATCCGCTTCGCACGTGTCGACGGTCAGCTTTTCCCACAGCACGTCAGGCCACTGTAAGCAGGACCTGTGCGTATCCCGGCAATCCTTTACTTCCGGCAAAAGGGGCGCACCTCCACGGCACCCATCGGGTCACCCGCCGACCACGCCCCGTGCCCGGCTCGGGCATCGGCCCCAGTCCGCCCCGGCCGCTCCCGGGGGCCCCGCACACGCCTACCCCGTGGCGGTGACACCATGACGCGGTGACCCAAGCACGGCAGCAGAGCATTCAGGTCGTCGCCCACCGCGGCGCATCGGAAGACGCCCCCGAGCACACCCTGGCCGCCTATCGCAAGGCGATCGAGGACGGCGCGGACGCCCTCGAGTGCGATGTGCGGCTCACCGCCGACGGTCATCTGGTCTGTGTCCACGACCGCCGGGTGAACCGCACCTCCAACGGGCGGGGCGCGGTCTCCGCCCTCGAGCTCGCGGATCTCGCCGCCCTCGACTTCGGCTCCTGGAAGGACGCGGTGGAGAGCCCCGACTGGCGTGACCCGTCGCTCACCTCCGTCCTCACCCTGGAGCGCCTGCTGGAGCTGGTGGCCGATTCCGGCCGTCGTGTCGAGCTGGCCATCGAGACCAAGCACCCCACCCGCTGGGCCGGGCAGGTCGAGGAGCGGCTGCTGCACCTGCTGGGGCGCTTCGGGCTGGCCGCACCGGCGTCCCCCGACGACTCCGCGATACGCGTCATGAGCTTCTCCGCCCGTTCCCTGCACCGGATCGCGGCGGCCGCGCCGCGCATCCCCACCGTGTATCTGATGCAGTTCATGACCCCGCGGCTGCGGGACGGGCGGCTGCCGGGCGGCGCGCGGATCGCCGGCCCCGGCATCCGGCTCGTGCGCAACCACCCCGGCTACGTGGAGCGGCTCCACCGTGCCGGCCATCGCGTCCATGTGTGGACCGTCGACGAGCCCGAGGACGTCGAGCTCTGCGCCCGGCTTGGCGTGGAGGCGATCATCACCAACCGCCCCCGGCAGGTGCTGTCGCAGCTGGGACGGCACTGATCCGGCCACCGGCTCCTCCGACCGGTCCGGCCGCCCCGCGGGAGTGCACCGGCGCGTTCGGCGCCTGCTCGATCGTGTCGAGTGCGTCACTGGTGACCCCTTGGCCGGTTTCCGGTGCAGTCCAGTGGGGCATTCACACCGTGGCGTGGGGCAAAGGAGGTCTCGGGGGTGGCGTTTGTGGTGGCACAGGAGGTGCCCACGTCGTCGAGCATGGCCGTACCCCATGGCCCTGCGGGCGTGGGCAGGGCGCGACGCAGGATGCGCGAGCAGCTGTTCCGCGGCGGGGTGCCGGACTCGGTGGTCGACGACGCGGTGCTGATCCTTTCCGAGCTGCTCAGCAATGCGTGCCGGCACGGCAGACCGCTGGGACACGGGGACGCGGGCGACGGTGACGTACGGGCCGCGTGGCGGGTGGACGAGGCCGGGCGGCTCACCGTCGAGGTGACGGACGGAGGCGGTCCGACCCGCCCTGTTCCGGCCACGCCCTCGGTCACCGCACGGGGTGGGCGCGGGCTCAACATCATCAGCGCGCTGGCACAGGAGTGGGGCGTACGCGACAGCGCCACCGGTGAGGTCACGGTGTGGGTGATCGTCACGGAAGGGCACCGGCGGGAGGACTTCGCCGCGCGTGTCGCCGGACCGTCGTTCGACTTCGCGGACGCTTTCGACGACCTCGACTGACGCGGAGAGAACGGAGCGACGCGGGCGGACCGGGTGGTGTTGCGGCCGGACCGCACGCCCAAGGAGGCGCCCGCGTCGGGAGGCAAAGGCTCCCTGAGCGCCGACTTGGGCGGCGCCCTGGGCCGCTGCTCCCCCGCGACGGCGGCGTACGGCTAGGCTCGCGCCCGACACAGCACCGCCGCAATCGGGAGAAAGCCACACCATGGCCAAGAAGCGCCCCCAGACGAAGGCGACGAAGCCCCAGCCCAGGAACGGGGCCCGCGCCGCAGGCGTCAATGAGCCGGTTCCGGTCGTGGGAGCCCGCGAGCCCTGCCCCTGCGGCTCCGGCCGCCGCTACAAGGCCTGCCACGGCAGGGCCGCCTCGCACGCCGTGACCGAGTTGGTCCAGCGCCCCTTCGAGGGACTGCCGGGCGAGTGCGACTGGGTGGCCATGCGCGAGCTGGTACCCGCCGCGACCGTTGAACTCGCCCTGAAGGGCGGGCTTCCCGAGGGCGTGCCCTCCGTGACGCTGGCGACGGTCCTGCCCATGGCCTGGCCCGCGCTGCGCCGCGACGACGGTTCGGTCCTGCTCGGGCTGCAGAACGACACCCCCTCCGGGGACCTCAGCCGCGACCTCGCCGGCACCCTGCAGCGGGCGCTCACGACCGAGCCGGGCTCCCCGGTCACCGCCGGGACCGCCGCGGCCGACGGCGTACGGCTGCAGGACCTGCTCGATCCGGACGCGGCTTTCGAGCCGACCGTCCACTCCGGCTTCGAGTTCTGGGTGCCGGGGTCGGCCGAGGAGGCCTCCCCCGAGGTGGCCGCCTCTCTCGAACGTGCCAACGCGGCGGCCATCCCGACGATGAAACTGTCGGGCGTCGACGCGTCCTACTGGTGCGAGACCCCGGAGAAGAACCACCTCCGGTGGGTCATGCCGCACCCGGAGGAGCGGCTGCTCGACGCCCTGGCCAGACTGCATGCCGCGGGCGCCTCGTCGCTCGGCGAGGGGACCAGGCTGGTCGGCTCTTTCCGTGCGCACGGCCTGATGGTTCCGGTCTGGGACCTGCCGACCACGATGAACGCCGAGGACTGCGAGAAGCCCGCCGCGGAGTTCGCCGAACGGCTGGCCGCCGCGCTGGAGACCGAGACTCCGCTGACCGCGGAGGAGCGCCGTGCGCGCGGTGGACTCACCAACCGCCAGGTGACGCTCAGCTGAGAGTGACGATTACCGCCGGGCGTCGGGTGACACCAGTCACAACTCGCGCAATGGGGAGGTAAATCCCTGTCCGAATACGAGAGATCGAATTTGCGAACCACAGATCTCTTGTTACGGTTCTGGAAGCCCGGTCGCTGGTGCATCCCCCGTCGCCAGCGATCGGGCGCTTTCATTTCTCCGGCGCCTCTGCCGCCTCAACGGCCCCTGGCCTCCTGCGAGTTGCTCCCGGAGCGCAGCAGTAGTGGCCCGTCTCCTGTTCCGTCATGAGCAGCGAACTCGGCCACTGCGGAGTAGGCGGAAGCGGCACCACGCGAAGGCTCGCGGGGAGTTTCGCAAGTACGTGGCTCGTCGCCCGCAGCCACAACGCAGTTGGTCTGCACAGTACGTCCACCCGGTGCCATCAGAGTGAGTACGGACGTCAATTTCTCACCCGTCGCATTGCGGTAATAAGTGCGGGCCCAGGTCGAACCACTACGCGTCAGCACACAGGTCTGCGCCTCGACGCCGCCGGGAGAGGCGAGTTCCGGCCCACATCGGGAGTTAGTGCGTACGGCGGAATCACCGTAGGCTTCGCCCTCGCCTCGCGCGCCGACGCCCAACGCCCCGTCCTCGGCGGCCTGCTCGTCGGCGGCGCCGAGTCCCGGCAGCAGGTGGGCACCGGCGTCGCCGACCCCGCCCCTGGCGTGGCCGGCGGGACTCTTCTCCGGCGAGGCACCGGAGTTCGGCGCTCCCGCCGGACCCGCCGAGGCGACGAGCGGCACCAGCGTGGCGGTGACCACGGCGGCAGCGAGCCCGATCACGCGGAGATTCATCGGGCACCTGCCGGCTGCGGAGAATTCGTCACGACGGGCTGAAGATATCCGGCGAGTACGGGCGCACGGCCGACCGCGCGCCCGATTCCGGGACAACTCGGCCCGACTGCTACCCGTACGAGTGACGGTGCCGCGCCGATACGACCGGCCGGGGCCGCGCCGGTCACCGGACCGGCTCCGCCAAAGACCGGGGCGAGGCCGGGCAAGACCGAGGCCCGGGCCGTCAGTACGTGAGCCGGCTGGTGCCGTCTCCCGCCTCCGGCGGGTGGAGCCCGCCGGGTGCGCCGCTCGCGCTCGCCTCGACGAGGGCGTCGACGACCGCTTCCACGTCCGGCAGCCACGGCGCGGCTGAACCGGGCAGCGGCGCCCGCTCCCACCGCACCTGCCCCTTGCCGGTCTCCGACGGCGGCAGCACCAGGTACCCGCCGCTGCCGTGGAAGCGCAGCGAGCTGGGCACGCAGTCCTTGACGAAAAGCAGTTCGCCGAGCTGTTCCAGGGTGTAGGGCGCCACCAGGATCGACCACCGGGTGGGCGTGGCGACGACCGGGCCGAGCCGCATGTCCATCCGGTCGAGCTCCGACAGCGCACGGGCGGCGGCGCCCGCGGGCAGGCTCACGGCGCACGGCGCACGGTCGTCACCGGAGCCGGCCGCCCGGGTGGGGCCGCCGGTGGCCAGCACGATGGGCGCGGTGGGGCGGTTGGTCCACCACCAGCGGATCATCCGCTCGTCGGTGGTCGCCGCGAGGACGCCCGGGTCGAAGGGGTGTGCGCCGGGCACGACGCATTCGGGGTCGGGGCAGGCGCACCCGCGCTCGCGGTCCGCGCGGTCCCTGCCGCCGTCCGCCGGCCGGTCACCGCCTGCCGCTTTCAGTCCCACACCGGGAAGTACGGGCCATTTCCACTCGACGGCGCAGGTCAGCGCCGCTTCGAGTTGAACAGGCCCCTTCTTGCGCCGGTACCGGAGCCTGCGTCGCCTTCCGAGGATCTCGCGCATGAGCGCTCGTTCCTTTCCGTTGAACGCCGGGGTCCACATCACATAGGTGTGCAGCTGTTCACTGTGCGTACAAGTGCGCGTACTGATCGGCGTTTCATCGCCCTTGCCGGAGGCATGGGCACTCCCTGTTGCATCAGCGACAGGATCGTCGCCCGGGGGCCGAACGTGGGCTGTGGTCCATTGAACGCGTGGCGAGGTGTGGCGCGCGCCTGGCGCTCGCCGTCCCGCTGTAGTTCTTCCCCGCCACTTGGGGATGAGGCGTGGCCTGCGGCTCTTAGGACGCCGGGGCCCACCGCCAGGTTCCGGGGCGCTTTCAACTGCCCCTGGACATCACCGTTCAGGTACCCAGCACGCTTGCGATGACGCTCCTCCCGAGGGCCTTCGCCCTGGGAGTCCCCCTGCCGAACGCCTTCAGTCGACACCGATCGACCGCCATCCCATGCATTTTTCAGCCAAGTTAGCAGGTGCCCGCGCCCCTCGCGGACACCATCAATACCACTGGAACAGTGCTGGACATCACCTTACGTGTGCGTGTAGATGTGGATGCATTGATAGCGGCGCAGAATGACATGGGGGTTTGCGATGCTATTGAGCGAAACGCGACTTCCGGAAAGCCGGCTGCCATGAGCGCCCCTCACCTGCCGAAAGTGGCCGGAATCGACTCCACGGTTCCTGCTCCCGCGCACAATCCCGCACCCATGTCCGCTGCCCCCGCCCCGCTCCCCGCGGCCGGAGCCGTGCTCCAGGACCGACTGGCGGGCTGGGTCTCCGACCTCACCACGCTCCACGAACTCACTGAACGGCTGATCAGGACCGGCACGCTCGACGACGCTCTCGACGAACTGCTCGGCGCGGGCGCCGCGCTCGTCGGCGCCCGCCGCGGTCTCGTGATGCTCGAACCGGCGCGGGCCGTCGCACGCGACAGCCCTCTCGACGACGACCCCGGTCCCGGCCTCGCCAAAGGTCTGGGCCTGAGCCGCTCCGACCTCGGCCACATCGAGACGGTGCCACGCAGAGCGACGGCGTACGGCCGCATCATGGACGGCGGGCACCGCGGCCGGTCAGGCGTCCCCGCCCCCGTCGCCCACCCCGATCTGTTCGCCGACGACTCGCTCGACCCCCTCCACCGCGAGGTCGCCACCCGTCTCGGCTACGCGGCCAGTTACACGGTCCCGCTGGCGACCGAGGAGTCCGGCGCGCTCGGCGCGGCCGTGTGGCTCTACGACGAGCCGGCCACGCCCGTCGAGCGGCAGTGCCATCTGGTCGGCCTCTACATGCGCTACGCCACCGAGCACCTGGCCCGCCTGCGCGAGCTCGAGGAGGCCCGGTCCACCGTCGCGACCGTCGCCGAGGAACTGCTGCCCAGCCGGCTGCCGCGGGTGCCCGGCGTCCAGCTCGCCGCACGGCACCACACGGGGCCGCACGGCGGCGGCGACTGGTACGACGCGCTCCCGCTGCCCGAGGGCGCACTGGGCCTCGCGGCCGGGTCGGTCAGCGGCGGCGGGCCCAGCGCGCTCGCCGCGATGGGCAGACTGCGGGCGTCCCTGCGGGCGTACGCGGTGATGGAGGGCGAGGATCCGGTCGCCGTCCTGTCCGACCTCGAACTGCTGCTGCGCCTCACCGAGCCGGCGCGCACGGCGACCGCCCTCTTCGCGTACGTCGAACCGGCCGACCGGAAGATCGTGCTCGCGGGCGCGGGCCACGCGCCCCCGCTGGTGACCGGCGAACGGCGCACCGAGTTCGTCGAGACGTCCCTGTCTGCACCGCTCGGGATGCTCGCCTGCTGGGAGGCCCCGAGCGTGGAGCTGTCCCTCCAGCCGGGAGAAACGGTGCTGCTGTACAACGACGGGCTGCTGCGCCGCACCGGCGAACCCATGGACCGCGCCTTCGCGAGACTCCACTCCGCGGCGGCGAGCGTCCCGCGGGCGCTGCGCGGCGACCCCGCCGCGCTCGCCGACCAGGTGCTGCGCACACTGCTTCCCGAGGATCCGGACGCCGCCGACGGCGAGGACATTGTCCTGCTTGCCGCCCGTTTCGACTGATTCCCCACACTCCTTCGGGTCGTCTTCCGGTCACACATACGATGGAGAGGTCCCCCGTGCCGACCCGGCAGAGGGGCCAGAGTCGTAAAGGTCAAGGCCGACAAGCCCAGGAGGCACACGTGGCTGAGGAGCTCACCCCGGCGGAATCCGAACTGGCTGCCGACGCAGCGGGCGAGGAGGGCGAGGAGCAGCCGATCAAGCAGCGCAAGAACGGCCTGTACCCGGGCGTGTCCGACGAGCTGGCCGAGAACATGAGCACCGGATGGGCCGACACCGAACTGCACGGTCTGGAGCCCATCCCGCAGGCCGAGCAGACCGCTGCCCGGCGTGCCGCGCTCTCGGCGCGCTTCCCCGGCGAGCGCCTGGTGATCCCCGCGGGCAACCTGAAGACCCGCTCGAACGACACCGAGTACAGCTTCCGCGCCTCCACCGAGTACGCGTACCTGACCGGCGACCAGACAGAGGACGGCGTCCTGGTGCTGGAGCCCCGGGGCGACGGCCACACCGCCACCATCCACCTGCTGCCGCGCTCCAACCGTGAGAACGGCGAGTTCTGGCTGTCGGGCCAGGGCGAGCTGTGGGTGGGCCGCCGCCACTCCCTCGCGGAGGCCGAGCAGCTACTGGGCATCCCCGCAGAGGACGTGCGCGAGCTGACCGGCAAGCTCGGCGAGGCCACCGGACCGGTACGGGTCGTCCGCGGCCACGACGCCGCGATCGAGGCCGCGCTGACCGACAAGATCACCGCGGAGCGCGACGAGGAGCTGCGCGTCTACCTCTCCGAGGCGCGGGCCGTGAAGGACGACTTCGAGATCGGCGAGCTGCAGAAGGCGTGCGACTCCACCGCCCGCGGCTTCGAGGACGTCGTCAAGGTCCTGGACAAGGCGGAGGCCACCAGCGAGCGCTACATCGAGGGCACGTTCTTCCTGCGCGCCCGCGTCGAGGGCAACGACATCGGCTACGGCTCCATCTGCGCCGCCGGCCCGCACGCCACCACCCTCCACTGGGTGCGCAACGACGGTCCGGTCCGCTCCGGGGACCTGCTGCTGCTGGACGCCGGCGTGGAGACCCACACCCTCTACACCGCGGACATCACCCGCACCCTGCCCATCAGCGGCCGCTACACCGAGCTCCAGCGCAAGATCTACGACGCGGTCTACGAGGCCCAGGAGGCCGGCATCGCGGCCGTCAAGCCGGGCGCCAAGTACCGCGACTTCCACGACGCCGCGCAGCGGGTGCTCGCCACGAAGCTCGTCGAATGGGGTCTGGTCGAGGGCCCCGTGGAGCGGGTGCTCGAGCTGGGCCTGCAGCGCCGCTGGACCCTGCACGGCACGGGCCACATGCTCGGCATGGACGTCCACGACTGCGCCGCCGCGCGCACCGAGGCGTACGTCGACGGCACTCTGGAGCCGGGCATGTGCCTCACCGTCGAGCCCGGTCTGTACTTCCAGGCCGACGACCTGACGGTGCCCGAGGAGTACCGCGGCATCGGCGTCCGCATCGAGGACGACATCCTCGTCACGGAGGACGGCAACCGGAACCTCTCGGCTGCGCTGCCGCGCCGGGCCGACGAGGTCGAGGCGTGGATGGCCTCGCTGAAGCAGAGCCGCTGATCAGGCCGGTCAGCACGGAGCCCCGGAAGGGTGCGCCGCTCACGACACGTCGAGCAGCGCGCCCTCCCGCCATTTGAGGACCTTGTCGAAGCTCACCACGGCGCCGCGGCCCGGCCTGTTGCGGACGTGGACGTGGTCGGCGAGCTGCTCGATCAGACACAGCCCCCGGCCGCTCTCCGCGGTGGCCGGGGACACGGCGGCGGTGCGCCCGCACAGGGCGCCGCGGCTCGCGGGAAAGCCCGGACCCGAATCGGCCACCTCGATACGGCACTTCTCGCCGTCCAGGTAGGCGGTCACGCGATACGCCCTGGACGCCTCGTCGGTGTCACGGTCGCCGCCGTGCTCCACGGCGTTCGCACACGCCTCGGTCAGCGCGACCGACAGGTCGTAGGAGATGTCCGGATCGACACCCGCGGTCTCCATGGCGCCGAGCAGCAGCCGCCGGGCGAGCGGCACGCTCGCAGCCTCGCGCCGCAGATGGAGGGACCACCAGATGCTCATGCTCCAGCCTCCTGGCCACGGCTCGACATACCGATACGTATTGCCCTCCGGCACGCTCGGTAAGCGCATCGTCGCGGTGACGGCCCTCGTTCGGCGGATGCGCGTTTCCCGCCCGCCGGTGTATGTCGGCAAAGGGGATCTTCCGGACCTGCCGTACGGGCGCCGGCACCGCAGTGCGATGATGGCCCGGCCATGTCGTCCCCACGCCACGCACGCGCCGGAACCGGTCTGCGGCTGCTGAGGGCCGCGGTGTTCACCGCGGTCTGCGTCGCGCTGTCCGGGACGGGACATGTGCTGGCCGCCTGCCGGGCCGTCCCGCTGTGGACCCTGGTCCTGGGCTTTGCCGGGGTCTTCGCCCTGGTCACGCCCCTCGCGGGCAGGCAGCGTTCGCTGCCCGCCATCGCCGGGGTGCTCACCGCCGGACAGCTGGGTCTGCACACTCTCTTCGCCGCCGGCCAGACTCCGCTGCGGGTCGCGCCGACGGCCGACGAAACCCTGGTGCGGATGGCCGCGAAGCTGGTGTGCGGAGCGGGCGCCTCCGCCATGAGCGCCGCCGACGCCCGCCGCATCGTCACCCTGGCGGGCATCGCCCCGGACGGGCACACGGGGCACCCGCACACCGCGGGAGCCCTGTCCGCTCCGGAACTGCTGCCGACCCTGCCCATGGTGCTCGGGCACCTGCTGGCCGCGATCGCGACCGGCCTGGTGCTGCGCCGCGGCGACGCCGCGCTGCTGCGGCTGATCCGGCTGTCGGCCGAATCGGCCCACGAGGGCGTCCAGTCGGTGTGGCTGCGCCCGCTGCGCGCGGCCCTCGCCCTCGTACGCGCGCTGCGCAGCGGGCTCCGGGCGGCGCCCGGAACCGGGCCGTGCCCCGCACCGGCCGCGGACGGGCCCGTCCCGCTCCGTGCGGGCCGGGAACTTCAGCACACGGTGATCAGGCGCGGGCCGCCGCCCGTATTCGTCCTCAGCGCCTGACGCGGCCCGCTCGGAGGGAGTGGCGCCGCCGTGCCCGCGCACCCTGTGCGGCGAGGCACACCACAAACCTCTCACCGTGGAGCTTTCTGTCATGAACGTTTCCCGTATCGCCGCCGCGTCCGCCGTCGCCGCCGCCTCGGTACTGATGTTCTCCGGCGCGGCGTTCGCGCACGTCGGCGTCCAGCCGGAGGGCGAGGCCGCCAAGGGCGGCTACGCCGTCGTCAACGTCAAGGTGCCCAACGAGCGCGACAACGCCTCGACCGTCAAGGTCGAGATCAACTTCCCCGTGGAGCACCCTCTGTCGTCCGTGATGCCGCAGCCGGTGCCCGGCTGGAAGGCCGAGGTCGACAAGACGAAGCTGGACAAGCCGCTCGAGGTGCACGGCAAGAAGATCACCGAGGCGGTCACCAAGGTCACCTGGACCGCCGACGGCGCCAAGATCGGACCGGGCCAGTTCCAGCAGTTCCCGCTCTCGTTGGGCCGACTGCCCGAGGACGCCGACCAGCTCGTCCTCAAGGCCATCCAGACGTACGACAACAAGGAGGTCGTCCGCTGGATCGAGGAGCCTGCCGAGGGCGGCGAGGAGCCCGAGGCGCCCGCTCCGGTCCTCAAGCTGTCGGCCGCAGCCGACGACCACCACGGCGCGGCCGCGACCGGCGCCGCCGCCAAGGACGACGCCAAGGCGTCCGGCCACCAGGAGGAGCCGAAGTCCCGGCCGGGGGCCTCCGGCACCGGCAGTGACTCGACAGCCCGCATCCTTGGTGTGGTCGGCATTCTCGTCGGTGCCGCGGGCGTGGCCTTCGGCGTCCTCGCCGGCCGCCGCCGCTCCGCCTGACCCCGGTCCGTACCGAACCCGCTTGCGAAAGAGAAACCCATGCACAGCCCCAAGAGCGACGCGGAGCCCCGCCGCAGCCGGCGAGCGCCACTGATCGCGGCGGTCGCCGTCACGGCCGTCTTCGCCGTCGCGGCGGGTGTCGCCGTATCGCAGAACAGCGGCGCCGGCACCGGCAGTCCCGTCAGTCAGGTCTCCGCCGAGGCGAAGAACAAGCCCGCGACCGTACTCAGCCGGCCGTTCACCAAGCCGAACCTGGTGCTGACCGACACCAGCGGCAAGAAGTACGACCTGCGGGAGGAGACGAAGGGCAGGCCCACGCTGATCTACTTCGGCTACACGCACTGCCCCGACGTCTGCCCCCTGACGATGAGCAACCTCGCCATCGCCGAGAAGCAGCTGCCGAAGGCCGACCAGGACAAGCTCCAGGTCGTCTTCGTCACCACCGACCCCGAGCGGGACACCGCCGCCGAGCTCGGCAAGTGGCTGCCCAGCGCGGGCGACCCGTCGTTCGTCGGGCTGACCGGCGACTTCGCGACCATCCAGGCCGGGGCACGGCAGATCGGCATCGGAATCGACGCTCCGACGAAGGACGAGGACGGCACCGTCGTGTCCATGCACGGCGCCCAGGTCGTCGCCTTCTCCCCGAAGACCGACGAGGGCTACGTCCTGTACGGCGAGGACACCACGGCCGACGAATGGGCCGCGGACCTGCCGAAGCTGATCAAGGGCGAGAAGCCGTGACCCGCCGCACTCCGTTCGCCGCCGTCGCCGCGGCCGCGCTCGCCGCCGGGCTGGTGCTGGCGGGCTGCTCGGCCGACGGCGGGCCCGAGTTGAAGGTCAGCGGCGCCTTCATGCCCCAGCCCGTCGGTGACATGGCGGCCGGATTCCTCACCGTCGAGAACGACGGCGACGGCGAGGACAGACTCACCTCGATCACCAGCACGCTGTCCGACGAAGTCACGATCCACGAGACGGAGAACCAGAAGATGCGGGAGGTGAAGTCCTTCGACATCCCGGCCGGCGGCGAGCTCGACCTCGAACGCGGTGGCAGCCACATCATGTTCATGGCGCTCAAGCAGCGGCCGAAGCAGGGCGACACGGTCTCCATCGAGCTGCACTTCGAGAAGTCGGATCCGATCAAGGTCGAGCTCCCCGTGAAGGAGACCACCCACAACCCGCAGAAGCAGTGAGCACCGAGGGACTGGTCCTCCGATGACAGCCACCGCCCCGCGCCTCGGCCGCTCCCCGGCCCGGGTGCTGCTCGCCGTGCTCGTGCTGGCCGGCACGCTCCTCGGCGCGCTGCTGGCCGGCGCGACCCCCGCGTCGGCGCACGCCGTGCTCACCGGGAGCAATCCGAAGGACGGGGCGGTGGTCGCCACCGCGCCCAAGGAGGTCACGCTCACCTTCTCCGAAGAGATCGCCATGGGCGACGACTCGATCCGGGTCCTCGAACCGAGCGGCAAACGGGCCGACACCGCCGAGGTCCGCGACCTCGGCGCCGGGGGCGCCGTCACCTACGGCGTCGCACTGCACCCCGGCCTGCCCGACGGCACCTACACCGTCGCCTGGCAGGCCGTCTCCGCGGACAGCCACCCCGTCTCCGGAGCCTTCACCTTCGCCATCGGCGCGCCCTCGCAGACGACGGTCACGCTGCCGGACGAGGAGGCCGGCGGCGGACTCGTCGGATTCCTCTACGACGTCGGGCGCTACGTCTCGTACGGCGGCTTCGTCCTGCTCGTCGGCGGCGCGGCCTTCGTCCTGCTGTGCTGGCAGCGGGGCGCCGCGGTGCGGCCGGTGCAGCGCCTCGTCGTCCAGGGCTGGGCGGCCATGACCGCGGCCACCCTCGCGCTGCTTCTCCTGCGCGGCCCCTACACCGGCTCCGGCGACCTCGCGGACGTGCTCGACCTGGGCGCGCTGGCGCCCGTGCTCGCGACGAAGACGGGCGCGGCGCTCGTCTCCCGGCTGCTGCTGCTCGGCGCGGCCGCACTGTTCGTGGCCGTCCTCTTCGGTACGTACGCGAGGCGAGAGGACTCGGACGAGAAGAAGGACCTGACCTTCGGGCTGGCCGTCGGCGGCACGGTGGTCGCCGCCGGGATCGCCGCGACCTGGGCGCTGTCCGAGCACGCCTCGACCGGCGTCCAGCCGGCCGTCGCGATGCCCGTCGACGTCCTGCACCTGCTGGCCGTCGCGGTCTGGCTCGGCGGTCTCGCCACCCTGCTGACCGCCCTCTACCGGTCGCCGGCGATCGAACGCCGGGCGGTACGGCGGTTCTCCACCGCCGCCTTCGCCAGCGTGGTCGTGCTCGCCGCGACCGGGCTCTACCAGTCATGGCGACAGGTCGGCTCCTGGTCGGCGCTGACCGGCACCTGGTTCGGGCAACTGCTGCTGATCAAGGTGGGTCTGGTCGGGGTCATGCTCGGCACGGCCTGGATCTCGCGGCGCTGGACGGGGCGGCTCGCCGAGGTCACGGAGGCCGCGGAGGCCGTCCCTGAGGAATGCGAGGAGGCGGTCGCCGATTCCGGTGCGGCCGCGGAGGCCGACCCGAAGCGCGCCGCCCAACTCGCCCGGCAGCAGGCCGCCGTGGCCACCGCCGAACGGAAGCGGAACCGGGACGCGGACAGCGAGCGTTCCGGACTGCGGCGTTCCGTGCTGGCGGAGACCGCTGTCGCCGTGGTCCTGCTGGCCGTGACGACCGTGCTCACCTCCACAGAGCCGGGCCGTACGGAGGAACAGGCCGCCAAGGCCGGTGACTCCCGGCCCGCCGCGCAGCAGGCCGGGCCGGTGGAGCTCGAGATGCCGTTCGACACCGGCGGCGAGAACGGCAAGGGCACGGTACGGCTCAGCCTCGACCCGGCACTGTCCGGCGGCAACGACATGCACCTGTGGGCCCTTTCACCGGACGGCAAGCCGCTGGACGCCCCCGAGGTGAAGGTCTCCTTCACCCTGAAGGCGAAGCAGATCGGCCCGCTGCCCATCACCCCCGACCGCGTCAGCGCGGGACACTGGAGCGCGAGCGCCGTCCAGATCCCGATGCCGGGCGACTGGCAGGTCAAGGTGACCGTACGGACCTCCGACATCGACCAGACGACCATCGACGAGAACATCAAGATCGGCTGACCCACCGTGACACCCGTGACACCTGTGACCTCCGCGGACGACGCACCCGACGCACCCGACGCACCCGACGACGGCATCTCCAGGCGACGGCTGCTCGGCACCGCGGGCGCCGCCGGCGCGACCGGTCTCCTGCTCGGGGCCGGGGGCGGCGCCGCGGCCTACGCGGTGACGGAGAAGAGCCCGACGGCTCTGGCGATCGTCGGATCCACCGGCATCGCGTTCCACGACCGCCCGCACCAGGCCGGCATCACGGAGCCGCAGCAGGCGCACGGCCATCTCGTCGCCTTCGACCTCGCCCCCGGCGCCGGACGCAAGGAAGCGGCGGCACTGATGCGGCGCTGGTCGGTGCTGGCGGGTGAGCTGATGGCGGGCCGGCCGGCGGGCGGCGCGGACACGGGCGTGGCGCTCGACGCCGGGCCCTCGTCGCTGACCGTCACGTTCGGTTTCGGCCGCTCCTTCTTCGACCGCACGTCCCTGGTGGCGCAGCGGCCCGGCGGCCTGGACCCGCTGCCGTCGTTCTCCTCCGACCACCTGGACGCCAGGCGTTCCAACGGCGACCTGTGGGTGCAGATCGGCGCGAACGACGCGCTCGTCGCCTTCCACGCGCTGCGGGCGATCCAGAAGGCGGCGGGCGAGGCGGCCGGGGTGCGCTGGCAGATGAACGGCTTCAACCGCTCACCGGGGGCCACCGCCCAGCCGATGACCGCGCGGAACCTGATGGGCCAGATCGACGGCACCGGCAATCCGAAGCCGTCGGAACCCGACTTCGACCAGCGCGTCTTCGTACCGTCCGGTGGTGAGCACTCCTGGCTCGAGGGCGGCTCCTACGCGGTCGTGCGCCGCATCCGGATGCTGCTCGACGACTGGGAGGAGCTCTCCCTGCACAAGCAGGAGCAGGTCATCGGCCGGCGGAAGTCCGACGGCGCCCCGCTGACCGGCGGCACCGAGACGACCGAGCTCGCGCTGGACGCGACCGGCCCGGACGGGAAGCTCGTCATCCCCGAGAACGCGCACGCGCGCATCTCGGCCCCCGAGCAGAACGGCGGCGCCGCGATGCTGCGGCGTCCCTTCTCCTTCCACGACGGGATCGGCCCCGACGGCACCCCTGACGCCGGCCTCCTGTTCGTCTGCTGGCAGGCCGATCCGCTGCGCGGTTTCGTACCCGTGCAGCGGAAGCTGGACCGGGGGGACGCCCTCTCCCCGTTCATCCGGCACGAGGCGAGCGGGCTCTTCGCCGTGCCGGGCGGACCCGCCGAGGGCGAGTACGTGGGACAGCGTCTGCTGGAATCCTGATGGGCGCCTCCCGGGCCCATTAGGGTGACGGTATGTCGGCCACGCGCTTCACCTATCTCGGTCCCGAGGGCACCTTCACCGAAGCCGCCCTGCGCACGCTCCCGGAAGCCGCGACCCGGGAACTCGTCCCGATGGTCTCCGTACCGGCGGCGCTCGACGCCGTACGGGCCGGCGAGGCCGCGGCCGCCCTGGTACCGATCGAGAACTCGGTGGAGGGCGGCGTCACCGCCACACTCGACGAGCTGGCGTCCGGCAAGCCGCTGATGATCTACCGCGAGGTGCTGCTTCCCATCGCCTTCGCGCTGCTCGTGCGCCCCGGTACCAAGCTCTCCGAGGTGAAGACGGTGACCGGCCATCCGGTCGCCCAGCCGCAGGTGCGGAACTGGCTGCGCAACAACCTGCCGGACGCCGTGTGGGAGTCGGCCGCCTCGAACGCCGACGGGGCCAGGCAGGTACAGGAAGGGCGCTTCGACGCGGCCTTCGCGGGCGAGTTCGCCGGGGCCACCTACGGGCTGGTGCCGCTGGTCACCGAGATCCACGACGCGGAGAACGCGGAGACGCGCTTCGTCCTGGTGGGCCGCCCCGCGAGGCCCGCGGCGCCGACCGGGGCGGACAAGACGTCCGTCGTCATCTGGATGGGCGAGGACCACCCGGGCGCGCTGCTGGAGCTGCTGCAGGAGTTCGCCGTGCGCGGGGTCAACCTGATGCTCATCCAGTCCCGGCCGACGGGGGCCGGTATCGGCAACTACTGCTTCGCCGTCGACGCCGAGGGGCACATCGCGGACCGGCGGGTGGGCGAGGCGCTGATGGGTCTGAAGCGCATCTGCCCGAACGTGCGCTTCCTCGGTTCGTACCCTCGGGCCGGTGTCGCGGTGGAGGATGTGCGACCGCTGCGTGCGGGCACGTCGGACCCGGAGTTCACGGCCGCGTCGGACTGGCTGGCGCGCTGCCAGGACGGCCGCCCCTGAGACGAGCCGTCCGGCGGCGCCTGAGGCGACCCCGGCGGGCCCGGGACGTCGGCAGCCGTGCCTGACTCGACAGCGGCGGCCGGCAGCCTGCGAGTTCTGCTTGTCCACAGAGTTGTCCACAGGCGCGCTTCTCGACCTGGGGACAAGTCGACAACAGAACGCCACAGGGTCGACAAATCGCCTCACCTGCACCCCTTCCATCCACAGGGCACCGGGCCGGACTCGTCCACCCCATTCCATTGATCAACTCTTTGGACGAGAAATTCCCACTCGAATGAGTGCGTGAGCCCGGTTTGATACGGGAATTCGCCAGCTCGGGAGCGACTTCCTGAGTGATCACTCCCGGAATCCACAGATCCCCCACACAGGCTGTGGATAACCTTCCGGAACGGCCCACCCCTGTGGACAACCCGTCCGCAGCCCCGCCGCACACGGCCCCCGCACCAGGGGGAGACGGCCCGCGCCCGCCCCTTTTTGGCGAAAGCGGACCGATTGTTCGACACTGCGGGACGAAGGTTTACCGCCGCCTCCACCACCGCCACCAATTGCACCAATCACGGCAATTGGTACGAAGTAACGTGCAAGCGGAAATGGAGTCGGCACCGGTAGCCTGGTGGGGTGATTGACCTTCGCCTGCTTCGTGAGGACCCAGACCGTGTTCGCGCATCCCAGCGCGCCCGTGGAGAGGACGTCGACCTCGTCGACGCCCTGCTCTCCGCCGACGAGCGGCGAAGGTCCTCGGGCCTCCGCTTCGACGAGCTGCGCTCCGAGCAGAAGTCGCTCGGGAACCTGATCCGCAAGGCAACGCCGGACGAGCGGGCCGAGCTGCTCAAGAAGGCCGAGCAGCTGAAGACCGACGTCAAGGCGGCGGAGGCCGAGCAGAACGAGGCGGACGAAGAGACCCGCCGACTGCTGCTCCAGCTGGGCAACATCGTGCACGAGGACGTCCCGGTCGGCGGCGAGGAGGACTTCGTCGTCCTCGAGACGCACGGCGCGATCCGCGACTTCGGCGCGGAGGGCTTCACGCCCAAGGACCACCTGGAGCTCGGCGAGGCGCTCGGCGCCATCGACGTCGAGCGCGGCGCGAAGGTGTCCGGCTCACGCTTCTACTACCTCACCGGCGTCGGCGCGCTCCTGGAGCTCGCCCTCGTCAACGCGGCCATCGCGCAGGCCACGGAGGCCGGCTTCATCCCGATGCTGACGCCCGCGCTCGTCCGCCCGCGGGCCATGGAGGGCACCGGCTTCCTCGGCCAGGCCGCGGAGAACGTGTACCACCTGGAGAAGGACGACTACTACCTGGTCGGCACCTCCGAGGTCCCGCTCGCCGCGTACCACATGGACGAGATCCTGGAGGCGGACAAGCTGCCGCTGCGGTACGCGGGCTTCTCGCCCTGCTTCCGCCGCGAGGCCGGCACGTACGGCAAGGACACCCGCGGCATCTTCCGGGTCCACCAGTTCGACAAGGTCGAGATGTTCTCGTACGTCGCGCCGGAGGACGCGGAGGCCGAGCACAAGCGGCTGCTGGACTGGGAGAAGCAGTGGCTGACCGCCCTGGAGCTGCCGTTCCAGGTGATCGACGTGGCGACGGCCGACCTGGGCTCCTCGGCCTCGCGGAAGTTCGACTGCGAGGCGTGGATCCCGACCCAGGGCAAGTACCGCGAGCTGACCTCCGCGTCCAACTGCGACAGCTTCCAGGCGCGCCGCCTGTCCGTGCGGATGCGCGACGGCAAGAAGGTGCAGCCGCTGGCGACGCTGAACGGCACCCTGTGCGCCGTGCCGCGCACCATCGTGGCCATCCTGGAGAACCACCAGCTGGCCGACGGCTCGGTGCGGGTTCCCGAGATGCTCCGCCCCTACCTGGGCGGTCGTGAAGTGCTGGAGCCGATCTCCAAGTGAGCACCGCCCCCTTCCCGTACCGGCTCGTCGCCACCGATCTCGACGGAACGCTCCTGCGCACCGACGACACGGTCTCGGAGCGCACACGCGATGCGCTCGCCGCGGTCACCGCGGCGGGCGCGGCGCACATCGTCGTCACCGGGCGGGCGGTGCCGTGGACCCGGCACATCCTGGACGACCTGGGGTACGACGGTCTGGCGGTCTGCGGGCAGGGGGCGCAGGTCTACCACGCGGGTGAGCACCGCCTGCTGACCTCCGTGACGCTCGACCGGCAGCTCGCGGGCCTCGCGCTCTCCAAGATCGAGGCGGAGGTGGGCCCGCTGCTGCTCGCCGCGAGCCGCGACGGACTCGAGGGCGACGTGATCATCGGCCCCGGCTACCGGGTGCAGGAAGGCCCGCTGCCGTACGTGCCGATGCAGGACCCGGCCGACCTGTGGTCGGCCCCGCTCAACAAGGTCTACATCCAGCACCCGACACTCGGCGACGACGAACTGGCGAAGGCGGCCAGGGCGACGGTCGGCAGTCTGGTGGACGTGGTCATGGCGGGCGCGGGCGTCGTGGAGATCCTGCCGCTGGGTCTGAGCAAGGCCACGGGACTGTCGCTGGCCGCCCGGCGGCTGGGGCTTCGGGCGTCCGACACGATCGCGTTCGGCGACATGCCCAACGACATCCCGATGTTCGGCTGGGCCGCGCACGGCGTGGCGATGGCGAACGCGCACGACGAACTGAAGGCCGTGGCCCACGAGATCACCGCGTCGAACGACGACGACGGCATCGCGGTGGTCCTGGAACACCTGCTCGCCGGCTGACCCGGCCCGGTCGCCGGCGGCCTTCGCCGCCGCGCACCGGGAGGGGGCGGCCCGCGCTGACGCGCGCTCGAAGCGGCCGCCCCCGGGCGGCCACCCGGCGGTCCTGCGGAGTGCGATGACTACTCCGCCGCCTGCCGGACGCCGCCCCGAAGGGAGCACGAGGGACCGGGACTCGAACCCCTGGTCGTCATCGCGCTCCTCTCCCGGTCGGTGTGCTCCTCAACTCTCCTCGCGGCAGAATCTCGGCGCCACCGAATTTCGGGCCCCCGTCCAAGGCCTCACCTGCGGCCTCGCTTCGGCCACGCTTCGGTCTCTACCTGCGGCGTCGCCGCCTCAGGTCCCTGAGCTGACGGGCGAAGTCGTCCATCCTGGCGTCCATCCGGACCATGTCGTCGGACAGCTCGCACAGCCGGTTGCTCATCGCCGCGACGACCCGGGTGGTGGCGTCCAACCGCTGGTCGAGGCTGTCGAGCCGCTGCGACATCCGGTTCAGCACCGGCCCGAGCTCCTGGAGCGCCGAACCGACCCCTGCGAGGCAGCTCTCGACGTTCGTGACCCGCCGGTCGAGCGACGCGTAACCCTCGCGCCAGCCGTGTTCGGCGTCGAGGAGGTAGCTGCGCACCCGGCGGGCGATGTCGCTGTCGCGCAGCAGCATGGCGACGTTGAGCACGGCCCGGCGGGTGAAGAGGGTGAGACTGGAACGGCGCTGTGGATAACTTCCGCCACGCCCGGATGAGAGTGACATGTTGTCACTCTGATATTCGCGCAGGTCAGATCCCCGCAGGATCTGCATTCCGTTCTGAGTGAGCTCCTCACGATGCCGCGACGTCAACTGCCTGATGACGGCTGTGGATACTTCGAAGTACCCCGCGACCCCCTCTGTGGATACGTGCATGGAATCAGGAAGCAGGGCGAGCGCCTTCACCTTGTCGAGCGCTTCGACCCGCCCCACGTGCTCGACGCGCATCGCGCGCGACTCGAGCAGGGCGATCTCCGATGGCATGAGGATGCCTTCCGTTCGTGAACCGACGGGAACGGCCCTCTCCCCGGGCACAGGGGTGGAGATCGGCTTACGGTGCGACTCACTCAATGACCGGCCCGGACGATGTGCTCTCCGCCGGCACCGGCAATCCCCGACTTCACGAACCCTCGACGCTACGAACCCCAGTTGCCTCCACGCACCGTGGCCAACGAGCCGATAAACGTACAGTTACGCGATACGCCTCGGCCCCCGCCGGGCAGGGCAGGGGCCGAGGCGGAGAGCGGACTCCCGGATCACTCCTCGCCGGCGAGCTTGAGGACCCGCAGCTTCTGGCCCGCGTACCAGGTCGCGGCCACCGTGACGCCCGCCAGCAGGGCGACGGCGGTCGGGAGGCCCACGTCCGAGCCGATCAGGCCCTCGCCGCCGATCTTCTCGGCGAGCGCCAGGGACCACTGCTGGACGCTCAGGGTGCGGGCGCCGGGCACGAGGCTGCCGAAGAGCGTCTCCCACACCAGGGCGTAGACGAGCCCGATGACGACGGCGTGCCTGCTGACCGTGCCGAGCAGCAGGAACAGCGCGCTGTAGGCGATCGACGCGACGAGCGCCGCCACCGTGTAGGCGATGGCGATCTGCTGGCCGTTGCCGTTCAGGATGAGGCCGGCGATGAAGGTGGGCACCGCGGAGAAGGCCATCGTCACGGCGATCGCGACGATCAGCTTGGTGAAGATGATCGTCGGCCGCTTCACCGGCTTGGCCAGCAGATAGACGATCGAGCCGTCGTCGATCTCCGGGCCGATGGAGCCGGTGCCCGCGATGACACCGATCAGCGGCACCATCGTGGCGATGGCGAACCCGCCGAGGACGTCGGCGGCGACCTGGTCGTCCGCGCCGTTGAAGCCGCGTACGGCGGCCGCGATCAGCAGCAGCAGGCCGGGCAGCACGAACAGGACCGCGGCGCGGCGCCTGCCGAGGACGGCCCGATAGGTGAGCCGGGCGACTGTGGGGTCGTACATGATCGTCACAGCTCCTTTCAGGCCGCTACGAGGTAGGAGAAGACCGACTCGAGGGACTCGTCGGAGGGCGAGACCGTGAGCAGCCGGATGGAGTGCTCGCGGGCGACCTTCGGCAGCAGCTCGGTGAACCGGCCGAAGTCGACGGCCTGGATGCGCAGCGCCCCCTCCGCCAGGTCGACCTCGATCCCGGCGGTCGACGGGTCGGCGATCAGGGCCGCGGCGAGCGCCCGGTCGTCGCTGGACCGTACGAGGTAGCGGTGCGGGCGGTCCGTCATCAGCCGGCGGATACGGCGGAAGTCACCGCTGGCCGCGTGGCGTCCGGCGACGATCACCTCGATGTGCGAGGCGAGCTGCTCCACCTCCTCCAGGATGTGGGAGGAGAACAGGACCGTCCGGCCTTCGGCGCCCATCCGCCGCAGCAGCTCCATCAGCTGCATCCGCTGCCGCGGGTCCATGCCGTTGAACGGCTCGTCGAGCAGCAGCACCGACGGCTCGTGCACCAGGGCGGACGCCATCTTCACGCGCTGGCGCATGCCCTTGCTGTACGTCGAGATCTTGCGGTCCTGCGCATACTCCATCTCGACGGTGGCGAGCGCCTTCTGCGCCTCCTTGGCGCTCAGGCCGTGCAGTTCGGCGTTGGCGACGACGAACTCGCGGCCGGTGAGGAAGTCGTACATCGCCTCCCGCTCCGGGACGACGCCGATCTGCCGGTAGACCGACTCGTTCCGCCAGATCGGCGCCCCGTCGAGGGTGACGGTGCCGTTGGAGGGGGCGAGGAAGCCGCCCATCATGTTGATGAGGGTCGACTTTCCGGCGCCGTTGGGGCCGAGGAGCCCGGTCACGCCGGGGCCGACGGTCATCGTCACGTCGTTGACGGCGACGACGTTGCCGAACCACCGTGACGTGTTGTCAATGCTGATCGTGGTCACAGCCCGACCTTTCGGTAGCGGCGCATGAGGACGCCGTACGAGCCGGCGACGAGCGCGAGGACGACGAGCAGATAGACCACGCCGACACCCGCGCCGGGGCCCTCGCCGCCGGGGAAGGCCGAGGTGGCGCCGAGGAAGGCGGTCTGCACCCCGTCGATGAGCGTGACCGATGAGAACAGGCCCAGCCACTGGATGGCGCCGGCCGAGCCGGTCTCCCAGGCGATGGCCTGGACGGTGGAGACCGCGCCGTAGGTGATGGTCATGGTCGCGATGACCGCGGCGACGCCGAAGCCGCGACGCGGTGTGAACGCGGCGAGGACGAGACCGATCCCGCCGAAGAGGACGGACAGCAGCGCCACCGACACCATGCCCTGTGCGAACCCCTTCGTCTGGTCGGCGAAGTCGAACTCCGCCAGCATCGCGCCGAGGTAGAGGATCACCAGCGGTGTCGCCGTCAGCAGGAAGACGGCCGACGCCATGGCCGCGAGCTTGGCCAGGACGTAGTCGGCGCGTTCGATCGGCCGCGAGAAGTACAGCGGCACGGATTTGAAGCGAAGGTCCCGCGAGACCGACTGCGGTGCCTGCGCCGCCAGGAACAGGGCGATCAGCGCCTGCATGACGATCGCGTACCGCGTGTACTGCAGCGGCAGGTCGGTCATGTTGGGCGTGGCGACCGCCACGGCCACGATGATCGCCGCGACCAGGCACATGATGCCGAGCAGGATCATCGGCAGCACCTTGGACTTGGCCGAGCGGCCGAGTCCGAAGGCGCCGCGCAGCGACTGCGAGTAGAGGGAGCGGCGCGCGTAGGCGCGGCCGAGGCGGGGCCCGTCGTAGTGGCGGTACCCGATGTTGTGGATCCGCGTCGTCCCGGGGGCGCCCTGGCCGCCGTGCGTGGGTGTACTCATCGGGCCTGCGCCTCCATGGTCCGGGCGGCCTCGGGGCGGAAGACTTCCGCGATGTGGTGGCGTCGCTGTTCCATCCGTACGAGGCCGATGCCGAGGTCGGCGACGGCGTCCCGCACGAGGTCGTACGTCTCCTCGCCGGTCGCCTCCAGCAGCAGGATGTGGCCGGCGCCGGGCAGACCGTCCTCGGTGCGCTCGTGGATCTGGACCCCGGCGGCGGCGAGGGCCGCACGGAGCGCGGCCGTGCCGTCGGGGTGGGTGTCGGAGTCGGTGACCTCGACGGCGAGCGTGGTGGTGGTCTGGGTGAAGTCCTTGGTGGAGCTGGAACGCAGCAGCGTCCCGCCGTCGACCACGACAACGTGGCCGCAGGTGCGCTCGAGTTCGCCGAGGAGGTGGGAGGTGACCAGGACCGAGATGCCGAAGTCGGTGTGGACGCGGCGGATCAGGCCGAGCATCTCGTCGCGGCCCACCGGGTCGAGACCGTTGGTCGGCTCGTCCAGGAGGACCAGCTGCGGGTCGTGGACCAGCGCCTGGGCGAGTTTGACACGCTGTTTCATGCCGGTCGAGTAGCCGCCGATGAGGCGGTACCGCTCCTCGTAGAGGCCGACGTGGCGCAGCGTGTCCGCGGTCCGTTCCCGTGCGGCGGTCGGCGGGAGGCCGGACATGCGCGCCATGTGGACGACGAACTCGGTGGCCGACACATCGGGCGGCAGGCAGTCGTGCTCGGGCATGTAGCCCACCCGTTCACGGATCTCGGCGCCCTGGGTGGCGACGTCGAGGCCGAGCACGGCGGCACGGCCCTCCGTGGCGGGGGACAGTCCCAGCAGAATCTTGATCAACGTGGACTTGCCGGCTCCGTTGGCGCCCACCAGGCCGGTCACACCGGGGCCGATGTCCAACGAGAGCCGGTCAAGCGCGGTCACCCTGGGGAACCGCTTGCTCAGGCTTTCGGTCGCGATCACAGTCACGTTTTCGAAGGTAGTGGCGCGCGACAGGGCTGACGTCAGCCTGGCGGCTCTATCCGTCTCCGACTCAAGAGGTACGGGCCCGTAGGGGCTGTCCCACCGAAGTCGCGGCAGGCGCCCGCCTGTGGGCAACCTGGATTCCGCTTGTGCACAGCCTGCCGGGGTTGTGCACACCCCTTGACGCAGCCGCCGGACATTGTCACATTCATCGGTGTCAGCTTACGGATCGTGTCGCACAGGGGACGGACGGTGGATGAACCGGTGAGCGTGCGAGGACTGTCGGGGGCGCGGGAGCGCCGTGTCCGCACGGGCGGCATCGAGCTGTGCGTCGCCGAACTGGGCGACGCCGCGCGGCCGACCGTGATGCTGGTCCACGGCTACCCGGACAGCAAGGAGGTCTGGTCCGAGGTCGCGTCCCGCCTCGCCGAGCGCTTCCACGTCGTGCTGTACGACGTCCGGGGCCACGGCCGCTCCACGGCGCCGAAGCCGCTGCGCGGAGGTTTCACGCTGGAGAAGCTGACGGACGACTTCCTGGCCGTCGCCGACGCGGTGAGCCCGGACCGGCCCGTGCACCTGGTGGGGCACGACTGGGGGTCGGTGCAGGGCTGGGAGTTCGCCACCGTCGAACGCACCAAGGGCCGTATCGCGTCCTTCACCTCCATGTCGGGGCCGTCCCTGGACCACTTCGGCCACTGGATCAAGCGCCGGACGAGCCGCCCCACGCCGCGCAGGGTGGGCCAGTTGGCCGGTCAGGGCGCCAAGTCCTGGTACGTGTACCTGCTCCACACGCCGGTGCTCCCCGAGCTGGCCTGGCGCGGCCCGCTGGGCAAGCTCTGGCCGCGGATTCTGCAGCGGGTCGAGAAGATTCCGGCCGGTGACTACCCGACGGCCTCCCTGCCGCGGGACGCGGCCCGCGGCGCCTGGCTCTACCGGGACAACGTCAGGGCCCGGCTGCGCCGGCCCCGTGCAGACGCCCATGCCCACGTCCCGGTCCAGCTGATCACTCCGACCGGCGACGCGTTCCTCTCCGAGCGGCTCTACGACGACCTCGGCACCTGGGTGCCGCGGCTCACCCGGCGCACGCTGGACGCCAAGCACTGGGTCCCGCGTACCCGGCCCGACCAACTCGCCCTGTGGATATCGGGATTCGTCGACGCCCAGGAGGCGGGGGCCGGCCGGACAGACGGCTCGGCAGCGGCGCTGCCCCGACACGGGCCGTACGGCGAGCGGTTCGGCGACCGCCTCGTCCTGGTGACCGGTGCGGCGAGCGGCATCGGACGTGCCACGGCGCTGGCCTTCGCGAAGGCGGGAGCCCGGGTCGTGGCCGTCGACCGTGACGCGCAGGGCGCCGTGCGGACGGCCGACGCGGCGCGGGTCGCCGGCGCCGCGGCAGCGTGGGCGGAGACGGTGGACGTCAGCGACGAGCAGGCCATGGAGAAGCTCGCGCAGAAGGTCACGACCGAGCACGGGACCGTCGACGTGCTCGTCAACAACGCGGGCGTCGGTCTCTCCGGCCCGTTCCTGGCCACGACGTCCGACGACTGGCGGAAGGTGCTGGACGTCAATCTCTGGGGCGTGATCCACGGCTGCCGTATCTTCGGCAGCCTGATGGCCGGGCGCGGCCAGGGCGGTCACATCGTCAACGTCGCTTCCGCCGCCGCCTATTTGCCGACCCGGACACTGCCCGCGTACAGCACCTCGAAGGCGGCGGTGCTGATGCTCAGCGAATGCCTGCGCGCCGAACTGGCCGGCCGGGACATCGGTGTCACCGCGATCTGCCCGGGCGTCGTCAACACCAACATCACCGCCACCGCCCGCTTCGCCGGGGTGGACGAGATGGAGGAGAAGCGCCGCCAGAAGAAGACGGCCCGGCTGTACGGCCTGCGCAACTACCCTCCGGAGAAGGTCGCGGAGGCGATCCTGCGGGCAGTCGTACGGAACCAGGCGGTCGTGCCGGTCACCCCCGAGTCACACGGCGCTCGTCTCCTGTCCCGCCTCGCTCCCGGCGTGCTGCGGGCGTTCGCCAGGATCGAGCCGAGGCTGTGAGCCCTGCGGCCGACCGTCGTTGAGGGAGTGGAGAGGAGCGGAGGGGAACGTGTCGGAGCAGCCGGCGGCCGAGTACCGGATCGAGGACCTGGCGCACCACAGCGGCGCCACGGTCCGTACGATCCGCGCCTATCAGGACCGCGGGCTGCTGCCCAGGCCCGAGCGGCGCGGACGTTCCAACGTGTACGGCACCGCCCATCTCACCCGGCTGCGGCAGATCGCGGACCTGCTCGACCGCGGTTACACCCTCGCGTCGATCAAGGAGCTTCTGGAGGCCTGGGACACGGGCCGTGGGCTCGGCGGAGTGCTCGGCCTGGTCGCAGAGGTGCAGGGCCCGTGGACCGACGAGAAGGCCGACCGGATCTCCCGGCGGGAGTTGGAGCACAGATTCGGCGGGGCGAGGGACGAGGACGCCGTCGCGGAGGCGGTGGAGCTCGGCGTGCTGGAGCCCGTTCCCGGGGAGGAGGACACCTTCCTGGTGCCCAGTCCCCAGGAGCTGGCGGCGGCAGGGGAGTTGCATGCCGCCGGTGTTCCACTGAGCGCGATCACCGGGCACCTCAGGGAGGTTCGGCAGCAGGTCGAGCACATCGCCTCCCGCTTCCTGGAGTTCACGACGGAGCATGTGTTCGCCCGCTTCCTGGAGAACGGCCCTCCGGACGACGCCGACGCGGCGGAGGCGGCGGCGCTCGTGCGGCGTCTGCGGCCCCTCGCGCAGCAGACGGTGGACGCGGAACTGGCACGCGCCATGCGGACGTTCGCCACCCGCCATCTGCAGCAGCACCTCCTGCCGGAGGGGCGGGCGCAGGTGGCGGAGGGGCCTGTCGCGGTGGCACTGCCACGGGAGACGACCGAGGCCGTGGGACGCCTCGTTGGCGAGGACAACGTCGCCGCCTTCGTTCACGCAGCGGTCCAACGAGAGCTGCACAGCCGGGCTTTGGACTCCCTGACCACAAAGCGCAATGAACCGGGGCGAATTAACCAATTGGGCTGATCTCACACGGTCGTTGTCCACAGAAGCGTCAATTTTCCTGTGGATAACCGAAGTTGACTGTGGATCAAACATCCGGGACAGAATTATTTGAGTGGCGTCGCAGAGGTCCGGCCGGACACGCTGGCCGCATGAACGCAAGGACCGACCACCAACCCCCCGACGAGAGACGCACCGTCAAGGTCTCGAAGTACCTCTCCAAGCATCTGCGCCACAGCCCCGACCGCATCGGCGTCACCCTCGACGCCAACGGCTGGGTGGAGATCGACGCGCTGATGCGTGCGGCGGCCGAGCACGGCTTCCGCTTCACCCGCTCCGAGCTGGAGCACGTCGTGGCCGCCAACGACAAGCGGCGTTTCACGATCGACGGCACCCGCATCCGCGCCAACCAGGGGCACACCGTCGGCATCGACCTCGGCCTGCCCCCCGCCGAGCCGCCCGAGTACCTGTACCACGGGACCGTCGCACGCAGTCTCGACGCCATCCGCTCCGAGGGCCTGCGCCGCATGGCCCGCCACGACGTCCATCTGTCACCCGACCGCGAGACGGCGACACGCGTCGGCGCCCGCCGCGGACGCCCCGTCGTCCTGTCCGTGCACGCGGGCGAACTGCACCGGGCGGGCCACGTCTTCCGGGTGAGCGCCAACGGCGTCTGGCTCACCACCTCCGTACCGCCGCGGTTCATCCGGTTCCCGGACGCCCGGCATCCCTGAGGGCCCCCCGGCCGGCCGTCAGCCGCCCAGCTGAACCAGGGCCTCGGTCGCGATCCGCTCGAAGACCGCCTGGTCGGCGGCGAAATCCGAGTCCGGGATCGGCGCGTGGACGACGATCTCGGTGAACCCGAGGTCGAAGTGCCGGCCCGCGAAGTCCACGAAGGCGTCCAGCGACTCCAGCGGACGGCCCCGCTCAGGCGTGAAGCCGGTGAGCAGCACCTTGTCGAGTTCGGCCACGTTCCGGCCGCTGTCGGCACACGCCTTGGCCAGCTTGTCCATCTGCCCGCGCAGGGCCTCGTGCGACTGCTCGGCAGTGCCCGTCTCGAACAGCTTCGGGTCACCGGTGGTCACCCACGCCTGCCCGTACCGCGCCGCGAGCTTCAGCCCGCGAGGGCCGGTCGCGGCGACGGCGAACGGCAGCCGCGGCCGCTGCACGCACCCGGGGATGTTCCGCGCCTCCACCGCCGAGTAAAAAGTGCCCTCGTGCGTCACGGAGTCCTCGGTCAGCAGCCGGTCGAGCAGCGGCACGAACTCGGCGAGGCGGTCCGCCCGTTCCCGCGGCGTCCACGGCTCCTGACCCAGTGCGGTGGCGTCGAAACCCGTGCCGCCCGCGCCGATGCCCAGCGTGAACCGCCCGCCGGAGACGTCGTCCAGCGAGATCAGATCCTTGGCCAGCGTCACCGGATGCCGGAAGTTGGGCGAGGTGACCAGCGTGCCGAGCCGCAGCCGCCCGGTCGCCGCGGCGGCAGCCGTGAGCGTCGGAACCGCGCCGTACCAGGGGCCGTCGCGGAAGGTCCGCCACGACAGGTGGTCGTACGTGTACGCGGTGTGGAAGCCGAGCTGCTCGGCTCGCACCCACTCGTCGCGGCCGCCGCTGTGCCAGGGGCGGACGGGAAGTATCACAGTGCTCAGACGCATGCCGTCGAGCGTACGCGGCGGATCAGCTCCCGAGCACCTACTCAGATGTGCGCCCTCCCGCACGCCCGTGCACCCGGTACGGGAGAATGGCTCCGTGACCTCAGCTATCGATCCCCGCCACCTGCCCGCCACCCCGCCCCGGCTGATCGCCACCGACCTCGACGGCACGCTGCTGCGGGACGACAAGTCGGTCTCCGACCGGACGATCGCCGCACTCGCCGCCGCGGAGGCGGCCGGGATCGAGGTCTTCTTCGTCACCGGCAGGCCGGCCCGCTGGATGGACGTCGTCAGCGACCACGTCCACGGCCACGGCCTCGCGATCTGCGCGAACGGCGCCGCGGTGGTCGACCTGCACGCCGGCGGCAGAATACTGGAGGTCCGCGAGCTGCCCCGGACGACCGCGATGAACGTCGTACGGACACTGCGCGCCACCGCTCCCGGCACTTCGTTCGCGGTCGAGCTGTCCACCGGCATCCACTACGAGCCCGACTATCCGCCCTTCCATCTCGACCCGGGGGCCACCGTCGCCACGGCCGAGAAGCTCCTCCACGAGGGGGAGCCGGGCGAGGGCGCTCCGGTGATCAAACTGCTCGCCCACCACGCCGAGATGACGCCCGACGGCTTCCTCACCCTGGCCCGTACGGCCGCGGGCGAGCTGGCGTCGTTCACCCGTTCCAGCCCGACGGCGCTCCTGGAGGTCAGCGGCCTGGGTGTGAGCAAGGCGAGCACCCTCGCACTGTGCTGCGCGCAGCGCGGGATCTCCTCCGACGAGGTGGTCGCCTTCGGCGACATGCCGAACGACGTCGAGATGCTGACCTGGGCCGGCACGTCCTACGCGATGGGCAACGCGCACCCGGACGTGGTCGCCGCCGCGTCCGGGCGGACGGTCGCCAACAACGACGACGGGGTCGCGGTGGTCATCGAGCAGATCCTGGCCCGCCACGCGGAGCAGCGGCGGTCCTGAGGCACGGCTGCCGGACCGGGGGAGGGCGGCTCAGAGCTCCACGCCCCGCTCACGCAGCCAGGCCGCCGGGTCGACCCCCGACCCCAGATGCGGCGTGAGCCGCACCTCGAAGTGCAGGTGCGGCCCCGTCGAGTTGCCCGTCGTGCCCGCCTGGCCGATCCACTGACCGGCGGCCACTTTCTCGCCCTGGTCGACGGTGACGCCCGCCAGGTGCGCGTACTGCGAGTAGTAGCCGTCGGGGTGCCGCACCAGGACCTCGATGCCGAAGCCCCCGCCGCAGGAGACGGAGACGATCCGGCCCGCTCCGACGGAGCGCACGGGGGCGCCGATGTCCACGGCGAAGTCCTGGCCCGTGTGGCGGCGCGCCCACCGCTCACCCGTGCTGGCGAAACCGGCGGACAGGGTGTAGTCCTCCACGGGCGCCACCCACTTCGGCCCCTTCGGCGGGCCGCCCGGCTGCTCCAGCCGCACGGCTCCGGCGCACGTGCCCGCGGCCGCGCTGCGGTCCGCCTGGGCCTGCAGCTTCCACTGCGCCGTCTCCAGCTTGGTCTCGATACCCCGCCTGACCGCTGCCAGCCGGCTGTTGCGCACGGCGAGGTCGTTCCACGCGGCCCGGGCGTCGCGCTCCGCGGCGGTGAGCTGCCGCTCCGCCGCCCGCTCCTGGTCGAGCAGCCGGCTCACGGCCTTCTCGGCCCGGTCGGCGACGCGGTAGCCGCGCAGCAGCGCGTCCGGGTCGTCCGCGAGCAGCAGTCGGCCGGTGAGGGCGAGCGAACCGCCGGTGCGGTACTGCTCGCGCGCGACGCCGCCGATGGTGTCGTGGACGGCGGCGAGGCGCTCGCGCTGCCGCACCAGTCTGTCCTGGAGCCGGCCCGCCTCGATCCGCTGCCGGTCGGCGGCGCGCCTGCCGCGCTCGTACCGCTCGGTCGCCCTGGCCGCCTCCGCGTAGAGCCGGGCCACTTCGGCGCTCGCGGGCGGCGCCGGGCCGTCGTGCGCCGTCTCCGCACCGGCCGGCGGGGCAGGGCCGTCGCGTGCCACGGCGGACTGGACCGGTGTGCCGAGGAGCGCGCACAGCATCACCGGGACGATCACCAACCGGTCGCGGTGTCTCAAGCACATGCCCCGGATCGTCGCCCCGAGGCGGCCGGATCCCCGGGACCGCTGCGGTGTCGTAGGGCCGACTGGCCCAGCCACAGCCGCACCGCGGGCGACAACCGCCCACGGGCGAGCCCGTCCGGATCAGGCCGTACGGGCGCCCCGGGCCAGGAAGCGGGCGCCCTTGATCCCCGGAACGGCTGCGGGACGGCGGGCATTGACCCCCGGAACGGCTCGCGGTCGGTGCCGACTCCGGGAGCCGGCTCCGGCCCCGTAACGGCTCGCGGTCGGCGCCGGAGCGGCGTCAGGGCGTACGGGGACGGGGCGCGGCCCGCAGCGGGACCTCCCACGTCACCGTGGTGCCCGCCCCGTCCGGGCCGATGCCGGCGCCGCTGCCGCTCGACCCGCCGAGCGACTCCGCCCGCCGGGCGAGGTTCCGCAGCCCGCTGCGCCGCCCACCCGCCGGCAGGCCGACCCCGTCGTCCCCGACCGTCAGCCGTACGCCCGCCATGCCGTCGGGAAGTTCGACGGTGACGTCGACGACGACCTCGATCCGAGAGGCCGCCGCGTGCCGGAAGGCGTTGGACAGGGCTTCGCGCAACGCCGCGATCAGGTTCTTCCCGGCGAGTTCACCGACCGCGGTGTCGACCGGGCCGACAAAGCGGTGGACCGGCCGGAACCCGAGGGGCACGGACGCCGTGTTGATCTCCCGCAGCACCTGGGTGCGCAGGTCGGAGGGCACCTGCACATCCGTGCCGTGGTCCAGGGCGAAGACGGCCGTGCGGATTTCCTGGATGGTCACGTCGAGTTCGTCGACCGCCCGGCCGACCCCGTCACGTACCGCCGGGTCCACGGACCCGCGCTGGGCGCTCTCCAGCAACACGCCCGCGGCGAACAGCCGTTGGACGACGAGATCGTGCAGGTCCCGTGCGATGCGGTCCCGGTCCTCGAGGACGACCAGCCGCTCCCGGTCGCGCTGGGCCTCCGCCATCGTCAGCGCCAGCGCCGCCTGCGAGGCGAACTGCCTGGCCAGGGCGCGTTCCGCCACGGTGAACGGGGCCGCCCCGGCCTCCCGCGGGGTCGCGAGCGCTCCCAGCACCCGCCCGCCGCTCTGCAGCGGCAGCATCATGGTCGGCCCGTACGGGGTCGCCACGCGGGTGAGCATGCGCGGGTCGGTGGCCGCGTCCGTGGCGAACACCGCCTCGCCCGCCAGCAGCCGGGCGACGACCGGACTGTCGGCCGGGACCACGACGCCCAGCGAGGCGGCCGGCCGGTCCGCGGAGACGGCGACGACCTCGAGTCCGCCGGTCTCGGTGGTGAGCAGCACGATGCCGGCGGCCGACTCGGCGAGGCGGCGGGCCTGTTCGGCGACGACAAAGAGCGCTTCGTCCGCGTCGGCGCCGGAGAGCAGCGCGGTGGTGACGGCCACCGAGCCGTCGATCCACCGCTCGCGGCGGCGGGCGGCCTCGTACAGCCGGGCGTTGCCGATGGCGGTCCCCGCCTCTGCGGCGAGCAGCCTCACCACATGCAGATCGTCGAGGCCGAACGCGTCGCCGCCGGTCTTCTCCGCCAGGTAGAGATTGCCGAAGACCTCGTCCTGGACCCGGATGGGGACGCCGAGGAAAGAACGCGTCCGCGGGTGTTCCGGCGGGAATCCGGTGGCGCGCGGATCGGTCGTCAGATCGGTGAGCCGCACCGGCGCCGGCTCGCGGATCAGCGACCCGGGCAGCCCTCGCCGCCCGTCAGGCCGGTGCCCGATACGCCGTACGGTCTCGTCGTCCGCGCCGCAGGTCACGAAGTCGGACAGGCCCTGGCCCTCGGCGTCGACGACGCCGATCGCGGCGTAGCGCGCGCCCGCCAGCTCCGCGGCGGTGCGGCAGATCCGATCGAGCGTCGCGTGCAGTTCCAGCCCGGTGCCGACCGAGCGCATGGCCTCCAGCAGCTGCGGCACCCGCGCGGTGACCTCCGCTGACAGGCCCGGGAGGGTGCGGGCCGCCCGACCCGCGGCGTCGGGCGTGCCCTTCAGTTCCGACCGTTCCGACGGTTCCGACGAGGTCATGCCCCGAGACTAATGAGTCCCCTTTGTCAGGGAAAGTCGGGTTTCGACGCCGTCCGTGGCCTGCTCCCGCTCCAGCATCGCCCGGAAGGGACCGTCGACCACGGCGAGATCCTCGTACGGCCCGCGCTGCACGACCCGGCCGGCCTCCAGCACGACCACCTCGTCGACCGCCGCCAGGCCGCGCAGACGGTGTGCGATCAGCACGGTCGCGGGCGGCTCACCGGTCGCGGGGCGCGTGCCCGTGTCCGCCACCGGGCTCTCGGTCGCCGCCAGCAGGTCGGCGGTGAGAGCGTCGGCCGTCGCCAGGTCGAGGTGTTCGGCGGGCTCGTCCAGCACGAGCACCGGAAAGGCCGCCAGGAGCGCGCGTGCCAGGGCGAGCCGCTGGCGCTGGCCGCCGGACAGCCGGGTGCCGTGCTCGCCGACGAGCGTGTCGAGCCCGTCGGGCAGGGAGTCGGCCCAGTCCAGCAGGCGCGCGCCGGCGAGCGCCCGCCTCAGCTCGTCCTCCGTCGCGTCCGTGCGGGCCAGCCGCAGGTTCTCCCGTACGGAACTGTCGAAGAGGTGCGCGTCCTGGGCGCAGAGCCCCACGTACCGCCGCACCGCGTCGCCCTCCAGCGACGCCGCGGGGACACCGCCGATGGTGTACGTCCCGGCTCCGGCGTCCAGGAAACGCAGCAGCACCTGTGCCAGCGTCGTCTTGCCGGAGCCGGAGACGCCGACGACAGCGACCCGCCTGCCCGCGGTCAGGGTCAGGTCGAAGCCGCTCAGCGCGTCCCGCTCCTGGTCCGCGTACCGTGCGCCGATGCCGTGCAGCACCAGCGGGAAGGCGGTGGCCGGCGGGGGGAGCGGGCGGTCCGGCTCCTGTACGGGGACGGGCGCGTCGAGGATCTCGTGCACCCGCTCGGCGCTGCGCACGACACGGCGCCGGTACTGCACGGCGAGCGGCAGGGCCGACACGGCTTCGAAGGCGGCGAGCGGCGTGAGCACGACGACCGCCAGGCAGACGCCGTCGAGACGCCCCTCCGAGACCGCGCGCACACCGACCGCCGCGGCGCCCACCACGGTCAGTCCGCAGACAAGGGCGGAGAGCCCGCCGCCGAGTGCCGTGGCGGCGGCCTGCCGGGCGGCGATGCGGGTCAGCGTCCGGTCCGCGTCCCGCGTCGACGCGAGGCGCCGCGGGAGGGCTCCGGCGACGGTCAGTTCCGCCGTGCCGCGCAGCAGATCGACGACCCTGGTGGCCAGAGTCCCGCGCGCGGGGGCCAGTTGCTGCTCCGCACGCCGGGCGAACGCCCCGCCGGCGAGCGGTACGCCGACTCCCGCCACGAGCAGGCCCACGGCGAGGACCGCGCCGGCCTCGGGCAGCAGCCAGGCCGTGAACCCGACGGCTCCGGTGCCGACGAGCACGGCGGTGGCTGCGGGCAGCATCCAGCGGAGCCAGTAGTCCTGGAGGGTGTCCACATCGGCGACCAGCCGGGACAGCAGGTCACCGCGCCGGGTCCGGCCGAGCCCGGCCGGGGCGATCCGCTCGAGCCTGGCGTAGACGGCGACCCGCAGTTCGGCGAGCATCCGCAGGACGGCGTCGTGGGAGACGAGGCGCTCCGCGTACCGGAAGACCGCCCGTCCGATACCGAAGGCCCTGGTCGCCGTCACCGCCACCATCAGATGGAGGACCGGCGGCTGTTCGGACGCGCGGGAGATGAGCCATCCGGACACGGCCATGAGCCCGACGGCGGAGCCGAGGGCCAGGCTGCCGAGCAGCAGGGCCAGTGCGAGACGGCCGCGCAGTTGGCGGGCGGCAGCCCGCACCCGCACCAGCGGCGGCCGGCCCTTCGCGCCCGGCGACGCCTGCGGCGCGGTGAGCCCGACGCCCGCGGCGCCTGCAAACGCGCTGGGCCGCCCCGCCCCAACGGCGCCTGCCCGTACGGTGGATGCCACGGGCGCCGGCGCCGTACGGGAGAGGGTGACGACCCGGTCCGCCACCGCCAGGAGGGCCGGACGGTGCACGACCAGCAGCACCGTCCGTCCCCGCGCCAGCCGGCCCACCGCCTCGACGATTCCTTCCTCGGTGGCACCGTCCAGCGCGGCTGTCGGCTCGTCGAGGAGCAGCAGCGGCCGGTCCGCGAGGAACGCCCTGGCCAGCGCCAGCCGTTGCCGCTGCCCCGCCGAGAGACCCGCGCCGTCCTCCCCGATCTCCGTGTCCGGCCCCAGCGGGAGTTCGGAGACGAAGTCGTACGCCCCCGCCTCCCGCAGCGCCGCCCGGACCGCCGCGTCGTCCGCGTCCGGCCGCGCCAGCAGTACGTTCTCGGCGATCGTGCCGGCGAAGAGATACGGTCTCTGCGGCACCCAGGCGATCTGCTCCCGCCACCGCTCCATGTCCAGATCGGCGAGATCCGCCCCGCCGACCCGCACCCGCCCCTCCACCGGTGTCGCGAAGCCCAGCAGGACGTCGAGGAGCGTGGACTTGCCGACGCCGCTCTCCCCCACGAGGGCGACCGTCTCCCCCGGCGCCACCACCAGTGAGGCGCTCTCCAGCGACGCTTCGCCGCGGCGCTCATGGCGGACCGTCACCGCGTCGATCTCCAGCCGCAGCGTGCCCGGGACGGGGGCGCCCCCCGATCGACGGGGTGCGGTTTCCAGCACCTCGAAGATCTCCTCCGCCGCCGAGAGCCCCTCGGCGGCGGCGTGGAACTGGGCCCCCACCTGCCGGATCGGCAGATACGCCTCGGGGGCGAGGATGAGGATCACGAGCCCCGTGTACAGATCCAGGTCGCCGTGGACCAGACGCATTCCGATGCCGACGGCGACGAGGGCGACCGACAGCGTCGACAGGAGCTCCAGCGCGAACGACGAGAGGAACGCGATCCGCAGGGTGCGCAGGGTCGCCTGCCGGTACTGGGTGGTGATGGTCCGGATCGACTCGGCCTGCGCCTTCGCCCGGCCGAACACCTTCAGTGTCGGCAGTCCGGCGACCACGTCGAGGAAGTGGCCGGACAGCCGGGACAGCAGCCGCCACTGCCGGTCCATGCTCGTCCGCGTGGCCCAGCCGATCAGCACCATGAAGAGCGGGATCAGCGGCAGGGTCACCACGATGACCGCTGCCGAGACCCAGTCCTCCGTCACGATCCGCGCGAGCACCGCGACCGGCACCACGACCGCGAGTCCGAGCTGGGGCAGGTACCGCGCGAAGTAGTCGTCCAGCGCGTCGACACCACGGGTGGCGAGCGCGACGAGCGATCCGGTGGTCTGCCCGCTCAGCCGGCCCGGCCCCAGCTCGGCGGCCCGGTCCAGCAGCCGGCGCCGGAGCTCGGACTTCACCGCGGCGCTCGCCCGGTGCGCGGCCAGCTCGGTCAGCCAGGAGACGACCGCCCGGCCGACCGCCACCACGGCCAGCAGCGCCAAGGGGATGGTGAGATCGGAGGCGGACAGCCCCCGCTGGAACGCTCCCACCACCACCTCGGCGATGAGCATGGCCTGTGCGACGACCAAGGCCGCTCCGACGGCCCCGAGCACCACCACCGCGGCCAGGAAACCCCGGGTGGCACGTGCGTAGCGGAGCAGACGCGGATCGATCGGTTTCACGTGAAACATCCCCCGCTAGTGGGCGTCGGCGATGTGCTGGGTGCCGATCCGCTTACGGAAGACCCAGTACGTCCAGCCCTGGTAGAGCAGCACCAGCGGTGTGGCGACCGCCGCCAGCCAGGTCATGATCCTCAGCGTGTACGGGCTCGACGAGGCGTTGGTGACCGTCAGGCTCCAGGCGCTGTCGAGCGTGGACGGCATGACGTCCGGGAAGAGCGCCAGGAAGAACATCGCCACCGAGGTGGCGATGGTGACGCCCGAGAGGCCGAACGACCAGCCCTCCCGGCCCGCCTTGACGGCTCCGACCGCTCCCGCCAGCGCCGCCACCGCGACGACCAGCGCCACCAGGCTCTTGCCGTCGCCGCGCGACATCTGGGTCCACCCGAGGAAGCCGACCGCGGGGACCATGGTCAGCAGCCCCAGCTTCACCGCCATGGCCCTGGCCCGGGCCCTGATGTCCCCCAGCGTCTTCAGCGCCGCGAAGACCGCGCCGTGAAAGGTGAAGAGGGCGAGTGTCACCACTCCGCCGAGCAGTGCGTACGGGTTGAGCAGATCGACCAGGCCGCCGACGTACTCCTTGTCCGCGTCGATCTTCACGCCGCGCACGATGTTGCCGAAGGCGACGCCCCACAGAAACGCCGGCAGCAGCGAGGTCCAGAAGATCGCGTGCTCCCAGTTGGTCTGCCAGCGCTCCTCCGACCGCTTGTGCCGGTACTCGAACGCGACGCCGCGCACGATCAGGCAGACCAGGATGAGCAGCAGCGGGAGGTAGAAGCCCGAGAACAGCGTGGCGTACCACTCGGGAAAGGCGGCGAACGTCGCACCGCCCGCCGTGAGCAGCCACACCTCGTTGCCGTCCCAGACGGGACCGATGGTGTTGATCAGCACACGCCGCTCGGTGCGGTCCCTCGCCAGCAGTTTGGTGAGGACGCCGATGCCGAAGTCGAAGCCCTCCAGGAAGAAGTAGCCGATCCACAGGACGGCGATGAGTACGAACCAGACGTTGTGGAGTTCCATGCCTCAGCAGCTCCTCACGGGCCTCAGTAGGAGAAGGCCATCGGCCGGTCGGCGTCACGGTCGTCGCCGCCGATCTTGGTGGGCGGGGCGAGGTCGGCCTCCGTCAGTTCGGGCGGTCCCGCCTTGACGTACTTCACGAGCAGCCTGACCTCGATCACGGCGAGCACCGCGTAGAGCAGCGTGAAGACGGTCATCGAGACGAGGACCTCGCCCTGCGAGACACCGGGGGAGACGGCGTCACGGGTGCGTAGCACGCCGTAGACGACCCACGGCTGCCGCCCCATCTCGGTGAAGATCCAGCCCCAGGAGTTGGCGATCAGCGGGAAGGCCATCGTCCACAGCGCGATCAGCCAGTACCACCTGCCCAGCCGGGGGCTGAGCGCCTTGTTCCTGAACAGCACCAGATTCGGCACCTCGTCCTCACCGGTCCGCAGCGCGGGAGGCAACAGGAACTTGCGCCGGGTCAGCCAGAGTCCGATCAGACCGATGGTCAGCGACGCCATGCCGAAGCCGATCATCCAGCGGAAACCCCAGTAGGCGACGGGGATGTTGGGCCGGTAGTCACCGGGGCCGTACGTCTCCTGGAGCTGTTCGTTGACGTCGTTGATGCCGGGGACGTACGAGTCGAAGTCGCTGTGCGCCAGGAACGACAGCAGGCCGGGGACCTCGACGGCGACCTTGTTGTGCCCCTTGTCGACGTCGCCGTAGGCGAAGACGGAGAACGGCGCGGGCGCCTCCCCGTCCCACAGGGCCTCGGCGGCCGCCATCTTCATGGGCTGCTGCTCGTACATCACCTTGCCGAGCAGGTCGCCGCTGACCGCGGTCATGAGCCCCGCGACGGCGACGGTGACCAGACCGACCCGCAGCGAGGTCCGCATCACCGGAACATGCTTCCTGCGCGCCAGGTGGAAGGCAGCGATACCCGCCATGAAGGCGCCACCGACCAGGAAGGCCGCCGTCATGGTGTGGAAGAACTGGGTGAGCGCCGTGTTCTGGGTCAGTACCAGCCAGAAGTCGGTGAGCTCGGCCCGGCCGCGCTCCTCGTTGATCCGGTAGCCGACCGGGTGCTGCATCCAGGAGTTGGCCGCCAGGATGAAGTAGGCGGAGAGGACGGTGCCGATCGAGACCATCCAGATGCAGGCCAGGTGGATCTTCTGCGGCAGCTTGTCCCAGCCGAAGATCCACAGCCCGATGAAGGTGGACTCGAAGAAGAAGGCGATCAGCGCCTCGAAGGCGAGCGGTGCGCCGAAGACGTCGCCGACGAACCGGGAGTAGTCGGACCAGTTCATGCCGAACTGGAACTCCTGCACGATGCCCGTGACCACGCCCATGGCGATGTTGATCAGGAAGAGTTTGCCCCAGAACTTGGTGGCCCTGAGGTACTTCTCCTTGCCCGTCCGCACCCAGGCGGTCTGCAGGCCGGCGGTGAGCGCGGCGAGCGAGATCGTGAGGGGTACGAACAGGAAGTGGTAGACGGTGGTGATGCCGAACTGCCATCGCGCCAAGGTCTCGGGCGCCAGAGCGAGGTCCACGTCGTCTCTCCTTACGTCGCCGCGGTCGAGCGGCAGCCGGCCCTTCCCTTTCCACTGATTCCAGGAGGAACCGGGGCGTGCTTGTGAACGCGTTCACATTCACAAGCATTATGGCGCATACGAAATCCGCACCTTCGATCGGGGGGTCACCCTCGCGGGACCCTTCCCAAGAACTTCAACATATTGTTGAATTTCGGCTATGCAGATACGCGTCTCATGGCCGACCGGACACCTGACCGCCACCATCGAGGAAACCCCCACGAGCAAGGCGCTCATGGGGGTTCTGCCGTTCTCCGCGACCGCGCAGACCTGGGGAGAGGAGGTCTACTTCCCCACCCCGGTCAGCGTCGCCCCGGAGCCGGGCGCCCGCCAGGTGGTGGAGCCCGGCACCGTCGTCTTCTGGACCGACGGCGACGCCCTCGCCCTCCCGTACGGACCGACGCCCATCTCGCGCGGCGACGAGTGCCGCCTCGCCGGCCCGTGCAACCTGCTCGGCCGCATCGACGGCGACCCCCGCCTGCCGGCGAGCATCCGCCCCGGCGACCCGCTCAGGGTCGAGCTGGTCGAACCGGCCGAGGGGGCGTAGGCCCGACCAGCCGCAGGCCCCTAGAAGCTCTTGCGGAACGTCTCGGCTGTGTGCAGGAACACATCGTTCGCCTCGCACTCGCCGATCGTCACCCGCACCCCCTCACCCGCGAACGGCCGGACCACGACGCCGGCCTTCTCGCATGCCGCGGCGAAGTCGAGCGTGCGCTCGCCGAGGCGCAGCCAGACGAAGTTCGCCTGCGTCTGCGGCACCGTCCAGCCCTGCTCCACAAGAGCGTGGTGGACCCGCGCGCGCTCGGTGACCAGGGACCCGACCCGGCCGAGCAGCTCGTCCTCGGCGCGCAGCGAGGCGACCGCCGCGTCCTGCGCCAGCTGCGTGACACCGAACGGCACGGCCGTCTTGCGCAGCGCCGCGGCGACCGGCTCGTGGGCGACCGCGAAGCCGACCCGCAGCCCGGCCAGGCCGTACGCCTTGGAGAAGGTGCGCAGCACCGCCACGTTCGGCCGGTCCCGGTAGATCTCGAGCCCGTCGGGGACGTCGGCGTCACGGATGAACTCCCGGTACGCCTCGTCCAGCACCACCAGCACGTCGGAGGGCACCCGGTCCAGGAACCTCTCCAGCTCGGCGCGGCGCACCACCGTGCCGGTCGGGTTGTTGGGGTTGCACACGAAGATCAGCCGCGTCCGGTCGGTGATGGCGTCCGCCATGGCGTCGAGGTCGTGCACCTCCCCCTCGGTCAGCGGGACCTTCACCGACGTCGCGCCGCTGATCTGCGTGATGATCGGGTACGCCTCGAAGGAGCGCCAGGCGTAGATCACCTCGTCGCCGGGGCCGGAGGTGGACTGCAGCAGCGACTGCGCCACGCCCACGGAGCCGGTGCCGGTGGCCAGATGGGTCACCGGCACCCCGAACCGGTCCGCGAGCTCGTTCATGAGGCCGGTGCAGGCCATGTCGGGGTAGCGGTTGAAGCTCTGCGCCGCGGCCATGGCGCTCTCCATCACACCGGGCAGCGGCGGATACGGGTTCTCGTTGGAGGACAGCTTGTACGCCACCGGGCCGCCGGCCGCCGCCGGCTTGCCCGGCTTGTACGTGGGGATGCCGTCCAGCTCGGCGCGCAGCTTGGGGCTCGTCTCGCTCACCGCAGGTCCTCCTCGACCGTCCGTGCACATCGGTACCGCTCAACCAATACTGCTCACCTTATGAGGATTCGCCTCTGCTGCGAATGGCCGGACACCAAGGACCCCCGCCGGACCCGACGGGAAGCGGGGCGAAGGGCGCAATACGGGGGGAGCGCCGGACGCCATGGCGCGCGCCGGTGGCTCGCGCCGTGGCGCGCGTCACCCGTAATGGTGAGTTGAGACCTCTTCGAGACATGGCCCCCTCGCCAGGCATCAGCGGCCCAGTACCGGATACTCGACGCCCCGAGGGCTCAACTCCCTTTGCTTACAAGGAAATAGGGGCTTAATGATCATGCAGAAACGTGCCTGTCAACGCGTGCATATGCGACCGGTAGTACCCCCTGTGCGAGCCCTACTATCGGCACGCCATGACAGCAGCAGGGAAGCACCAGGTGAGCCGGACGGACACAACCCGCCGGGGCGGCAGGCAGGGTCGGGCAGGCATCAGAGACGTGGCCGCCGCGGCCGGCGTCTCCATCACGACCGTCTCCGACGCCCTCAACGGAAAGGGCCGGCTCCCGGACGCCACCCGCCGACACGTCCGAGAGGTCGCGGACCGGCTGGGCTACCGCCCGTCAGCCGCGGCCCGCACCCTCCGTACCGGGAAGTCGGGCCTGATCGGCCTGACCGTGACGACATACGGGGATGAACCTTTCACCTTCACGGAGTTCGCGTACTTCGCGGAGATGGCCAGGGCCGCGACCTCGGCCGCTCTCGCCCGCGGCTACGCGCTGGTCATCCTGCCCGCCACCTCCAGACACGACGTCTGGTCGAACGTCGCCCTCGACGGCACCGTCGTCATCGACCCCTCCGACCACGACCCGGTCGTCACCGAACTGGTCCGCCAGGGACTGCCCGTCGTCTCCGACGGCCGCCCCGCAGGCACCCTCCCGGTCACCGCCTGGGTGGACAACGACCACGAAGCCGCCGTACTCGACCTGCTCGACCATCTCGCCGCCGCCGGCGCCCGCCGGATCGGTCTGCTCACCGGCACCACCACCGACACCTACACGCGGCTCTCGACCACGGCCTACCTCCACTGGTGCGAAAGCGTCGGCCAGGACCCCGTCTACGAGTCCTACCCCGCGCACGACCCGTGCGCGGGCGCCGTCGCCGCCGACCGGCTGCTGGCCCGGCCCGACCGGCCGGACGCGGTGTACGGGCTCTTCGACCCCAACGGCACCGATCTGCTCGCCGCCGCCCGCCGCTACGGACTGCGGGTCCCCGACGATCTGCTGCTCGTGTGCTGCAGCGAGTCGACGGTCTACGCCACGACCGAGCCGCCCATCACCACGCTCTCGCTCAAGCCGCGCAGAATCGGCACGGCAGTCGTCCAGTTACTCATCGACGCGATCGAGGGAATCGACAAGGACCTGCCGATCGAGCAGGTGATACCCACGGAACTGATCGTCAGGACGTCGTCGCAGCGCCGCCCCCCGCGGACGACTGTGAGCGCTCCGCGGTCCCCCTCGCAGCCCTAGAGCCCGCTGAGCCGGGGCTCTTGGCCGGGAGAGCCCGACGGACCACGGCACATCCCACGGGCCCGGCCGGGCGGACCGCGGCGGGTCCGCGGAGGCGGCCGGACACGCCCGGACCGTGCCGCACGAGGGAGCGGACCTCCCCAATCGGGACGAAACAACCGGTGAACCGGGGGTGCTCGAGGATTCACCACCCCTGGTGCGTCACACACTGCCTGGCTCATTCCTATGATGGGCGAACGACACCGCGGACCACCCGGACCAGGCTGGGCCGAGAGGTGAACGGCGGCGCGACGGTGGTGGAGGGGTCGATGACTCAGGGGGCCGGTCAAGGACCCGTGGTGCGGACGGCGACGTTGCGCGATTTCCGTGTACCGCCGTACGCGCAGGTTCCCGTGCAGTCGCACACGTCGGGCCCGGTCCCACCGGGCCATCCCGGGAACGCCCTCCCCGAGGGCGAACCACCGGAGGGCTACACCCCCACCGCACGCGATCTGCCCGTCATCGGCCGGGGCGGCCCCGGCGACACGGTCCAGGTGCATGTCGACCCGGCCGACCTGCCCGCGCCCGACGGGCTCGGCCCGCTGTACGTCGTCGGCGACGTCCACGGCTACTTCGACGAGCTGGTGACGGCCCTGACCGCACAGGGCCTCATCGACGCCGAAGGGCGCTGGGCCGCGGGCAATGCCCGGCTCTGGTTCCTCGGGGACTTCACCGACCGGGGCCCCGACGGCATCGGGGTGATCGACCTCGTCATGCGCCTCTCGGCCGAGGCCGCAGCCGCCGGCGGCTACTGCAAGGCCCTGATGGGCAACCACGAACTGCTGCTGCTCGGCGCCAAACGCTTCGGCGACAAGCCCGTCAACTCCGGTGCCGGCACCGCCACCTTCCAGGCTGCCTGGCTTCTCAACGGCGGGCAGAAGGCCGACATGGACCGGCTGCAGGAGGTCCACCTGCAGTGGATGGCCAGGCTCGACGCGATCGTCGAGGAGGACAGCCACCTGCTCCTGCACTCCGACACGACCGCCTACCTCGACTACGGGTCCACCATCGCGGACGTCAACGACACCGTGCACGCGATCCTCACCCGGAACGACGCGGACGAGTGCTGGGACCTGTTCCGCAAGTTCACCAAGCGCTTCGCCTTCCGCGACGACGGCGGCCCGCAGGCGGTCCGGGAACTGCTCGGCGCCTACGGCGGCCGGCGCATCGTCCACGGCCACAGCCCCATTCCGTATCTGCTCGGCGAGGTGGGCACCGAGGACGGCGAGGACGGCGACCGCCCGGTGGTCGAGGGCCCGCACGTATACGCGGACGGGCTGGCGATCGCCATGGACGGCGGCGTGACCATGGCCGGAAAACTCCTTGTCCAGCAGCTCCCGCTGCCCAACTGAGTCAACCCGCGGCAGGCGATTTACGGAAACCCCCTGTCACCCTGTGCCGTAACCGCTCTACCATCGGCGTATCCGTAGCAGACTCTCCTCCGCTTACGCCCAACTGCCCGGGAAACACGGGCCGTCCGGCGGGCGGAGCATCGGGGGATGCACATGAACAGCGCTCCGCACCTGCTGAACGAGGACCGCGCCGAGTACCAGCGTGTCCTCGACGAGGCACTGCGCAACGCCCATGAACGGCCGGACCTCGCCGTGGTGGGTCTGCGCCTCAACACCGAGCAACTGCGCACCATGGCACTGAACGCGACGGCACTGATCACCACCTCCGCCGCCGCCGAGTACGAGCATTACGTGAAGGTGCGCGGCCAGATGCGCGCCCCCAGGGCCGCCACCTCGGTGCGCGGATCCGTCCTGGGGTCCGCGGCCGACGAGACGGCGCAGGGCGGGGCCGGATTCGCCGCGGTCATCGCCGTGCTGGCACCACTCCTCGCGGGAACGGCGGCGGTGATCTTCCTCCTGGTCGGCTACATCCTGAAGATGCTCACCCCCGCCCCGGCCTTCGCCGACTCCCTGCTGACGGCCGGATGGTTCTTCGGTGCCCTGACGGCTGCCGCCATCCTGGTCGCCGCGGTGGGACTGCTGCTGACGGCCCTGCGCAACGGCGCCGCCCAGGTGGCGGACGACAGCCCGGCGGGAGAACTGCCGGACGAGGTGTCGCGAGCCAAGGAGGCCTGGCGCCACGCCCTGCTGGAACGCGGCATCCTGCCCTTCCTGCGGGCCGCCCTCGCCGATCCCAGCGCCGACCCGGCGTCCACACAGCCGCCGCGGCCGGTGAGCCGGATGCCGAAGATGGGATACAGCGGGCCGGACTTCTCCAGCCCCGCGGACGGAGCGGCCACCGGCCGGCGCCCGACGTTCACCAGCCCGGACTTCACCAGCCCCGACTTCGGCGGCCCCGACCACCGCCCGGACTGACCCGGCCCGGCCACGCGAGACGCCGGGCCCGAAGGGCGGCGCCACCGATGTGGCGCCACCCCTCGCGGCATCGCGTCCCCCGACGGTTCAGTCGGCGATCGGCAGATAGACCCGGTTGCCCGCGGCGGCGAACTCCCGTGACTTCTCGGCCATGCCGGCCTCGATCTCCTCCTGGTCGCCGCCGTGCCGGCGGCGGATGTCCTGGGAGATCTTCATCGAGCAGAACTTCGGACCGCACATCGAACAGAAGTGCGCGGTCTTCGCCGGCTCCGCGGGCAGCGTCTCGTCGTGGAACTCCCGTGCCGTGTCCGGGTCGAGAGCCAGGTTGAACTGGTCCTCCCACCGGAATTCGAAGCGGGCGTCGGACAGCGCGTCGTCCCACTCCTGCGCACCCGGGTGCCCCTTGGCGAGGTCCGCCGCGTGGGCAGCGATCTTGTAGGTGATGACGCCGGTCTTCACGTCGTCGCGGTTCGGCAGGCCCAGGTGCTCCTTGGGCGTCACGTAGCAGAGCATCGCCGTGCCCCACCAGGCGATCATCGCCGCACCGATGCCGGAGGTGATGTGGTCGTACGCGGGCGCCACATCGGTGGTCAGCGGGCCGAGCGTGTAGAACGGCGCCTCCTCGCAGATCTCCTGCTGGAGGTCGATGTTCTCCTTGATCTTGTGCATCGGGACGTGGCCCGGGCCCTCGATCATGGTCTGCACGCCCATGCGCTTGGCGACCGTGTTGAGCTCACCGAGCGTCCTGAGCTCCGCGAACTGCGCCTCGTCGTTGGCGTCCGCGATCGACCCGGGCCGCAGGCCGTCGCCGAGGGAGTACGTCACGTCGTAGGCGGCGAGGATCTCGCAGAGCTCCTCGAAGTTCTCGTACAGGAACGACTCCTTGTGGTGCGCCAGGCACCACGCCGCCATGATGGAGCCGCCGCGCGAGACGATGCCGGTCTTGCGGCGGGCCGTCAGCGGCACGTAGCGCAGCAGCACGCCCGCGTGGACGGTCATGTAGTCGACGCCCTGTTCGGCCTGCTCGATGACCGTGTCCTTGTAGACGTCCCAGGTCAGCTCCTCGGCCTTGCCGTCGACCTTCTCCAGCGCCTGGTACAGCGGCACGGTCCCGATCGGCACGGGGGAGTTGCGCAGCACCCACTCGCGGGTGGTGTGGATGTTGCGCCCGGTGGACAGGTCCATGACCGTGTCGGCGCCCCAGCGGGTCGCCCAGGTCATCTTGTCGACCTCCTCCTCGATGGAGGAGGTCACGGCGGAGTTGCCGATGTTGGCGTTGACCTTCACCAGGAACCGCTTGCCGATGATCATCGGCTCGATCTCCGGGTGGTTCACGTTCGCCGGCAGCACGGCCCGGCCGGCCGCGATCTCCTCGCGCACCACCTCGGGGGAGACGTTCTCGCGGATGGCGACGTACTCCATCTCCGGCGTGATCTCGCCCCGGCGCGCGTAGGCGAGCTGGGTCACGGGCCGGCCCTCGCGTCCCCGGCGGGGCTGGCGCGGGCGGCCGGGGAAGACCGCGTCCAGGTTGCGGAGCCCGCCGCGCGGGGACGTGTGCTTGACCCCGTCGTCCTCGGGGCGGACGGGCCGCCCCGCGTACTCCTCGGTGTCGCCGCGGCCGATGATCCAGTTCTCCCGGAGCGGCGGCAGCCCGCGGCGTACGTCCGTGTCGACGTTCGGGTCGGTGTACGGGCCGGACGTGTCGTACAGCGTCACGTCCTTGCCGTTGGTGAGGTGCACCTTGCGTACCGGCACACGGAGGTCGGGGCGTGAGCCCTCGACGTATCCCTTGTGCCAGCCGATGGACTTCCCGGCCTCGTCGTTCTGGTTCGAGGCAGGCGTGCTTGCGTCCGATACGGTCATGAGACCTACTCCCTACGCCGGCATTACCCGGTAACAGGTTCGGCGGTCGGCGCAGCTGTCCCGTACGGATGTACGAAGGTCAGCGCCCTCTCAGCCCGGTGCTCCGAGCTCCCGCGTGTGCAAAGGTGCCACCACGCTAGCGTCATGTCTGGCGCGCTGAACAGAGGGCCCCTCCCGCTCTTGCGATGATCGGTCCGTGACTTCATCGCAGCAGCCCCCGGACCCGCACGGCCACGCCCACAGTCATGCGCACGCTCATGGGCCCGCCGCGCCGGTCTCCCAGCACCTTCGCAGGGTCATCGCGGCCGTGCTCATCCCCTTCGCGACGGCCGTCCTCGTTGGGCTCGCCGTCCTGTGGCCCGGCGGGGCGCCGGGGCACGAGCGCACCGGAGTCGGCTTCGACCGGCAGACGGAGCAGGGCAAGGTGGTGGCGCTCCAGAGAGTCGACTGCAAGGACGTCAACGCCGCCCAGGTCCCGCCGACCGGTGACACCTCCACCCCGCAGGGGCGCGAGGCGGTCACCTCGCAGCAGGGGCAGTGCGCGAAGGCGACCGTCGAGGTGACCACCGGCAAGGACAAGGGCCGGACCTTCGTCGAGATCGTCCAGCCTGACGCGCCGCGGCAGTTGAAGGAGGGCCAGGGCGTCGTCGTGGCCTACGCCCCCGACGCGCCCCGCGACCTCCAGTACTCGGTGACGGACATCGACCGGGGCTTCCCGATGGCGCTGCTGGCGGCGATCTTCGCCGTCGTCGTGGTCCTGGTGGGCCGGATGCGCGGGGTGATGGCCCTGGTCTCACTCGTGGTCTCGTTCGCCATCCTGACGCTGTTCATCCTGCCCGCCATCCTGCAGGGCTCGAATCCGCTGGTCGTGGCGGTGGTCGGGGCGAGCGCCATCATGCTGGTCGCGCTCTATCTGTGTCACGGCGTGACCGCGCGGACCTCCGTCGCGGTGCTCGGCACCCTGATCTCGCTGCTGCTGATCGGGCTGCTGGGCTCGCTGTTCATCGGCTGGGCCAGCCTGAGCGGCAACACCGACGACAACACCGGTCTGATCCACGGTCTCTATCCGGAGATCGACATGAGCGGTCTGCTGCTCGCCGGCGTCATCATCGGCTCGCTCGGCGTGCTCGACGACGTGACGGTGACGCAGACCTCCGCTGTGTGGGAACTCCACCAGGCCGACCCGGACATGGGCCCGCGCGCCCTCTACCGCTCCGCCATCCGCATCGGCCGCGACCACATCGCGTCCGTCGTCAACACGCTCGTACTCGCCTACGCCGGCGCCGCGTTGCCCCTGCTGCTGCTCTTCTCCATCGCGCAGTCCAGCGTGGGCACCGTCGCCAACAGCGAGCTGGTGGCCGAGGAGATCGTACGGACCCTGGTCGGCTCGATCGGGCTGGTCGCCTCGGTGCCGGTGACGACGGCGCTCGCCACGCTGGTGGTCTCCGCCGACCGCTCCGGTCCGGCGGCGCCGGACGCCGGGCCGGCCCGCGCGGGCAGGGGACGCCGGCGCAAGCGGTGACGACGAGGGAACCGGAGGTCAGCCGGCGTTCTCCTCGGCGAGGATGCGCCCGAGCGCCTCCTCCAGGTTCACCTCGAAGTCACCCAGCGTGAGCTCCTGGCCCATGGGCAGCAGCTTGTCCGTACGGTCGAGGAACGCGACGAGCGGCGCCGCCCCCGCCCGGAAGAGCGCCGAGTCCCGGCCGACACGGAGCCTGATGCTGACGTCGGAGAGGGGCCGAGGCCCGACGGGCGCGATGTGCACATCGCCGTCCCCGCTCGGCCCGTTGATCCCGTCGAGCAGCAGCTCCCGACCGAACGTCCAGGTCACCGGCGCGTCGCCGGGCAGGTGGAAGGTCATCCGCACGGCGTACGGATCCCTGGTCTCATAACCCAGTTCGACCGGAATACGGAAGGAGAGCTCCTCGGAGACGAGAAAGCTCATCTGAACCTCGGCGTGGACCGACTCGCGCATCACATACCCCGCAGCAGATGAAGCATTGAATGAAACCCGTACGGCAAAGCAAGAAGAAAACGGCCAGGAACGATCCTCCAGGCCCTCTTGCGTCATCGTGGTGGAAGGGCTAGCAGATCACAAGGAGTGATATTTCAGATACTGATAGAGAAGGCAAGTGACCCCAACAGCCCACCGATTGCCGTGCGCAACTGCTCAACCGCCGGAAGCAGTCTGGCCTCTTGATCGACGGGGAGAGAAATGGCCATCGTCGCGGCACCGGAACCGAGAGTGACTGGAATGGCAGCGCAGATTGTGCCGATTGCATATTCCTGTCGTTCCACGACGGGCTGCATGCACCGATGGGCCGCCAGCCGGTCGAGCAGAGTGCGCCGGTCGGGCACGGTGTACGGCGTCACGGGCTGCACGGGATGGCGGCTCAGATGGTCGCTGCGCGCCGGCTCGTCGAGCTGGCCCAGCAGGCACTGGCCGAGGGCGTGCGCGTGCGCGGTCTCACGGAAGTCCGCCCACTCGGGCACCGCCGGTGCGTACGGGGTGTCGGAGACGGCGACGAGTTCGATCTCACCCTCGCGGTAGACGGCGAAGTAGACAGGGACGCCGATAGCGTCACGCCAGTGGGCGAGGGACTCCTCGAGGGTGCTGCGACGACTCTCCGGCGATCCGTCGGCGACCAGCCGTTCCACCGCTTCCCCGAGCACGTACAGGCCGTTCCGGCGCCGCAGATAGTCGTCGTGGGCCAGCGTGCGCAGCAGATGATAGGCGGTCGGCAGCGGGATTCCGGCCTCTCGCGCGAGCAGCTTCGCGGGGGCCCCGTCCGGATGCGCGCCGGCGGCTTCCAGCAGCCTCAGCGCCCGCTGTACGGAGCCGATCAGAGTCGGTGCAGGAACGGCTTTCGTTTCCCCGGCCACAGGTCACCCCCCGGCGTGGTGACGGGCAGCGCGCCCGCCCGCGGGGGCCGCCCCCGCGGCCGCCGCAGCCCCAGGTCCTGGAACGACCGTTCAGCTCCGCGCCGCGCCGAAGCGCTGGTGAGAGCGATCCTGCTCCGGCCATTTCCCGGGGGCGGCAGCGTTGAACCACTCTAATGGCAGCACCGGTCGAAACACGGGTCGTGCCGGTGGTTTCCCCCTCCCGGGCTAACGGGCGGCCCTGAGACCGCCCGCTCGGCTACCAGTCACCGCGCGAACCCGAGGACGCCATGAACTTACGCACCAGGAACACCAGTCCGCCGACCAGGGCGACGAAGACCAGCAGCTTGAAGAGCAGTCCGATCACGAATCCGACGACGCTCACGATGAGCCCACCGAAAACGACCAGCGCGATCACCGGGATGGCGATCCACTTCACCCACCACGGCATCCCCGCGAATATCTCCTGCACAGCCATCTCCCCTACCTCGTTTCTCCGTATTGCCTGCCTTCGATGCTAGGCGGCCAAGAACGCCGGCAGGGGGCCGCGAGCCCTTGAACTCCCCTGATCCTCCCCCTAGGGTCTCCCGTTCGGAGCAGGCAGGGCGGGACGTCAGCTCTCAGGCGGAGAGAAGACCACCATGACCCGCAGGTCCTCGCTGATGTGATGGAACTTGTGCGGCACCCCCGCCGGCACGTACACCACGCTGCCCCGCGCCACCTGCGTGGTCTCCACCCCCACAGTGATCGACGCCCGGCCGCTCACCACGAAGTAGACCTCGTCCTGACGGTGGGGGAGCTGCGGGTCGGTCTCCCCGGCGTCCAGCGCATACAGACCGACCGACATGTTCCTTTCGCGCAGGAACTGCAGATACGCACCGTCGTTCGCGGCACGCTCCGCCTCCAGATCGTCCAATCTGAATGCCTTCATCGTGGTCCCGCCCCTGCACTTGGTCCGATCACGTCTGCCACGATCAGACACATGATGAATTTCCTAGTCAAGACGATCGCCAACGCAGGTGCCCTGTGGGTGGCCGTGTGGTTGCTGCAGGACATCACCCTGACCGGTGAGAGCACCGGCAAGAAGGCGTGGACGCTGCTCCTGGTCGCGCTGCTCTTCGGCGTGGTCAACTTCCTCGTCAAGCCTGTGGTCAAGCTGCTGACCCTGCCGCTGTTCATCCTGACCCTGGGTCTGATCACCCTGGTGATCAACGCGCTGATGCTGCTGCTCACTTCGTGGCTCGCCGACACCTTCGACCTGAGCTTCCACGTCGAAGGCTTCTGGACGGCGGTGCTCGGCGGACTGATCATCTCCATCGTCTCGTGGGCGCTGAACCTCGTTCTGCCCGACAAGGACTGAACGTGAGCGACCTGACCGCGGCCGCCCACGGCGACGGCACCACGGCGGTACGGGCCGGGCTGCCCGAGCCGGTGAAGTACGAACCGACCCTGCCCGGACCGGTCTTCGCCGCCCATTTCCACCTCCCGGGCGACCCGACCGGCCCGTACACCTACGGCCGGGACGAGAACCCGACCTGGACCCACCTGGAGCGGGCCATCGGTGAGCTCGAGGCGCCCGGGGAGACGGTCGAGACCGTCTCCTTCGCCTCCGGCATGGCGGCGATCTCCGCCGTGCTCATGTCGCAGCTGACGTCGGGAGACGTCGTCGTCATGCCGGACGACGGATACCAGGCCCTCCCGCTGGTGCACGAGCAGTTGCGGGCCTTCGGCATCGAGGTCCGCACCGCCCCCACCGGAGGGGACGCGCAGGCGGCCCTGCTCGACGGGGCGCGGCTGCTGTGGATCGAGACCCCCTCGAACCCCGGGCTCGACGTGTGCGACGTACGGCGGCTCGCCGACGTGGCCCACGCGGCAGGCGCGCTCGTCGCCGTCGACAACACCCTGGCCACACCCCTCGGTCAGCGACCCCTGGAGCTCGGTGCCGACTTCTCGGTGGCCAGCGACACCAAGGGCATGACCGGCCACGGTGACATCCTGCTCGGTCACGTGACCTGTCGTGACCCGCGGCTCGCGGCCGGTGTGCGGCGCTGGCGGAAGATCGTCGGGGCGATCCCCGGCCCGATGGAGGCGTGGCTCGCGCACCGGTCGCTGGCCACGCTGCAGTTGCGTGCCGACCGGCAGAGCGCGAACGCGCTGGCCGTCGCCCGGGCGCTCAGCGGGCGCGCGGAGGTCAGCGGTCTGCGCCACCCGGGGCTGCCGACCGACCCCGCGCACAAGATCGCGGCTGGGCAGATGCGGCGCTTCGGCTGTGTCGTGTCCTTCTGCCTGCCCGACCGCGACCATGCGGAGCGCTTCCTCGAGGGGCTGCGGCTGGTCGACGACGCGACCAGCTTCGGCGGAGTGCGCTCCACCGCCGAACGCCGCGGCCGCTGGGGCGGTGACGCCGTGCCCGAGGGCTTCATCCGCTTCTCGGCGGGGGCGGAGGACGGCGAGGACCTGGTCGCCGACGTGCTGCGCGCGCTGGACGAGGCCGCACCCTCCGCGTGAACAGGCGCCCGCCGTGGCACGCGGGCCATGGCGGGCGCCGCACATGAACGGCGGTCCGAGCCTCCCCCCTCATGGCTCGGACCGCCTCGGTTCCCGCGCGCCAAGAACCGTGTCGACAAGGCTAGTTGACTCAGCGTCAGTGTCCAATCACAGTAGCGACAGAGACCTATCGACATATTTATAGTTGGCCTGGTTCGGGGGGAACGTCGGATCAGGAAGGGCATGGCATGGATCTGGCCCTGCTGCGCACATTCGTCACCGTGCACCGGGCCGGGTCCTTCACGCGCGCCGCCGCACTGCTCGGACTCTCCCAGCCCGCGGTCACCGGCCAGATCCGTACGCTGGAGCGTCAGCTGGGCAAGCCGCTCTTCCTGCGCCGGGCGCGCGGCGTCACCCCCACCACCATCGGCGACGAGCTCGCCCACCGGGCGGCTCCTCACCTGGACGCCCTCATCGAGATAGCGGAGGCACGGCTCGACAGCGAGGCGGGGACCCGCACCCTCCATCTGGCCGGCCCGCCCGAGTTCACCTCGGTCCGCGCACTCCCCGCGCTCACTCCCCTGATCAACCAGGGGCTCGCCTTACGCGCCTCCTTCGGGAACGCGGAGGAAGTCCTCGAGGGACTCGCCGCCGGCCACCACGACCTCGCCGTCGCCACCGCCCGGCCACGGGGAAGGCTCCTCACCGCGACCGCGCTCTGCGACGAGGAGCACGTGCTCGTCGCGGCTCCCCGGTGGGCAGCGCATCTGGGGCCCGCAGTGCTGCGCAAGGGCCATGTCGTCCTGGAGCAGCTTCCGGTGGTGGAGGTCCATGAGTCCCTGCCGTTCGTCTCGCGGTACTGGCACGCCGTCTTCGACTCCCCGCCGGCTGCGGCAGGCACCGTCATCGCACCGGACCTGAGAGCGGTCCTGGAGACCACGGCCTCCGGCGCCGGGCTCGCCGTACTGCCCCGCTATCTGTGCGAGGAGGCCCTCGCGGAGGGGCGCGTGATCGCTCTCCTCGACCCTCCCGTGCCGCCGCTGCGCACCTATTTCCTCGTCATACGCACCGGCACCCTCGCCCACTCGCACATCGCCCGGGCGCACGAGGGGCTGCTGAGCGCGGCCGTCGCCTGGTGACGGACACGGCACCAGAACACCTGTATGCGTTTCAGAAGCGGAGGCATGGGCCACTCTCTTGCCATGACCGAACGACCGGTGGTCAAGCGCACCGCACGCGCCATCCTGCTCGACGGCGACGACCTCGTACTGATCAAGCGCACCAAGCCCGGGATGGATCCGTACTGGCTGACCCCGGGCGGCGGGGTCGAGCCGGAGGACGCCACCGTCGTCGACGCCCTCCACCGCGAGGTGGACGAGGAACTCGGCGCCAAGATCACGGATGTGGTGCCGTGCTTCGTCGACACCGTCGAGCACATCGCCGACGGCGGCGTGACCGGTGTGAAGGTGCAGCACTTCTTCGTGTGCCGTCTGGAGTCCATGGACCCGGCCCTGCGACACGGCCCCGAGATCGACGAGCCCTGCGGCGAGTACGAGATCGTCCGGGTGCCGTTCAGCCGCGTCGGAATCGCCGCCGTGCACCTGGTGCCGCTGTCACTGCGCCACTATCTGGACGGCAATATCGAAGGCGTGCGCGCCATGCACGCGCCCGACCTGGGCTGAGCCGATCGGCGCCGTCGAACCCGTGGATCAGAAGGCCGTCCGGATCGCGGGCGCGGAGCCGCGGGCGTCCGCTCATGTACGCCGAGGTCAGTAGCCGCGGATACTCCCGCTGTCAGACGCGGCGGGACTCCACGCACCGGCACCGTGTTTCACGTGAAACCACTCAAGCGTCCCGTTCGCCGGGCCATCCTCGTCGTCCATGTCGCCGCGTCCGCCGGCTGGCTGGGTCTCACACTCGGCCTGCTCGCGCTGGCGCTCGCGGCGTACACCACGGAATCGACCGCCGTGATCGAGGCGTCGTACCGGTCGATGAAGGTCTTCACCGACTGGCTCGTCCTGCCGGTGGCTCTCCTCACTCTTGCCAGCGGCCTGATGCTGTCGCTGGGCACCAAGTGGGGCCTGGCGCGACACCGCTGGGTCTTCACCAAGTTCTGGCTGACCCTTGCCACCGTCACGGCGTCCGTCCTGATGCTCCGTCCCGAGGTCGGCAGAGCGGCCGACACGGTCGCCTCCGGAGGCGTCGTCGCCGAGCCGCGCGACCTGCTCATGGGGCCGGCGGTCTCCCTGGCCGCCTATGTCTTCATGACCGTCATCTCCGTTCTCAAGCCATGGGGACTGACGCGCCGCGGGCGTCGGCTGCGCGTATCCGCCGGTTCACCAAAAAGGGTGGACGAACGATCATTGCGTCAGACAGCCTGACCCCATGCAGACACCGCTCTCCGACCTGCCCATCCGACGGCTGACTGCGGACGATCTGGCAGCCTGTGCCGATCTGTCCGAGGACCGCGGCTGGCCCCGCGAGGAGCACAAGTGGAGCCTGCTGCTCGCGGCAGGTACCGGTTACGGAATAGACGACCCCGACGGCAAGGGGCTGGTGACCGCCTGCGTGGTCACCCACTACGGCACCGGCCTCGCCGCCATCGGCATGGTGCTGGTGGCGGAGCGCCATGCCCGGCAGGGCGTCGGACGGCGTCTGATGAAGCATGTGCTCAGCGAGACCGGAAAGCTCCCGGCCACCCTCCATGCCACTCCCTACGGCAGGCCCCTCTACGAAGAGCTGGGCTTCACCACAACCGGGCGCGCGGAGATGGTCCGGGGCCACTTCACTCCCTCCGGGCCGCTGCCGCAGGTGGAGACCCGCCCGGCGACGGCAGAGGACCTGCCCGCGATACTCCGCCTCGACCACGAGGCCTTCGGTCTCGACCGCACCCATATGATCGCGCGGCTTCCCGCTTTCGCCGATCAGCTCCGGGTGGCGGAGGAAGAGGGAGTGCTGACGGGATACGCGGCGGTGTGGCCGAACATGGACACCCACGTCATCGGCCCCCTGATCGCCCGGGACACCGAGACGGCGAAGGCCCTGGTCTCCTCGCTGGCCGCCGGCACGGACCGGCCGCTGCGGACGGACATCGACGTACGCCACGACGAGCTCCTCACCTGGGTGAAGAAGCGCGGCCTGGCGCCGATCGCCTTCAACGACGTGATGACCCTGGGCATCACCGAACTGCCCGGCGAATGGACACGCCGGTTCGCGCCCCTGACGGTGGCTGCGGGCTAGCCTGGAGCAGCACACACTTTACGCGGCCGTTTCACGTGAAACACGGCATACGGTTCAGCGGCGGTTCAGAACCGGAACCCTCGCCAGCCGGCGGGGTCCACGCCTCCGGGCACGGCGTCCCCGGACTCGTACGGCTGCCGGGTGAAGACGAACGAGCCCAGATCCAGATGGCTCACGGAACCGTCGCCCCGGCGCACGACCCGCAGCGTCTCCCCTGCGTAGTAGCCGTCCAGACCGGTCCACGTCCCCTTTTCCACACCGGCGCGGAAGCGAGAACGACGGCCCCCGCCACGCAGCGGGGCCAGCTCCAGACCTCTGTCGGAGACCAGACGCAGAGCGTAGGCGTTCGTTCCCCAGTACCAAGGGCCGGTCAGCGCCAGCAGCTCCTGATCGACCTCGGGCAGCGGGCGCCACGGCTCTGGGATACGCGGCTCGGCGTCGGCGACGATACGTACGAGATCCGCGGCCACCGTCGCCGTCGGCGGGCCAGAGGTCGCGTTGGCCAGCGCCACGGCGGCGACGCCGTCCTCCACGCTCACCCACAGTCCCGCGAGGAACCCCGGCAGTGAGCCGGTGTGGCCGACCAGGGTGCGCCCCTCGCTCCGGATGACCTGCAGTCCCAGCCCGTAGGCGCTGTTCCACTCCCCCGCCTCCGGCGGTACGGACGGCGTCCGCATCTCCCGGACGGTCTCCGTACCGAGCACCAGGTCGTTGCCGGTGGCGAGGAAGGCGGCGAACCGGCACAGGTCCGCCGCGGTGGACCACAGTTGCCCGGCGGGGGCCATCAGCCCGAGGTCCTCCGCGGGCTCGGGAAGCATCACATCCGCCCACGGATGGACCGCCCAACCGCCCGCATGCGGCGCCTGCGGCTGCGTACTCGTCCTGGACAGCCCCAGCGGCTCAAGGATCTCCCGCCTCAGCGCCTCCTCCCATGACACCCCTCGGACCGCTTCGACCAGGGAACCGAGCAGGGTGTACCCGGGGTTGGAGTAGTGGTGCCGCCGGCCCGCGGGATGCAGCCAGGTACCGTCGCCGAGCACATCGGACAGTTCGGGCCGCGTCGAGCCCGGCGTCCGCTCCCACCAGGGAGCCGGCGCCTCGGCACGCAATCCGGCGCTGTGTCCCAGCAGTTGAGCGATGGTCACCTCGCCGGCACCGGTGCCGGGCAGATGCTTCTCCAGGGCGTCTTCGAGGTCGATCAGCCCTTCGTCCCGCAGCCGCATCACGAGAACCGCGGTGAACGGCTTGGTGATGGACCCGATGCGGTACTGGGTGTCGGCATCCGGCGCGTGCCCGTCCACACAGGTGCGGGCGCCCGTCCACACCAGTTGCCCGTCGCGCTGGACGGCTGCGGCGAACGACGGCACACGGCCCTCGCTCTGCGCGACGGCGATCCGGTGCAGCAGAGCCCGCCGCGTACCGGGGAGCAGTTTTTCCAAGGATGACGTCATGCAGCAGGTCTATCTCTGCCGGCCCACCACGTCGACCGCATTACCGGGACACGCGGACGGTGCTCATCACCCTCCTGGGGGTACGCCGAACCGCTCCGCTGTCCCTCACGGTCGGGAGACGAATCCCGCGGATCGGTCGAGCTGGAACGGACCACCGGCCGACACCGGATCCCAGCCTTGGTTCCGTGCTTCTCGAATACTCGCAGCGACATGGGCAGGGCGAATGGGCTCCGCCTCGACGCCCGACCAGTTGCCGGGATGGGCCTGACCGGTGGTGACCACCAGGGTCGTGCCTGGCCGGTCTGCGTTGGCCGCCTCGACCGCGTAGGTCATCGGTGTCCAGCAGAGTCCTTGCATGTAGGAGGGCTTCCTGCGGATCCTCCAGCGGTATTCGAACCCCTCGACGGTGATCCGCCGAGAACCCTTCTTGTTCAGCGCCATCACGCCCCCTCTCCCGCCTCCGCCCCACGGCACTCCCGCCCTCGAGTGAGGGCACTTCGTCGCGCTTCCCTCAGGTCTGCGCCATGTCGACGAAGCGTGAGTAGTGGCCCTGGAACGCGACGGTGATCGTCGCGGTGGGGCCGTTACGGTGCTTGGCCACGATCAGGTCCGCCTCGCCCGCGCGCGGTGACTCCTTCTCGTAGGCGTCCTCGCGGTGCAGCAGGATCACCATGTCCGCGTCCTGCTCGATGGAGCCCGACTCGCGAAGGTCCGAGACCATCGGCTTCTTGTCCGTTCGCTGCTCGGGGCCACGGTTCAGCTGAGACAGCGCGATCACCGGAACTTCGAGCTCCTTCGCCAGGAGCTTTAGGTTACGGGACATGTCGGAGACCTCCTGCTGCCGGCTCTCGGCCCGCTTGGAACCGCCCGACTGCATCAGCTGCAGATAGTCGATGACCACCAGCTTGAGGTCGTTTCGCTGCTTGAGCCGACGGCACTTCGCCCGGATCTCCATCATGGAGAGATTCGGGGAGTCGTCGATGTACAGCGGGGCCTGCGACACGTCCGGCATCCGGCGGGCCAGCCGTGTCCAGTCCTCGTCCGTCATCGTGCCGGACCGCATGTGATGGAGAGCCACCCGGGCCTCGGCGGACAGGAGCCTCATGGCGATCTCGTTGCGGCCCATCTCCAGGGAGAAGATCACGCTGGGCAGGTTGTTCTTGATGGACGCGGCACGCGCGAAGTCCAGCGCCAGCGTCGACTTACCCATCGCGGGACGCGCGGCGATCACGATCATCTGGCCGGGATGCAGGCCATTGGTGAGCGAGTCGAAGTCCGTGAAGCCGGTCGGCACACCGGTCATCTCACCGCTGCGGGAGCCGATCGCCTCGATCTCGTCGAGCGCACCCTCCATGATGTCGCCGAGCGGAAGATAGTCCTCGCTGGTGCGCTGCTCGGTGACGGCGTAGATCTCGGCCTGGGCGGAGTTCACGATCTCGTCGACGTCCCCGTCGGCGGCGTACCCCATTTGTGTGATCTTGGTACCGGCCTCCACGAGCCGACGCAGCACAGCGCGCTCGTGGACGATCTCCGCGTAGTACGAGGCGTTGGCCGCCGTCGGCACCGACTGGACGAGGGTGTGCAGATACGGGGCTCCGCCGACCCGGGTGATCTCGCCCCGTTTGACGAGCTCCGCCGCCACCGTGATGGGGTCGGCCGGCTCACCCTTGGCGTAGAGGTCGAGGATGGCCTGGTAGACCGTTTCATGGGCCGGCCGGTAGAAGTCGTGGCCCTTGATGATCTCCACGACGTCGGCGATGGCGTCCTTGGACAGCAGCATGCCGCCCAGCACCGACTGCTCGGCGTCCAGGTCCTGCGGCGGGACACGCTCGAACCCGGAGGACCCTCCGTCCCAGCCACCGCCGTCCCTGCCCCGGTCCTGCTGGTCCTCGCGGCCGCGTCCGTCACCGCGGCGTTGACGGGAGGCGGGGAGCCGGTCCCCCGGACTTTCGGCCGCCCACGGGTCGTCCAAGGGTTCGGAAATGCTCACCCGGGCCACCTCCTCCCAGTCCGCTCCACGGACCTACGCCGTGGCACTCTTTCTACGCCACGACTCTGACAAAACGAGCCGCCCGACTCCGCTTGCACAGGGGTTTCCGCACGCCGGGCGACGGTCCACGGTAGGCCCGCGGGCACCGTCAGCCAATCTGGTTATCCACAGGCCCTGTGGACCAAGGACCGGATGCTGTGGAGAAGTGTCCGCAACCTGTGCACGGACCGGGGGACAGCACTGTGGAAAAGTTCACGCTGCCCCACCCGTAACCCCTCTGAGCTGCTCGTTCAGCATCCACCGCCTGTGGGGGAGAAAAACTTTCCCGACCGGACCAAGATCAGAACAAACGGCCCGCGGAGGAGCTGCCAACACACCCACCGGTAAGGAGTGCAACCGTATTGCATCTCTTACCTGTGGAAGATTAGATTGGCGTCCATGACCCAGGTACCGGCAGAGCCGAAGGAACTGCGTCGGCGGCACGACCGGGAGATCATCGCACTCGCCGTTCCGGCCTTCGGCGCCCTCGTCGCGGAGCCGCTGTTCGTGATGGCGGACAGCGCGATCGTCGGCCATCTCGGTACCCCGCAACTGGCGGGTCTCGGCGTCGCCGCGGCCCTGCTGATGACCGCAGTGAGTGTCTTCGTCTTCCTCGCCTACGCGACCACGGCCGCCGTCGCCCGGAGAGTGGGCGCCGGCGATCTCCAGGCCGCCATCCGCCAGGGAATGGACGGCATCTGGCTGGCGCTGGGACTCGGCATCGCTGTCATCGGCGTCCTCCTGCCCACCGCCCCGTGGCTGGTCGAAGTCTTCGGCGCTTCGGAGACGGCGGCGCCGCACGCGATCACCTATCTGCGGATCTCCAGTCTCGGCATCCCCGCCATGCTGATCGTGCTGGCCGCCACCGGAGTCCTCCGGGGTCTCCAGGACACCCGCACCCCGCTGTACGTCGCCGTCTGCGGCTTCGCCGCCAATGCCGGGCTCAACGTGGCCCTGGTCTACGGGGCCGGCCTGGGCATCGCCGGCTCGGCATGGGGCACGGTGATCGCCCAGTGCGGCATGGCGGCCGCCTACCTCGTCGTCGTGGTCCGGGGAGCCCGGAAGCACGGCGCTTCGCTGCGTCCCGATGCCGCCGGCATACGGGCCAGCGCCCAGGCGGGCGTCCCCCTGCTGGTGCGGACCCTCTCCCTGCGGGCCGTGCTCATGATCGCCACAGCCGTCGCGGCACGGCTCGGAGACACGGAGATCGCCGCCCATCAGATCGTGCTCTCCCTGTGGAGCCTGATGGCCTTCGCGCTGGACGCCATCGCCATCGCCGGGCAGGCCATCATCGGTCGCTATCTGGGTGCCGGAGACGCCGCGGGCGCCCGGCAGGCATGCCGACGGATGGTGCAGTGGGGTGTGGCATCAGGCGTCGTGCTCGGAATCCTCGTCGTGGCCTCCCGGCCACTGGTCACCCCGCTGTTCACCGGCGACCCGGCGGTGCAGGACACGCTGATTCCCGCGCTGCTGGTCGTCGCGGTGTCGCAGCCGATCGCCGGAGTGGTCTTCGTGCTGGACGGCGTGCTGATGGGCGCGGGTGACGGCCCGTACCTAGCGGTCGCCATGCTGCTCACCCTGGCGGTCTTCGCGCCGGTCGCCCTGCTGGTTCCTGCCCTCGGCGGCGGTCTGACCGCGCTCTGGTGGGCGATGACCCTGATGATGACCGTCCGGCTGCTGACCCTCTGGTGGCGGGCGAGTTCGGGCCGCTGGATCGTGACCGGGGCGACGCGCTGAGCACCGTTTCACGTGAAACAGACACACCCCGCCGACTGCCACCGTTTCACGTGAAACAGACCCCGTGAGACAGCTCGACACCAGTTCGACAGAACGCGGAAAGGGCCGCGCCCCGAGGGGTGCGGCCCTTCCTGCTGCTCAGCAGAGCACAGCGCTTACGCGGCGACGACCTCGACGCCGACCTGCGCGGCGACCTCGGGGTGCAGACGCACGGACACCTGGTGCGAGCCCAGGGTCTTGATCGGCGAACCGAGCTCGACGCGACGCTTGTCGACCTCCGGGCCACCGGCAGCCTTGATCGCCGAGGCGACGTCGGCCGGGGTGACGGAGCCGAAAAGGCGGCCGGCGTCGCCGGAGCGAACGGCGAGGCGCACCTTGACGGCCTCGAGCTGGCCCTTGATCGAGTTGGCCTGCTCGATGGTCGCGATCTCGTGGATCTTGCGGGCGCGGCGGATCTGCGCCACGTCCTTCTCGCCACCCTTGGTCCAGCGGATCGCGAAACCGCGCGGGACCAGGTAGTTGCGAGCGTATCCGTCCTTGACGTCCACGACGTCGCCGGCGGCACCGAGGCCAGAGACCTCGTGGGTGAGGATGATCTTCATGTCTAGGTCACCCTTCCCTTATCGCGCGGTGGACGTGTAGGGCAGCAGCGCCATCTCACGGCTGTTCTTGACGGCCGTGGCGACGTCACGCTGGTGCTGCGTGCAGTTGCCGGTCACGCGGCGGGCACGGATCTTGCCGCGGTCGGAAATGAACTTCCGCAGCATGTTCGTGTCCTTGTAGTCCACGTAGACGGTCTTGTCCTTGCAGAATGCGCAGACCTTCTTCTTAGGCTTGCGCACAGGCGGCTTCGCCATGGTGTTTCTCCTGTGTGATCAAGAAGTGTGGTACGGGCCGCCCTAGAAGGGCGGCTCGTCCGAGTAGCCGCCGCCGGAACCGCCGGAGCTTCCGCCCCAGCCGCCCCCGCCCTGCTGCTGGCCGCCGCCGGCCGGAGCACCGGTGGCCCAGGGGTCACCGGCGGGTGCTCCGCCGCCCTGCGGCTGACCGGCGCCGGGGCCGCCGCCCCAGCTACCGCCCTGCTGGCCGCCGCCACCGCCGTAGCCGCCCTGGCCACCGCGGCCGGTGGTCTTGGTGACCTTGGCCGTGGCGTTCTTGAGGCTGGGGCCGACTTCCTCGACGTCCAGCTCGTAGACCGTGCGCTTGACGCCCTCGCGGTCGTCGTAGGACCGCTGCTTCAGCCGGCCCTGCACGACGACGCGCATGCCCTTCTGAAGCGACTCGGCGACGTTCTCCGCCGCCTGACGCCAGACCGAGCAGGTGAGGAAGAGGCTCTCGCCGTCCTTCCACTCATTGGTCTGACGGTCGAAGGTGCGGGGAGTGGACGCGACGCGGAACTTCGCGACCGCCGCACCGGACGGGGTGAAGCGCAGCTCGGGGTCGTCGACGAGATTGCCGACGACCGTGATGACGGTCTCGCCTGCCATGGGTGAACCTCTCGGCGGGATTGCTTCTGGCTGCTTGCTGCTACTCGAACCCGATGACCTCTGAGCTAGCTGCTCAGTGGGTCTCGGGACGGAGGACCTTGGTCCGGAGGACCGACTCGTTCAGGTTCATCTGGCGGTCGAGCTCCTTGACGACCGCAGGCTCGGCCTGCAGGTCGATGACCGAGTAGATGCCCTCGGGCTTCTTCTTGATCTCGTAAGCGAGACGACGACGGCCCCAGGTGTCGACCTTCTCCACCTTTCCGTTGCCCTCACGGACAACGGAGAGGAAGTTCTCGATCAACGGAGAGACAGCGCGCTCCTCGACATCGGGGTCGAGGATGACCATCACCTCGTAGTGACGCATGTGGAACCCACCTCCTTTGGACTCAGCGGCCACGGTCGATCCGTGGCAGGAGGGTCGTGATGCGTGAGCAACGGTATCGGCAGCCACTGACAATCCCCCTCGTCGAGTGGAGATCGCCTCATGGCCTGGGCAGACACCGGTGCAGACCGTACACAGTACCCGCACTGGGGCTTCCGGTTGAAATCCGGTGACCGATGGCCGCAATCTGTACACATCGGGTGCGCGCGGCGCTACCATGCGCCGCCTTCCGGCACAGCCAGGAGGTGCCTCATGGCACAGGCAATGCGACGTCAGTCCCCCGCTTCCCTCCTCAACACGGACGGCAAGCCCCATCCGCTCCAGGACACCCTGATGGCGGTGACGCTGGTCCTCGGCGCCCTCGCGTTCATCACGGCGATGTTCCACAACCTGCATCTGCTGAGCTCGTGGGCGGGGCTCGTCGGGATCGTCACCGGCGCGTACGGGCAGTTCATATCGGTGACTACCCGTGAGCGCTTCCTGCTGATCATCGGACTCGGCGCATCTGCCGTGGGGTTCTTCCTGGGAATGGCCCACGGTGGCCTCTTCGGCGGCGTCCTCGGCTGAGTCCTCGGCCGGAACGCGAACCGGCCACGGCCACGCCCGGCCGGCAGCGCGAGGAAGCGGAGAACAAGACAGACGGGGGAGCGGGAGCGGGCCGGTCGCGACCCGCTCCCGCGCACGGCCATTCGAGGCCCGGCCACAGACCAGTAGGCTTCGGCGCGAGAGCCGGAGCCCCTGACCCATGGGGACACACCTGCCGAGGAGCGCCCCGCATGAGCCTGACCCTGAGGACCATCAGTCGTGAGCAGCATCTGGCCTACATCCAGACTCTGCCCTCGGCCAGTCACTGCCAGGTCCCGGCATGGGCGGACGTCAAGACGGAATGGCGCTCGGAGAACCTCGGCTGGTTCGACAAGAACGGTGAACTCGTCGGCGCGGGCCTGGTCCTCTACCGCCAGCTGCCCAAGATCAAGCGCTACCTGGCGTACCTCCCCGAGGGACCGGTGATCAACTGGTACGCCCCGAACCTGGACGACTGGCTGCAGCCGATGCTGGCGCACCTCAAGAACCAGGGCGCCTTCTCGGTGAAGATGGGCCCGCCGGTCGTCATCCGCCGCTGGGACGCGCCGGCGATCAAGGCCGGCATCCAGGACCCGGACGTGAAGCGCCTGCGGGACGTGGAGGCGACGCACATCGAACCGCGCGCCTTCGAGGTGGCGGACCGGCTGCGCAAGATGGGCTGGCAGCAGGGCGAGGACGGCGGCGCCGGCTTCGGTGACGTCCAGCCGCGCTACGTCTACCAGGTGCCGCTGGCGAACCGCTCGCTCGACGACGTCCTCAAGGGCTTCAACCAGCTGTGGCGGCGCAACATCAAGAAGGCCGAGAAGGCCGGCGTCGAGGTCGTCCAGGGACGCTACGAGGACCTCGAGGAGTGGCAGCGGCTGTACGAGATCACGGCAGAGCGCGACCGCTTCCGGCCGCGCCCGCTGTCGTACTTCCAGCGCATGTGGACGGTGCTCAACAACGAGGACCCCAACCGCATGCGGCTGTACTTCGCGCGCCACAACGGGGTCAACCTGTCGGCGGCGACGATGCTCGTCGTCGGCGGCCACGTCTGGTACTCGTACGGCGCCTCGGACAACATCGGGCGCGAGGTCAGGCCCTCGAACGCGATGCAGTGGCGGATGCTCCGCGACGCGTACGCCATGGGCGCCACGGTCTACGACCTGCGGGGCATCAGCGACTCGCTCGACGAGACGGACCACCTCTTCGGCCTGATCCAGTTCAAGGTCGGCACCGGTGGCGAGGCCGTCGAGTACGTCGGCGAATGGGACTTCCCGCTCAACAAGCTGCTCCACAAGGCGCTGGACCTCTACATGTCGCGCCGCTGACGACGACGCGGACGACTCCGTAGTCTCGTAGCTCTCGTACAGACTTGATACACCGCAGCCACCAGAAAGGTTCCGGGCCGGCCATGGCGCTCTCCCTCTACGTCGACACCGCTCGCTGGCGGGCGCACCAGAAATCGGTGATCGACCAGTTTCCCGGTCTTGTCCCGGTCTGCAAGGGCAACGGCTACGGCTTCGGACACGAACGCCTGTCGGAGGAGGCCGCGCGCTTCGGCGCCGACATGCTGGCCGTGGGCACGACGTACGAGGCGGCACGGATCAAGGACTGGTTCGGCGGCGATCTGCTGGTCCTCACGCCCTTCCGGCGCGGTGAGGAGCCGGTGCCCCTGCCGGACCGGGTGGTCCGCTCGGTCTCGTCGGTCGACGGCGTGCACGCGCTGGTCGGCGCGCGGGTCGTCATCGAATGCATGAGTTCGATGAAGCGGCACGGCATCTCCGAACAGGACCTCGGCCAGTTGCACGCCGCCATCGAGGACGTGCGGCTGGAGGGCTTCGCCCTGCACCTCCCGCTCGACCGCACGGACGGCTCCGACGCGGTCGAGGAGGTCATCGGCTGCATGGACCGGCTGCGCGCCGCCAGGCTCCCGCTGCACACGATGTTCGTGAGCCATCTGCGCGCCCAGGAGCAGGCCCGGCTGCAGCAGCAGTTCCCGCAGACCCGCTTCCGCGCCCGCATCGGCACCCGGATGTGGCTCGGCGACCACGAGGCGACGGAGTACCGCGGTGCGGTGCTCGACGTCACGCGCGTGGCCAGGGGAGACCGTTTCGGCTACCGCCAGCAGAAGGCGGCGTCCGACGGCTGGCTCGTCGTCGTGGCGGGCGGTACGTCGCACGGCGTGGGCCTGGAGGCCCCCAAGGCGCTGCACGGTGTGATGCCGCGCGCCAAGGGCGTGGCACGGGCCGGTCTGGCGACGGTCAACCGCAATCTGTCGCCGTTCGTCTGGGCCGGCAAGCAGCGCTGGTTCGCCGAGCCGCCCCACATGCAGGTCTCGATCCTCTTCGTGCCCGCGGACGCCCAGGAGCCGAAGGTCGGTGACGAGCTGGTCGCGCATCTGCGGCACACGACCACCCAGTTCGACCGGCTGGTCGACCGCTAGGGCCGCCGCGCGCCCCTCCGGAGGGCGGCAGAGGGCTCAGACGGACGGCTGCGGCCCCGTACCGGCTCCGGCGCCGGAGGAGCCGGCAGAGGCGGGACGGGCGGCTGAAACGCCCCACTCCACCCGCGGCCCTTCCTCGGCCTCTGCCGCGGCATGGCGCGGCGGCTGGTGCGCCGCGCCCAGGACGAACGCGTCCGGCGCGCCGTCGAGCACACCGCCACCGGGATCGTCCGAGCCGTCCTGGCGCACCCCGTCGCGTTCCGGCATGAGGATGTCGCGCACGATCACGGCACACAGATACAGCGTCCCGAGCAGGTGCAGCGCGATGGCCAGCTGGTAGCCCTCGACGGGCAGCCCCTGGTGCTTGGCGCTGGTCGTGTACGCGAGGTACATCCAGATGCCCAGGTAGTACATGACCTCGCACGCCTGCCAGACGAGGAAGTCGCGCCAGCGGGGCCGGGCGAGCGCGGCCAGCGGAATCAGCCACAGCACGTACTGCGGCGAGTAGACCTTGTTGGTCAGGATGAAAGCGGCCACGACCAGGAAGGCGAGCTGGGCGAAACGGGGCCGGCGGGGTGCCCGCAGGGTGAGCAGGCCGATACCGGCGCAGGCCAGGAGCATCAGCAGGGTGGCGTAGGTGTTGACCTTCTCGACGTCGATCGATTCGCCGGTGCGCTGCGTGATGATCAGCCAGAAGGAGCCGAAGTCGATCCCTCGTTCCTGGCTGAAGGTGTAGAACTTCTTCCAGCCCTCGGGCGCGAGCAGCATCACGGGCAGATTGACGGCGAGCCAGGCGGCGGCCGCGCCCAGCGTCGCCGTGGTGAACTCGCGCCATTTGCCGGCCCGCCAGCACAGGAGCAGCAGCGGCCCCAGCAGCAGCACGGGGTAGAGCTTGGCGGCGGTCGCGAGTCCGATGAGGACGCCGAACGCGAGAACCCTGCCGCGGGCCCACATCAGCATGGCCGCCGCGGTGAGCGCGACGGCGAGCAGGTCCCAGTTGATGGTGGCGGTGAGCGCGAACGCCGGAGCGAGGGCGACCAGCAGCCCGTCCCAGGGGCGCCGGCGGTGGGTCCGGGCGACACAGACGGCGATGATCGCGGCGCAGATCATCAGCATGCCCGCGTTGACCATCCAGTACAGCTGCTGCTGGTCCTGGCCCGAGCTGCCGCCCAGGCTGCTGAACCAGGAGGCGACCTGCATGAACACACCGGTCAGCACGGGGTACTCCAGGTACTCCATGTCGCCGGGGAGCCGGTCGAAGTAGGGGATCAGGCCTTCGGAGAAGCCGCGGCCCACGAAGAGGTGGGGGATGTCCGAGTAGCAGGCGTGGGTGTACTGCGAGCTCGTTCCCCGGAACCAGGCCCAGTTGTAGCAGGGCAGTTTCTGCACCATGCCGAGCGCGAACATACCGATGGCGACGAGCGCCACCACATGCACGGGTGTGATTCGGCCGTTGCCCCCGCGCAGCGCCCACCGCCCTGCCGGGCCGCCGATCAGCTCGCTGCCTGCCGCGGCGATCCGGTCACGCCGCGTGGGCCGCACGTCGGGAGGAGCGGGGCGTGCGCCGGGCGGGTCCTCGTACACGCTCGTCTGTTCTGCGCTGGGCATGGTGCACATCCTGCCGTACGGAACCAGGGACACGGCGAGGGCCGCCGCCCCGGTGTCCGGCGCATTCGATGCGCCTTCCGGGTGCGGCGGCCCTCGGTGGTGCGGGCGGAGCGCCGTCAGCCGTCCCCGGCCGATGACGCCCTCACGTCACTCTTCTCCGTCACTGCCTCCGAGGAAGCCGCCACCACCGTTGCCGTTCCCGCCGCCGTTGCCGTTTCCGCCGGTCTCCGTGCCGCCGTCACTGGCGGTTGGCTCCGGGCTCGTCGTGACGCCCCCGTTGCCGCCGCCCTCGTCGGTGCCGCCATTGGTGCCGCCGTCGACGCTGCAGGTCCAGTCCTCCCACGGGTTGCAGGACTCCGTGGGCCGCCCCGGGGTCTTCGACGGCTCCTCGGACGGGCTCTCCGAAGGGCTCGGGGACGGGGACTGGGAGGGGGATTCGCTCGGGGTCGGCTTCGGGCTGGGGGCGCCGCCGCCGTAGACGGCCTCGCCGTCGATGGGCTCCGCCTCGGGGAACTTCATGACCTTCTCGCCCTTGAGGGCGTTCGACATGTAGTCCTGCCAGATCTCGGACGGGAACGACGAACCGTGGATCTTGTCCTGGCCACCGGTGTCGTACATCTCGAGGAACTCGCGCTTCTTGCTCTTCTCGTCGTCGTCGAGGCGGTACATGTCGATGGCCGTCGCCAGCTGCGGCGTGTACCCGACGAACCATGCCGACTTGTTGCCGTCGGTCGTACCGGTCTTGCCCGCGACCTCGCGGCCCGGAATCCGGGCGTTCTTGCCGGTGCCCTTCTCGACCACATCCACGAGAACGTCGGTCACGTTGTTGGCGACGTTCTTCTCGAAGGTCTGCTCGGCCTCCTGATCGTTCTCGTAGATCTTCAGGCCCTCGTACTCCACGAACTTCACCGAGTACGGCTCGCGCTGCTCGCCCTCGGCGGCGAAGGTCCCGTAGGCGCTGGCCATGCGGATGGCGCTCGGCTCGGAGATGCCGAGCGAGAAGGAGGGCACGTTCCCCTTGGTCAGGCTGGACTCGAGCAGACCCGCGTCGATGGCCGCCTCACGGACCTTCGGGATGCCGATGTCCATGCCGAGCTGCACATAGGGGGAGTTCGCGGAGTGGATCATGGCTTCGCGGAGGCTGATGTTGCCGTAGTCCTCCTGACCGTCGTTGGTCTGGAGCCACTCCTTCCCTTCCTCGTTGTGCCAGACGCTGCCGTCCCAGTTCTTGATCTTCAGTTTGTTCTTGCCGCTGTACCGGCTCTTGTCGGGATCGACGATCCGGCGCGTCTCCGCTCCCTGGTCAGCACCGAGCTCCGGATCGCGGACTCCGTCGCGCATGGCGGCGGCCAGGACGAACGGCTTGAACGTCGATCCGACCTGCGCGCCCGTCGCGTCCGAGTTGTTGGTGAAGTGCTTCGTCGCGTCCTCACCGCCGTAGATCGCGACGATCTGGCCCGTCCGGGGGTCGACCGAGGCGCCGCCGAACTGGACGTGGGTGTCCGTCTCGGGGCGCTTCTTCGGGTCGATGTTCTCCTTGATGACCTTCTTGACGGCCTTCTCGAGCTTCTCGACCTTCTTCTTGTCGAAGGTCGTGTGGATCTCGTAGCCGCCCTTGGAGAGGTCCACTTCCTTGTCGTAGCTGTTGACGAAGTTGGCATTGGCCAGGTCGACCAGGTAACCGATCTGGCCGCCGAGCTGTGCGTTCTTCCGCGGCTCCTGGATGAGGGGCAGCTCGGTGTACTTCTGGCGCTCCGCGGCGTCCAGGCGGTTGTCCTTGACCATCTCGTCAAGGACCCACCGCCAGCGCTTCGTCAGCCGCTCGCGGTTGTCCTTCGGCGTCGCCGCCGCGTCGACGGAGGTGGCGCCGGCCGGGTCGAAGTAGGTCGCGCCCTTGAGAAGCGAGGCCAGGACGGCGCACTCGCTCGCGTTCAGATCCTCGGCGTCCTTGGCGAAGTACGTGCGGGCGGCGGCCTGGATGCCGTAGGCGCCCCGGCCGTAGTAGGAGGTGTTGAGGTAGCCCGACATGATCTCGGACTTGTCCATCTCCGAGTCGATCTTCATGGAGATGAACAGCTCTTTGAACTTACGGCTGAGCGTCTGCTCCTGGTTGTCCAGTCGCGCGTTCTTCACGTACTGCTGGGTGATGGTGGAGCCACCCTGGGTCTGCTCACCCCGGGCCATGTTGAACACGGCGCGGCCGATACCCATCGGGTCGATGCCCGAGTCCTTCTCGAAGGACTTGTTCTCCGCCGAGATGACCGCGTTCTGCATCTCCTTGGGGATCTTCCCGATGTCGATGATCTGCCGGTTGACCTCACCACCGGTCGCGACCATCTGCGAGCCGTCTTCCCAGTAGTAGACGTTGTTCTGCGCCCCGGCGATCTTGGCCGGCTCCGGGATCCCGACCATGGCGTAGGCGATTGTCCCCGCCGCCATCAGGCTGGCCAGGAACCCCAGGAACAGTCCGGTGACGAGCTTCCACGACGGCACCCAGCGGCGCCATCCGTATTTGTCATGGCGGGGGTAATCGATCAGCCGCTTCTTGCCGGGCGGGCCACCGCGGCGCCCCTGGACGTCATGGGCGCCGGCACCGCGGCGGCCGCCGCCCCGCTGCGCGGCACGCCGGGCCTCGGCGCGGCCCCCGTAGGGGCGCTCCTCGCCGTGGGAGACGGAGGAAGAGGCCGCCGGGACGCCCCGACGGCCTGAAGGCTGCTGGGCGGCGCGTCTGGCCGCGGCACGCCCGCCACCCTGTGGCTGCGGCTGTTTGCGACGGTGCTCGCTCATCGAACGACTACTCCTCGGGCAGGCGAGACGCCTGGAAGCGGCAGTTGAGTTCCGGTCCCCCCGAAATGGATACGGACACGCCCTGCGCGGGGCTCATCCGTCGTGCATCCACGGCGATGACGCGTGGGGGCGTCACATGGTTCCCGGTGGTCTGCATCCGCACAGACTACGCACGGCCAAAACCGCCCAGGCCTGGAGTTCACCCCAAATCAGGCACTCGGCATGGCCGAATTGACGATGTGACGCCGCTCACTGCGGCTTCCCTTGTCGCCACAGTCGCGCCGTTCTATCGTGCTGATGTATCGAGTCGATACATCAGCACGGCATAAACGATCGGGACCGGCGAAGGAGGCGACTGTGAGCAGGCGCTCCGGCATCCTCGAGTTCGCCGTTCTCGGTCTCCTCCGTGAAGCCCCGATGCACGGATACGAGCTGCGCAAGCGGCTCAACACGTCACTGGGAATCTTCCGGGCCTTCAGCTACGGGACCCTCTACCCCTGCCTCAAGACGCTGGTCGCAAACGGCTGGTTGATCGAGGAACCGGGAAATGCTCCCGAGGACGCCCTCGCCGCATCGCTCGCGGGCCGGCGCGCCAAGATCGTCTACCGACTGACGGCAGAAGGTAAGGAGCACTTCGAGGAGCTGCTCTCCCACACCGGACCGGACGCGTGGGAGGACGAACACTTCGCGGCACGCTTCGCCTTCTTCGGACAGACGGAGCGCGAGGTGCGGATGCGGGTGCTCGAGGGCCGCCGCAGCCGGCTGGAGGAGCGCCTGGAGAAGATGCGCGCCTCGCTGGCCCGCACCCGCGAGCGCCTCGACGACTACACCCTCGAGCTGCAGCGCCACGGCATGGAGTCCGTGGAGCGCGAAGTGCGCTGGCTGAACGAGCTCATCGAGAGCGAGCGGGCAGGGCGGGATCAGCGACGACCCTCGCCCGAGAGCACCGCTCAGCAGGACGACACATCAGGAGCGAAGGACGGCCTGCCCCGGCACAGGGACGACGAGTCCTCCGGAGGGACACCTCCCCAGGGCTCCACCCCGCCGGATCCGTCCGACGACACCACCAAGTGAGACCCCGCACCGCAGGGTTTCATCAGAAATACCGAGATCACACAGGGAGCAACCGCCAATGGGTTCGGTTCGCGTAGCCATCGTCGGCGTGGGCAACTGCGCCGCCTCGCTGGTGCAGGGCGTCGAGTACTACAAGGACGCCGACCCGGCCGGCAAGGTGCCGGGTCTGATGCACGTCCAGTTCGGCGACTACCACGTGCGTGACGTGGAGTTCGTGGCCGCCTTCGACGTGGATGCCAAGAAGGTCGGCCTCGACCTCTCGGACGCCATCGGCGCCAGCGAGAACAACACCATCAAGATCTGCGACGTGCCGAACACCGGCGTCACCGTTCAGCGTGGTCACACCCTCGACGGTCTGGGCAAGTACTACCGCGAGACCATCGAGGAGTCCCCCGAGGCCCCGGTCGACATCGTCCAGATCCTCAAGGACAAGCAGGCCGACGTACTGGTCTGCTACCTGCCCGTCGGTTCCGAGGACGCTGCGAAGTACTACGCGCAGTGCGCCATCGACGCCAAGGTCGCCTTCGTCAACGCTCTTCCGGTCTTCATCGCCGGGACAAAGGAGTGGGCGGACAAGTTCACCGAGGCAGGCGTCCCGATCGTCGGTGACGACATCAAGTCCCAGGTCGGCGCCACCATCACGCACCGCGTCATGGCGAAGCTCTTCGAGGACCGGGGCGTCATCCTGGACCGCACGATGCAGCTGAACGTCGGCGGCAACATGGACTTCAAGAACATGCTCGAGCGCGAGCGCCTGGAGTCCAAGAAGATCTCCAAGACGCAGGCCGTCACCTCGCAGATCCCCGACCGTGAGATGGGCGAGAAGAACGTCCACATCGGCCCGTCGGACTACGTGGCCTGGCTGGACGACCGCAAGTGGGCCTACGTGCGCCTCGAGGGCCGTGCCTTCGGTGACGTCCCGCTGAACCTGGAGTACAAGCTCGAGGTCTGGGACTCCCCGAACTCGGCGGGTGTCATCATCGACGCCGTGCGCGCCGCGAAGATCGCCAAGGACCGCGGCATCGGCGGCCCGATCCTCTCCGCGTCCTCGTACTTCATGAAGTCCCCGCCGGTGCAGTACTTCGACGACGAGGCTCGCGAGAACGTCGAGAAGTTCATCCACGGCGAGACCGAGCGCTAAGCGTTCACGCCTGCCGACGCGGAGGGTCCCCGGGTGGTACGCCCGGGGACCCTCCGCGTATGTGACGCTTGCTCGCATGCCCGTCGTACGTGATCTGCGCGTACTCCTGCGCCTGCCGAACTTCCGCCGACTGCTGACCGTACGGTTGCTCTCCCAGTCGGCCGACGGCGTCTACCAGGTCGCCCTCGCCACGTACGTGGTCTTCTCTCCGGAGCGGCAGACCTCCCCGGCGGCGATCGCCTCCGCCATGGCGGTGCTGCTTCTCCCGTACTCCTTCATCGGCCCCTTCGCCGGAGTCCTGCTGGACCGCTGGCGGCGCCGACAGGTGTTTCTCTACGGAAATCTGCTGCGGGCCCTGCTCGCCGGCTGCACCGCCCTGCTGATCCTCGCCTCCGTCCCGGACTGGCTCTTCTACGCCTCCGCCCTGTCCGTCACGGCTGTGAACCGCTTCGTCCTCGCCGGGCTCTCGGCAGCGCTGCCGCGTGTCGTCGACGCCTCCGACCGTCTGGTGATGGCCAACTCCGTCTCACCCACCGCCGGAACACTGGCCGCGACCGCCGGCGGCGGTCTGGCCTTCCTCGCCCGAGTGGTCGGCTCCGGCTCGGACGCCGCGGTGGTCCTGCTCGGAGCGGTGCTCTATCTCTCCGCAGCGCTCGCGTCACTGCGCATGGGCCGCGACCTGCTCGGTCCCGACCAGGACGTCGTCCAGCCCCGTCTGGGCGCCGCGCTCGCCTCCACCGCACGCGGGCTGCTGGACGGGATGCGACACCTGAGCCACCGCCCGGCCGCGGCCCATGCGCTCGCCGCGATGACACTGCTGCGGTTCTGCTACGGAGCTCTGACCGTCATGGTGCTCATGCTGAGCCGCTACTCGTGGTCCACCGACGAGTCGGGCGGACTCGCCCTGCTCGGCGTGGCTCTCGCGTTCTCGGGCGCCGGCTTCTTCGCGGCGGCCGTGGTGTCGCCATGGGCGATCGGCAGGCTCGGCAGGTTCGGGTGGATGGTGGCCTGCGCGGCTGCCGCCGCCGTCCTGGAGCCGACCCTGGCCCTGCCGTTCGCCGCCGGCCCGATGCTGGTCGCCGCGTTCGTGCTCGGCCTTGTCACCCAGGGCTCGAAGATCGCCACGGACACCGTGGTGCAGACGTCTGTGGACGACGCCTTCCGGGGCAGAATCTTCTCCCTCTACGACGTGCTGTTCAACGTCGCCTTCGTCGGCGCGGCTGCCGTCGCCGCTCTCATGCTCCCCCCTGACGGCCGGTCGGTTCCGCTGGTCGTCATGGTGGCGGTGCTCTACGCGGCCGTGGCCGCGGCCTTGGGCCATTGGAGCCGGGTCGGCCGAGTGCTATAGCGTGCCCGCGTCAAATACATCGAGCGCACGTTCACGGGGGCTTCCACATGACCTATCCGCCACAGCAGGGACAAGAGCCGTACGGACAACCCGGCCCGTACGGTCAGCAGCCGCAGCAACCCGGGTACGGCTACCCCCAGCAGCCGCAGCCCGGACAGGCACAGCAACCCGGGTACGGCCACCCCCAGCAGCCGCAGCCCGCACAGCCGCAGCAACCCGGGTACGGCCACCCCCAGCAGAGCCAGCCGCAGCCCGGGTACGGCTATCCACAGCAGCCTCAGGCGCCGCAGCAGCAGTGGGGCACGCCGCCTCCCCCGCCGCCGGCACCCACGCGCGGTGGCCTCAGCCTCAAAATGAAGTTCCAGATAGCCGTGGGCGTCCTGGCCGCCATCGCATTCGCCGTCTTCTGGTTCTTGGGCCGGGACGACGCGGACACCGCGAAGGTCGGCGACTGCCTCAAGAACAACGGCAGCACCATCAACCCGGATCTTCAGGTGGTCGACTGCGGCGGCACCGAGGCGGCCTACACGGTGGTCTCCGTCCACGACGACACGACGGACCGGGCGATCTGCCAGGGCAAGGCCGACATCGGCTACTACGAGCAGACCAGCGGCCGGCGCGGTTCGGACAAGTCACTCGTGCTCTGCCTCAACCAGATCAAGAAGTAACTGCGCCGGCCGGCGTCGATGTTTCACGTGAAACGTTGACCCCGACCGTCGACTGAACGCCGAACGGCGCGATGTTTCACGTGAAACATCGCGCCGTTCGGCGTTCAGGACTGGGCCGCCCACCACTCCTTGAGAGCCGACACCGCAGCATCGCGCTCCATCGGCCCGTTCTCCAGCCGCAGATCGAGGAGGAAGGCGTATGCCTTTCCGATCGCCGGGCCGGGGCCGATCTCCAGGATCTCCTGGATCTCGTTGCCGTTCAGGTCGGGCCTGATCGCGTCCAGCTCCTCCTGCTCCTTGAGCTGGGCGATGCGCTCCTCAAGACCGTCGTAAGCGCGGGAGAGGGCACCGGCCTTGCGCTTGTTCCGCGTGGTGCAGTCCGACCGCGTCAGCTTGTGCAGCCGGTCCAGCAACGGCCCCGCATCGCGCACATACCGCCGAACCGCGGAATCGGTCCACTCACCGGTTCCGTAGCCGTGGAAGCGCAGATGCAGCTCCACGAGTCGCGAGACGTCCTTGACCATCTCGTTCGAGTACTTGAGAGCCGTCATCCGCTTCTTGGTCATCTTCGCCCCCACCACCTCGTGATGGTGGAAGGAGACCCGGCCGTCCGACTCGAACCGCCGTGTCCGGGGCTTGCCGATGTCGTGGAGCAGGGCGGCCAGCCGCAGCACCAGGTCGGGCCCGTCCTCCTCCAGGGCGATGGCCTGATCCAGCACCGTCAGAGAGTGCTCGTAGACGTCCTTGTGGCGGTGGTGCTCGTCGCTCTCGAGCCGCAGCGCCGGAAGCTCCGGCAGCACATGGGCGGCAAGGCCCGTATCGACCAGGAGCGCGAGCCCCTTACGGGGGTGAGCCGACAGCAGCAGCTTGTTGAGCTCGTCGCGCACCCGCTCGGCGGAGACGATCTCGATGCGATCCGCCATGGCCTTCATGGCGGACACCACCTCGGGTGCCACCTCGAAATCGAGCTGCGCGGCGAAACGCGCGGCCCGCATCATGCGCAGCGGGTCGTCGGAGAACGACTCCTCGGGAGTGCCGGGGGTACGCAGGACCCTCAGGGCGAGGTCTTCCAGACCACCGTGGGGATCGATGAACTCCTTCTCCGGCAGCGCCACGGCCATCGCGTTCACCGTGAAATCGCGACGGACCAGGTCCTCCTCGATCGAGTCGCCGTAGGAGACCTCCGGCTTGCGGGACGTCCGGTCGTACGCCTCCGACCGGTAGGTCGTCACCTCGATCTCGAAGCGCTGCTCGGCGTCCCCGACCTGTCCGTTCTTCTGAGCGCCGACCGTGCCGAAGGCGATGCCGACGTCCCACACGGAATCCGCCCACGGCCGGACGATCTTCAGCACATCCTCCGGCCGGGCGTCCGTCGTGAAGTCGAGGTCGTTCCCGAGCCGGCCGAGCAGCGCATCGCGGACCGAGCCCCCGACCAGTGCGAGACCGAATCCGGCATCCTGGAAGCGGCGGGCCAGATCGTCGGCGACAGGCGACACCCGCAGCAATTCACTCACCGCGCGGCGCTGCACCTGGCTCAGGGCAGTGGGGTTGTCTTCATTGGCGTTCGGCACAACAGAAAAGGGTACGTGCCCGGGCCGACCGGGTCGTCCCCGTTTCGGAGCGCGGTACGCACCTCCTGATCTTGCGGACCACTCCGCGGCACTTCGACACAGCGGGCCTCGTTACCATGCGTGGACGCAACAGGCGGAGAACCACCCAAGGCAGCAGACGACGAGGGACGGACAGCGCGTGGCCGAGGCGGCAGACTTCCAGGGGATGCGCATCTCTCCTGCGCGCCGGTGGCTGCGTCGGACAGCCTCCCTGATCACCGGCGTGCCACTCGTGGCCGGACTGCTGTGCGGTCCCGCCGCGACGCCGGCCCAGGCGGCGGAGGAGCCCACCGGGTCACGGACCGTGGATGTGTCCCTGGACACGCTCACACCGGAGGCGCCCGGCGAGAAGGACCGGATCACCGTCTCCGGAACAGTGGTCAACAAGGGCCGGCAGACGATCACCGATGCCCATGTCGATCTCCGGGTGGGTCCGGAGATCGTCGGCCGGACCGCCGTCGACCGGGCCGCGAAGAGAACCGGCTACACCTACGGTGTCGACGCTCCGACGATCGACGACAAGTACAGCGTCGAGATCCCGAAGCTGGTCTCCGGCGTCAGCTACGACTTCACCCTCTCGGTGCCGGCCGAGGAACTCGCCCTCGACGACGACGGCGGCGTCTACCAGCTGGGGGTCTCCCTCGCCGGACAGACGTCGAACCAGTCCTACGAGCGGGTGCTGGGCATCGAGCGGACCTTCCTCCCCTGGCAGCCGAAGGGCATGGAGAAGAAGACACACCTGACCTACCTCTGGCCGCTGATCTCCTCGACGCATCTCACCTCGGAGACCGGTTCGGACGAACAGCAGACGCCTGTCTTCGAGGACGAGGCCCTGGCCGCCGAGCTCGCCCCCGGTGGACGGCTCGACCAGCTCGTCTCGCTCGGCAGGGACCTGCCGGTCACCTGGGTCGTCGACCCCGACCTCCTGGCCACGGTGGACGCCATGAGAGGGAACTACCGGGTGAAGGCCGGCGACTCCACCGTCCCCGGCGAGAACCAGGACGTGGCCAAGCGATGGCTGAACTCCCTCGAGGCCGCCGTGAAGGACAAGAAGGTGGTCGCTCTCCCCTTCGCGGACCCGGATCTCGCCTCGCTGGCGCACCGGGGGAAGTCGGTCTCCGGTTCGCTCAGCCACCTTCAGCCCGCCACGGCGGTGGCTGAGGTCACGGTGGAGACGATCCTCCATGTGAAGCCGTCACTCGACTTCGCCTGGCCGGTGGAGGGTGCGATCGACTCCTCGATCGTCGATGTGGCCACCTCGGCCGGGGCGCACAAGGTGATCGCCCGCAGCGACAGCCTTCAGGACAACCTCTCCTACACGCCCACCGCGGCCCGCCCCATCGGCGGCGGCACGACGGCCGTGGTCGCCGACGCCCGGCTGTCGACCGCCTTCCAGGGCGACATGACCCGCGCCGGCGAGTCCACGCTCGCCGTACAGAACTTCCTCGCGCAGTCGCTGGCCATCACGCTCCAGGAGCCGGAGAACCAGCGGAGCATCGTCGTGGCCCCGCAGCGCGTGCCCACGATCGCCCAGGCCCAGTCCATGGCCCGCGCCCTGCGGGCGCTCGAGCCGCAGCGCTGGACGCAGCCGGTGGACCTGGTCGCCGCGGCGTCCGCCAAGCCGGACTCCGCCGCAAACACCAGAGTGCCCGGCGCCTCCCGGTACCCGGCCCGGCTGCGCAAGCAGGAACTGCCGGTCCAGGCATTCGAGGACATCAGGCAGACCCAGAGCACCCTGGACAAGTTCAAGGTCATCCTCACCTCCGCCGACCGTGTGGAGGCGCCCTTCGGACGCGCCGTCGACCGTGAGCTGTCGACGGCCTGGCGGGGCAAGCCGGCGGCCGCACAGCAGTACCGGTCGGGAGTCCATTCGTATCTGCAGAGCCTCACCGAAGAGGTCCGGCTGATCGAGAAGTCGGATGTGACCCTCTCGGGGCGCAGTGCGACCATCCCGGTCACCGTGCAGAACCAGCTGGTCCAGGGGATCGACGATCTTGTGCTGCGGCTGAAGTCCACCAATCCCAACCGTCTCCACCTCAACGGGGACAGGAACAAGGGAGTGGCGGAGCAGCCGATCACGGTCGAGGGCGGTCACAGCCAGTCCGTGAAATTCCCGGCCTCCGCCAACGCGAACGGCCAGGTCCAGATGACCGCACAGCTCTACACCGCCGACGGCACCCCTTATGGCCGGCCCATGTCGTTCACGGTGAAGGTCTCGGAGATCACCCCGACCGTCATGCTCGTCCTCGCCGGCGGCGTCCTCCTGCTCGTCCTCGCGGGCGTCAGGATGTACACCCAGCGCAAGCGCGCCGCCGCGGCGGCCACCGATACCGATACCGCGGACGATCAGGACACGCCTGACACGGAGAGTGACACCGACGGCTCCGATCCCGAGCAGCCGAGTGACCTCGCGCCTGACACCGGACCGGAAAGCGGCAACCCGTCGGGCGCTGGTGAGAAAGTGGACCGTTGAGCGATGCCGTGGCCGGTCGGCCGGGGACGATGAGGTGGGGTAGTCATGAACGCGCCGTACGACGGTGACCGCGGTCAGGGCGCGGGTGGTGACCAGGCAGGCTCGTTGCCGCCGCAGCAGCCCTCGTCAGACCCATACGCGCCGGACCCCTATGTCGACGACGCCTACGCCGGCGACCCCTTCCAGGCCCAGGATCTGTCCGCCCAGGACCCCGTGGACGAGGCGCTCTACGACCGCTCGGCACACCCCCCGCCGCCTCCGGGGACGTACCAGGAGCCGCAGCCGCTCTACCAGCAGCCCGCGGCCCCCCAGTACGCCCCCGACCCCCGCATCTGGGCGCAGACGCCTCCGCCGGAACCCGAGGGCCCGTCCCGTCATCTGCCGTACGGGGACGACGCGCGGACCACCCAGTTCACCGGGGTGGACGACCTGGTGTCCCGGGCCGGTGAGGACAAGCCCGACCCGGACGCGTTCGCGCACCTTTTCCGGGACCAGCAGTCCTCCGTGCCCCCTCCCGCCCCCGAACCGCTGCCCGCGGCGCCACCGCCCAAGAAGCCCGCCGGCCGGGCCGGCGGCCTGCTGAAGTCCAGCGCCGTGATGGCGGCGGGAACCCTGGTCTCCCGGCTCACCGGTTTCGTACGCAGCCTGGTGATCACGGCCGCCCTCGGCGCCGCGCTCCTCGGTGACACCTTCACCGTCGCCTACACGCTGCCGACGATGATCTACATCCTCACGGTCGGCGGTGGTCTGAACTCGGTCTTCGTCCCGCAGCTGGTCCGCGCGATGAAGAACGACGCCGACGGTGGCCAGGCGTTCGCCAACCGACTGCTCACGCTCGTCATGGTGGCCCTCGGCGCGATCGTCGCCGCCGCGGTCTTCGCCGCGCCGCTGCTGATCCGGCTGATGTCGGACACGATCGCCTCCGATCAGGCGGCCAACAGCGTCGCGGTCACATTCGCCCGCTACTGCCTGCCCACGATCTTCTTCATGGGCATCCACGTGGTCATGGGACAGATCCTCAACGCCCGCGGCAAGTTCGGCGCGATGATGTGGACCCCGGTCCTGAACAACATCGTCATGATCACGACGTTCGGGCTCTTCATCTGGGTCTACGGCACCTCGGCCGAGTCCCAGATGGGTGTGCAGACGATTCCGCCGGAGGGTGTCCGGCTGCTCGGCGTCGGAACGCTGCTCGGGCTGGTCGTCCAGGCGCTGGCCATGATCCCGTACCTGCGCGAGACCGGTTTCCGCTTCCGCCCGCGGTTCGACTGGAAGGGGCACGGGCTCGGCAAGACCGTGAAGCTGGCGAAGTGGACCGTGCTCTTCGTCCTTGCGAACCAGGCGGGTGTACTGGTCGTCACCCAGCTCGCCACGGCGGCCGGAAAGGCCTCCGGCGCCGAGGGCGCCGGTTTCATCGCCTACACCAACGCCCAGCTGATCTGGGGCATGCCGCAGGCCATCATCACCGTCTCGGTGATGGCGGCGCTGCTGCCCCGGATCTCCCGTGCCGCCCACGACAACGACCCCGGCGCCGTACGCGACGACATCTCGCAGGGTCTGCGCAACTCCGCCGTCGCCATCGTCCCGGTCTCGTTCGCCTTCCTGGCGCTCGGTCTCCCGATGTCCACGCTGCTGTTCGCCTCCACCGGTCTCGAGGCCGCCCGGGGCATGGGCTTCATCCTGATGGCCTTCGGTCTCGGCCTGATCCCGTACTCCGTGCAGTACGTGGTGCTGCGCGGCTTCTACGCCTACGAGGACACCCGGACGCCCTTCTACAACACGGTCATCGTCGCCGTCGTCAACGCAAGCGCCTCGGCGCTGTGTTACGTGCTGCTGCCCGCCCGGTGGGCCGTCGTCGGCATGGCCGCCTCCTACGGTCTCGCCTACGCGGTCGGCGTGGGCGTCGCCTGGCGGAGGCTCAAGAACCGCCTCGGCGGCGATCTGGACGGTTCCCACGTCATGCGTACCTACGCCCGGCTCTCCATGGCCTCCGTGCCCGCGGCAGTGGTCGCCGGGGCCGCTGCCTATGGTGTGCTCATGGCCCTCGGCAGCGGTGCCGGCGGCTCGCTGGTGGCGCTGGTGGTCGGCGGTGTGGTGCTCATGGGCGTCTTCTTCGTGGCCGCCCGGCGGATGCGCATCGAGGAACTCAACGCCATGGTCGGAATGGTGCGTGGCCGTCTCGGCCGCTAGGCCTGCGGAAACGACACAGGGCAGACTGCGTCGAACGAGTCCCGCACAACCATCGTCGGACCCCGTGTGTCGTGCATAGCGTCGGACTGTGGGCACAATTGGCATGGCTGTTGGACCATGGCGCAACGGATGGGGAGGCAGGAACGACGGTGGCGGAACGTAGCACGGCTGCCGTCGACGTGGCCGACAACGGCGGGGACGAACCGCTGACCGCCAAGGCGGGCAAGGCCACGACCGACGGGGCGGCGGAATCCCAGACGGCGAAGTCCCCTACGGCGGACTCCGGAAGCGCGACGCGGAAGGAGACGCCGGAACAGGACGGTGAACAGCAGGGCGGCCGACCGCCCCACTCCACGCCCGAACTCCACAGCGGTCACAAGCTCGCCAGACGCTACCGGCTCGAGGAGTGCGTCACCCGACTGGACGGTTTCAGCAGTTGGCGTGCGGTCGACGAGAAACTGCGGCGCGCCGTCGGCGTGCACATCCTTCCGTCCGACCACCCCCGGGCGCGCTCCGTCCTGGCAGCGGCCCGTTCCTCGGCACTGCTGGGCGACCCCCGGTTCGTCCAAGTGCTGGACGCCGTCGAAGAGAACGACCTCGTGTACGTCGTGCACGAGTGGCTCCCCGACGCCGTCGAGCTCACCGCTCTGCTGGCCGCCGGACCGTTCGAGCCGCACGACGCCTACCAGCTCGTCGACCAGATCTCCCAGGCCATGGCCGCCGCCCACCGCGAGGGCCTCGCCCACCTGAGGCTCACGCCGGGGGCCGTGCTGCGCACCTCCACGGGCCAGTACCGGATCCGCGGCCTGGCGGTGAACGCCGCCCTGCGCGGCATCTCCTCCGACGGCCCTCAACGCGCGGACACCGAAGCGATCGGCGCCCTGCTGTACGCCGCCCTGACCCAGCGCTGGCCCTACGAGACCGACGCGTACGGCCTCTCCGGGCTGCCCAAGGGAGTCGGCCTGGTCGCGCCCGACCAGGTGCGGGCCGGCGTGCACCGAGGCCTCTCCGAGCTCGCCATGCGCGCCCTGATCAACGACGGTGCCACGGCGTCCCGCGAGGAACCCCCGTGCACCACACCCGACGAACTGGCCAAGGCCGTGGCCGCGATGCCGCGCATCCGGCCGCCGGAGCCGTCCTTCACCGCACCGCCCGAGTATCAGCGCACCACATACCAGCAGGTGAACCACGGGCGGCCGGTGAACAGGCCGGGGGCGCCAGCCACCACCCAGCAGACGCCCACGCCGCCCCCGCCCCTGCAGACCCGCACCGGCAAGGCTCTCAAGTGGGCCGTCTCCGCGCTGCTCATCGCGGCCCTGGGTCTCGGCAGCTGGCAGATCGCCGACAAGCTGCTGGACGACCGGAACTCCAGGGAAGAGCCCAAGACCTCGGAGACCGCGGGCTCCGAAGGAAACGACGACAAGCCCAAGGCGCCCGAGCCTCTGGCGATCCAGGGCGCCCAGGAGTACGCGCCGGACGGCAGGCCGCAGAACGCGGCCAAGGTGGATGCCACCTATGACGACGACACGGCGAGCGACTGGCGCACCGGGTACTTCGTGGACGGGCCGGAGCTGGTGCCCGCGGTCAAGAAGGGCGTGGGCATCGTCTACGACCTGGGGTCCGACAAGGAGGTCTCCGGTGCTTCCATAGCGTTGCGCTACGGCGGCAACCACACCACGATGACTCTCTACGCGGTCGACTCCCTGTCGCCGTCCGGTTCCGTCGACTCGATGGAGAAGATCGCCACCGGTCAGACCAACGGAACCGATCTCACACTGACGGCCCAGAAGGCCACCAAGAGCCGGTACGTACTGTTGTGGATGACCGCTATGCCCTACTCCGCGCAGGACGGGTACAACGGCGCCGGACACAAGCAGGGCATCGAGAACGTGACGTTCACAGGCTGACGGACAGCCGCACCGACGAAACGGGGAGGGGGCTCACCGTTGGACAACGCGACGCTCGGCGACGCAAGCGACCAGGATCTTCTGGCACGCCACGTCGCCGGTGACCCCGACGCCTTCGGTGAACTCGTCCGACGCCACCGCGACAGACTGTGGGCCGTCGCCCTGCGCACCCTGGGGGACCGCGAGGAGGCGGCCGACGCCGTCCAGGACGCCCTGGTCTCGGCCTTCCGCGCGGCCCACACCTTCCGGGGCCAGGCCGCCGTCACCACATGGCTGCACCGCATCACCGTCAACGCATGTCTGGACCGGGCCCGGAAGGCCGCCTCCCGCAGAACCTCACCTGTCGACGACGCGGAGCGTCTGGAGCAGCTCCTGGAGCCGCACGAGTCGGCAGAGGCGCCCGCCGAGCGTCACGACCTTCATCGCGAGCTGCTGGCCGCCCTCGCCAAACTCCCGGTGGACCAGCGCGCCGCCCTCGTGCTCGTGGACATGCAGGGCTACCCGGTCGCCGAGGCCGCGCGCGTCCTGGGGGTACCGACCGGAACGGTGAAAAGCCGCTGTGCCCGGGGCCGGGCCCGCCTCCTGCCGATGCTCAGGCATCTGCGTGGTCAGGACGGGGATAACAGCGAGGTCGGCGTGGGAAGGAACCGGACGCCGGGGACATCCGTCCCACCGGCGTCGGGACCAAGAGAGACAGGGCCGAGTGACCCTGCGGCAGTGAAGGGCGGAGGTGGGCGCGCGTGACATCCTCGACCGGCAGGGCCGACACAACTGGGCACCCGGACGTCTCGGAACTCTCCGACCTCACCGAAGGCATCCTCCCTGCGTCCCGTACCGCGGAGGTGCGGCGGCACCTCGACGACTGCGGGCTCTGCTCGGACGTGCAGACGTCCCTGGGAGAGATCCGTGGCCTGCTGGGCACGCTGCCGGGTCCTCCACGTATGCCGGCCGAGATCGCGGGCCGCATCGACGCCGCTCTGGCCGCTGAAGCTCTGCTCGACTCCACCGCCCGCGGTGAAGCCGATCCCGTTTCACGTGAAACAGTGCTGCCTCCTCTCGCAGCGGAGCAGCCGGCCGTGTCCGGCCGGCCGGCAGGGCACCCGCGAGCCGCGACCGGTCCGGGGCGGAAGGGCAAGGCGCGCCGTCGCCGCACCACCGTCCTCAGCGCCGTTCTCGGTGCCGCTGCCGTGGGTGTCAGCGTGATGTTCCTGCAGTCGGTGCAGACAAGCTCCAGCGACGATGCCGCGACCGCCCAGAAGGAATCGAGCGTGAGCGCGGCGACCAGTGGCGGCGCGGAGTTCTCCGGCAGCGCTCTCGACAGCCGTGTCCACGCTCTGCTGGCGGCCGCACCCACGCAGGAGGCCGCGCCGAGGATCGAGAAGGCGCCTTCCCAGGACAGCGCTCCGACGGACGTCTCTCCGAAGAGCAGTCCGGACGCCGCTGTACCTGACTGCGTCCAGCAGGGGACAGGACGGGCCGATTCCCCGATCGCTGTCGAACAGGGGACCTACGAAGGCGCAACCGCCTATCTCGTCCTCATGGCACACCCCAAGGACAGCACCCGGGTCCAGGCGTATGTCATCGACGCCGACTGTGTCGACCGCCCGGCCGACCCCACGGGCGAGCTGCTTCTCACGCAGTCCTTCCCTCGTTCCTGACACAGTCCGCGATGTCGCCGGTGCCGCTCCGGTTTTACGGGAATGCACGCCCCGTAGGATCCGTTGGGTGGGGTGAGAGTCCTGAAACCGCCCCGTAGGCAGTTGGCAGTCTGCAGAGACGAGGAAGAAACCCGTGAGCGACGTCCGTAATGTGATCATCATCGGTTCCGGTCCCGCGGGGTATACAGCCGCGCTGTACACCGCGCGGGCATCGCTCCAGCCGCTGGTGTTCGAGGGCGCTGTCACCGCCGGCGGTGCGCTGATGAACACGACCGATGTGGAGAACTTCCCCGGCTTCCGCGACGGCATCATGGGGCCGGACCTCATGGACAACATGCGGGCCCAGGCGGAGCGTTTCGGCGCCGAACTCGTCCCCGACGACATCGTGTCGGTCGACCTGACCGGTGACATCAAGACCGTGACCGACACCGCCGGCACCGTGCACCGCGCCAAGGCCGTGATCGTCACCACCGGTTCGCAGCACCGCAAGCTGGGTCTGCCCAACGAGGACATGCTGTCCGGCCGCGGCGTCTCCTGGTGCGCGACCTGCGACGGCTTCTTCTTCAAGGACCAGGACATCGCCGTCGTCGGCGGCGGCGACACGGCTATGGAGGAAGCCACCTTCCTCTCCCGCTTCGCCAAGTCGGTCACGATCATCCACCGCCGCGACACCCTGCGGGCCTCCAAGGCCATGCAGGAGCGCGCGTTCGCCGACCCGAAGATCTCCTTCGCCTGGAACAGCGAGGTCGCGGAGATCCACGGCGACCCGAAGCTCACGGGTCTGACGCTCAACAACACACAGACGTCCGAGAAGTCGCCGCTCGCGGTGACCGGCCTCTTCATCGCGGTGGGCCACGACCCCCGGACCGAGCTGTTCAAGGGACAGCTCGAGCTGGACGGCGAGGGGTACCTCAAGGTCGAGGCTCCTTCGACGCGCACCAACCTCCCCGGAGTGTTCGCCGCCGGCGACGTCGTCGACCACACCTACCGTCAGGCCATCACCGCCGCGGGCACCGGCTGCGCCGCGGCCCTGGACGCCGAGCGCTTCCTGGCCGCCCTCTCGGACAGCGAGAAGGCTGCCGAGCCCGAGAAGACCCCCGTGGTCTGACTCCCGGATCCACTCACCCCACACCCCGCAGAGAGTTAAGGAGGCCGCCGTGGCCGGCGCCCTGAAGAACGTGACTGACGACTCCTTCGAGGAGGACGTCCTCAAGAGCGACAAGCCCGTGCTGGTGGACTTCTGGGCAGCCTGGTGCGGCCCCTGCCGCCAGATCGCGCCGTCCCTCGAAGCCATCGCGGCCGAGCACGGCGACAAGATCCAGATCGTGAAGCTCAACATCGATGAGAACCCGGCGACCGCAGCCAAGTACGGCGTCATGTCGATCCCGACGCTGAACGTTTACCAGAACGGTGAGGTCGCCAAGACCATCGTCGGTGCCAAGCCGAAGGCCGCGATCGTGCGTGACCTCGAGGGCTTCATCGGAGAGTAGGCGCGGCTCCACTGTTTCACGTGAAACATGAATGGGCCCGTCCCCCTCGGGGGGCGGGCCCATTCATTGTCCACAGTCAGAGTGGCCGGAGCGCCGGCTCCTTCTGCACAGCTCCCAACAGGCGGTCCAGCGCCAGCTCCACGTCTTCTTTCCACGAGAGCGTCGTCCGCAGCTCCAACCGCAGACGCGGGTACGTCGGATGCGGGCGCACGGTCTTGAAGCCGACGGCGAGGAGATGGTCGGCCGGCAGCACGCAGGCCGGCTCCTTCCACCGAGCGTCGCCGAACGCCTCGATGGCCCGGAACCCTCGCCGCAGCAGATCCTTGGCGACCGTCTGGACAATGACCCGGCCCAGCCCCTGCCCCTGGTAGCCGGGCATGATCCATGCCGTCATCAACTGCACCGCGTCCGCTGCCACGGGACTCGTCGGGAAGGCCATGGACCGGGGCACATAGGCCGGCGGAGCGTAAAGAACGAAGCCGACGGGAACGTCATCGACGTAGACGACCCGGCCGCAGGAACCCCACTCGAGGAGCACGGCCGAGATCCATGCCTCTTTCTCGAGCTCGGGAGTTCCGGCCTTTACCGCAGCCTCACCGCTGACCGGATCGAGTTCCCAGAAGACACACGCCCGACAACGCTTGGGAAGGTCCGGAAGGTTGTCCAGCGTGAGCGGTACGAGCCGACGCCCCATGGAGGCTGTTCCTCTCTTCCCTCGTCTGCCGCACTGCGAGCGACCGCCAGCGCGCTCCTCTCGAGGAGCAGGCTGCTGACAAAGCCACCCACCGCCCCAAGCCCAAGGCCTGCTGTCACCAGTTGGCCGTAGCTCACCGATCGCATGGCCGTCGCCTTCTCTCCGAAGTGGCTCAAGGTGGATGTGTCATACCAGAACGCATCGTATCCACGCAGCCCCGGCACCGATACCGCACCAAGGCAAAGGGCGGGTCGCGTTCCGGAGTACGGAACGCGACCCGCCCCTGTCGAGAACACCGACCGGTGAACTCAGGCGTCCGGGTCCTCTTCCGGATCCTCGCCGAGACTCTTCTCCAGAACACGCCCCTCACCGGGCGCCAAGGTGCCGAGGATGCGCTCGAGGTCCTCCATCGAGGCGAACTCGACGACGATCTTGCCCTTCTTCTGACCGAGGTCGACCTTCACGCGCGTCTCGAAGCGGTCGGAGAGCCGAGAGGCCAGATCCGACAGCGCCGGGGACAGCCGCGCGCCGGCTCGGGGGCCCTTGGGCTTGGGTGAGCTCTGCGGGTTCGAGTTGAGGAGCGTCACGATCTCCTCGACCGCCCGGACCGACAGGCCTTCCGCGACGATCCGGTGGGCCAGCCGGTCCTGCTCGTCCGAGTCGTCCACGGAGAGCAGGGCACGAGCATGGCCTGCCGACAGCACGCCCGCGGCAACCCGCCGCTGAACCGGCGGGGAAAGCCTCAGCAGCCGGAGCGTGTTGGACACCTGGGGACGGGACCGGCCGATCCGGTCCGCCAGTTGGTCGTGCGTGCAGTTGAAGTCCTTCAGCAGCTGGTCGTAGGCGGCCGCCTCTTCCAGCGGGTTCAGCTGAGCCCGGTGCAGGTTCTCCAGGAGGGCGTCCAGGAGGAGCTTCTCGTCGTCGGTGTCCCGGACGATCGCGGGGATCCGCTCGAGCCCGGCCTCGCGGCACGCGCGCCAGCGGCGCTCGCCCATGATGAGCTCGTAGCGGTTCGGACCGAGCTGTCGGACGACGACCGGCTGGAGAAGCCCGACTTCCTTGATGGAGGTGACGAGTTCCGCCAGAGCGTCCTCGTCGAACACCTCACGCGGCTGACGCGGGTTCGGGGTGATCGAGCCGAGCGGCACCTCGGCAAAGTGGGCGCCTGCCGGGGTGATCGCCTGGTCGGCGGCAGCTTCCCCCTCGGGAGAGGGAGCGGGTACCTCGGGCGGCGCCGATGCGGCCGGCAGCGTGGCGACCTTGGCCGCCGCCACCCCTCTCTCCGCAGTCAGCACGGGAGAGGCCCCTGCAGGGGCCGAGGCCCCCTGGGCATCCGGCTGCTTCTCCTGCGGAGCGGCAGGAATCAGCGCACCGAGCCCACGCCCCAATCCTCTACGTCGCTCGCTCACTGGATCCCCTCCGACATGTTCTGCTGGCTGTTCCGGCCCGTGTGGGCATGCTGCGGGTCGTAGTGGATCCCGACCCCCCGCAGAGCGATCTCCCGGGCCGCCTCGAGATACGACAGGGAGCCGCTGGACCCCGGATCATAGGTCAGCACCGTCTGCCCATAACTCGGCGCCTCCGAGATACGCACCGAGCGCGGGATACTCGTGCGCAGGACCTCCTCGCCGAAGTGGGTGCGCACCTCCTCCGCGACCTGCGAGGCGAGCCTCGTCCTGCCGTCGTACATGGTGAGCAGGATGGTCGAGACATGCAGCGTGGGGTTGAGGTGACCGCGCACCAGGTCCACGTTGCGCAGCAACTGCCCGAGCCCTTCCAGCGCGTAGTACTCGCACTGGATGGGGATCAGCACCTCCGCACCTGCCACGAGGGCATTGACCGTCAGCAGACCCAGCGAGGGGGGACAGTCGATGAGGATGTAGTCCAGCGGCTGCTCGTAGGCCTGGATCGCCCGCTGCAGTCTGCTCTCCCGCGCCACCAGCGACACCAGCTCGATCTCCGCACCGGCGAGATCGATGGTGGCGGGGGCGCAGAAGAGTCCTTCGACGTCCGGGACGGGTTGGACCACTTCGGAGAGAGGCCGGCTCTCCACCAGGACGTCATAGATCGAGGGAACCTCGGCGTGGTGATCGATTCCCAGAGCCGTAGAGGCATTGCCCTGCGGATCCAGATCGACCACAAGTACACGCGCGCCGTGGAGCGCGAGCGAAGCGGCGAGATTGACCGTGGTAGTGGTCTTTCCCACGCCGCCCTTCTGGTTGGCGACAACCATGACGCGCGTCTGCTCAGGTCGGGGCAGACCCTCACCTGCACGCCCCAGCGCCTCCACGGCCAGCTGAGCAGCACGGCCGATGGGGGTGTCGTCCATGGGCGGCGGTGTTTCACGTGAAACGTCCTCCCCCGTGGACTCGGTACGGGGACCGGGGACCGGATCGGTCATCGGTCCCGCGATGTTGGCGTCGGACCGCAAGGATTCACTCTCCTCGACATCAGGCTCGCAATGAACAGAGCGTGCCATGCTTTCGGGGTCGTGAACCAGCGAGGCCCGTGGTTCTGTGGACGAATCCACGCCTGTGGACAAATCCGTAGCCCGCAAGAGGGGCTTGCGGCCCTTCGACGGGGCGGCCGCACGGCCGCGGCTGATGATTCCCTGCAGCAGTGAGCGACGTTTCACGTGAAACACGATGCACAGGCCGCACGACCAGACCGGGACGACACTCCGAAATCAGTACGTATGGCTACGTGTATGGCTCAGCGGCGACGGCGGGTACGACTCGTCCGAGCCGCCTTGGCCCGCTTTGCGGCGAACCTCACACCGCCCGGACTCTCCCCGACCTCGACCCGCACGACAGTGGACAACGGATCGACAAGCCCTTCCCCGACCTGAAGGACCGAGGTCTCCACCACACCCAGCTTGCTGAGTGCGGCCCTGGCCCCCTGGATCTCTTCCTCCGCTGTGTCGCCCTTGAGTGCCAGCATCTCGCCGTAGGGGCGCAGCAGAGGGACACCCCAGCCGGCGAGCCGGTCCAGGGGAGCCACTGCTCGGGCGGTCACCACATGCACCGGAGTCAGCTTCCCGAGGACCTCCTCGGCCCGCCCCCGCACCACCGTCACGTGGTCCAGGCCCAGCAGCTCCACCACTTCCTGCAGGAAGTTCGTCCGGCGGAGCAGCGGTTCGAGCAGGGTGATCTTCAGGTCGGGCCGCACCAGCGCCAGGGGGATGCCGGGAAGCCCGGCTCCGGAGCCGACGTCGCAGACCGTGACGCCCTCCGGCACCACTTCCGAGAGGACGGCGCAGTTCAACAGATGCCGCTCCCACAGTCGCGGCACCTCGCGAGGACCGATCAGGCCGCGCTTGACCCCGGCGTCCGCGAGCAGCTCCGCGTACCGCACGGCCGCTGGAAAGTACTCACCGAACACCTTCCGTGCCGCCTCGGGCGCCTGGGGAAGCTGTGCTGCCTCCGTCACGAGGACCGTCCTTCCGTACCGCACTGCCGCACTGCCGCAATGTGGACTGTGGTGGCTGACTAACAGGCTGACAAAGATCGGCCCCGCCTGCGAACAGACGGGGCCGACAGAACAAAGCGGTCAGGCAGGAAGTACGACGACGAAGCGCTGCGGCTCCTCGCCCTCGGACTCACTGCGCAGACCCGCCGCCGCGACGGCGTCGTGGACGACCTTGCGCTCGAAGGGCGTCATCGGGTCCAGCTGCACCGGCTCGCCGGTGGCCTTCACCTCGGACGCCGCCTTGCCGCCGAGCTCGGCCAGCTCGGTGCGCTTCTTCGCCCGGAAGCCGGCGATGTCCAGCATGAGCCGGCAACGGTCGCCCGTTTCCCGGAGCACAGCGAGGCGCGTCAGCTCCTGCAGCGCCTCCAGCACCTCGCCGTCCCTGCCCACAAGCTTCTGCAGATCGCGGCTGGCCGTGTCGCTGATGATGGAGACCGCGGCCCGGTCGGCCTCGACGTCCATGTCGATGTCGCCGTCGAGGTCGGCGATGTCGAGCAGGCCCTCGAGGTAATCTGCCGCGATCTCCCCTTCCTGCTCGAGGCGGGTCAGGGTGTCGCCACCCTCTGCGGCAGCGGAGATGGTGCCTTCCGTCACGGATGGACTCCTTTTTACTTCTTGGACGACGGGTGCTTGGGCCGCTGCGGACCCTTGCGCTGTCCCGACTTGGGCTGGCGTGCGGAACCGGCGGCCTTGCCGCCGCCCGTGTTCGGCTTGGCATCACCCTGCGAGGAGCCTGCTCGGGCACGCCCCGCGGCGGGCTTGTCCTTCTCCAGGGACGTCTTCGCCGCAGCGCCGGTGCCGCCGGCGGGCTTGTCCACACCGGTCTGGGTCGTGGCCGCCTGGCGCTTGGACTTGGTCTGGCGCTTGGGCTGCTGGCGCTTCTGGGCGGCACCGCCCTCGGCCTCGGCCACGGCGGTCTCGCTCTTGATCACCGAGCCGTCCGCCTGCGCGGCCAGGCCGGCCTTGGCGAGACCGGTGATGAACCGGCGCTCGTTGTCGTTGCGGTCCGTGCCCTTGGCGACGATCGCCTGGACGACGGTGCGCTTGCGCCGCGAACGGACCTCACCCTGGGACGTGACGCTCTTCAGCAGACGCTGCAGGTACTGGTCCTGGGCCTTGCTGCCCGGCGTGGGGTTCTGGTTGATCACGTACATCTGCTGGCCCATGGTCCACACGTTGGTGGTCAGCCAGTAGACGAGGACACCGACGGGGAAGTTGATGCCCATCACGGCGAAGATGACCGGGAAGATGTACATCAGCATCTTCTGCTGCTGCATGTACGGGGTCTTGACCGTGAGGTCGACGTTCTTCTGCATCAGCTGGCGCTGCGTGTAGAACTGCGACGCCGACATCATGATGATCATGATCGCGGTGACGATGCGCACGTCGGTCAGTGAGGCGTTGAGCGCCTCGACCTTCGACGGGTCGTCCATGAACTTGGCGGCGATGGGAGCACCGAAGATGTGCGCCTCACGCGCACTGCTCACGAGGTCCTTGTTGAGGACACCGATCTCCTGACCCGAGGCGATCTTGCTGAGCACGTGGTAGAGCGCGAAGAAGAACGGCGACTGCGCCAGGATGGGAAGGCACGAGGAGAGCGGGTTGGTGCCCGTCTCCTTGTACAGCTTCATCATCTCTTCGGACTGACGCTGTTTGTCGTTCTTGTAGCGCTCCTGGATCGCCTTCATCTTCGGCTGGAGCGCCTGCATGTTCCGGGTCGACTTGATCTGCTTCACGAAGAGCGGGATCAGACAGATCCGGATCAGGATCACCAGCGACACGATGGACAGTCCCCAGGCCCATCCCGTGTCAGGGCCGAAGATCGCCCCGTAGAGACTGTGGAACTGGACGATGATCCACGAGACAGGCGTGGTGATAAAACTGAACAGACTGGCAATCGTGTCCACTAATCAGGCTCCTTGAGCATTGGACGAGGTCTCTGCGGCCGGGCCCTGGGATGCGGAGGCAGCCCCCGGGGCAGGCACATCAGCGGCGGAGTCCCCGCCCTTGCTGTCGCCGCGCAAGGCGTTGCGCAGCATTTCGTGCCACCGCGGGCGCTTGCGCTCGGGCACGTAGTCCACGCCGCCCGGCGACCACGGGTTGCACCGCAGGATGCGCCAGGCGGTCAGTACTGTGCCCTTGACCGCGCCGTGCCGGTCGATGGCTGTGTATCCGTAGTGGGAGCACGAGGGGTAGTACCTGCAGACGGGCCCCAGCAGCGGGCTGATCGTCCACTGATAGATCTTGATCAGAGCCAGCAGCGGGTACTTCATCGCACGCCCCCTCCCAGCAGCCGCTGCAGAGCGGCGTCCAGGTCTCGGGCCAGCTGAGCATGTTCGGCGTCACCCGCGCCGGGCAGCGCCCGTACGACCACCAGGCTACCGGGGGGCAGCTCGGAGAGCCGATCGCGCATGAGATGGCGCAGTCTCCGCTTGACCTTGTTGCGGACGACAGCACCGCCCACGGCCTTGCTCACGACGAAACCCGCACACGTCGGGGAGGCGCTCTCCCCAGGCGCGTGCGGGTCCGTTGTGCCGCTGCGAAGGTGGACGACGAGGAGCGGGCGGCCTGCCCTGCGCCCTCGCCGTACCGCAGTCGCGAAGTCCTCGCGCCGCCTCAGCCGGTTCTCGGTAGGCAGCACGTCATGCCCTGTACGCGATCAGGCGGACAGGTTGGTGCGACCCTTGCCACGACGGTTCGCCAGGATGGCGCGACCGGCACGGGTACGCATGCGCAGGCGGAAACCGTGGGTCTTCGCGCGACGACGGTTGTTCGGCTGGAAGGTGCGCTTGCTCACTCGGGGGCTCCAGAAATGATTCGTAGACGGCGGGACATCGCCTGGCTGTCACCGTGCGCCCACGAGTAGCTCGCGTTTACGCCCGAGTGCACCGCTTCACAACCACAGATCGTGATCTTTGCCCATCGGAGGCAGGCGGCAGCAGCCATCGACAACTCGACCTGGTCACGGTACGCGGGGCCGCGCCATCCGGTCAAACCAGGCCGAGACCGTGGTCCACTGTGCACAGGCTGTGGACAACAACTTGAACCACGCGGGTCGGCCTGACTACCGTGGCTGAACTCGCATTCTTTTCCTGCCTGTCTTCCCATCCCGTCCCGAGAACCACACATTCGTGGGACCTGTGAGAGAGCGTGCCTTGTGGCTGACGTACCTGCCGATCTTGCCGCAGTGTGGCCACGAGTGCTCGAGCATCTCCTCGACGAGGGGCAGCAGGGCGTGGAACCGAAGGACAAACAGTGGATCGAGCGCTGCCAGCCGCTCGCCCTGGTCGCCGACACCGCCCTGCTCGCCGTCCCCAACGAATGGGGCAAGCGGGTCCTCGAGGGCCGGCTGGCGCCTCTCATCAGCGAGACCCTGAGCCGTGAGTGCGGCCGCCCGATCCGGATCGCGATCACCGTGGACGACACCGTCGGTGAGGGGCCCGGCCCCCAGTCGCCGCCTTCCCAGCAGCAGTCCCGGTACCAGGGCCCGCAGCACGACGACCACCGGCAGGGCGACCCCTACGACAGCTACGGGCACCGGCCCTCGGACGACGGCCTCCCCACGGCGCGGCCCGCATACCCGGAGTACCAGCAGCGTCCCGAGCCCGGCTCCTGGCCGCGCACCCAGGAGGACCTGTCGTGGCAGCAGCCGCGCCTCGGCGGCTTCCAGGACAGGGACCCCTACGCCTCGGCCCCGCAGCAGCACGACTACCGCTCGCCGCAGCCGCCGGAGCGCCGGCAGTACGACTCCCGGCCGGAGCGTCATTCCATGGCCGAACCGCAGGGCCGGCACCGCGGCGGCCCCTCGGGGGCGCCCGGCCCGCTGGGCGCCCAGCCCGCGCCGGCGCCCGGTCCCGGTGAGCCGCATGCCCGCCTGAACCCCAAGTACCTCTTCGACACCTTCGTCATCGGCGCCTCCAACCGGTTCGCCCACGCGGCCGCCGTGGCGGTCGCCGAGGCGCCGGCCAAGGCGTACAACCCCCTCTTCATCTATGGGGAGTCGGGCCTCGGCAAGACGCACCTGCTGCACGCGATCGGGCACTACGCCCGCAGCCTCTACCCGGGAACCCGGGTGCGGTACGTGAGCTCGGAGGAGTTCACCAACGAGTTCATCAACTCCATTCGCGACGGCAAGGGCGACACCTTCCGCAAGCGCTACCGGGACGTCGACATCCTTCTCGTCGACGACATCCAGTTCCTGGCGAGCAAGGAGTCGACGCAGGAGGAGTTCTTCCACACCTTCAACACCCTCCACAACGCCAACAAGCAGATCGTCCTGTCCTCGGACCGGCCGCCCAAGCAGCTCATGACCCTGGAGGACCGGCTCCGCAACCGCTTCGAGTGGGGTCTGACCACGGATGTGCAGCCGCCGGAGCTTGAGACGCGTATCGCGATCCTCCGGAAGAAGGCCGTCCAGGAGCAGCTCAACGCCCCGCCGGAGGTGCTGGAATTCATCGCCTCCCGTATCTCCCGCAACATCCGGGAGCTCGAGGGCGCGCTGATCCGGGTGACGGCGTTCGCGTCGCTCAACCGGCAGCCCGTGGATCTGGGGCTCACCGAGATCGTCCTGAAGGACCTGATCCCCGGCGGGGAGGACGCGGCCCCGGAGATCACGGCGAGCGCCATCATGGCGGCCACCGCGGACTACTTCGGGCTCACAGTGGAGGACCTCTGCGGGTCGTCCCGCAGCCGTGTGCTCGTGACGGCGCGGCAGATCGCCATGTATCTGTGCCGGGAGCTCACCGACCTCTCGCTGCCGAAGATCGGTGCGCAGTTCGGCGGCCGCGACCATACGACGGTGATGCACGCCGACCGGAAGATCCGTGCGTTGATGGCGGAGCGGCGGTCCATCTACAACCAGGTCACCGAGCTCACCAACCGCATCAAGAACGGCTGACGAGCCGCCGCCACGGCACCTGAGGGCGCCCCGGGACGTGTTCCCGGGGCGCCCTCCGCCGTTTCCGGGCGCCGGCCGTGTTCGAATTCGAGTGGCGGTCGGGCCGTTCTCCACAGATGTGGGGAGAATCTTCCCTCCACAGCCTGGGGACTGGGAAGTTGTCCAGAAACGGTCCACAGCCGCACCGGTGGTCAGACTGTCCTCCCAGGTCAGTGCCTTGGGGATTTGTGGTCAACCGGCCTCCACAGCCTGTGGACACAGAAACTGTCCACAGGCTGTGATCAACGTTGTCCACCGGCGGCCCACAGGCAGCGGTTCGTTGCCCACAGCTTCTCCACACCCCTGTCCACTGTTCGGCAACGAAACACACCCGCTCACCGCGTCGAGTGAAAGCCGTCACACCAAGGGCGTCGATTGGCCTGTGGGGAACGTGGGTAAAGCTGGGGACGGCACTGGGGAGAAGTGGCCCCTGGCTGTGCACCGGGTGTGCAGAACTTTTCGGCGTCCACAGAAGACCGGGGTTGTCCACCGGCTCCGCCCACAGGCCCGGTGGACAAAAAAACGGGTCTGACCTGCGTAAACGACGTTATCCACGGTTTCCACAGGCCCTACTACTACTGCCACTCATAGTTAGCCCGGAATTCGTTTGGAAGTGGGCCCTGTGCACAACTCGGCCCCGGACCGCCCCGTGCCTCTCGCAGCGACTTGACCCCGACCCGCACCGACTGTCCCCGCCGTGCGTCAGACTGGTCCCCGGCATCAAGCCGACGACGAAGGCCAGCAGGGCGAGCCAGCAGCAACAGCAGGAGGCGGTTCGGGTGAAGATCCGGGTGGAGCGCGATGTACTCGCGGAGGCGGTGGCCTGGGTGGCCCGCAGCCTCCCGGCCCGCCCGCCGGCGCCCGTTCTTGCGGGCCTTCTTCTGAAGGCGGAGGACGGCGCGGTCAGCTTCTCGAGCTTCGACTACGAGGTCTCGGCGCGGGTCTCGGTGGAGGCGGAGGTCGACGAGGACGGCACCGTCCTGGTCTCCGGTCGTCTCCTCGCCGACATCTGCCGCGCCCTCCCCAACCGGCCGGTGGAGATTTCCACAGACGGTGTACGGGCGACCGTGGTCTGCGGCTCCTCCCGGTTCACCCTCCACACCCTTCCCGTGGAGGAGTACCCGGCCCTGCCGCAGATGCCGACCGCGACCGGCACCGTGCCCGGCGAGGTCTTCGCCTCCGCCGCGGCACAGGTCGCCATCGCCGCCGGCCGCGACGACACCCTCCCGGTGCTGACGGGTGTGCGGATCGAGATCGAGGGCGACAGCGTCACCCTGGCCTCGACCGACCGCTACCGCTTCGCGGTCCGCGAGTTCCTGTGGAAGCCGGAGAACCCGGACGCCTCGGCCGTCGCCCTGGTGCCCGCCAAGACGCTCCTGGACACGGCCAAGGCGCTCACGAGCGGCGACACGGTCACCCTGGCGCTGTCCGGCTCCGGAGCCGGTGAGGGCCTGATCGGTTTCGAGGGCGCCGGCCGGCGGACCACGACCCGGCTGCTCGAGGGCGACCTGCCCAAGTACCGCACCCTGTTCCCGACCGAGTTCAACTCGGTGGCCGTCATCGAGACGGCGCCGTTCGTCGAGGCCGTCAAGCGCGTGGCCCTCGTCGCCGAGCGGAACACCCCGGTGCGGCTCAGCTTCGAGCAGGGCGTGCTGATCCTCGAGGCCGGCTCCAGCGACGACGCACAGGCTGTGGAGCGGGTCGACGCGCAGCTGGAGGGCGACGACATCTCGATCGCCTTCAACCCGACGTTCCTTCTGGACGGTCTGAGCGCGATCGACTCGCCCGTCGCCCAGCTGTCGTTCACCACCTCCACCAAGCCGGCGCTGCTGAGCGGCAAGCCGGCCGTGGACGCGGAGGCGGACGAGGCGTACAAGTACCTGATCATGCCGGTGCGGCTGAGCGGCTGAGCAGCGGCTTCTGAGCGCGTGACCCCACAGGTGTGCACCCGTGTCCCGGCGTAGGCTCGGGCACGGGTAGGTACTGCACACAACGATTGAGGAATCATCTGATGGAGCTCGGTCTCGTCGGTCTCGGCAAGATGGGCGGCAACATGCGTGAGCGCATCCGCCGCGCCGGCCACACCGTCGTCGGTTACGACCGCAACCCGGACCTCGCTGATGTCCACAGCCTTGAGGAGCTTGTGGGCAGGCTCGAGGGCCCGCGGGTCGTCTGGGTCATGGTCCCGGCCGGGGCCGCGACGCAGTCCACGATCGACGAGCTTGCCGAACTGCTCTCCCCGGGCGATGTGGTCGTCGACGGCGGCAACTCCCGCTGGACCGACGACGAGAAGCACGCCGTCGAGCTGGGCCTCAAGGACATCGGCTTCGTCGACTGCGGCGTCTCGGGTGGTGTGTGGGGCCTGGAGAACGGCTATGCGCTGATGTACGGCGGTGACGCCGAGAACGTCGCCAAGGTCCAGCCGATCTTCGACGCCCTCAAGCCCGAGGGCGAGTTCGGAGCCGTCCACGCGGGCAAGGTGGGCGCCGGCCACTTCGCGAAGATGGTCCACAACGGCATCGAGTACGCGATGATGCAGGCCTACGCCGAGGGCTGGGAACTCCTGGAGAAGGTCGACTCGGTCACCGATGTGCGCGAGGTCTTCCGGTCCTGGCAGGAGGGCACGGTCATCCGTTCCTGGCTCCTCGACCTCGCGGTCAACGCGCTGGACGAGGACGAGCACCTCGAGCAGCTGCGCGGTTACGCGCAGGACTCCGGCGAGGGCCGTTGGACGGTCGAGGCCGCCATCGACAACGCCGTCCCGCTGCCCGCGATCACCGCGTCGCTGTTCGCCCGTTTCGCGTCCCGCCAGGACGACTCCCCGCAGATGAAGATGATCGCCGCGCTGCGCAACCAGTTCGGCGGTCACGCGGTGGAGAGCAAGAAGTAGTCAGAAGGCTGTGCACCGCGGTGCACAGCCATGCCGGGGGAAGGTCGGCGCACACCATGCACGTCACGCATCTGTCGCTGGCCGACTTCCGCTCGTACGCCCGGGTCGAGGTCCCTCTCGATCCGGGCGTCACCGCTTTCGTGGGGCCGAACGGGCAGGGCAAGACGAATCTCGTCGAGGCCGTCGGCTATCTGGCCACCCTGGCCAGCCACCGGGTCTCCTCGGACGCGCCGTTGGTGCGGATGGGGGCCGACCGGGCGGTCATCCGGGCCGCCGTCACGCAGGGGGAGCGCTCGCAACTGGTCGAGCTCGAGCTGAACCCCGGCAAGGCGAACCGTGCGCGGATCAACAGGTCCTCGCAGGTCAGACCGCGTGATGTGCTGGGCATCGTACGCACGGTGCTCTTCGCCCCGGAGGACCTGGCGCTGGTGAAGGGCGACCCCGGGGAGCGCAGGCGCTTTCTGGACGAGCTCGTCACGGCGCGCTCGCCGCGGATGGCGGGTGTCCGCTCCGACTACGAGCGGGTGCTCAAGCAGCGCAACACGCTCCTGAAGTCGGCGGCGATGGCCCGGCGGCACGGCGGGCGCGGTATGGACCTGTCGACACTCGACGTCTGGGACCAGCACCTGGCCCGCGCGGGCGCCGAGGTGACGGCCCAGCGGCTCGACCTGATCGCCGCCCTGCAGCCGCTGGCCGACAAGGCGTACGAGGCGCTCGCGCCGGGAGGCGGGCCGGTGCTGCTGGAGTACCGTTCCTCCGCCGGTCCGGCAGGGGAGTCGCACACCCGCGAGGTGCTCACCGAGCAGCTGACGGCGGCGCTGGCCGAGGTGCGCAAGCAGGAGATCGAGCGGGGCGTGACCCTCGTCGGCCCGCACCGTGACGAGCTGGTCCTGAAGCTGGGGCAACTGCCCGCCAAGGGCTACGCGAGCCACGGTGAGTCGTGGTCGTACGCGCTGGCCCTGCGGCTCGCCTCCTACGACCTGCTGCGGGCCGAGGGCAACGAGCCCGTGCTCGTACTCGACGACGTCTTCGCGGAGCTGGACACCCGGCGGCGGGAGCGGCTGGCGGAGCTGGTGGCCCCCGGAGAGCAGGTGCTGGTGACCGCGGCGGTCGACGACGACGTACCCGCCGTGCTGGCGGGCGCACGGTACGAGGTCTTCGGCGGAGCGGTGGAGCGGGTATGAGCGAGGGAGCCCAGCGGCCGGCCGGGCCCGAGACCACGGGAGCACCCGAGGCGTCGGGTGTGGATCTGGCGCGCGTGGCGCTGCGGGCCGCGAAGGAGCAGGCCAAGGCCCGCGGCGCGGCGGCCCAGCAGAAGAAGCAGGCCAGACGTGGTGGCGGGCTGCGCTCGGGCGCGCGGGCGGACGGCCGCGACCCGCTGCCGCTGGGAGCGGCGATCAACCGGCTGATCACCGAGCGGGGCTGGGAGACGCCGGCGGCCGTGGGCGGGGTGATGGGCCGCTGGCCGCAGATCGTGGGCGGCGACCTGGCCAACCACTGCGTACCGCTGCGCTACGACGAGGCTCCGGACGAGCGGGTGCTCACCGTGCAGTGCGACTCGACGGCGTGGGCGACGCAACTGCGTCTGCTCGCTCCGCGGCTGGTGGCCCGGCTCAACGAAGACCTCGGGCACGGCACCGTCCGCGCGATCAAGGTGCTGGGACCCGGTGGCCCGCAGCGGAGATACGGCCCCCTGCGGGCGCCCGGCAGTACCGGTCCGGGCGACACCTACGGATGAGGTCCGGCGGCTTTTCGCGCCGCCCGTAACGGGAGGAACCGGGCGGTGTGGCTGAGGTGTCCCTCACGGTAGCGAGAGGTTGACAGGCCGAAGCGCTCAAAGCCGGTGTGAGCCTCTTGGAGCCCCTTCCCGGATATGGGGAGTCGGACGGCGACGGTTCAGGGCGCCACAGGCGGACTCAGCTACCGGCAAACCCCCATTAGTGTCAGCGATACCGGTAGACTGGTCGACAGTCCCGCTTCTGTTGCGGGACACGTCGATTAGATGCCGAACGACGCAGCCGCTCCCCGCTAGCCGGTGAACGGCTCGTGCTGTGCCAGAAAGGGCGCTTCGTGGCCGATTCCGGCAACCCCAACGAGAACACTCCGTCCACCCCTGCCGGTCGGAACGGCGAGGTCACGGCCTCGTACGACGCCAGCGCGATCACCGTCCTCGAGGGTCTGGACGCGGTCCGCAAGCGCCCCGGCATGTACATCGGCTCGACCGGTGAGCGCGGCCTCCACCACCTCGTGCAAGAGGTCGTCGACAACTCCGTCGACGAGGCCATGGCCGGCCACGCCGACACGATCGACGTCACGATCCTCCCCGACGGCGGTGTACGGGTCGTCGACAACGGCCGTGGCATCCCGGTGGGCATCCACCCCGTCGAGAAGAGGCCGGCCGTCGAGGTCGTGCTCACCGTGCTGCACGCGGGCGGCAAGTTCGGCGGCGGCGGCTATGCCGTCTCCGGCGGTCTGCACGGCGTCGGTGTCTCCGTGGTGAACGCGCTGTCCTACAAGCTCGCCGTCGATATCAGGACGGACGGCTACCGCTGGACGCAGGAGTACAAGTCGGGCGTCCCCACCGCGCCGCTGGAGCGCCACGAGGCCACCACCGAGACCGGCACCACGGTCACGTTCTGGGCGGACCCCGACGTCTTCGAGACGACGGAGTACTCGTTCGAGACGCTCTCGCGCCGCTTCCAGGAGATGGCGTTCCTGAACAAGGGCCTGACCCTGACGCTGACCGACGAGCGCGAGTCGGCCAAGGCCACCGCCGGTGCGGAGACGGGCGAGGAGCCGGAAGACATCGCGGAACCGGCGCGGACGGTCAAGTACCACTACGAGGGCGGCATCGTCGACTTCGTGAAGTACCTGAACTCCCGCAAGGGCGAGCTCATCCACCCCACGGTCATCGACGTCGAGTCCGAGGACCGCGAGCGGATGCTCGCCGTCGAGATCGCCATGCAGTGGAACTCGCAGTACACCGAGGGTGTCTACTCCTTCGCGAACACGATCCACACGCATGAGGGCGGCACGCACGAAGAGGGCTTCCGAGCCGCTCTGACGGGCCTGGTGAACCGCTACGCGCGCGAGAAGAAGCTGCTGCGGGAGAAGGACGACAACCTCTCCGGCGAGGACATCCGCGAGGGTCTCACCGCGATCATCTCGATCAAGCTGGGCGAGCCGCAGTTCGAGGGCCAGACGAAGACCAAGCTGGGCAACACGGAGGCGAAGACCTTCGTGCAGAAGGTCGTTCACGAGACCCTCACCGACTGGTTCGACCGTAATCCGAACGAGGCCGCGGACATCATCCGCAAGGGCATCCAGGCCCAGACGGCACGCGTCGCGGCCCGCAAGGCCCGCGACCTGACACGCCGCAAGGGCCTGCTGGAGTCGGCGTCGCTGCCCGGCAAGCTGAGTGACTGCCAGTCGAACGACCCGACGAAGTGCGAGATCTTCATCGTCGAGGGCGACTCGGCCGGCGGCTCCGCCAAGTCCGGCCGTAACCCGATGTACCAGGCCATCCTGCCGATCCGCGGCAAGATCCTGAACGTCGAGAAGGCGCGGATCGACAAGATCCTGCAGAACACCGAAGTGCAGGCGCTGATCTCGGCCTTCGGCACCGGTGTCCACGAGGACTTCGACATCGCGAAGCTCCGCTATCACAAGATCATTCTGATGGCGGACGCCGACGTCGACGGTCAGCACATCAACACCCTGCTGCTCACCTTCCTGTTCCGCTTCATGCGGCCGCTGGTCGAGGCGGGGCACGTCTTCCTCTCGCGCCCGCCGCTGTACAAGATCAAGTGGGGCCGGGACGACTTCGAGTACGCCTACTCGGACCGCGAGCGCGACGCCCTGGTGGATCTGGGCAAGCGGAGCGGCAAGCGGATCAGGGAAGACTCGATCCAGCGCTTCAAGGGCCTCGGCGAGATGAACGCCGAGGAGCTGCGCATCACCACCATGGACCAGGACCACCGAGTGCTCGGCCAGGTCACGCTGGACGACGCGGCCCAGGCCGACGACCTGTTCTCGGTGCTGATGGGCGAGGACGTGGAGGCGCGGCGCTCGTTCATCCAGCGCAACGCCAAGGACGTCCGCTTCCTCGACATCTGAGTCGGTCTCAGCTGACCGCACGAAAGGACTGAAGACCAGCAATGGCCGACGAGAACACCACTGTGACGCCCGAAGAGGAGCCCATCGTTCCGGGCGTGGGCATGCGCGTGGAGCCCGTGGGGCTCGAGACCGAGATGCAGCGCTCGTATCTCGACTACGCGATGTCCGTCATCGTCTCGCGCGCGCTGCCCGACGTGCGGGACGGTCTCAAGCCCGTCCACCGGCGCGTGCTGTACGCGATGTACGACGGCGGATACCGGCCCGAGAAGGGCTTCTACAAGTGCGCCCGCGTCGTCGGTGACGTCATGGGCACGTACCACCCGCACGGCGACACCTCGATCTACGACGCCCTGGTCCGCCTGGCCCAGCACTGGTCGATGCGCATGCCGCTGGTGGACTCCAACGGCAACTTCGGTTCCCCGGGCAACGACCCGGCCGCCGCCATGCGGTACACCGAGTGCAAGATGATGCCGCTGGCCATGGAGATGCTCCGGGACATCGACGAGGAGACCGTCGACTTCCAGGACAACTACGACGGCCGGAACCAGGAGCCGACGGTCCTGCCGGCGCGCTTCCCGAACCTGCTGATCAACGGCAGCGCCGGTATTGCCGTCGGCATGGCCACCAACATCCCGCCGCACAACCTCCGCGAGGTCGCGGCCGGCGCCCAGTGGGCGCTGGAGCACCCCGAGGCCACGCACGAGGAACTGCTCGAGGCGCTGATCGAGCGGATCAAGGGCCCGGACTTCCCGACCGGCGCGCTGGTCGTCGGACGCAAGGGCATCGAGGAGGCGTACCGCACCGGTCGAGGCTCCATCACGATGCGCGCGGTCGTCGAGGTCGAGGAGATCCAGAACCGCCAGTGCCTGGTGGTCACCGAACTCCCGTACCAGACCAACCCGGACAACCTCGCGCAGAAGATCGCCGACCTGGTCAAGGACGGCAAGATCGGCGGCATCGCGGACGTCCGCGACGAGACCTCGTCGCGCACCGGCCAGCGGCTGGTGATCGTGCTCAAGCGCGACGCCGTCGCCAAGGTCGTGCTGAACAACCTGTACAAGCACACCGACCTGCAGACGAACTTCGGCGCCAACATGCTGGCGCTCGTCGACGGAGTGCCGCGGACCCTGTCGCTGGACGCGTTCATCCGCCACTGGGTGACGCACCAGATCGAGGTCATCGTCCGGCGCACCAAGTTCCGGCTGCGCAAGGCCGAGGAGCGGGCGCACATCCTGCGCGGTCTCCTCAAGGCGCTGGACGCGATCGACGAGGTCATCGCGCTGATCCGGCGCAGCGACACGGTCGACGTCGCACGAGGGGGCCTGATGGGCCTGCTCGAGATCGACGAGATCCAGGCCAACGCCATCCTCGAGATGCAGCTGCGCCGGCTGGCCGCCCTGGAGCGCCAGAAGATCGTGCAGGAGCACGACGAGCTGCAGGCGAAGATCAACGAGTACAACGCGATCCTCGCCTCGCCGGAGCGGCAGCGCGGCATCGTCAGCGACGAACTGACGGCGCTGGTCGACAAGTACGGCGACGACCGCCGCTCCAAGCTGGTGCCCTTCGACGGTGACATGTCCATCGAGGACCTGATCGCCGAGGAGGACATCGTCGTCACGATCACCCGTGGCGGCTATGTGAAGCGCACCAAGACCGACGACTACCGCTCGCAGAAGCGCGGCGGCAAGGGTGTGCGCGGGGCGAAGCTGAAGGAAGACGACATCGTCGACCACTTCTTCGTCTCCACCACCCACCACTGGCTGCTGTTCTTCACCAACAAGGGCCGGGTCTACCGGGCCAAGGCGTACGAGCTGCCGGACGCCGGCCGCGACGCGCGCGGCCAGCACGTCGCCAACCTGCTGGCCTTCCAGCCGGACGAGCAGATCGCCGAGATCCTGGCGATCCGCGACTACGAGGCCGTGCCGTACCTGGTGCTCGCCACCAAGGGCGGTCTGGTGAAGAAGACGCCCCTGAAGGACTACGACTCGCCGCGCTCCGGCGGCGTCATCGCCATCAACCTCCGTGAGACGGAGAGCGGCGAGGACGACGAACTGATCGGCGCCGAGCTGGTCTCCGCGGAGGACGACCTGCTGCTCATCAGCAAGAAGGCGCAGTCCATCCGCTTCACCGCCACGGACGACGCGCTGCGCCCGATGGGACGTGCGACGTCCGGCGTCAAGGGCATGAGTTTCCGGGAGGGCGACGAACTGCTCTCGATGAATGTCGTCCGGCCCGGTACGTTCGTGTTCACTGCCACCGATGGCGGGTACGCGAAGCGGACCGCTGTCGACGAGTACCGCGTCCAGGGCCGCGGCGGTCTGGGTATCAAGGCCGCCAAGATCGTGGAGGACCGCGGCACGCTCGTGGGCGCGCTGGTGGTCGAGGAGACCGACGAGATCCTCGCCATCACGCTCGGCGGCGGTGTGATTCGCACGCGAGTCAACGAAGTCAGGGAGACCGGCCGTGACACCATGGGCGTCCAACTGATCAACCTGGGCAAGCGCGATGCCGTCGTCGGCATCGCTCGTAACGCCGAGGCCGGTCGCGAGGCCGAAGAGGTCGAAGGGACCGAAGAGGCCGACATCGAGCCGGCCGAGGCGGAAGCCGAGGGCACACAGTCCTCGGCCGGGGAGCACGAGGAGTAGAGCGTGAGTGGAGCCACGGGCGCCGGACCGGCCGCATCCGGAGCGAACGGTGCCCGTGGCCCTGCCGCGGACTCCCAGGGGGCCACAGTGACGGACACCCGGGGGCAGCAGCCCCCGTACCAGACGTATGGCGGCGAGCAGCCTGCCCCGCAGGTCGGCCAGCCGTACCACCCTCCGCAGGCGTATCCCTCGCCGGGCGGGACGCAGGCTGGACAGCAGCGCACCGGCCAGGAAGCGGCCGCCGCGGTGCGCAGGCCCCGCACAGGGGCCCGTACGACGCCGCGTACCCGCAAGGCGCGGCTGCGGGTGGCCAAGGCCGACCCGTGGTCGGTGATGAAGGTCAGCTTCCTGCTCTCCATCGCGCTGGGGATCTGCACGGTGGTCGCCGCCGCCGTGCTGTGGATGGTCATGGACGCGATGGGTGTCTTCTCGACCGTCGGCGGCACGATCAGCGAGGCGACCGGCTCGAACGAGAGCAACGGATTCGACCTCCAGTCGTTCCTCTCGCTGCCGCGGGTGCTCATCTTCACCTCGGTCATCGCGGTGATCGATGTGGTGCTGGCCACAGCGCTGGCGACGCTCGGTGCCTTCATCTACAACCTCTCCGCCGGGTTTGTGGGCGGTGTCGAGCTCACGCTCGCCGAGGACGAGTAGCGCCGCTTCGGGGTCCCCGGGATTCCGATTTTGGCGCTGCACCGCGTGTGCGCTAATCTTCAGAGGTCAGCGCGCAGCGCGGCGGGGCTATAGCTCAGTTGGTTAGAGCGCATCCCTGATAAGGATGAGGCCACAGGTTCAAATCCTGTTAGCCCCACAGTGACCTGAGTGCAGGTCAGAGGCCCGGTGGACGGAAACGTCTACCGGGCCTTCTACATGTGTGGATCTTGAGAGTCCGGTACTGGTCCGTAACTTAGGGACTTTCGCCCAGGACGGCCCTACCGCGTGTAGAAGATCTGTCGCCATGGGTACAGTGGCGGAGTGGGGAGACGGACGTGATGCTTCCGTTCGTCTGATGCACAACCCCAGTCAGGCCCGGTGTGGATTGTCGGGAGGCTTTCCCGCCGGAAGGGACGCCCCCTGCCGCATGATTCGGCAGGGGGCGTCTTGCTGCCCAGACTAGACCGCTCCACACCGTGGTGCGGTGTGGAGCGGTTGGGCTCAGCCAGATTCAGGAGGAGCGCGCTGCGGCCGCAGCGGATGCACATCACACTGCGGCCGCGCGCCTCGACCCACCCCTCTCGGGGCGGGGAGTAGCGGAGAGCCTACGGACGACCACCGACAGTGGTCTGTACCCTGCCTGGCAAATTCTTTGATCTTGATATTTACCTGGCCAGGTAAAGACAGAGTGCCATGATCGTTCGAGCGTTGACGGGTGCCGATCGATCCGCAGCCCGACTGGGTGCTCACCCAGCGCCGTGTCATCGGCGACCGCCTGCGTGACGCACGCCTCAAGGCGAAGCTCAGTCAATGGGAGCTCGCCGAACGGGTCGGCATCGACCACAAGACCGTCCACCGCGTCGAACGCGGCACCAGCGATCCCAGCGTCGGCCTACTTCTCCAGTTGGCCCGCGCACTCGGCGTCCCGGCCAGCGACGTCCTCGCCGGCCTCACCGAGTAGAGCCTGGCCGGACCCGACGGGGGGCGGGACCGGCCAGGCGGCTTCTACGGCTCCGGAGCGACCTCGACACGAGGCTGCCCGAGCCACACCCACTGCCGGTCCGGCGTGACCGTCATCCCGAACGAGCTCGCGGCGGGGCTGCCGAGCTCCAGGTACTCGCCGTGAACCCGCTCGATCTCCTCCCACAGACTCTGCGGTCCGTACTGCCAGACGTCCTCGCCGGTGGCTGCCCGCGCCGCGGAGCCGTCCTCAGCCAGCGCCCATACCTGAACGCCGCCGGCCTCCTCCGTGTGCCACATCGAGACACCGGGCAGCCGGGCGCCGGCGTAGACGGCGAAGCCGAGCTCCAGCAGTCGCGGCAGGTCCGTAGCAGGCGGCCGCGGGCGCGCGGTGGAGTCGTCCACAGACACGTCCGTAGCCTGCCGGTGCGACCGCATCGGCATGTACGACGCCCCGCTCCGGAACCTTCCTGACGCCGACCCGTCCTCGTCCACCTGAAGTTGCACGAGAGCGCCGCTCCAGAAGTCCCGCACGAGCGGGGCCACGATCAGCCCTTCAGGCCGGACCTGCCGGACGAACTCCATCGGGATGTGCCGCAGGGCGCAGGTCGAGAGCAGACGGTCGAACGGCTCTGCATCTGACCATCCCGCTTCTCCGTCGCCACAGCGCAGCTGCGGCATGTACCCAGCTGTGTGCAAGGCGACTGCGGCCCGCTTGGCGAGCACGGGATCGATCTCGATGCTGTAGACGTGCTCCTCACCGAGACGCTCGCACAGCAGCGCTGCGACATGGCCGGTGGCTGTGCCGATCTCCAGCACCCGCTGACCGCTCTCGACCCGGAGGAGATCGAGCATCGTAGCGACCATGCTCGGCTGGGAGTTGGACGACGTCGCGATCCCGGGCCCGTCCTCCTGGCCGTCGTCGAGCTGGGTGACGACCGGCAGATCGCTGTGGACCAGGGCCAGCCAGTCCTCGCGTGATGTGATGGGCTCGCAGTGGTCCGGCTCCTGCCGCCAGATCTGGTCCGGGATGAAGGTGTCGCGCCGGACGGCTCGCCAGACGGGCGCCCATTCGTCGTCGAGCAGGCCGCGCTCCTGGAGGTCGTCCACGAGCGCGGCATACCCGTCAGTCTGGGTGGTGACCACGTCAGGCGCCGTCGCCTACGTAGCGGCCGCCCTGGCCGTCAGGGTTGGGCGGTGTGGGCGGCGGGGTCCAGGGCTTGATCGGGGCCGGATTCCCCCCGTGCTTCCCGTCGTCGGCCTGATTCCGCAGCGGGTGGGCCATGGGATCACTCTCCTCTGTGATGGTGGATACCGATACACCGCTCCGGCCGGCCTTCCGACTCGGCCGGAGCGGGGTCAGTTGGACTTCGGCGGGGCATCCGCCCTGGTGCACGTGCAGGGGGACACCGGTGCCGGAAGCCCGCTCATTGCCGCCGCAGTGCGGCTCCTGCCCCACGCTCGCGCCAGCTGCTCGGTGTCGTCGGCGGTCCACTCGCCCACGACTCTGACGCCGTCCTCGGCGGCGCAGATGAGGTGGGCGAGGATCGGCCAGCCGGGGCCGGACCCGGCCGGGCGGTGGCCGATGACTGCGTCCGGCGGCGGGGTCGTCTCGGGACAGAGGGCGCATGCCAGGGTGCTAGCCACGAGACACCTCCGCCTCGCTGTCGGCGTAGGGGTTTCCAGGCGCCGGGGTCACGCGCCAGAACGAGGTGGTCGTGGCGCGGAAGGAGCGGTGACCGGGCCGCTCTCCGGTGTGCTTGATGGCCCATGTCTCGGCCGGCAGCTGCCGTCCCTCTGTCGCGCCGGACTTCTCGCCGCACGTCGTGCACTCCGCCTCGTGCAGGGCCTGCTCCGGAGCACCCTTGGTGGTGTCCAATCCGAGGTGCCATTCAGCTGCCTTGATGATGGTGCGCCGGCTCATCCGTCGCGCTCCGTCGAGAGGACGGCGTAGAGGACCGGCACTTTGCGCTGCTGCGCGCAGGCCCTGTGGGCCAAGATCGAACGCCCGGCTCCAGAGGAGGAGCCGTGGACCCGTACGCACACATCAGCGCCAGGTTTCGGGCAGTACGTACATTCCCTGCGTTCATCGGGCACGGCGTCTCCCGGCGGTCGTCTGGGGCCCTGCGCCGCATGTGCACAGGAAGGCGGCATCGGACGCCGCTGGTCACGACCGTAGAGATCTGATGTGCACTCCTCCAGCAATGTGCAGATCTGTGCGCCCAACCACTCCAGCGCCGCGCGAGACCGCATCGCCCCCTTGACCAGCCCCTGCCGATCGAAGACGGTGTTGCACACATCTGCACACCACGTCGCAGGAGGCTGACATGTCGTTACTGTTCATCGGGATCGACCCCAACACAGGCGACCGCGAGAGTCCCACCGTCTGGGTCGACCAGGAGAAGAAGGAACTCGTCCTGCAGGGCTGGAAGCCAGACCGTGAACTCGAGGCCGAATGCGCCGCGTTCGAAGTCCCGGGGCACGCGGTCGGCATCCCGGACAGCGAGGCCGTGATCCGCATCCCCGCAAGCATGGTCCACATGATCAGGAAGGCGTGCGATGAGCTCGACCGAGCCGACGTTCGATGACCTGATCGGCGCCTGCACCCGCTCCGCAGTCCACCTCGAGATGCGGGATTCCTACGCCGTCGACTACGAGAAGGGCCCATTCGCCGACTGGCGAGCCGGCGCCCGACTGAACCCCAGCGACCGGGCATCGTGGTGGCGGCCCTGGCTCGACCTCATCGAGGAGACCGTCGCCCGGGGTGTCGTCGTGCGCCGGGCACGCATCGTGTCCGAGCCGGTCAGCGAGTACACCCGGTTCCTCTACGACGGCACGTTCACCAACGTTGCCGCGGGTGAGCAGGTGCGCTGGCTGCCCCGCCGGCAGGCATCTGCGATCGCCCTGCCCGGCAACGACTTCTGGCTGTTCGACGAACAGTGGGTCCACTGGAACCACTTCGCCGGCGACGGCTCGTCCGGCGGCGGCGAAATCACCGACGATCCCGTCGCTGCCAAGCTGTGTACCGAGGCGTTCGAAGCCGTCTGGGAACGAGCCGTTCCCCACGACCAGTACCAAATCCGCTAACAGGAAGTACCGAACAGGCCAGCTCATGTCCTTCTCTCCGTCGTCCTCGGCTCAGGCCGCCCGTGAGACCGTCGCGGCCCGGCTCCGGGACATCCGCAAGGGCGCCGGACTGACGGTCGTTGAGCTGGCCTCACGGTGCGCCTGGCACCACGCCAAGACGAGCCGCATCGAGAACGCGCGCACCGCCCCATCCGCGAAGGACATCCGCGCCTGGTGCCAGGCATGCGGGGCAGTCGACCAGGCGGACGACCTCATCGCCCAGTCGCTGAACGCCGAGTCGATGTACAGCGAGTGGCGTCACCAGGTCCGCTCGGGCCTCAAGCAGTTGCAGGACAGCTACGTTCAGTTCTTCCGCGAGACCCGCCTGTTCCGCGTCTACTCCTCGACCATGGTGCCCGGGCTGCTGCAGACCGAGGGCTACGCCTCCGCCCTGCTCAGCCGGATCGCCGAGTTCCGTGATGTGCCGGTGAACGACGGGGCCGAGGCCGCAGCCGCGCGCGTGGAACGGTCCCGGATCATCCTCGAACCTGGGCACCGATTCGTGTTCCTCATCGAGGAGGCGGCCCTGCACTACCAGCTCGGCGACTCGGACGCGATGGCCGCCCAGCTCGGACACCTCCTGACCGCGGGCGCGCTGCCGGCCGTGTCGCTCGGCATCCTGCCGCAGGAGACTCGCGAACGGCCGCAGTGGCCGCTCGAGACGTTCCACATGTACGACGACCAACTCGTCTCGGTGGAGCTGCTGTCGGCCCGAGTGAAGATCACCCAGCCCTCGGAGATCGCCCTGTATCTGAAGGCGTTCGAGGAGTTGCGGTCCATGGCCGTGTACGGCGCCCACGCACGGGCACTGATCGTGAAGGCCATCGACGCCCTGTCCTGACCCCGGACATGACGAAAGCGCCCCCGCGCCGGCCGAAGCCGGGGCGGGGGCGTAGTGCTCAGGGTGGGGCGGTCGGGGGCGGGCCGTTCAGAGCGACGTCTACGCGATCGACTGCATCCCGCATGGACAAGCCAGAGTTGGGCCGCACCTCGTGCTCGATGCTCGTGACGCGTGCCTCGATGCCGTCCAGGCGCTCCATCACACCTGCCCGGCCGGGGACCCCGGGGCGCGCCGGTCTGCCGTTCCAGTCATCCACGAAGTCGTCCACCCTGATCGCGATCCGCCGGACCCCGCGGACCAGCCGCCACAGCAGGCCGAGGAACCCGCAGATCGCGACTGCGGCGATTGACCACATGACCAGGCCGTCGACTGCGGGGACGCCCGTGCTCTCGCTCATCGGCGCCCTCCCTCGTCGACCAGGCCGATGCCGAACCGGTCGAGCAGCTGCTCGACCGCGGGCAGGGCCATGACGCGGGCGAGGCCGCCGGCGGTCGCCAGTGCGGCGCCGACCCAGGGCAGGGTGTCGGGGATGCCGGAGGCGTCCACGATCGCGGGCAGGGCCACGGCGACGCCGACGCCGGTCTGCAGGACGGTGCGCACGGTGCGCTTGGTCGTGGTCTTCATGGTGGTCAGCCCTTCACTGTGAAGCCGTGCTTCGCCCCAAGGCGGGCGAGGCTGGTCATGCCGGGGATGCCGTCGGCGTCGCGGCCGCGGTAGCCGAGGCTGCGCTGCCATGCCGCGTACGCGGTGACGGTCGCCGTGCCGAAGTGCCCGTCGACGTACCGCTCGTCGAGGAGTCCCTCGGCGGCGAGCGCCTGCTCGACGACGCGGGCGCCGCCGTAGCTGACGGGGGTGCCCTTCTTGGCGGGGTCGCGGCGGGCGGCGGCGACCAGCTGCGACAGGTCGACGGCCGGCCGGCCGCCGGGCAGGGTGCCGAGCAGCCGCTCGAGACTGGTCTCGCCCGGTACGCCGTCGGCGTCGGCGCCGCGGTAGCCGAGGCTGCGCTGAAAGGCCGCGTAGTTGGCGGTGTCGGCGTCCGACCAGCGAGGGCCGGGGCCTACCTGGTACGCGTCGCCGTGACCGCGGGCAACCAGGGCGCGGCCCACCTGTGTCACGTGGTCGCCGTGGGCGCCGTACCCGTAGGCGAGGCCGTTGATGGTGACGCGGTAGCGGGCCACGTCCGGGACGGTGCCAGACGTTCCGCCCTGCGGCGCAGTGCCGTCTGCGGGCGGCTCGTACCCCTTGGCGGGCATGCCAGCCTCGACCCACGCGTACAGGATGTCGCCGGGGCACTGGGTCGCGATGCCGTCTCGGTGGCCGCGCTTGGCGAGGGTGCGGCCGGTGCGGCGGCACGCCTCGTCGTACAGCCATCGACACGCGGCGAGGGCGGCCTCGGTGGGCTTCTGGTCGCCGCCGACGGCGATCTGCACGCCGATGCCGCTGATGTTGTGGCCGGGGCAGTGCGCGCCCTGCCTCAGCCATCCCCGGCCCTCGTAGATGTTGCCGGCTTGGTCGACGACGAAGTTGTAGCCGATCCCCGCCCAGCCCTTCGTCTGGTGCTGGTAGTCGATGGCACGGGGGATCGCGTAGCCGGTCGAGGTGATGTGGTGGGCGCCGTCGTAGTGGACGAAGAACTCGGTACGCGAGCTGAGCGACACATGTGTGGGGCCGTTGCTGGCCGGGTCGTTGTCCCACGGCCGGGCGCCCCACGTGGCGCGGCTGATGATCGTGGCGGGCATGGCTATCACACCCGCTCCGGCCAGGACCAGCGCCCGGGTCCGTCGCCCTCCGCGCGGGAGGTAGCCCAGTAGGTGTCGTTCCCGTCGAGGAGGACTTGGACGTTGACCGTGATGGTGGTCTCGTTCCAGACGCGGACGATCACCGCCGGGTAGATGTCGCCCTCCGAGGCCGAGTTCCCCACGTGCACCACGTACCCCGTGTGGCGATCGGCGCCGCCGGCCTTGCGTGCGAGCTCTGCATCGCGGCGGCGGCGGTTGATCGCGTCGGAATCGTGCTGGCTGAGGCGGTAGTGGACGATCCGGCCGACGGCCGGTGTTGGAGCAGGCACAAGAGCCTCCAGACATGCGAATGCCCCGCGCCAGCTGGCGCGGGGCGTGGCGGTGCGGGGCGGGGTGTGGGGCCGGGTGTCAGTAGGTCGCTACGGCGACATCGCGGACGTTTGCGTACACGGTCGCCCCTCCTGCGACCGATTCCACCGCAGCCCTGATCGCGGCAAGGAGGTCTTCCTTCTGCTGCACGGTGATCGCATCCGGGTTGTCGAGCCCGAACGTGATCGAGAATGAGTCGAGCGCCGAGAAACCCGTCTGGTATACGGGATATGGGATCTCAACCATTTCTGCTCCTTAGGTGATGGCGACGGCGCTGGGGAAGTCGCTTGCCAGGCCGATGTCTTCGACGCGGATGTACGAGACGTGCGTCGCGGAGGCCGCCACGATGACGTTGCCGCCGCCGGTGTTGCGGAGGTAGGTGGCGACCAGGGTCGCGGACACGTCGGCCCCGGTTGTGTTGGTACAGATCTGGCTGGAGTAGTAGTCGACGTTGGTGCCGTTGATCGGGATGTAGATCCGGAAACTCTCCAGGTAGACGGTGCCGGATGTGTTGGTCTTGCGGACCTTGAGCGTCATGGTGTCGCCCCCGGCGGACGACTGGGCGAGGCCCCTGAGGGCGATCCTGTAGGCCCGGCCGGTGCGGAAGGTCAGAGCGGCCGAGGTGATGGCGATGGCCTCGGTGGTCGTGGTGGTGGCCGTGTTGGCGGTGATCGGCGCGTATCCGATGACGCGCTGCATGCTGTCGGCGAGCCGCTGCTGGGTGATCCGCTGCCCTGCAAGCAAAGCCATTCTGCACTCCTCACAAGGCGACGATGGTGGGCTGCGCGAGGCGGAGATCCTCGCCCGCACTCTGCGATTTCTGGACGCCGTTGACGGAGCGGGTGACCGTCCACCGCTGGGGGGTGATCACCTCGAAATTGTCGTAGGCGAAAGAGGGATTCACGTTGGTGTTGGTGCCGAACGCGGAGCCAGTGAGGCCGACGGCACCTGAAGCGATCGGGTCGGTCTCGACGGTTTCGTCGAGCTGCCACGCGCCGGGCTCGCGCGTGCCGTCGGGCCAGACCCTGCCGCGTACGCGCTGGCCGTCGATACGGACCCGCAGCCACAGTTTGGTCCCGGCGCCGTAGGTGTAGGGGGTGGTGGCGGTGTCACCGACCGGGGTGACGACATGCGTCAGCTGCACGCTGACGGAGCCGTCGGTGCCCAGCACGAGGCGGCAGCGGTAGTAGGAGCCGGCCGCCCGCAGCAGCACCGCGGGCAGGAAGGCCGCGCCGGTGGCCAGCTGGTTTGGGGTGATGGATACGAGGATCTGGCAGTCGGCGACGTCTTCGATGATCTGCTGGAAGCGGAGCGTGCCGGGGTTGGCCTGCAGGGTGATGATCCCGCTCGAGCCGTCGACGCTGCGGTCGGAGGCCACGCCGCCGGCCTCGGACCAGGTGTGCCCGGAGTCGGCGGCCCCCCACGTGTCCGTCTCCAGCCGCGTGAAGGCGTCCCACGCGAGTGGCTCGATCGCGGTAGCTGTGACGACCTCCCCGCCCACGCGCACGTCGCATGGCAGGTCCTGGTCGTCCGTGGGGTCCAGGCCGCCGGTGGTGACCCAGCCCCCTTCGGGGGTGTGGACCAGGAGCTCCGTGCTGGCTGCGGTGACGGCGGCGGCGAGCTCGCTGCCGTCGGTGTCGACGCGGACCGCCGGCCCATCGTCTGCCGGGTCGTCAGCGGCGACGGTGGCCACCGTCCACGGCCCGGCGGGTGTGGCGTTGATGTAGACGTCCCACGTGAACTGGCCCAGCACCTCGGTGTAGCCCTGGCCCAGGAAGTCAATCGTGTCCGGGGGGAGAAAATTCGGAGGGTTGGCGATCTGGCCCCGGTCGCCGATCCGAAAGCGCAGCCAGTCTTCGATGAGATGCGGTGCCTTATGCAGCATCAGCCGCACTGACGGGAACCGAGCCTCGTCCCACGTGCCCAGATGCGCACGCCATCCGGCGATCGGTTCGGTCTGCTCGTCCGTGTGCAAATTGAGGGTGACCGCATCGTCGTAGATGCCGACGCCGCCGTCCTCCGGGGCTTGCACGGACAGCGGTCCGTGCTCGACGACCACGCGGCCGCTGCTGCCGCCGTCGCGGGTGATCGTGATGTCGTTGCGTAGCTGCTGGTCGTCGTCCACGGGCTCAAGCGGCGGCCCCACCTCCCCCTTTGCCGTGTAGTCCAATGACAGGGCGACGGGCTGGTTGTAGAGGCTGCTGCGGTGCCGGTAGATGAGCGCCAGGCGCTCGCGGTCCTCGTGCAGGATGCCGCCGTCGGCGTCCGCGCAGTCGCGCAGCAGCTCGAGCAGCGCGGCCGGCCGCTGGGGTCCCATCGCCTCGGCCACGCTGCCGGAGCCTGCGGTCTGGGTGATGTTCAGGCGGGTCTCCTCGTCAGCGAGGCGGGCCAGGCGTTCGGCCGCGGTCTCGCCCGCCCACGCGGTGATCGCCCCGTCGTACGCGGCGCTGACGGCCGTCGGCCAGACGGAGAGGTGGCCGATGGCCATGCCGTCCAGCGCGGCCGCGAATCCGTCGGCCGGGCTGGTGACCGCCGACACCGGACCGAGCGTTCCGGCGAAGGACGTGCCGAAACCTCCGGCATCGCCGCCGACGTCCTGCCATTCGACCCGCCAGTCGACGGTGGCGCCGTTCTGGAAGGCGTAGAAGCGGACCGCGACCCACTGATGGAAAAGGTCGCCGCTGGTCAAGGGGTGGTTCTCGAAGACGAGCGCACCCTCGGAGTCGTAGCCGCGGATCCTGGAACCGTTCTCACGGGACTGGATGAACCACTCCCGCACCGTGCCGGAGCTGCACGCGATCCGCATGAACGTCCAGTACGTGACGGCATCCGGGTTGTCGTTGCGGTAGATCCACCGCACCTGCCAGCCCGTCCACCCGGCAGACGGGGCGGGCACGACGCCGGACATATGCCGCGCCACACCGGTCGTGGACGCGAGGACGGGCAAAGGGTTGGACGAGGGCAGGCTGTCGGCTGCGGCCCACGTGACGCCGTCCAGGCGCAGCGGCCGTACACCGGCGATCGGCGAGTAAGCCTGGACCGCGTCGGCGCCCTCTTCCATGGGCCAGTAGGCGAGCGGCTCGAAGGACGGCACGGCCCGGCGCAGCGTCGAATCCAGGGCCTTGTTGCCCTGGCCGAGGCGGCGCATGACGCCGGCCGCCTCGATCGGCGTCCACACATCCCGCCCGGACACGTCCCAGCGGGGCGGCCAGGCGCTGACCTCGCCGGTGAACCGCGGTTCCCGGTTGATGAGCTCGGCTGTTCCCTCCAGGGTCCAGGTCCGGCCGGCGCCGTCGACGAAGCTGGTCGCGCCCGGGGTCTGGGTCGTGAAGTCAGGGTTGGCGACCACCGTTCCGCCAATGCCGTTGCGCAGCTCGAAGGCGTGGACACGTCCGACGAACGGCAGGTTGGTGATCCCGTCCGCAGCGCCCAGCTCGAGCTCGGCGGTGCCGGCGTGGACGCTGGTGGTCCCCGCGGTGATGACCGGGTCGCCGAGCTGTGTCCACGGGCCCGCGATCGTCGGCGCCGTGTAGAAGGTCACCGTGTTGCCACCACTGCCGTTGTCGACGTCGAGCGTGGCCCGCAGGGCGAGCCGCACCCCGACCGACGAGGGCAGCGTCTGCGTCGACCGGATCGTGATGGCGTTGGTGAAGGTGCCGTCCGGGGACCAGCGCAGGTACAGCTCCCCTTCGCTGGTGATCTGGAAGAACCATGAGCGCTGGTCCCCGGTGATCGCGTCGTACTTGGCGGCCAGCTCCCGGAAGATTCCCCACGTGGTGGGCGTGATGTCGATCCGGATGTCGAGGTCGCCCGTGATGTCGAGGGCCGCGGTGTCCGGGGTGGTGGCCTTGGTGTCGGTGTCGCCGTCGAGCAGCAGGTACGGAGTGGCCGCGGGCAGGGACACGCGCAGCGGCGTGTTCCTGCCCAGCTGCCCGAAGTAGGGCGACAGCGGGTTGCGCCCGCTGAACCTGCCGTCCCTGTTGTTCAGGGTGAGCTGGCAGCGGGACGGCTCGACCCGCTGCCCCTCGTCGGGCCGGCCTGCCGTGATGGTGATCGGCTGGCGGGTGTAGACGTACTTGGTGATGTCCGTCCAGGTGCCGCCGAGCAGCAGCTCGACGAGTACGGGCAGTTTGTCCTGAGGGAACGCCATCTCCTCACCCCCGTCCTTGGCCGAGCACGAGCTGCACGTTGCCGCCCAGGACATGGACCCGGCGGCGTAGAAGGTTGACCAGGTAGTCGGCTTCCTGAGAGCCGTCTCCGCGGATTTCGATGACCGCCTTCTGGCTGCTGCGGCTGGTGGCACCAGCACTTACGCGAGGCATCGACGTCGGGGTGGCCAGGTTGGACATGGCCTTGTCTACGGCTGGTGAGCCGGCCTGGATGCCGTCGACGACACCAGCGGGGATCCACCGGCCGACCTGCTTCGCCATCACACGGGAGGGGCTGGAGATCCCGAGGGCCTTCGCGATCGGCCCGGGGATCAGATCACGGGCCCAGCCCATCAGGGTGTCGCGCAACCAGCCGCCCATGCCCTTGATGCCGTTCCACAGGCCGAGCACGATGTCGCGGCCCTTGTTGTAGAGCAGCGAGCCCATGTTGCCGATGGCGCGGGTGATCCGGCCCGGCATGTCGCGCACCCACGCGATGAAGCTGACGACCTTCCGGGCCGCCGCGTCGCGGAATTTCTGGAAGCCCTTGCTCGCCGCCTCGCGCAGCTTCGAGCCGAGTCCCGAGATGGCGGACCAGACGCGGCCGGGCAGGCCGGTCAGCCACACGACCATCTCGGCCATCTTGCGGATGGCCCAGTCCTTCGCGTCCTGGAACCATCCACTGATCTTGTCCGGCAGGTCGGCGAACCAGCCGATGGTCGCGGCGATCGCATCGACAGCGGTCTTGATCCACGTCTTCAGGGTCGTCCAGACGGCCTGGACGATGTCCCGGAAGGTCTCGCTCTTCTGGTAGGCGATGACGACGATCGCGACTAGGGCGATGATCGCGGCGATCACCAGCCCGACCGGGTTGAGCATCATGACCGCGTTGAAGATGCCCTGCGCGATGGCCCAGGCCCGGGTCACCGCGGCAGCGATCCGGACGTACAGGTTGTAGGCCTTGACGGCCAGGACGATGATGCCGAGGGCCGTGCCGATCGCGGCCAGTACGTCCGGCGGGATCGCGTTGATCAGCTTTGCCGCCGCCATGGCAACCGCGGCCGTCACGCCGACGAGCGGCGCCATCGCGACGAGGATCTGCACAGCAGCCTTCGCCAGGGTCCCGAGGACGCCGGCACCCTCGCGGGCCAGGTCGAGGAACTGGGCGAAGCCCTCGCTGTCCTTCAGCGAGGTGCCCCAGTCGGCGAAAGCGCCGGTCATGGACACCAGCCCGCCGGTCACGCCAGCGGACGCGGGCAGAAAGGCCTGCATCAGGCCCATGAACCCCTTACCGAGGTTCCCGATCACGGTGATGAAGTTCTTCAGCGCGGTGCCGGAGGCGGCGGCCATGTCGGCGGCCCACTCCTTGAAGCCCGCGGACTTCACGCCGACCGCGATCCGGTCCAGCATGTCGCCGAACGCACCGGCGGCGGCCTTCACGAACGGGGTGAGTGTGGGCAGCAGGCTGCGCAGCAGGTTCAGGCCCTTGGTGAAGACGGGCATGGTCGTGCCCGCGAGCGAGGCGGACCACTCCTCGTGCGCCGTCTTCAGCCGGGCCTGCGCGAGCGCCGCCTCGGCGGTCGCCTTCGGCATCCCTGCCGTCTGCCGCTCGTACGCGGCCTCGGCATCCTTGGTCTTCAGCCGGGCGGAGGTGTACGCCTTCTCCGCCTTCGTCGCGAGGTCGGAGCCCTCCTTCTTCAGCTGTGCCGCCAAGGCAGCCTTGCGGGCCTCGTCCTCCTGCGCCTTCGCCAGAGTGTCGGCCGCGGCCGACGACTCCTCCATCAGCGCCAGTTGCGGCTTGGCCGCGGCCTGGAAGGCCCCGACCGCCAGGCCGGCTGCCACGGCCCCGGCGGCGAGCCCGCCCAGAGCCGTGGTCAGCGCGGCCACTGCCGGGACGCCGGCGCTGATGCCCAGCACCGCAGGCGTGACCTTCTTCAGCGCGGCGATCGCCCGGTTAGCGCCCTCGCGGATGTTTGCCCCGAGGGTCTGGCCCATGGCATCCGACTCGGTCACGAACCGGCCGTGCATGTCTCGGAGGCGCCCGTCGGCCATGCGCGTGAAGCCGGCCAGCCGTAGTTGGGCTTCCTGCAGGCCGTGTCGCCAACCTGAGTCGTCGGCCCGGATCTGGCCGACCAGTGAGCCGATGTTGAGCGCCATCTACCGTCGCCTCCTCCGCGGTCGTGGTTCGGGAGGGGCGAAGTGCCGGCTCAGCCGGGACTCGGTGGAGAGCAGGCCGAGGATGCGGACCTTCAGCCAGCGCCAGGACCGCTCACGCAGGAGGGCAGGCGACTCGAGGTCGATGCCGTACGCCTCTTGGAAGTCGGCCTCGATGAGGGGCCACTGCTCCAGCAGCAGGCCCCAGGTCAGGTCCGGGAGGCCTTGCCCTTGCTGGCGCGGCCGGTGGCCTTCCGGGTACTCGTACCACTCGTAGAGCCCCGTTTCTGGGTCTTGCTCGCCGCGGCCGATGAGGCGCGGCGGGCCTGCCGATTCGGGGCCAGGAGAGAAGGGTCGCCACCGGTGGCCCAGTACTTCTCGGCGACCTCAAGGCTCTGGGTGATCCACATGACTGTCGTGATGGCGACGTGCTTGAACCGGGGCCAGGACAGTTCGGCCCTCAGCTCGTCGTAGCGGGGGCCGAGAGCGGCCTGGTACATGTCGAGCTCCTGGGCGTCGTCGAGGAGCTCCTCGTCCGGCTCGGCACCGCTGGCCGCCATGCGCAGGCCGGTCTCCATGACGCGCTCGATCCGCAGGCCGTCCTCGGCGGATGGGCCGGGGATGGTGACGTCGTGGACGGTGCCGTCCCGGTACGTGATCGGGAGGGTGATGGAGTCGTCGAGGAAGTCGTCGAGGGGCTTGAAGGTGCCGGCCATCACGCCGCCAACGGGTTCGTGATCGGGGTGAGGGGACCGTTGCCGGTGAACGTGACCTGCACCTGGTCGAGGTCGGTGTACTCGCCGCCCTGCGGCTCCCAGTTGGGCAGCCCCTTGCCCTCGTACGCCTCCGGCAGCCCGTTGCGGTCCATGAAGCGCAGGTGGACGTTGTGGGCGTCCCCGTACGCGAAGAACGCCAGCCGGATCTTCTCGTGGACCGGGCTGTATGCCGTGTTGTCCGGGGTGGCCTTCCGGTTGAAGGTCGAGACCACCTCCCACTCCTGCGCGGTCTTGGTGTTCTCGGCCCAGCCGTCCGAGTCGTAGCTGGTGGAGTTCTCGTGGTTCGGCTCGGCGGACCACTCGAACTCGGTGACGCCGGGGCACAGTTGCCAGTCCGGCACGGCCTCCGTACCCATGTTGATCTCCAGCCGCCAGCGGCGGGCCAGGGCGGTCTCGGTCGGCGTCGACATGACGGCCTCCTTCTACTCGTACAGGTGGGGAGAGCTGCGCGATGTGCGCAGGTAGTAGTTGGCGGAGAGCTCCATGCGGCCGTGCTCGTCCTGGCCCATCAGGGCCTGCGACTGACGCCAGGCCAGGCCGACCCGGACGGTGCGGAGGTAGAAGCCCTCGCGGCCGTGCAGCAGGTCGAAGACGTCGTCTGCAAGGTCGGCGAGCGCGGTCGGGTCGTGGCCGGCGCGCATCCGGACCTGCACCGCGGTGATCGCGTCGGTGAGGCCGGTGTCCTCGACCGGGTAGGGCGACAGGCAGAGCAGCCGGTCCGGGGCTTCCGGGACGGTGCCGAGTGTGATGCCGGTGTCGTCGGCCGCGAAGACGCCGTCCGGCCGGTACACGCCGATTCCGGCGGTCGTCATCAGCTCGGCGAGCCCGCTGACGAGGTCGCTGGTGTATCCCACGGCACCACCTCCGGGCATGACGAAGACCCCGCGCGGGCAGGGCCTGGAGGTGGGTGGGTCAGCCGCGGAGCCAGCGGCGCAGCGGGACGGCCATCAGCCGCAGCATGACGTCGCGTTCCGTGTTCATCGGCTGCTCAAGGTACTTCGCCTGCCTGCCTGGCAAGTGCTTCCAGGTGAGCTCTTCGTGCTGCCGGACCGCATAGATCGTGTCGTAGCTGATGAAGCCGTCCAGGCCGTTGACGTTGACCCTGCCGGAGCGCTCGAGCGGGCCTTCGTCGAGCGGCACGAGGCGCTTGGAGACACCCAAGGTGTGTTCCAGCGCCCGGGTCAGCCCCTCGGATGCCAGGCGGCGGCCGCGGCGGTTCCAGAGCCGGTTGCCCTCCCAGGACATGCGCGCGTACTGCGTCACTGGAGGGCCACCTCCAGGTGCTCGGGCAGTGGCAGCCGGCCGCCGTTCGCCGGGTGCGCGCGGATGACCGTGGTCTTCCGCCCGTCGGGCAGCGTCACCTTCGACTTCGCTGGCGCCGTGACCGTGCCCAGGCGGCAGTAGAAGGTCGACGAGGAGGTGACTTCGTCTCCGGACGGGGCCCGTACGAGTCGGGTCCGTTCCTCGAGGAAGCCGTCGACCGGCTGCGCTGGCCCGTAGACGGCGCCGTGGGAGCCGGTGCCCTTGTAGGGCTCGACGGTGATCGTGTGCTGCAGCCACATCTTCGGCAGCTTCACGTCGTCACCAGCCCCAGCAGGAAGATGTCGGGGGTGAGTTCCGGGGATTGCAGCTTCCGGAGCGCGTCCGTGACGACCGTACGTCCACCGCCCGCTCCTCCGGGGCTGCTGCCGGCGGCGCGGGTCATGGAGGCTGAGCCGAGCTTGACCGTCCCCCACTGCCCGGCGGCGCCGAGCTCGTCGCCGGTCTCGTCCCACCATTCGATCTGCGCGCACACCGCGGCGGTGAAGGCGGCCGCGACGATCGCGTTGGTCGGCAGCCCGGTGACGTCGTCCGCCTCGTACCAGCACAGGCGGAAGACCTCCTCCTCCAGCAACTCGGAGGCGCGGGCCAGGAGCCGGTCCGCATCGGTCGGCGGAGCCGCGTGCAGGTAGTTCGCGAGCTGTGTGCTCGTGGCGTAGACGCGGCCGGTGCCGGTTCCGCCGGGTGCGGGTGCGACGGACACCAGCTCGTGCGTGACGCCCGCGCCGGTCCCGGTCACCGTCCACGTGAGCCGCCAGATGCCGGCCGTCGAGTACGTGACCGTCGCGGTCCACGTCTTCCCGCCGTCGCTCGTCGACGTGGCTGGTGTGCTGGTCGTGCCGTCCGGCGCGCGGACGGTCAGCGTCGCCGCAGTGGTGGCGTCGAACGGGTCGACGGTGAGGCTGACGGCGACGTCGTCTCCCGCGTCGGGCACGGTGTTCTCCCTCCATGCGGGTGGGGCGGGCTGGTGGCTGGCTCAGGGCTCGCCACCAGCCCGCGGTTCAGGCGCCGGAGCCGACGATGACCACGTCGTAGGTCACCGCGCTGCCTGCGCCGCTGTTGGCGACCTTCAGCAGGTCCCCGGTGCCGGCCGTGACCGCGTACGTCGTGGCGTCCGCCGCTCCGGCCACCGCGCCCACGGACGCCCCGGGGCGCAGCGTGATGGTGCCGGTCGCGTTGAGCAGCGTCGCCCAGGTGTTGGTCGCGGCCGCTCCGATCACGACATCGTTGGTGTTCGCGTCCGCGGCCGCGATGTAGATGCCCTTGACCTTGGCGAAGGTGATCGCGGCCCCGAAGGCGTCGAGGAGGACGCCCGCCAGGTCGAGATCCTCCGTCGTAGATGCGGCCAAGGTCCGCCGGTCGGACCAGACCTTGTCGGCCTGGCCTGTGTCGGTGCCTGAGCCGAGTGCCACGGAGCGACGGAAGGTGATCGGCATCCGGGCGGTGCCGAGGTCCTGGGCGCTGGTCAGTTCGGCGCTGACCGCCAGCGACATGAGGCTGGAGAGTCCCATGGGTCCTCCTGATCAGGTCGTGTCGCCCGCGGCCGGGGCCCCAGACGCCTTGGCTGCGAGCACGTCGTCACGCAGCTTCGTGATGGTGACGCGGTCCTTGCCCGCGGCCTCGGCGTCGAGGACGCGCAGGGCCTCGTCGAGGTCGGCGCCGTTGAGGTGCTCGACGACCTGCTCGACGCCGTACTCGCCCGGGTCGAACAGCTCGTCGGATCCCTCCGAGCTGGTCGTCGCCCCGGTGACCAAGCCCTCCACCGGTTCCTCGAGGGACTGCTCGGGCGACGGAGAGACGCTGTAGCCGTGCCGCCGGAAGTACTCCAGCGCGGCACGGCCCGGCTTGTCGGTGTCCTCGACGAAACCCGTACCGCGGTTGAAGCTGACACCGACGGACTCGCCGTTGAACCTGGCCTCCGGAGCCGTGATCCGGTAGCGCATGGTCAGCCCACCTTCACGTTGCGGAGGACGCCGCAGCTCTTGACGTTGCGCAGCACCGCGGCGACCGGCCCCATCTCGATCTCACCCGTCTTGACCGCGCCGGGCAGAGCGAAGTCCGGCATGAACGTCTGCACGATCGGCTGGTTGGCGACGCTCGCTCCGTGCAGTGCGTCCAGACCGAAGCTGGCCGCGTACAGGTCGGTGAGGTTGGTGATGTTGCCGCCAGCACCTGCGCCGTCCGGATCCCGGGTCTCGATGGGGATGATCGGCGCCGTGCCGACTGCGTTGTCGCCGAGGTCCATGAGCACCCACGGCCCGTACATCTCGAGCTGCCGACCGAGGTCGTCCTGCGTCTGCGTGTAGATGCCGGCCCACCGCGCCAGGGCACGCACACGCGTGATCGACCTGGTGTTGCCGAGGATGGCCTTCACGCCGGGCGGCAGCGCACCGGGGGCTCCGGAGTCCCCGCCTCCCGTGTGGGACGGCACGATCCGGCTGAGGAAGTCGTCGACGATGTCCAGCTGCGCCATCGCCTCCGCCTGGGTGTCGATGGTGCCCCGGGTCCAGTCCAGGTAGCCGGTCGAGATCCCTTCGTTGACCGGCAGGTACTCGGTGGCCTGACCGGTCAGGCTCTTGTCCAGGCCGTCGAATCCGGCCGCGTCAACGGCCGTGTCGCCGTTGATGAGCTCGTCCTGGAAGCGGGTGCGCACCGCAGTGAGCAGCTGCTGCATCTGGAAGCTGACCTCGTTGGTGGCCGAGGCTCCCAGTCGCGACAGCACGCGGTCGACGCTGAACGACCCTCCGAGCGGCTTGAGCTCCACGCTGAACCGCTGCCGGTCGGCCTCCGCCGCAACGTACTCGGCGTTGATCTGACGGAAGGCTGCGCTACGGGCGGCAGTCAGCCGGGTGTACCCGTAGGTCAGGGACGACCCGCCGGTGCCGGGAGTGACAGTGTCGTCGAATGCGATCTGGTCCAGCAGCCAGCTGTACCGCCGCAGGTTGTCGATGACCGCGTAGTCCACGTCGGCCTGGGTGTTGATCTGCGCCTGTGCAAGCGTGACCGGCACGGGGTCCTCCTCTGAATTACGTGTTGAAGGCGCCGCGTACGGCGGCGCTCAGGGATGTGGGGCGTGGCTTGGCGTCGCCTTCGCCGGTGCCGCCGCTCAGGTCTCCGCCGGACTTACCGGCGGCCTGAACGGCGAAGCTGGGGTTTTCCTTGACGGCCGCCCTGATCGCGTCGTCGACGGCGCTCGTGAAGCCCTTGGCGGACGGGTCAAGGTCGGCGATGGCCTGGAGGAAGCTGCGGGAGTCGAGGAGGGCCGCGGCCTTCGCGGACAGCTTGTCCGCGCGGCCCCACACCGTCAGCTCGACGTCCTTTGCACGAATCACCGAGTCCCGCTCGCTGATCGTGGTGTCCTTCTGCGCGATGGCTTCGGCGAGTGCAGCCGGGTCCGGTGGGGTCTCGTCCTTGACCAGACCGAGGGCTTGGCCGAGCTTCTGGGTGAGCTCCTTGACCGCGTCGTCGGCAGCCTGCTGCTTGGCGGCGTTTCGCGCCTTGCCTGCTTCAGAGCGGGCGGTGTGGAGTTCCTTCTCCAGCCGCTTGATGGTCGCGGTGTGGTCCTCCGCGTCCTTGGACTCGCGCTGCCCGCCGCTGTCCTGACCGGGCCCGGCGCCTTGGTCGCCGGTGCCTGCGGCGCCGTCGTCCTGGCCGTCGTTACTGTCGTCTCCGCTGTCGGATCCGGAGCCGTCGCCGTCCCCGCCGTCGGCGTAGAACGTCGGGGCGAAAGGGTGGACCGGGTACGGGTGGGACCAGCCAGCCCCGGCGGCTGTGAGCCGCGGCAGTGTCTTCCTCGACATGTGCCCTCCTGGGCGTGATGCGCCCGCGCCTGGCGGGCATGTGGGGTGGTCCGCGCCTGGCGGACCGGGATGTGCTGTGGCCTGCGCCTGGCAGGCCGATGGGGAGTGACCCGCGCCTGGCGGATCAGGTGTCCGGCCCGCTCCAGGCGGGCCGAGATCGTGGTGCGCTCGCTGAGCAGCGCGAGGTGAGGTCCGGCCGTACGCTGCCCTTATGAGCGACTCAGACCGGACGGAGAGGAGCGAGCCACGGTGCCCCGCCTGTGGACACCCAGTCCTCTTCGGCGAGCAGGACACGACGGCCTTCGAAGGTGAAGGACGCGAGTACCGGCGCGGAGCTGCTGTCTGCATCAACGAGGCCTGCGTCATGTACGGCCAGCCCGTGAACCTCGGCTAACGGGCCGAGCTGATCTGCTCGCGCTGGGGCTTGCGCCGGAGGTGCTCGTGCGCTGCCATGTGCTCACGCATCGCGGCCTGCCACCGGCGCACGTACGCACCCGCGCGGGCCCGCGCGACGTCGTCCATCGCAGCTGCTTGAAGCCTCTTCCACCGGCGAATGTGCCGCTCAATCTCCCGCTGCCGCTGAGTGTCGGCGTACGTCGTGCCCGGCGTCGGTGGGGCCACCGGCCGCGTCGTCACACCGGGCAGGTAGATCGAGATCGAGTGCCGGCAGTTCGGGTGGAAGAGACCTGCTGCGCGGGCCTCCGTCAACGACCCGGCGACGTGCACAGCCACGGTCGGCACCGGCCCCCGTCGCCGGAGTAGACCGCGACGGGGTTGCTCGGGCGGGGCGGCGTGCTCCAGGCGCAGAGTGTGGGGCCCGGACTGACCGTTGATGGCCAGGACCTCCCCCTCCCACGGGGCACAGAGCGGGCACTCCAGCGGAGCGTCCGAGACGATGACCAGCGTCTGCCCGATCTCGACCAGGGCGTCGACATGGCCCTCGATCGCGGCGCGCGCGGTCACGGATCGGACCGCCATCTCCGCGTACGAGGCGAGGTTCCAGGAGCGGCCGGCGCGGTCGATGAAACCGGTGATGCCACGGTCGGCGAACTCGTTGAGGGCGCGCTGGCTGGCCTGCCGTCGGGTCTCCGTGCCGAGCAGCACGTTGCCGCTGACGCGGGCCACGATGCGCTGGTAGGCGTCCACGACGGAGCGTGTGATGCGCTGGTGAAGGGGCCGCGTGTCATTCGCCATGGAAGCGGCCAGCCGGTCTACCGCCGCAGCGTTGGGCAGGGCCTCGCGCGCGACCAGTTCGCGGCCGATGTCGAGCGCGCCCATCTCCGCCACCGCAGCACCGCGGCCGCGGTTGTAGGCGGTGATCAGGGCTCTGGCGATGGCGCCGTCGGCGTCCTGCTGGAGTGCCGCCGAGATCTCCTCGACGGCACTCCGCAGGTTTCCCACCGCCGCCAGCTTCAGCTCCGCCCACCTAGGCGAATCGATGTCCGCTTCGAGAGCTGCCGCCAGACGTTCCAGGAGGGCGGTCTCTGCGCCCTCGTAGAGGACCCTCACCTCACGGGCGAGGTCCTCCGCCATCGATGGGGAAACCGGCATGCCCGTCCCCCTCTGCACCTGTGAGGACGGGGTCGGCGACCAGGCGGCCAGTTTCCTTCAGGATCCGGTCCACCTCCTCGGCCTGATCAGCCTTGTCCCACTCCGGATGGATCAGGGCAACCTTGACCTCGGTCGACGCAGCCTCCGCCTGCTGGAGCAGCGCGGCGGTCTCAGCGAGCGTCTTGACGTCGTCCTGGACCGAGTCCTGGAACCGGACGTCGGGCCGCTCGACCTCGACCCCAGTGATGCCGGGGAACATGTCGGACGCCTCCACCATGAGCAGCGTCTCGACGATGTCGGCGATGCCGACTCTCTCGAGCTCGACCTTCCTGGCCCGGGTCGACATCGACCGCGCGGTGCGGGCCTTGATCTGTGTCGCCGTGACGGCCGGCCCGTCGGAGTCGTCGCCGAACGTGCCGCCGGAGTACCCCGCGTTCCGGACCACCCTGCCGACGAGTTCCTCGATCGTGGCGCGGTGCTCCTCGTGCCGGATGTCGAACTGGTTGAGCGTGATCTGGTGGTCGCTGGTGGGCGGGATGTTCATCGCCGCGTACACCTCGCGGTCCTCCCACGACACGCCTTGCCCGATCCCGTTGCTGGTCAGGTAGCCGGACGGGATGAGGATGCGGGACTTCGCGAGCCGGACGTCGCGCATCCAGCTCGTGTACGTCTCGTCGATCGCGGAGAGGAACGTCTCCGCGCCCTGGAAGTCGCTCGCGCCGAGGCCGGCCGCGCCGGGGATGTCCCGCCAATCCCGGGCGATCATCGAGTTGGGGATGTACGAGACGGCGAGCCGTTTCCCGATCGGCAACTCGCGCGCGGGCAGGAAGTTCTTCGTGGCGTCGAACGCCTTCAGGTCGATCGGCTTGCCGAGGTTGTCCGAGGTGCCCTCGTAGACGCCGTGGAGGATCGCGCCGGGCTCGTGCCGCTCCAGGTGCCGGATGACCGTCTGCCCGTCGATGGCCAGGACGGTCCAGAAGGTGGTCGCGCGCAGGTGGTCACCGTGGGCGAACTCGGGCGCGGCGCCATCGGCGTGGACGAGGCTGATCCAGGGGCGGTCGGAGATGTCGTCGTCCCACACGAGCCGCAGGTATCCGCCGCCGAGGGCTGCTGTGACCTCGCCCTGGGCGATCAGCGTGCGGCGGAGGCCGCGCTCCATGAGCTGCTGCAGCCGCTCCTGGGTGGCGGTGTTGTCGACCTTCAGAGTCGGCGGCTCCGAGAACAGGAGATCGCTGGAAGTACGGGCGATGTCCGCGGCGAGCGGCATGTGGAGGTTCGCGCGCTTCTCGCCGTACGGGGTCGGCTCGCCCCAGAACCAGCGGGCCACCGTGCCGACGAGCCCACCGCGGTACTGGCTCGGCCGGTTCTCCATCTGCCCGAAGCGGCGCCCGGAGCTGCGCCGGTTGCGGTACCGGTAGGACAGCCGGTCCGGGTTGGCCGAGTACCAGGCGGACCAGTCCTCGAGATCGCTGCGGATCGCGGGGTGGATCGGGGGCCACGGGGTGCCCTTAGCTGGGAGCGGCATCGTCATCCCCCTCCTCTGCCGGCTGCTCCAAGGCGTCGGCCGCCGCCCGCAGGCACTGGGCGATCGCGCCGCGGACCGCCTTCACGTCTGCCATGCCGTCAAGGTCGAACGTGACCTCGCCGACGTGGAACTCCGGTTGCTCACCGACGCGGATGAAGACGGGAAGGGACCCGGTGACGGCCATCTAGATGCGCTCCTTCTCCATGAGCAGGTTCGCGAGCGACATCCAGGAGCAGGCCAGTTCGTCGTAGCGCTGCATCAGGGGGATGTTCGTGATCTCCATCTCCGCCTTCTCCAGTAGCTGCGCGGCGTGCTCCAGTGCGTCCTCGGACTTCGGCATCACGCGGCCTCCTGGAGATCGGTGCGCAGTAGGCCGCGCCACTCGTGCGCGGTGCTGTGCAGGGCGTACCTGAGGGCGTCCACGGAGTGGTCGTCGACCTTCAGGGGCTTGTCCTCGCCGGCGGCTGCGGCCTTGTCGTCCCACGCGTAGGCGGGGAGCTCGGAGAGCAGGCCTTTGCACGAGCGGTGTACGGAGAGGAGCCCGCCGCCGAACGCCACCGAGACGGAGCGAATGCCGTCTTTCACGTCGTTGTCTGCCTTCGCGACACCGCTCATGCCGTCGGCCCACAGCTGCGTCATGAAGCTCGCCGCGGACGGGTCGACGAACACCCACTGCGGGTGCACGCCTTCCTGACCGCCGTGCCGGTACGAGCCGAGCCACTTCTGCATCTCGCGGCTGTACTGGGCGTCGGTCAGCTGTCGGCGGGCGGTGCGCGACTCGTGCCGGTACTCGCTCGCGACGTACAGCCGCTCGTCCTCGCCGACGCCGACCAGGAGCGCTGAGAACGGGTTGATCGTGCCGTAGTCGACGCCGATGCACATCCAGTGCCGGATGGCCGGGATGATGTCGACGACGTGCTGCTGCTCGTCGAACATGTCGTAGACGACGCCCTCAGCCAGGCACCATTCGCCCAGGACGAACCGCTTGTAGAACAGGCCCTGGTACTCGAGCTTGAGGTTGGCGACGTAGGCCGGCGGCAGGTACGGGTTGTCGTCCAGGCCGAAGCTGAACCGGTGGAGGTCGAGGGCCTTCGGGTCCTCCGAGGTGACCTCAGTTCCGTCGCGGCGCAGGTGCAGGCGCGCCCGGTCGAGGAACTTCTTCTTCAGCCAGTGGTTCGGGCCCTCGGGGTTCGTGGTGCCGAACCACTGCGCGCCCTCGACGGAGAGGCGGGTGCCGAGCATCGAGAAGAAGCTCTCGGGGAACGTCGTGACCTCGTCGCAGTACGCCCCGGCGAGCGTCATGCCCTTGATCTTGTCGGCGGCCCGTTCATCGTTCGCGCCGGCCACGTAGATGGTGCGGCCGAAGATGATGACCTCGCCCGCGCCGGCCTTGTACCGACAGCGCTTCACGCCGACCATCGAGACGATCACGTCGATGATGTTCCGCTTCAGGGTGCGCTCGGTCTTGCCGACCATGAGCAGCGCGCCCGGGGGTCCGGTGCGGATGTAGCGCAGCCACACCATGATGCTGGAGACCGTCTTCGACGAGCGGACCGCGCCTTCCCACAGGTTCCCGCGGGCGTTCGCGAGCTGGGTCGAGCGCAGCTGCTTTCCGACGAGGGCATCGAACACGACCGCCCCCTCAGCTGCCGCCCATCATCCCCTTCAGCCAGGCGTCGACCGCGGCCAGGCCCTCGACGTCAGTCTCGGGCGGGGACAGCTTCAGCGACCGATCGATGAGGACACCGAGGGTGGTGGACAACGACCGCTTGACGTCGGCCGGCGCCTCGTCGAAGCGGTGGTCGTTGAACGTGTTCTCCTTGCCGCCGAAGCTGTAGACGACCGCGGGCTCCCACATCTGCCGGTGCACCTTCATGGCGCTCAGAGTGAGGTCGTAGGCCAGTTTCGATCGCAGCGATGCGAGGTCGGCCTGCCGGACCTCGGTCGCGGCGCGAACCTCGGCGGCCCGGTCGAAGGTGAGCCCGAGCTTCTCGGCCTGGACGCTGATGGTCCGGCCACCGCGCCCGAGTGCCTTGGCGATCTCGTTGCGGCCCTTGCCCTCGCCGTGCAGGCGCCGGATCTCGGCTCGCTCCTCGTCGGTGACCGGTCCCTTCCTGGCCATGTGACCTCCGGGCATGCAGAGGCCCGGCCGCCGGAGCACGGAACGGCCGGGCCTGGTCTCTGGTGTTACCCGCCCAGGAGGCGGGCCTTCTGCTGCTCGAATTCCTGCTGGGTGATGAGGCCCTGCTGGAGCAGGGTGCCGAGCTTGGCCAGTTCGTCGGCGACCGACACAGGGGCGGCCGCTGCGGCGTGCTGCGGCGCGTGCTGCGCGGCGATCGCCTGATCGAGAACAGACCGGAGCTTCTCGAACTCGGGCTGCTGCTGCTTGGTGAAGATCACCGAGTTTTCGTCCTTGGCCGCGTTCGAGGTCTGGCTGCCGAGTCGGCCGCGGACTTCGTTGCCGCCGGGGACGGTGAACTGGATGAAGCCGTTGACCATGGCGCCGGCGGGCTTCCATTGCACGGCGCTGATCTGGCTGATGTGCAGGCGCTTTTCGCCTTTGCCGTGGGTGGCGCGGGCGAGGAATCCCTTGCGGGTGATGGTGACGTACTGGCCGTCGAAGACGATCTGTCCGCCCTGGCCGGACACTTCGATCATGGTGAGCCCCCCTTGGGTGGTGGAGGGCATCGTGGCACGCGGAGGGCGGGCTTTGTGGGGAAACAGTGAAGGCCCACGCATTGGTGGGCCTACCGTTTTATGTCCGGGCACGCCGGACTTGGGGACAGGATGCTGGATTGATCACCGGAATGCAAGCACGGTCACGCAGCGAGGGTTGACGCAGCCTCCGCCAACCGGGCCCGGGCGGTGCGCGCGTACCTCGCAGACTGCTCGATGCCGATGAAGTTCCGGTCCTCGAGGAGGGCGGCCACGCCGGTGGTCCCGGAGCCGGTGAACGGGTCGAGGACAGTTCCGCCGGCGGGGACGATGCGCACCAGCTCGCGCATGACCTCCTCGGGCTTCTGCGTGATGTGCTGGCGCTTGTTGCCCCGGGGCTGGCTGCCGGTGAAGTGCCCGGGCAGGTAGACGGGTTCGTTGCCGGGGATCATCGCGCCGTTGCTGCCCCAGACGATGAACTCGCAGTCCTGGCGGAGGCGGCCGGGCTGCGGGCGGGCGGTGGGCTTGTGCCAGACGGCGATGCCGCGCCAGGTGAAACCGGCGGCCTGGAGGGCGTCCGTTGTGGTGGGCAGCTGTCGCCAGTCGGTGAAGACGAGGGCAGCTCCGCCGGGGCGGGCGACGCGGTAGCACTCGGCGAGGATGAGGGAGAGCCAGGCGAGGTAGCTGCGCTGGTCGCGGTTGTCGCCGGTGAAGTCGCCGAGGTCGAAGCCGTGGTGCCGGCCGCCCTCGGTGAGGTACTTCTGGCGGGCGGTCTTGCTGGTGCGCTCGGTCATGGTGCGGCCGCCGGAGTTGTACGGCGGGTCGCAGATGACGGTATCGACGGGGTCGGTCAGGGTCGGGAGGAGCGTGAGGGCGTCGCCCTCGTGCAGGGTCCAGGCGGGCATGGGTCTGCTTTCGTGCGGGTCGCACGCGCGGATGCGGGCGAGTCGGTGCACGGCCCCGGGTGGGCGTCTGCCCTCGTCATGCCCACGCTGGACGATCTCCACTTTCCCTGCTCAGGTAATCCTGGGGAGCGGCCGTGGGACGAAGAGCGCGCTGATAGGTGCCGGTGCCACCGCGGCGGGCGCTAGTCGCCCAACCCCTCCACCATCTTCAGCTTGTCGAACTTCCCGCCCTCACCTGTCCACCCCAGACCGTCAATGGCCTTGGCCATGAGGAGCACGCTGTAGTCGTCCTCCGAGAGCGGCTCGCACGCCTCCGGCCGGTCCTCCCCGCCCTCCTTGGATTTCTGTTCCACGGTGTCGAACGCGTCCTTGGCCACACCCTCGTAGCCGGAACGGACCATGCCCGCAAGCGTCGTATCGAACGCGTCGACCCGCTCCCCCGCCTCACTGATGGTCGGCGTGTCCGCGGAATCACCCCCGGTCCGCTCCGTGAGCGCGGTGGCGCAGTCCTTGGCGTTCTCGTCGCCGGACTTCGCGCAGCCGGCCGCGGCCCCGGCGAGCAGCAGGCAGGCGGCGAGCAGGGTGGTGGTGTGGCGCATGGTTCCCCCAAGGGCGTCCGGGTGAGTGCCCGGATCGTAGCCGTGGCCCACGGCGGTAAGGGCGGAAACGGTGAAGCCCCTGCCGGGGGGTGCGTTCGGCAGGGGCTTCGGGCCCGAGTAGCGCCGCAGCCAGCGAGTGCGGGGCGACGTACATGCCGGGTATCCGACAGCGGGCTACGGTCGCCACTCGGGCCGGTAGTCCGGGTGGTCGGCAGGCTCATTCTCCTGTGCTGCGCCTGTACCCACGGCGGTTCCTCAGGATCGGCGTCACGGTGCTGCCGTACCAGCGGTTTGCGGCGTCGCTCGTGTCGTCGGGTGCCGGCCAGCGGCCCTTCGAGCGCTCTGCGCGGATGGTGCCCTCGCTAATGCCGGCGGCGGCGGCAATCTCGCGGGCGGTGTACAGGCGGCGCGGCTCCAGCTGCGGGGCCTGGCGCTCGAAGTGCTCGGCAATCACCGTGTCGACGGCGGCCGGGTCGTAGACGTACGAGCGGCTGCGCTTCCCGATCGGGGCCGGCCAGGCGGGGTGGCGGGACCACTGCGCGCGCAGGGTGTCGTAGGCGCGGCCGTGGCGGGCGGCGATCTCGCGCAGGGTCTCACCGTCGGCGGGCGGGGTGTCTACCATGGTGGTCCGGCCTTTCTGGCTGGGTGGGACCGGCAGTGTTTCGCGAGCACCCCTCTTGGGGGTGTCTGGGCTTCGGCCTGGCGCTGCCGGTCTTCTGTGTCTTCAAAGGGGTGCGCCCCCGGCTGGGTGCCGGGGGCGCGGGGTGGATCAGCCCTCGTTGCCGTCCGGCAGGCTGGCCAGCCACTCGGCGATGTCGAGCATCGAGCCTTCCGCCATCAGCAGGTTCGCGGCAGCGGAGTGGGCGCGGGCCGAGTGGAACTCGTGGCCCACGAGGAGGCCGTAGATGTCCATGGCCCCGAGCCAGAGGGCGCAGGCGGCGAAGAGCTGGGCCTGGTTCTCTTCGGGCATCGGCTGGTCGATGATCAGGTCCATCGTCCGGCGGACGGCGGGGATGGCCTCGACGTTGCTGATTTCGCCGGTCGGGAGGGTGACCGGGATCGGCAGGTTGAGGCAGAGGGTGGCGAGGGCGACGTAGACGCGGCTGATGTGCTCAGCGAGCCTCTCCGTCGCGTAGTCCTCGAAGTCGGACATGTGGTCCGTCCTTTCGGTTGGGTGGTGGCTCGGGGTTCGCGGCCCCTTGCCCTTACGTGTTCCATCATAGGGCATTGATGTATTGAATTGCAACACCCTTGGTGGGGGAATGGGAGCGCCCCCGGCTGGATGCCGGGGGCGCGGGATGGGGTGGGGTCAGGTCACTCGCGGTCGGAGTGCAGCCACTCGGCCAGGTCGGTGACCGCGTCGTGAGCGATGAGCATCGCTGCCAGAGCGCCATGCGCCCGAGGCTCCGAGTACTCCATCTTCACGAGCAGCCCGTACAGGTCCATGGCGGCGAGCCACAGGATTGCCGCCGTGAACAGCTGTGCCTGGTGGTCCTCCGGGATCGGCACCTCTTCGGCGATCTCGGAGACCCGGCGGACGGCGGGCACGGTCTCCAGGTTGGAGACTGCGCCGGTCGGCAGGGAGATCGGGAGGGGCAGTGCCTCGCAGCAGGCCACGAGGCCGGTGTAGATGACGGAGAGGCGGAACGCGATGTGCTCCATCATCTCGTCCTGGGAGTCGGCCATTGTCGGCTTCCTTCCGGTTGTGGGTGGTGGGTTGGGGTTCGCGGCCCCTTCCCTCTTGGTCTCTATTATGGCGCATTGATGTATTGAATTGCAACAGTATTGGGGAAGGAAACGGCCCCAATCCCACGAAGGGACGGGGCCGTTCACCACCCGCTACACCAGTCGCCACCGGGACAAACGATCATCCGCGCCAACCGCCGCCGTCAGCCGCCGACCCGGCAGCTCCCGCGCCGGCACACCCACCGCAGCCGCGATCTCCCCGGCCGGATACCGGGCCGGCGCCCCCGCATCCGCAGCGTCAGCAACGATCTCCGCCTCGTCGCCGACGAGCAGCAACACCCTTACTCGCACTCGCTCGCTCATGTCCTCATCATCCCTTCTGCTGGGGCTCGGTGTTGGTCGACGGAGGCGGGGGCGTCGGGCGTTCGGCGGCGGCCGCCGCCTGGCTCGCCTCGTTACGGTCGCGCAGCTCGTCGACGGTCATGGTCTTCTTCAGTGCCATGCTGATGGTTCCTGTCTCGTGTTCGGGATGGGGTCCGGGGCGGCCGGATGCCTGGCAGCGAGGGCCGCCCCGGTAGACCGGCGGGAGACCGCCGGGAGACGGTGGGTAGATCGGGGTAGACGACGCGGTAGACCCACAGGTCAGGCGGCGTCTACCTGCTGGGAGACCGGCGGCGTCTCCCAGCCGGGGAAGTGGGCGTCGAGGTCACGCCGGCGGACCCCGCGGGTGGGGCTTCCGCCCACCTTGACCTTGGGGTCGACGGGGATGCGCAGAGCCTCGAAATGGGCGCGCAGATCAGCCACCGTGCGGCCCTCCCACTGGCCGTGCGCCTGAAGGTGGGTGAGGACCTCCGAGAGGTGCACCGCGGGCCGGCCGCCGAGGACCTGCCGCAGCAGTGCGAGCAGGGGCTCGACGCCGGGCTGATCGGGGGCCTCGACGGGCGGCGTGCCAGCGGCCTGTTGGGCGGCCGGGGCGGCGCGCCATGCGGACCGGACCCACCAGGCGGTGAGGAGCCACATCAGCCAGGGGATCGCGCGGACTACCGCGTACGCGACGCACGCGGCCGCGGCGAGCACGGCGAGACGCAGCAGCGGCCCGAGTGCGGCGCGCCATCCGTCCAGGTCCTCGCGTCGGCCGGCCTTCACCCAGGCGGTCAGGGCTGCGGTGCGCTGCTCGTAGACGATGCGGGAGCCGTCCGCCAGGCGCTGCGCGGCGCGCGTACGGGCGGCCGCGTCCAGAACGGCGCGCTTCACAGGGAGACCTTCCCCTCGACGAGCGCCTCGGCGTAGGCGCCGATGTCGTTGACCCCGGCAGGGAGCCAGTCCAGCAGGAGGACGATGCCCGGCAGGATTCCGAGGACTGCGCCCGTCACGAGACCGCCGACCATGCGCCGCTTGTCCTGCTTCCCCGCGCCCTTGAAAGCGAGCAGGACGCCGAAGAAGTAGAGGGTCGCGGTGACACCGCCCGCGGAGGTGAGGGTGCCCATGCGGGCCGTCGCCACCGAGGCCGAACTGGTGCCGGCGGCCGCGGAGACGGCGGTGTCGCCGCCGCCGGTGATGAGGCTGGCGATGCCGTCGGCGCTCCATCCGAGGAGGCCGCCGACGCACATGGTGGCGATGAGGCCGAGGAGCAGCGCGGAGGCGTAGGGCAGCAGGGCTTTGGGGTCGCGGCCTCCTTTCCACCAGGGCCTGATGTTGGCCCAGGCGACGGCGAGAGCGACGGCGACACCGGCCAGGCTGAGGGCGGTCATCGGTGGACTCCTGTGGTGATGGTGACGATGTCGAACCAATCGAGGGCGCCGCCGATCAGGCCGATGAGGGCGACGACGGAGGCGGTCAGCCAGCGCAGGGCCTGTGTGCGGGCGAAGGCGCGGGAGGCGAGGAGCAGGGGTACGAGGCCGAGCCCGTAGCCGTACGCGATGCCGAAGGTCTGTCGGGCATCGGCTACGCAGTACGCCCAGATGCTGCCGAGGCTGTGGCCGACTCCCGGGATCGGGATCACGGCGGCCAGGAGGGCGAGGAGCAGCTGCCAGGGCCTGGCGATGCTGGTGACCCAGGCCCACAGGCGCGTCCAGCGGGTCGGCTCGGGCGGGGGCTCGGTGGGGATCAGTGTGGCGGTGACGTGGACGTGGACCGGCCCGGGCGGCGGAGGTTGGACCGGTGCCGGCTGCGCTGGCGGTGGCGGCGGTGGGGTGGCGGCCGGTGGCGTTACCTCCCGCCACGGCGGGATGTCGTCGGGACCCGGCGGGTGATCGGGAAGTGGAGCGCCACGCGGGATGACCCGAGTTGGGGTGATCGGCGCGCGGCCCCCATCGGGACCTGATGCGGTCATGCGTATCCACCCTCCATCCGCGGCTTCTCGGGCGCGGGCTGGGGCTTCTTCGCGGCGCGAGAGAGGGCGGTCCGGATGTACGGCTCGGTGACGACCAGGCGCCGGTGCCGCTCCAGGTGCTCGGCAATCTCGCGCGCCCGCGCATCAGGACCGAGGATGGATGCGGCCTCGACGACGGCGGCCTCCACGGTGACGGGCTCCAGGCCGCTGGCCTGCGGAGCATCAGCCGCATCAGGTCGATGCACCTCGTACGTCGGGGGTCGAGTGCCGAGGATCAGAGCCACCTGGACCGCGTCCACAACGACTCCGTACGAGATGAGCAGGGCAGCCAGCTCGGCAGGGTGCATGTCCGGATGCGCATCATGGGCGATGCGGACCGCATCAGCTGGCTCCATGCGGGCGAAGTGCTCCTGGAGCTTGCGGCGCGCGGCGTGCCGGTCGGGGGTCGGCGGCTTCGGCGGGGCCGGTGGAGGGGCGTACATACCGCGCAGGGCGAGGTCGGCGCCGTCGCGGAGACGCTCACGCTGGACCTGGAGCAGCTGGGCGCCGAGCTGGGGGTCGCCGACACCGACGCGGGCGCCGAGCTTCCAGGCCTTGCGGCGGGCGGATTCCCGGGTCTCCTCGTCCGGATGCCCGGCCGCGAGCGCGGACTGGTAGGCGAGGGCCTGGACGGCGTCGGCGTTGCGGCGCTGGACCTCCATGTCGACGCCGTCGCGGTAGACGACGATCCGGCGGGCGACGAAGGCCAGCCCTTCGGCCGCGCCGGACATGGCCATGGGGGTGATGGCGTAGACGACTGCCTCGCGGATCGTGTCGGCGACGATGACACCGGTGACCGCGGCCGCCACGGGGGCGAGCCACAGGCCAACCCGTACCGGCCCGGGGGCGGTCTGGCCGAACATGGTCACCAGGAGCATGACCGTGGCGAGGATGAGGACCACGCCCTCGCCTGCGGCAACGACTCCGAGGGCGGTCGCAGTGCGGTGGAACTCGCTGGCCACGTTGGTGTAGGTGCCGGCAGCGCCGAGGGCTCCGACCGCGGCCATGGGCAGGGCGGTCACGATCAGCACGGTCTTCTGGCCGCCGGTGAGCTGGCGGGGTGTGGTTGGCACGAAGGCTCCAGCAACTCGGAGGCGCGGGCCCGCGGCGTGCGGGCCCGCGGCGGGGGTGGTCAGCGAGAGGATTCGGCGTCCGCGTCTTCGGCAGCGCGGAGGGTGATGTCGGTGTGCCGGTGGTCGTCCAGGGCCCGCTGCTTCTCGGCAGCCGCGTAGTCATCGGCGGCGGCGGCAAGCAGCGCGCGGACACGCTCCTGCTCGGTGCTCATCGGCTGGCCGCCTTCCGGAGTCGGAGGGCGTACTCGCCGCGGGTGATGCCGGCCTCGATGGGCGGCATGTGGCGCAGCAGCTTCTGCTCGGCGTCGTTGGCGTCCTCGGTGCGGAAGCCGTAGGTGGTGGTGGCGTAGCGGAGGGCGAGGGTGAGGCGGCGGGAGTCGGTGATCAGCCCGGCGGGGCGGACCGACGTGAGTCGGTCGGCGATCTGGATGAGCAGCGCGCGGGTGCCGGGGTCCAGGTCCTGGACTCGGCGGAGCGCTTCCTGCGCTGTGGTGGTGTCGGTACTCTCGAGCATGGTCATTCCTCCTGGTGAAGCAGGCGGATGGCTGGCCCCGGCCGGGCTCTCACACACCGGTCGGGGCCGACTTGTTGGAGCACGAGACCAGGGAGAGCGCGGCCTCGCCAGGACAAGTTAAACCCTAGGGTTGATGTATCGCAACCCTAGGGTTTAATCTGCGAGTGTCGGGCTCTCGCGCCCAGGAGGGAGCGGGAGTGGCGGAGGAACCCGAGGAGGTGGGGCGGCTTGTGGAGGCCATCGAGGCGATCGGCGCGATCGAGGATGACGCCGTGTGCGCGCTTGCAGTGTCGAAGCTGCTGGAGCAGTGGCCGGATCATCACTCCCGCCTGCGCGAGATCAGGCAGCAGCGCGTCCAGGCGCTCAAGGAGCAGGGCAAGACCTGGGCTGAAGTTGGCCAGATGATCGGCGGGGTCAGTGCGGCTCGGGCGCAACAGATCGGCGCCGGCCTACGAGGGTCGAAGCGTCCGCCGAAGAAGGATGTCGGTGCGGGCGAGTAGCCTGCGCAGCACGCAGGGCCCCCGCCTTCCTCCCGATGGCGGGGGCCCTGTGCTGTCTATGACCATACCTCTACTATCGAACATGTGAGCGAACAACCGTCAATGAACCGGCTTGAGGTACTCCGCTTCCTCCGCCGGGTCCAGGAGCAGCAGCTCCAGCAGACGGACCGCTGGATCGCACAGGAGCAACAGCGCGCCGCAGCCGCCGCATGCGCCGAACGCACCCGGCCCCCCGCCGACCCGGGCTTCGTCGTGTCGCACGGCATCGGCGCCGACCGCCGGCCCTTCGAGGTGCACGTCGGCGACTGCCGGATGGCGAAGCGGACGAAGCCCATCTCCCCGGAGCAGGCCCGGAGGACGCTGGCCGACGGCGTCGAGGCGTGCCAGTTCTGCCGGCCGGACACCGAGCTAGGGCTGCTGTGACCGCCGACCAGGGGCACGATGGAGAGATGACCGCGCCGATCGTCGTGCATCGGCCGTCACCGAGCGGCGGCCGCCGAGTGACCGTGCGCCGGATCGGGCGGGACGAGATCCTCGGCCTCGCGCACTCCGATCGCGACCTGATCGTGTTCCTCGAGGCGGCCGGCCTCCTCGACCCAGACCAGATCATCGACGATCCGCAGTGGGTTGAATGGCGCGGCGGCCGCGCACATCAGTGGGACGCGGCGTAACTGTCCCCGCCGCTCGCGCGTTGCCCAGCCCATGGACCCAGTGGCCGATCTCGAAGCCCTGATGGAGAAGCCGGGCGAGCGGCTGCCGCTCGTAACGGCCGGCGAAGCCCGGGCCATGCTCGGCCTCCTCGCCTTCATCGACGAGGAGACGCATCCGCAGGCGTACGAGCTGGCGCAGGAGCTGCGGGTGATGGTCGGGCAACGGCTGCCCACATAGGAGCGAGCCCTGCCAGCATGCTGGCGGGGCTCGCTATCGTCGGGTCAGGCCGCGGCGCGCTTGCCCCAGAGATCGACGACGAGGTCGATGCCCTGCGAGGTCGCGTAGGCCGTCGGGAAGATGAAGCCGTTCTTGGTCTCCTGCTTCACCACGAACATGTCGGTGTCCTGGTAGAACTTCCGCGGCATGTTCCTGTTACCGCCGGACCGGGACGTCTGCTTGCGGAAGACGTTCACCTCGACGAGCCAGCTCGTGAGGGCCCGCACATTGGTGTGCAACAGGTCCGCCAGCTCGGTCATCCCGCAGAGGCCGTCAGAGTTCAGGAAGGCGTCCCACTTGCCGGCCTTGGGGGCAAGCACCTTGTTCTCTGCGGCGAGTGTCTTGTTCTCACGCACCTGGCCGAGCAGAGCGACAAGTGCCTGTTCGTAGTCCTGCGGCAGAGCAGGTGCCGTGGCGACCGCCGTTTCCGCCTTTCGCGTCTGGACCGCGAAGTACGTCTGAGCGGCTGCCACCTCCGGCTTCCGTGGATCGCCGTTCATAGCGACCATGTAGGCCCCGTAGCGGGTGAGCTTGTAGTTCAGCCGCTTCACTCGCGGCATGTTTCCGCTGGTCCGCACGAGTTCGGGGCGCTCCGAAGCGTGGAGGTGCGGCGTCTCGCCGCTGTTCGCGATGGCCACCTTGGCCCTCTCGATGGAGTTGCGGAAGTCCTCCCACCTGACGTAGCCCAGAAGGGGCTGGAGGTCGCGCGCTGACCACCACTCCCCGTTTTCGTCCGTACGGCGGATTCTGTCGAACGGGGTGCCCCCGCTGTTGCCATCTGCGGGCAGCGCGATAGTGTCGGTGATAGCCAAGGTTTCATCCCCTTGAACTCATGGCTCCGGCGGATGGCCGTCCGCGTGAGAGCCGTTCCGAGGCCGCCTTCACATCGAAGGCGGCCTTGTTACATTCAGGTTAGGGCACGTTGCCGACACTCTGTTCGTATGGGCCACAATTCGTAAGGCACTGGGTGCCTGTCGACGCTCGGGTCTCCCTTCGAATCCACAGTTTCGGTGTCGCTCAGTGTCACTGGATGCCGCTGAATGTTGCTCAGTTCAACGGTGTCACAGGCGTCGTGTGACGCACGTCTCACCTGAATTCGTGGTAGCGAACTCCTTGAGGAAGAGGATGTGCAGCTCCCGCTGAGTTGGTTATGTGGGGGTGGCGCCGTGATGTGACGCGTCACTTCGGCAATGTCCAGGTGCGGCCGCAGCTGGTGCACCGCACGGTCGGCCGGGCACCGGCCCCGCCGTGCATGTCGAGCAGCCCGTCACACAGCGGGCATGCTGCGTCGAGGCGGACATGCCCGTCGCCGACGTCGAGGACCTGCTCGACCACCCGTGCCGAGCTGCGCGCGACCGCCCGGATGCGAAGCAGCTCGTCGTCCGACAGCGGCCGCCACGGTCCTCGTACTCCCTGCACCTGGGCTAGGAGCCACAGGGCGGCGCGGGGAACAGTGCGGCTGCTGCCGTTGAACCGCCACCGACGCGGGTCGTTCGCCTGCTTCAGGGCGAGGAGGTCCCGGCGGGCGACGTCCGCCCGGGCGGCCTTGTACGCGCGGGGGTTGGCCGGCCACTCCGACCGGGGCGGTGCCGGACTGATGGGCGAGTGCTGGATGGCGGCCGCGGTCTGGTCGGCGAGTTCGATGAGGCCAGCCTCGACGAGGGCCAGGGCGTCGAGGACGTCGAGGCGGAGGGGGGCGGCGGTCCAGCCGGGCTGGTCGGGGGATCGCTCGAGCTGGCGTAGGGCTTCGGCGCGGTAGTGGGCGGCTTCGCGGTCTTCGGCGGTCTGGTGGCGGGTGGACATGGTGGCGATGCCCATGGTGGGGGGCCAGGTCTGGGTGCGGGTGCCGAGGGCGTCTTCGAGGTCGCGCCAGTGGCGGGCGATGGCGAAGAGGTGCTGATCGGTGGCGTGCTGGCGGGTGGTGGTGGTCATCAGGGGGCTCCGGGTGGGTCGGCGGGTAGCCTGGTGATCACCTGGGGGCGCGCCCGGTCCGGGAAGACAGTGGGCGCGCCCCTGCTGCATGTTCAGCGGCGGCGGGGCGGTCCGTACGGGGATTGCCAGGCTGGCCGGTCGCGGCGGCGTACGGGCCTCGCGTTCTCGTCGAGGAGGCCGGCCGCCCGGAGTGCTGCGCCGAGCTCGGCGAGCCGCTCCCCGTACGCCCGCGCGACCGGCGCCAGCGCCTCGACAAACCGGCGGAGGGTGGTCTGCACTTCGGCCAGGCGCTCGGCGAGCGCGTCGGTGTCCCCGCTGATCTCGATGGATGCGATACCGGGCACGGGCACCCACTCGCCGTGCTGCTCGATCTCGACGGTGAGCTGTCGTCCTTCGATCACGGGGTGGCCTCCTCCGGCTGGACGACCGTCACCGTTCCGTCGGGGGGCACGATGTTGACCCAGGTGTTGTTGGGCTCGTCCTCTGCCCTCACCCAGTGGAGATCCATGTCGTACTTCTCGTACGTGGCCTGGTAGGTGACCCGGACACGGTCGCCTGCTGCCGGTTCTCTGCGGTTGTCCATGGTTGTCCGGGAGGCGGGGGCGGGGACGATGTGGTCGTTCTCGACGCAGTGCGAGGAGAGGCAGCGGCCGACGTTCAGCGCGTCCAGGGCGGCCTCGACGGCGCGCCAGATCTGGGCGTTGCGGACGACGTCCTCGAGGCGGCTTCGCTCGCCGGGCAAGGCGCGGATGTACGCGTACACGGCGTCGTAGCCGGGCTGCCGGCGGCTGGCGAGCGCCCGATGCTCCACGTCCTCCACGTCCTCCGTGCCCTCGGTCGGCTCGTCCGGGGACTCAGGGCCGGGATCGTCGTGCTCCTGGTCGACGTCCTCGGTGAGCTCGGGCTCGGGCGGGCATTGCGCGCAGCGCTGGCTCGTCGTGCAGGTGCATGGCGGCGGTTCGGGCGTCGGATGGAGCGCCTCTCGCAGATCCAGGACGGCTTCGCAGATGGAGAGAATGGCTGGCAGATCCCCTCTGCGACTCCACTCGGCGGCGACCTCGTCCGCGCGCGTGACCGCGGCCTCCGCGCGGAGTGCGCGGTCCAGGTACTCGGCGGCCAACTCTGCGGAGCGGTTCACCGCAGCCTCGGCGTCCGGCCGTACGGCGGCGAGCGCCTTCGCCAGTTCGGCGACCTTCGGATCCTGACGGTCGCCGGTGCGCACCTCGTACACGTACATGGCCGCGTCGAAGGCGCCGATCGCGGCGATGCCGAAGAGGACGGACGGGAAGATCTGCTCGTCCACGGCGAAGAGGAACGAGAGGGCGAGGTAGGCGCAGGCGGCGAGGGCGTGTCCTCGGCTGCGTAGGCGGTCGGTCATCGGCCGGCCTCGCCTTCGGGCGCCGGGGTGGGGGCTTCGAAGTTGCCGTCCGGCCAGGTCGGCGAGAGGAGTCCCAGGATCTGGCTCGCGTTGATCATGCCGCCTGGTCCTTCGCGGTCGCGCACCTGCTGGCACCGTTCGCTCGCCCGGTCGATGGCGGCGGCCAGTTGGTCGCGGTCGCAGGGCTCGCCCGGGTCATCGGTGAGTCGGTCGAGGACGTCGCGCCAGTACTCGGCGGCGACGGGTGGCCGGCCCTTGCCGCGGTCGAGCATGAACCGGAGCTTGTGCAGGGTCTCGCGCAGCTTGGCCAGCTCGGCCGCTGTGTCGCTGGGCCCCTCGGGGGCATCGTCGGCGGGTGCGTAGGTGTCGGCGAAGATGTCCGGCTTGCACGGGTAGAACTCGCCCTGCACGCCGCGGATGATCCAGTCGCCGACGTTGCCGCGCATGACGCCTTCGAGCGTCTCGATGAGCAGCACCGGGCCGCCGTCGTCGGCGGCCTCCGTGGCCTTGCCGCCCTGCTCCCGGATCCAGGCGAGGACGTCGTACGCGGTGTCGATGTTGAACTGGCGGGCGTCGATCTCGACGGGCCGCTTGCGGAAGTGGGGCGCGGGAGTCGGGCGTCCGCCCTGGGTGTTGTCCATGGGGTCCTCGGTGGTCTCGTCGAAGATGAGCTGGTCTTGTCCGGCAGCGCCTCGGCTGCCGTGGTACTTGGCGGCGCAGACGGGGCCGCGGCCGGCCGCGCGCGACTCGGGGTCGTGGAGCGGCCGGCCACAGTCCTGGCAGGTGAGCGGCATCAGCGGAGCGCCCCGGTCCATCCGGCGAGCTCCTCGGCCGTCTCCGCGTGCGCACTGGTGAGGCGCTCGTGGTCGCGGAGCAGCTCTTGGAGGGCGTTCCAGCAGCTGGCGGCGACGGTGTAGAGCTCGCGCTCGACGGGGGTGTCGAAGTGCCCGCAGGCTGCGTTCAGGCCAGTCGTGAACCGCATGGTGCGGATCTGGGCCAGGCGCTCGGGTGTCAGGTCACTGGCCATCGGTGGCTGCCTTTTGGGGGCGGTCGAGGAGCAGCTCGACGTCGCCGAAGCGGATGGTCATCGGCGGCTCGTCGGGTTCGCCGTGGACCAGGCGCCAGCGGCCGGCTTTGTGGTCCCACTCGATGTGCTGGTCGCCGGAGCTGTTGCTGATGTGGCCGTCCGGTTCGACGTGGAATGGGATGCCGGCGTCGACGAGGGCGTTGAGGCCTTCGACGGCGCGCTGCCAAGGGCCGTCTTCGGGGAGGCCGAGGGCGTGGCGGTCGGCCGGGAGGTGTCCGCTGGTGGCGGTGAGCAGCTGCTCAGCGAGGAGGCGGTTCTCGCGGCGGGCGCGGGCGCTTTCGGCTCGCCAGCGGGCGACGGCGCGGAGGGCGCGGTGGAGTCGGCGCTGTTGGTCCTCGTACCGTCGGCGGCCGAGCGGCTCGCGGCCGGAATCGGTCCAGGCCTGGATGAGGCCGAGCGCCTGCTGGTGCTGCTTGGGGGTGATGGCGGCGAGGAACTGGTTGGCCAGTTGCTCGCGGAAGACGTCGCCCATGCCGGATCCCCAGAGGCTCCAGTCGATGAGGGACCAAAGCTCGTCGGGGTGCTCGACCGGGTGCGGGTTGGGGAGTTGGCCGCGGTAGCGGGCGCAGGCGCGGAGGGCGCGGTCCAGGCGACGGCGGTATGTGATGCAGCGGCGGAGTCCGTGGTCCTGCGTGGTGTCGAGGGCGCTGTATGCCTCGACGAGGAGGCGGCCGTTCTCGTCGCGCTGTGCTTCGGCGGCGCGGAGGCGGCGGGTGGTGGTGAGTCCGAACAAGGTGTGCTCCTGGCGGTGAGCCGGGGGCGGGCCCCTGGTGTGGGCCCCAAGTCCGGTGCGGCGGTAGGTCAGGCGACGAGGTTCATGAACCGGGCCATCGCGAGGTTGTGGCGCGCGTCGGCGAGCGCGTTGTGGTGGCCGGCCTCCTGCTGCGGCAGGTCCCGCGGGGTGAGGCCGAGTCGCTTCGCCTCGGTGACCAGGTCGTCGGTCTGCATGGGCAGGCCGGCGGGGAGCTGGCTCATGGGGCCGAAGAGCTGGGCGTAGGCGACGTGGTCGTACGCCGCGTAGTAGGCCCAGAGGTCGGGGCGCGGGGTGGCGTTGATGAAGTCCTGGACGAGGCGGGCGATCTGGGCGCGGGGGCGGACGTCGGGGTGGCCGAGGTCGAGCCGGTCCAGGCCGCGGTGGCCGCGCGGGTTCTTTGTGGTCGGCAGGGAGGGCCAGACGTTGGCCATGAGCCAGCCGTGCTGGAGGACGGCGGCCTGGTCGAACTCGCTGCTGACGGCGTAGAGCTCGCGGCCGTCCTCGGCGACCATGCCGATCGAGATGAGGTCGACGGTGCGGCCGTCGTCGAGGAACTCGGTGTCGTAGAAGATCTTCATTGCGTGGGCTCCTGGCTGGTGTCGAACTGTGCGAGGACGGCCGCGTACTTCTCCCGCTCGGCGGTGTACTTGGCGACGTATTCGGCGTTGCCGTGGGTGGTCCACGTGTCGATGTGGTCCTGGGCGTACTTCATGGCTTGGCGGGCCTCGGCGGCGATCGCGGCCGGGGTCGCCCACGTGTCATCGGTGATGAGCGGCGTGCCCTCGTGGACGTGGGACCAAAGGTGCGAGTGCACGGTGTGCAGCTGCATCGAAGCGTTGCGGTCGTAGAACGCCGCCTTGTAGAAGATCCCGACGCGGCGGCGCCCCAGCTCGTCGACGATGTACGACCACATCGCATGGTCTGATGCCTCGCGCTTCCAGCCCTCCGGAAGGGTGGCTGGCGCGAACAGGGGGTCGGCCGAGTCCGGCTCGCCGAAGGTGAACCCGAGGGCCTCGAAGGCGGCCCGGTCGCGGAACTCCGTGGGCAGGCGGTCGGAGTTGACGACCTGCGCCTGTCCAGCGCGCTCCTGGGCGCCGACGAAGGCGTCGTTGCTGCCGGTGACCAGCGCCGAGGCGAGGAACCCGGTCACGTTGTCGGGGTCTCGCATGCTGCGGATGGTGTTCTCGATCAAGGCTGCTCCAGGTTGGTGGGTACGGGCAGGGTGTCGAGGGCGTCGCCGATGTCGTCGGCGATCTGGCGCCAGCGGGCGGCGAGCTGCGGGGCGGTCGTATCCCGGGTGGCTGCGGCGACCAGGAGCGCCTCGACGATCTCGGAGGCGTCCCGGGCCCCGCCGGGCAGACGAAGGACGGCGGCCATCAGCGGGCCTCTGGCGGTACGGGCGCGGTCTGCGGCGACGGTGCCGGCACTGCTGCGCCCGCGTTGTTGCAGGCGGCGAGCAGCGCGGCAGCCGTCACCACGATGGCGAGGGCGCGGAGGGTGCGCATCAGAACGGCGGCTCGTCGGAGTAGCCCTTGGCGGCGTCGACCGCCCACGGGTCATCCGCCGGCGGCTGCGTCGGCCGGGAGCGCTGCGCCTGCCCCTGAGCAGGCCGCGAACCGGGCTGGGCGCCGCCCTGGCCGCCTCCCTGCGACGCCGCATCCTTCGAGACCTTCGCGACGGAGAACGCCAGCGACGGGCCGATGCTGCGGATCATGAGCGACGGCCGCTCGTGCTTCTGACCGTCCTTCTCCCACGACTCGGTCCTGATCTCGCCGGTGACCGTGATCTCCATGCCCTTCTCCAGGGTCTCGGCCACGTTCTCCGCCAGGCGCTCCCAGACCGAACCGCGGATGAAGAAGACGTCGCCGTCCTCCCACTCCCCGGTCTGCGGGTTCTTCCTACGGGAGTTGAACGCCAGCGGGACGGAGGCGACGGCCTTCCCGGACTGGGTGAAGCGGAGCTCGGGGTCCGCGGTGAGCCGGCCGACGCCGGTGATCGTGGGCAGTGCCACAGGGGTTCTCCTTACGCGTGGAACCGGGGGGAACCGGTTCGCGGGTGGGTGGGTGGTTCAGGGGGTGTCGTTGCCTGCGTTGCGGCAGTCGGGGTAGTCGGTGCCGAGGTGGTAGCGGGGGACGGTGTAGTCGGGCTGGCCGGGCTTGGGGATGGGGCCGTGCCAGGTGTTCAGGCCGGTGCCTGTCGGGATGGGCTTGCCGCAGTGGGCGCAGATCATCGGGTGCGGCCGGGTGTCGATGTCGTAGATCCAGGCGGCGCAGATGGCGGCGACCTGGATCAACTCGGCGCGAAGGCGGGCCGGATCTGACTCGGCGGCGGCTTCTGCGAACTCCTCCAGAGCGATGTCGAGCCATGAGACGTAGCCGTCTCCCTCGGCAGCGAGCTGCTCGACCGCTTCTCGCGCGGTGGAAGCGACGAAGCTGGCGGGCCCGGTGAAGGACCAGACGCGGTCGGGTCCGGTCCCGTCGCGGTGGTGCTGGTCGCCGAACTTGGCGAGTTGCGTCTGGCGCTCGCGGTCGATGGCGTGGGCGAAGCGGCTGAGGCCGGGGGTGTTGAGCAGGGTGGGGTACATCTCGGGTCCTATCGGGGGCGGTTGTTGATGAGGTGGGCGATGCCGAGGAGGGCGGTGCGCTGGGAGGTGTCGACGGTTTCGTGCTCGATTCGGGTGTCCGCGGCTTCGTCGCGGAGGAGTTCGACGAGGTGTCGGCCGATGCCGGGGTGCATGAGGGCGATGTAGTCGGCGTTGGCGCCGTTGCTCATGGGCTCGTCGACGACTCGGACGGGCGGGAAGTGCTCGTGGCGGGGGCCGGCGTGGACGAGGCGGTCTCCGCGGCACATGGAGAGCCAGGGGCCGTGGGTGAGTTCCGGGTCGTTGAGGTGTGCCTGGAGGTCGTCGGCGGCCTTGTCGAGTGCGGCGGACGGTTGCAGTGCTTCGGTGGTCAAGGGGTCCTCCTTCGGTTTCGGTGGTCGTCGAGGCGGGTGACTCCGACGGGGAGGGCGAGCTGCTGTTGCTGGGCGGGGCAGGTGGCGATGTGGGGTTTGTGGAGTCGCTCCCAGCCGCAGAGGGGGAGTTCTGTCGTTGGGCGGCGGGAGCGGAGGGTGCCGTTGCCGTCGCGCCAGACGGCGGTGTTGCCGTCGGGGTGGGGTTCGGGGTCTACGGCGAGGCGGCGTCCGGCTTGGGTGAGGGTCCAGCGGATGGGGCGGTGGCAGTCGGGGCAGGTGGTGGGTCGGGTGGGCATGTCGGGTCCTGGTGGGTGGACTGGCGCTTCTGGGTTGTCATGGACCAGGCGACTTTGCGGGCGTCGTGGGAGCTGGCGCCGGGGAGTCGTCGGCCGGTGCTGGGCACGGTGCAGGGTTCGCCGGTGGGGGCGTGGCACCAGGCGCAGCGGACTGCCATCTCGGGGTGGCGGTAGGTGCGCATCAGACGGTCTGTCCGAGGAGTGCCGGGCCGACGCCGACCCAGCGCGGCATCCGGTACGCGGTCGTTTCGGTGAGCTCGGCTGCCTTCGCCAGGACGCGCTCCAGACCTTCGCGACGCTGATCGGGGCAGCGCAGCTGGGCCTGGACGTCGGCGAGGATCGGCCGGAGCAGGTGAGCCTGGATCTCGATGCGGCCGCGAGTGCTGTGCTGCGCGTGCTCGCTGGTGATGTGCATCCAGTCGGCTGCGTCGAGTCCGGCGGCGAGGGCCAGGGCGTCGATGTGGTCGCCCAGGGCGGTGCCGCCGGCGGTCCAGGCGTAGCGGACGGCGGCTCCTCCACAGGGCTTGTGGAAAGTGATCCACAGGAACGTCTCGGGGGCCGCAGCGTCGGTGATGCTGCGCACGAGGGCCAGCTCGACGGGTGCGCGGTCGGTGCTGGGCTCGATGGCGATGGTGGTGGTGAGCATCAGGTGGCGTCCTCGAACGTCGTCGGGGCGGGCTGGGCGGCGAGAGCTGCGGCGGAGGCGGCGCGGCGCCGTTCCTGCTCGCGCTGCTCTTCAGCGGGGTCGAGCGGCGGGAGTCCGGCGGCATCGCGGCGGGCGTCGTCGAGGCGGCTGGGGTGGACGTCCTGGCGGCGGCGGCCGCGGGTGGTGCAGCTGGTGCCGGGGAGGGCGGAGCAGCTGCGGCAGGCGACGGCGCGGGGGTTGACGACGCCGTCGCGGACACGGGGCAGGGCCTTGCCGACGGCGGCGAGGACGGCGGCCGCGCGGCCGGTCGGCTCGGTGCCGGCGGGCAGGGCCGGGCGGTCGGCGGTGCCGAGGGCAGCCTGGATGCTCTGCGGAGGGGTCCGGCCGTCGGCGGCCGCGGTGATGAGCTCGCGAACGGAGGCTGCCGATTCGGCGCCGGTCTCGAGCGGGTTGCCGTCGTAGACGACGTTCGCCAGCTCGATGCGTTCGGCGCGGCGTTCGCGGATCTCGGTGACGATCTCGGCCGGGGAGACGAAGGGGCGGCGGCGGGCGACGGCGATGACGGCGGCTCGGGCCTCGTCGACGGCGTACGGCTTGAGGATCTCGCCCCAGACGTCGGGGGTGTACTCGCCGAACTTCTGGGCTGGGCAGGCCGCGGCGACGTACTCGGCGATCTGCACGGCTTCTTCTTCGGTCACGGGGTCTGTCCTTCCTGGCGCTGTGCGGCACGGTGGGCGGCGCGGGCTCGGGCGCGGTCGAAGACGGTGTCGCCGGCGGGCTGCCCGGGGGCAGGGGTGGCGGAGCCGGGAGCGTTCATGACCTGGTTCACGACGCTCGGCAGGGTCGAGGGATGCAGGCCTTTGGTCATCCAGTGGGCGATGCCGCGGCGGATGTCGTCCGGGTCGATGTGCTCCTCGAGGAGCACCCGGATCTGCTTGGCCATCTGGCCGATGACGGACTTGGGCGGGCGCTTCGCGGTGCGCTCGAGCCACTCGCTGACGATCGTCTGGGCGGTGACGACCTCGGCCTCTTGGCTCTCTTCGACCTCGTCGATCACTTCACCGTCGAGCGCGTCGTCTTGAGCGTCAGCCGAAGACGAGGGGTCCGTGTACGAGAGAGGTCTTGTAGAGACAGGAGAGACAGTAGGTGTCCGGGATTCCCGGACACTGACGTCCGGTGTTTCCGGACACTGAGACGCGTCAGTGTCCGGGTTCTGCGGACACTGGGATTCGTCGTCAGTGTCCGGGGTTCCCGGACACTGAGGGTGGTCAGTCTCCGGATTCTCCGGACGCTGAGACTGGGGGTCAGTGTCCGGACTTTCGGGACGCTGAGCGTCGTCAGTGTCAGGGGAATCCGGATCCTGGAAGTCGTCTTCAGCGTCCGGGAGTTCCGGACACTGAAGCGCGAGGACCGCGTACTTCGCCGTGCCGTTCTTCTGACCCGCGCTGACCTTCTTCAGGCAGCCCTTCGAGACGAGAGCCTTGATCACTTCGTAGACCTGCGGGCGCGAGACCTTCGCGCGGCGGAGGATCTTCGGGGACTCGACGCTGGACCAGGTGATCCGAGTCTCGTCCCGGGCATCGTCCGCCAGCACCGCGAGCAGGAGCTTCTCGCGATGCGTGAGCGTCGTCGGTGCGTAGTCCAGCACCTCGACGTACAGGCGGATGCCCACGAACTGGTCTCCTCAGGTTGGGGGTGGCGCGGCCGGCCGGGGCGACCGGCCGCGCGTGGAGTGGGTCAGCGGGACGGGGAGCCGTTGAGCACGGCGATGTCCTCGGAGATCCCGTTGTCGATGAGCGTCCGGATGTCCGTGAACGCGGCCGCCAGGACGTCGCCGGGGCGGTCGAGCTTGATGCCGAGCCGGAGGCTCTCCTTGTCGAGGCGGTACTTGAAGCGGGCGACGACCTTGTACGGTTCGGTGCCCTCGAAGGGCCGCAGCCCGAGGGTCAGCGTCGCCGGGATGACGATGTCGCCCTTGTGGCCGGCCTTCGCGCTCGTCTCCTCGACGTACGAGAACCGGCGCTGCCCGGAGTCGAGCCGCTGCGAGGACTGGAAGTCGGCCTTCGTCGTGGCCTCGAACGACTCGGCCAGCTCCAGCATCGTCGCGCTGTCGGGCTCGACCAGGTCGACGAGGTTGTCCTCGACGAACTCGGCGAACTGGCCCTGGGGCATGAGCTGGCCGTCGATGCCCGTCCATGCCTCCCAGGCCGCGGTGTGCCGAAGCTGGAGCTGGAGGCGGTGCTCGGACCAGCGCGGGGTGTCCGCCTGGTGGGCATCGAGGACCGCGGTGACCGTGCGGCGCTCGACGTCGGCGTAGACCTCGGACTGGTCGTCGCCGTGCTTGTCGAAGTAGGCGAGGAAGCTGTCGACGTCGCGGACGATCGTCGTGCCGGACTTCCTGGCGGGCTTGCCAGTGTGCTCGGGCCCAGTGAGGTCCATCTTCTGGACGCCGCCGCCGGGGGTGACGAGGGCGTAGATGAAGCCGGGCTCGAGCTGGCGGGGCTGACCGGCGCGCATGGCGACGTCGATGATCGCCTGGGCCTCGTTCAGCTTCTCGGGCAGCGTGGCGTCGTAGCGGTTGAGGGTGGCCATTACTGGGCGCTCCTGAGGTGCGTGATGGTGGTGGGCTCGACCTCGCGCAGGCCGGTGAGGACGGGCTGGCGCGGGTCGGTGCGGGACAGGTTCATGTCGTCGTCGATGAAGAAGATCGACTTCGGGCGCTCCGTCTTCGGGAGCTTCGTCACCACGGCGTCGGTGACCGTGAGGGTGCGGCCGTCGGTCCCCGGGATCGGCTTGACGTCGATCTTGAGAGTGATCGATCCGCCCTTGCCGGTCTCCTGCACGGCCTGGACGAGGTCGTGCAGCTTCTCCGAGAGCTCGGTGTGCAGGGTGCCGCCGGCCTGCTCCTGGAGGAACTCGGCGAACGGCCGGACCTGGCGCTCCGGTTCGGTCTCGGGGGTGGGCTCGTCAGTCATGACTTCCTTTCCTGGACGGCCCGTTGGGCCGCGCGGTAGGTGTGCGGGGCGGACCGGCGCTTGCCGGACGCCACCGCGCGCTGGTCGAAGAGCGCCGAGGCACTCTGCGGGGACGGGGTGGACCAGGCGGCGTTCGGCCAGCCGGGCCCGGGCTGCGGCTCCGGTTTGCCGGCCAGAGCGGCGGGGGTGTGGAGGGGGCAGCGGAGGCCGGAGAGGTACGGGCGGATGCCGTCGACCGCGCGGCAGTGGCGGCGCTCGGCACCGATCCAGTGCCGGCACTCGGGGGCGCTCGTCCTCTCCAGCTCCGCCACGTCAGGCCGCCGCGGACTTCATGCGGCTGAGGCGGCGACGCAGGTTGTACCTCTCGGGCCCGGTCAGGCCACCGCGGACACCCCAGCGGGATTCCAGGCCGGAACTGCCCTCCAAGCGCATCGCGTCGTCGAGGCACTCCGACTGGATCAGGCAGTTGTGGCAGACGTCCTTGGCGTACCGGGTGTCGGCCACGCCATCGACCGTCCGGCTCCGCTCCCTGAACCAGATCTCGGGGTCCTCGCCGAGGCAGGCGGCGAGCTGCCAGTTCGTGTCCTGGATCATGAGGCGCCGTCCTGTTCTGCGGCGAGAGGGGCGTCGGGCCAGATCGACCAGCAGTGGACGAGGTCTGCGGACGGGCCGCCGGGCTCGGTCTCGAGGTGGGCGGTCGCGAAGGCGTCTCGCATCGGCTCGAATGTGGCCATGTAGCCGCTGGCGAACTCGGCGTCTGGCTCCTTGTCGCCAGTGGCCAGGGCGCGGTGGCCGATGACGAGCAGAGCCGCGCCGCAGAAGAGCAGGAGGAACCAGCCGGTGATGAAGACGGCGCCGATCCAGAAGAAGAGGTCGCTCATGCCGTCACCGCCGTGATGGTGTGGACCCAGGCGAGCGCGGCGCTGTCGAGGACCTCGCGGGCCCGGGTGACCGCTACGTACGCGAGGCGTCCCTCCTCCTTCGGGAGCAGGATGTGACCGGTCTTCTGGTCGGGCTTCGGCGCGCGGAAGTCGGAGTGGATCCGTACGCGCGGCCACTCGCGGCCCTTGGCCTTGTGCGCCGTGCTGACGACCAGCTCGGCCTGCTGCTCCGAGCACAGCCCGTCCGCGGCCGCGACGATCTGGTCCGTGCCGTGCTCATCGATGAGCTTCACCAGGACCTTGAGGGAGCCGTCCTCCTCCTCGGCGTACTCGCGCACCGCGTCCCAGGACGGGAAGGCCATGAACTCGGGGTGGTCCGTCGGCCGTCCGTCCTGGAGTGCCTCGGCGGCCCAGGCGAGGCGCTTGATGTCGCCGCCCCCGCCGACGAGGGCGACCTTCCGGCCGGCCTCCAGGCCCTCCATGACGATGCCCATGGCGCCGGAGTTGGTGCGGCAGAGGATTGCGTCGGGATCCTCGACCGGCCCGACCGTCGAGTTGCAGGCGTCGAAGCCGGTAAGGCGCAGCGGGGCGTCGATGGTGCGGAGCCACAGGTTCGCCTCGTCGGCGATGGCCTGGCCGAAGCGGAAGGACTGCGAGAGCGTCAGCTCGGGTGCCCCGAGCTCGTTCACGAACTTGGCCAGGGCGTCGTTCGCGCCGCGCCAGCTGTAGATCTGCTGGGCGGAGTCGCCGACGGCGATCCGCTGCGCGTGGTCCTGCGCCAGGAGCACGGCGGACAGGACGTCGTTGGTGTCCTGCGCCTCGTCGAGCAGCACCACGTCCGTGGGCAGCTTCGGCCCGGACAGGGCCCACATCTTGAGGTAGTGGTCGTGGCTCAGGTTGAGCACGCCGTCCTCGCGGAGCAGGTCCTCCCACGCGGCGCGGGCGACGGGCAGCACCAGAGCGGCGAGCTGCGCGCGGGGCTCCTTCTTCGTCAGGCCGTCATACCGGGGGATGTGCCGGGCTGTGATCTCGGTATCCGCGCTGTGGCACCAGCGGGCCACGGTGTCGAGGGCCGCCCGCATGATGACCTTCGACGTCATGGCCTTCGGCATGTTGAGGTCGGTCGAGATGGCGGGGGTGGCGCCGATGATGTTGAGGACTGTGCGGACGTCGAGGGCCTGCGCGGCCTGGTGGGCGGTCTGGCGCGGCCGCTGGAGCCGGGCGCCGTAGCGCTGGTCGAAGGCGAGGCCGTGACCGGTTTTGCACAGGACTGTGGACGGGAAGCTGCGCGAGGCGTCGGCGGCGATCGATCGGTTGTAGGCGACGTACGTCATGCGGCGTCGCCGGTCGCTGGCGGCGATCATCTTGAGCGTCGAGGACTTGCCGCAGCCCGCGCCGGCCTGGAGGACCAGGTCGATTCCGTCGCCGTACGAGTCGATGGCGTCGCGCTGTTCCGGGGTGGGGTCCACCACTGTGGTGCACCTCCTTTCTGGGGGTGCGGGCCCGTCCCGCATGGGGTCGGGGCGGGCCCGCGGTCAGTGGTGGATCAGGCGGCGTCGGCGTGGCTACCGGTGTCTGCGAGGCCGACGAGCATGTCGGCGAAGTCGCCGACCGGGTTCTCGCGGTCGCCGTAGAGCGTGAGCGTGTCGAGGAGGGTCTTGGCTTCGTCGACGGTGAGCTCGTTCGCGGAGCCGATCGGGCGGCCGATGATCAACGCGGTCGCCTGGAGCCGCCGTTCGCGCTGGTCCTTCGCGCCGAGTCCGACCTTGGAGAAGCAGGCGTGCATCATCCGCATCTGAGGCGGGGTGACTGGGGTCGCTCCCTGCTGGGCAGGGGCGGACTGCGCCTGCTGCTCGGCCGAGGCCTGGGGTGCCTCAGGCGGAGCCGTGTTTGCCGGCGGGACGGCCGCGACCGACGCCAGGCCCGGCTTCAGCGCGGTTCCGTACTCCGCGATCAGCGCGCCGACCTGGATCGGCTCCCCCGTCTTCGGGTGCAGTGTGCCGGTGGTCAGCAGGCCCCGCGATGCGGCCCGGCCGTGCAGGGCGAGCGCACCCTCGTACGTCAGACCCTCGGCCGTCAGCTCGTCGAGGATGACCTGCACCGCATCGACGCCCTGGCCGAGCTGCTCCAGGATCGTCTCCGCGAGCTCCGGGCCGGGGTGGTGGACCGAGATGCCGGCCAGGCCGTCGTACCGGGTCTTGGTGACGGTGCCCGTGCCCTCGATCATGTCGATCACGACGTCGACCTCGTACTCCGCGCCTTCGCGCTGGACGGTCTTCACGCCGACCTTCGTGACCTTCTTGCCCTCCATCTCGTAGTCGTTCTTCGTCCGCATGGTGACGATGACGTGGCCGGGGAAGCCGAGCAGGGCGTCGAGCATGTCCTGCTCCAGGTTGTTCACCGGGCCCCAGGCGGTGAACTTGCCGCCGCTTCCGCCCTTCTTGGCCTCCTCGTCGACGCGGGCGAGGAGGCCGCCCTTGCCTGCCCAGAAGTGCGACCAGCTGTCGACCAGCAGGACCGCGATCCGGGCTTCCTCGGCGGCCCTGACCGCGGCGATGAGGTTCTCCGGGCTGCAGAAGCTCATCGGGAGGTGCATGAACTCGTGCCCTCCGAGGTCCGGCCGCCCCGGGACGGGGGCGTACTTGAGGGCTGAGCCGCGCTCGGTGTCGACCACTCCGATCGGACCGCCGGCGGCGAGGGTCTCGGCGAGGCGAAGCGCGGTCTTGGTCTTGCCGCTGCCGCCAGGGCCTTGGAGGCCGATGCGGGCCTTGGCCGTTTCGCGGGTGGCGGGGGCGAAGGTGAACGTCGTCACGAGGTGCTCCGGTTGGTGCGCGGGGGCGGGGTGGTGGTGAGGCGGCCGGTGACGGTCGCGGCGATGACCCAGTCCGCAGCTCGCTGCATCGCGCCGAACCGGGTCTTGCGCTTGCGGGCGATGGCGTGGCTGTCGTTCGGCTGTAGGGCGTGGACCTCGGTGGCGTGCGTGCGGAGGCCGGCGGCGAGCTCCTGGCCGGTCTCGGCTCGCAGCTGGGCGAGCTCGGCGGCCGCGGAGTCGGCGGACATGCCGCCTGCGACGAGGCCCTGGAAGATGCGGGCGTAGGCGCTCATCGGGCACCGCCGATCGGGGCGGGCAGCTTGCCCGTCCGGCGCAGGGTGTCGTGCCAGTCGGCCGGGTACTTCTGGTGCGGCCACTGGATTTTGATGAAGTTCCGGCCGTCGCCGTACGCCTTGGATTCGACCGTCACGTTCACCGGAGTGGCGATCGACTCGGCCCCCGGCAGGTCAGCACGCACCAGCTCGTTCGTTCCGTGCGCGATCGAGCGGGCCTGGTCCGACGGCAGCCAGCCGCCGAGCTGCCGGTACGCGGTCCCGTAGTAGTCCGGCGCCAGGTCGACGAGCGACCAGCCTTCCAGCGTCACCTCGCCGTCGACCGCGAACTCGACCAGGGCCGGCGGCTGCTCGGCGCTGGCGAGGAGATCCGCACGGTCGGCAGCGTTCGCTGCGCACTGCGGGCACAACCAGCCGTCGCCGTCCTGCTCCCAGCCGCGCTCGGCAGCCTTGTTCCCCCACTCGCCGCGGAGGCATCCGCCGCGCGAGCAGCCGACGAACTCGCCGAGCACACCAGTGGATTCGAGGGCCATCGCGATACCCATCGGGGTCCGGTCCTTGCCCTGCGCGGCCAGGATCACCTTGGCCGCCGCGTTCAGCTTCTTCGTGTTCACGCGCGCTCACCGCCCTCGGCGGCCGCGGCCGCGACGGTCTCGCGCACACCCGGGACCGGCTCGTCGTCCCGGACCGGCAGCAGGGGGCCGACGAGATCGACGACGTTCGGCAGCGAGCAGCGCAACCCCGCGTCGACATCGCGGTGGTGCAGCAGCGGGACCCCGTCCTTCCGGCACCCGGCGTAGTCCCAGATGTCGCCCTGGCTGTCCCTCTGTGGGAGCGCCAGGTCGTAGACGACTCCGCCGTGGCGGTACGGCATCCGGGCGGCGGCTGCGGTCCGGGCCTCGACCTGCTGGACGTCGTACGCCACCAGCGACACCGCGACACCGTCCCGGTGCCCGGAGACGACGTGCGCGTACTCGAGCGTCTGCGGCTCGTCGGTCGTCACGCCGAGGTAGGTCCGCCACGCGGCCCACTGCTCCTGGGCCGTCACCTGGACGGTCACGAGCAGCCGGTCGCCCTGCTCCTGCACGCGCAGCAGACCGCGGCCCTCGCCGCACTCCGTACGAATGCGGGTGGCGAGCTCGGCTGCGCGGCGGCAGGAGGCGTCCCATGCGAGGGCCTGGGTCTCCAGCTCGGTGCGCGGATCCGGTGACCAGCCACCCGTGGCCCGGCGGTGCAGGATCACGCCGTACGAGCGCTCCGGGTCGACCAGGAGGCCGGCCTTGTTCAGCTCGTGCGCGACGGTCTGCGCGTACGTCTCGGAGCAGCCGACCGTCTCGCGGATCAGCTTCGCTGCCTGGGGAAGGTTCTTGTTCACGCCACACCCCCAGCGAGTGCAGTGAGCTCTGCGCCCGCGTAGACCTCGACGGGGACACCGTGCAGATGCGTCGTAAACCGGAGTCGGCCTCGATCGATCGAGACATCGGCCACGGGCACGCCCAATGCCTGACGCCAAATCTCCAGTTCAGAGGGCCACTCCAGCTGAACCCGGATGTCCGCGGTGCCGATGGACTGGAACACCATGTAGGCGCCCGGGAGACCGGGGTTGCTGGCCGCGATGTCGGCGAGGACCGCCAGGGGGCGGGCCTGCTCGCCGAGTGGCAGGCGCAGGACGGTCTCGCTCACGCTGCCACCGCCCCGGTGCTACGCAGCTCGCGCCCCAGGGAGCGGAACGCCCGCCACGACATGGTCTTGACCGCGCCCACGGAGCAGCCCATGACCGCCGCGGTGTCCGCGACCGACAGCTCCTCCAGGTACCGGTGCGTGACGACCGTCCGTTGCTGGCTGGTGAGCGCGGCGATGGCGCCCGTCACGCTGTCGCAGACGTCGTCGATCTCCAGGTGCCGGAGCGCGAGGTCTTCGGCGCTCGCGACCGTGTCCGTGGAGAAGACCTCGTCGGTCGTCCATTCGCGGCGGTAGCGGCTCGACTTGTAGTAGTCGGTGACGATGTTGCGGGCGATGATGCACAGCCAGTTGCCGACGTCGCGGCCCTGCCAGGTGAACGTGTTGATCCGGCGCAGTGCGCGGACGAAGACGTCCTGGGTGAGGTCTTCGGCGAGGTGGCGGTCGCGGACTCGTCCCTTGATGAGGCGGGACACCGCGGCGTGGTGCTCGTTGTACAGAGCAGCGAACGCCTCGGAGTCGCCGGCGCGGGCGCGGACGAGGAGCTCTGGCTCCGGTGCCGCCTCCGGCGGGTTGATCTCGGGGCTACCGTGGATCACGGCTGGCCTCCTGTTCTCGGTGATCGGGGTGGTTGGTCGGGGGTCGTCCCGGGACTTGGCGGTTACGGGGCGGCCCCCTCGGTGCTTCAGGCGGCGTTCGCCTTGCGCTTCGAGCCCAGGTAGTCGAGGACCTGCTGGGGGTCGAAGCGCCGGCTGCGGCCCGCGTAGAGCACGGGGAACTCGGGATCGACCTGGATCTGCTTGTCGATCCAGCTCATGGACTTCCGCAGGAAGCCGGCGAGCTCGGGCTGCTTCATCAGCTGCTCGGGCAGCGGCTTCTGGGATTCCCTACTCTGCGATCTCGATGTAGATGTAGATTCTCGGAGCGTGAAAACGACCGTCTCGAAGAGCTCGTCCAGCCCCCTGCTGAGCGCGGCTGCAATGAGCTGCGCGGCCCGGTCGCTGCACTCTTCGCGGGCGGTCTCGCCCTGGCCGACGATGAAGCCGACGTACGCGGCGCTGATGCCCTTGCCGGCGGGGTCGACTTCCCTCGTCTTGGCGGCGAGGCGCGGGACGCTCAGCCCGGACGCCTTCATGGCGTCCCGCAGCGGGGCTCCGTTGTCCAGTCGTCGCATGGTTGACCTCCGGCCTTTCGGCCGTAGTGGGGTAAGTGGGTCCCTGTGACCTGCTCTATCTACAGTCTGCATGTAGATGCAGATTTGGTCAAGCGGTTCACGCCAGCGTGTTCGTGGGGCACAGGGGGGCGCACAGGGGCGTGTAGATACGCCGGGTGCACCGTCAAATAAGGGTTACGACCTCTCGATCTACTTGCATATGTAGATGCGGATGGCCGATCCTCTAACCGTGAACAAGCCCCAGCTCGACCCCGGCGAGACCGACCACCCCGCCGAGGACCTCGCAGCCAGCGAGGACCTGGCGGCCATACTGACGCGCCTCATCGAGGAGATCCCTGGCAAGACACAGAAGGACCTCGCGACCGAGGCCGGCGTCGCCTATCCGACCCTCAACGCATGGCTCTCTCGCACTCGCGGCACGAGCCGCATTGCACCAGAGACGCTCCGCAGCCTGGCCGACGTCCTGTGTAGGTGGGGGGCCGACGTCACCGTTGCGCAGTTGCTCGCATCCGTGGGGCGCCCCGTGCCTGGGCCGGCCGATGAGGAACGCGAGAAGCATCTCCTCCGGATTTACAGAGAGTTGCCCGCCACCTCGCAGCGCGCGCTCCTCGAGCACGCGAAGCTGCTGCAACAGTCAGTGCGTGCCTGATTCCGCTAGGTCAGGGTTGCCTAACTGAGAGGTGAATTTTCTTGACGTAGAGTCACTGAAAAATTCAAATCTTGCATATGCCAAATCCCCTCCACAGATCCTTCACGCAGGGGTAGCCTCAGGCTCCCGCTGTCCTCCCGCATCGGGCAAATGCCGTCTCTACGCGCATCCCTGGGGGACACCTGTGTGTATTCGCATCGACGAGGTCGACGCACAGTCAGAGATCGCCATCTGGGACCCGGACGACGTCACCATCACCGTCCAGCGGGGAACCCACACCCACGAGCTGATCAGAGAACTGCACGCGCTCCTGACGATCGACCTTGGCGCACCGGAAAGCGCCGGCCTCACCTGCTTCTGCGGCGACCCCGTGTACCTCCCGGGCGAGCAGGCCGCGGTCGCCGGCACCACCACACTCTGATCAAGGACACATCGTGGGTCGTAGGAGCACTACAGCAAACCCGCGCCAGATCCGCTCGAAGGCCTGCGGCTGCAAGTTGTGCATGGCCAAGTACCCGGGCGATCGGCCGAAGACGAAAGACTGCACGGGCAGCTGGCAGGCGAGGTTCACGCCGCCCGGCCAGCGCGAGCGTGGCAGGAACTTTGAGACCGAGGACGAGGCGATCGCCTTCCTGGAACGCACTCGGACGGAGATTCGCGAGCGCAGGTGGATCGACCCCGCGCGCGGCGAGGTCACGCTGACGAAGTGGCACGGGCTCTGGTGGGAGTCGCAGACCGCGCAGCTGGAGGAGAACACCATCGACCGGGACGGCCGGTCCTGGCGCAACCACGTCGAGAAGCGCTTCGGCACCATGCGCCTGGTGGACATCACCTGGCTCGACGTCCAGAACTGGGTGAACTCGATCTGGGACGGGAACGGCGGCCCCCTCGCAGCGAGCTCGGTCACCAAGGCCTTCCAGATCCTCGACCGGATGATGACCGCGGCCAAGCACGACCGGCGCATCCCCTTCAACCCATGCGACGGCATCAAACTGCCGAGCGGCAAGGGGGTGCACCCGGACGACCGGCGGCCGCCGACGAGCGACCAGCTCGCCCTCGTGCGCGAGCAGCTCCCCGACTATCTGCGGCCTGTGCAGCAGCTCGCCGAGGAGACTGGACTCCGCTTCGGCGAGCTGGCCGGTCTCCGCTGGTGCCGAGTCGACCTTGTTTCCCGGCGGATCCAGGTCCGGGAGGTCTTGATCGAGCCGCGCGGCCACGTCAAGCGGAAGGCGTACCCGAAGTCGGACGCTGGCCTGCGGACGGTGCCGCTGACTGAGACCGCGGTGCAGCTGCTCCGCGAGCTGTGGATCGCCGAGCCGGACGCGAGCCGGGCGACGTCCGAGCCGGGCGACGGCCTGCGCACCGAGGAGCTCGTCTTCCACGGCCGGAACTCCGTCCGCCGCGGCACGAAGAAGGCCGGCGGCGAGGGTGAGCGGTACCGGGCGCCGCTGCGCCGGAGCAGCGTTCGTCGACGCTGGGTCGACGCGATCGAGAAGGCCGGCATCGCCCGGAAGACCGTGAAGAAGTGGATGGAGGATGTCGAGCACCCGGAATCGGGGCGCGTATATAAGGAGGAGCGGAAGCGCACCGACTGGTGGCCGGACTTCCACGATCAGCGGCACACCTTCGCGTCCCGCCTCCACGCGCTCGGGGTCCCGGAGGCCATCACTCAGGAGATCCTCGGGCACGAGCGGGCGGGCGAGGTCACCTGGCTCTACACCCACGCGTCGGCGGACTACGCGGGCCAGGTGCTCGCCGCCCTCGAGGGAGCTGCGCCTGATCAGGTCCAGCTCAGGATGGTGGCAGGGGAGTCCGGCGGAGTCCGGAACGAGTCCGGAACCGGCGTACGTCGGGCGGGGGTCGCATGACGTTTGCGGATGTAGAAGCGTGTAGATGCTGCGCGAGCAGGCACTTCGCGGACCAGCGGCGACGCAGATTTTGGCCCAGGCCCTGATAAGGATGAGGCCACAGGTTCAAATCCTGTTAGCCCCACAGCAAGACCAGGCCCGGCCGGAGATTCTCCGGCCGGGCCTGGTGCTTTGTCGGCCACCGGAGTTGGGGCGCGGCATGAGCCGGCCGCCGCCGGGCGCAGGTCACCGATCGGTATCGGTCGGTGTGTATAGTCGGGCGCCAGAAGTCCTCATACGTCAAGGAAAGACGAGGTCGCGCGGTGAAGAAGCTTCTCCTGGTCGCACTGGCCGCCATCGGCGGGCTCCTCGTGTACCGCCAGATCCAGGCGGATCGCGCCGAGCAGGATCTGTGGACGGAGGCGACCGACTCCGTGCCCGCAGGTTCGGGTGTGTGAGACGCAGCGTTTCTTGTACAGGGGCCCCGGCCGCGGAAGCGGCTGGGGCTCTGTGCTGTTCCCGGCCGCTTCCGGAAGAGCCTGATTCGCTTCGGTGAAGAATTCGCTTGCTTACGCAAATCCCGTGGGATGTGGTGTGCGCCGCCGGAGGAAGGGTCGCGTCGCCGGCCGGCGGGACGCGGACAAGTCGTGGGCGGACAAGCGGGGCGATTCGCCCGCGCGCGCAGACAGCGGAGGGGCGGCCGGGGCAGGATGGCACCGGGCCGACCGGCTACCCGGCGGACTCGTCGACCACAGGGAGAAGCGCGTGAAGAGGCAGCGCGGCAGGGGCCGGGTGGCGCTCGCCGGGGTGGCGGCGGCATGCGTGATGGCCACGCTGCCGGGACAGTCGTGGGCGGCGGGGGAGCCGAGCCCCTACGTCTTCGACAGCGAGGCGAAGCCCGTCGAGGGCGATCCGGTCAACATCAACGGCCCCGAGCTGACGGCCGGTTCGACGTACAAGGACTCGATCGAGCCGGGCGAGAAGCTCTACTACCGCATCAACCTGGACGACAAGTCCAACGCCTTCGTGTCCGCGGTGGCCGTCCCCGAGCCGGGCACGAAGGTCGGGTACCTCGACAAGCTCGAGGTGAGCATCGAGGACAAGTCGGGATCGGAGTGCAGCGACGGCGACGCCGCGTTCGGTTCCGCGGGCTATGCCCGGCCGGTGGCCAACTACGCGAGCCGGCGGATCGAGAAGGACAGCAACAGCTGTCAGCAGGCAGGCGCCTACTACGTGGTGCTGGAGCGGTCCGGTGGCAAGGAGTCCAGCCAGGAGACGTGGGACGTCGAGCTCCGTTACGCCTCCGAGCCGGGGCTGAAGGCCGCCGGCCCCACCGAGGCTCCCGAGAGCTGGTCCTCCGCCTCTCCCGCGGCGCCGACGAGCGGGCCGCAGCGGCGTCACGGCGGCACCAGCTTCCACGACTCCACCGGCCTCGGCGAGGGCGAGTGGCAGGACAGCATCAAGCCCGGCGAGACGCTCTTCTACCGGGTGCCGGTCGACTGGGGACAGCAGATCTTCGCCGGCGCCGACCTCGCCAACAGCCCGGCCGGTGACGGGGCGAAGAGCGTCAGCAACGCCCTAGTGCTCGCGCTGTACAACCCCGCGAGGGGCTTCGTCGACGACGAGTCCAGCATGTACTACGACGGCAAGCAGAAGACCGTCTCGCTGGACCCGCTGCCGCCCGTGGCGTACGAGAACCGCTACGACTCCGACGATTCGGCCGGTGCCATGAGGTTCGCCGGCTGGTACTACCTCTCCGTCACGCTCAACCCGAAGATCGCGGAGGAGTACGGCAAGGGCCCGGTGCCGCTGACGCTCCGGGTGAACGTCAAGGGTGAGCCGGGGAAGGCTCCCGCCTACGCCGGCCCGGCCGGCGACTTCGAGGTCACCGAGGACGACCAGGAGGCGGCCGAGACCGGCAAGAGCGCCGAGGAGGCCGCGACGGGCGACAGCATGATGCTCCTCGCGGTCGGGGGGATCGGCCTCGGGACCCTGCTGGTGCTGGGCCTCGGCGTCTGGACGCTGCTGGCCCGGCGCGGTACTCAGCAGGGCGCGGAACCGGCGGCCTTCGCCCTGCCGGGACAGCCCGGGCCCCAGGGCCTTGCGCAGGACGCTGTCCAGGGGTTCCACCAGGGCCACGCGCAGCAGCAGTACGGGTACGGGCAGCACGGGCCCCCGCAAGGGCACTGACCGGCCGCGGAGGCCGGCGGGAAGCGTGGTGGGTCAGACCTGGGTCAGCGCCCAGATCCCCACCGCGAAGCAGAGCACGGCGACGAGCAGCACCGGGACCGCGACCTTCGGGGGCGGTCCCGGCCGCTTTCCGGCGCCTGGCTGTGGAACCTGAGGCGCGTGAGCGGTGTACGTATGAGTAGCGGGGCCGCCGAACGACGGCGGCGCCGGCTGGGTCTGCTGAGTTTGCAGGGGGGAGACCGTATGTGCCGCGACAGGAGCGGAGGGGGAGAGCTGTGTCGGGCTCGGCGTGGACTCGCCCACGGCGGGCATCGCGGTCGGCGGATGCGGCTGAGCGGGGTGCGGCTGAGGGGTGTGCGGCGGCTGTGCGGGTGGCTGCTGAGGTGGTGGGGCCAGATGGAAGCTGCCTGTCTCCGAGGGCGGAGCGGGCTGCTGCACGGGCGCGCCCTGGCCGGGGGCCTGCTGCGCTGCCTCGGGGCCGTTCGGGCCGAAGCCCGCGGGGAGCGGGCCGAGTTGGTCGAAGACCTCGACGGGCTCCTCGCCCGGCGCGGGCTCGGGGAGCAGCTCCACGGCCGTCGTGAGCGCCTTGCGCGCTCCTGTGGCGCTGCGGAACCGCGCCTGCGGATCGGGCTGCAGCAGCCCCGCGATCACCTGCCAGAGCGGCTCCGGAATCCCGTGAGGGGCGCTCGGTGTGCCGTGCTCGGCGAAGTGCTCGACCAGGGCCTGGGAGTCCGGCTTTCTGCCCTGCAGCAGATAGAGGGCGACCAGGCCCGCCGCGAAGAGGTCGGCGGTGAAGTCCGGCTCCGCGCCGAGCATCTGCTCCGGCGCGAAGTAACCGGGCGTCCCCACCACATAGTTGGTCTCGGTCAGCCGGGGCTCGCCCTTGCGCATGGAGATCCCGAAGTCGGAGACCCTGAGGTGGGGCCGCCCCTTCCCGGTCGCCTCCATCAGGATGTTGGCCGGCTTGATGTCGCGGTGCACGACCCCCTCCGCGTGCACCGCGGCGAGTCCGGAGAGCAGCTGATCGAGCAGGGTGCACACGAACCGCGGCGGGAGCGGCCCGTAGTCACCGATGACATGGGCCAGGGAGCCGCCGCTCACCAGCTCCATGGTGAACAGCACCTTGTCGTCGTCCGCGGCCCAGCTGGCCGGGGCGAGGACATGGGGGTGATCGATCCGAAGCGCCTGCTCACGCACGAAGCGGAGCAGGGTGTGCGCGTCGCTCTGCTGCAGAACCTTCGCCGCCACATAGCGGCGACGGCGGTGGTCCCAGGCACGCCACACCGCGCCGACGCCACCGCGTCCGATCGGGTCGATCAGTTCGTACCGACCAGCGAAGACCTCACCCATTGTGCTGCGCCAGCTCCCCGGTTCCTTGTGGTGGCGACGGCCCGCCTCGTTCAGCTCTGGTGCGACTCGAAGTGCGAGACCGCGTCCGCGGTGCGCCCCGCGCCGTACACCCGGAGGAACTCTGCCAGTTCCGGATGGGTCGGGGCGAGGGAGTCCGCCGCATCGATGATGTCCCCGGCCGCCGAGACGGAACGGAGCAGGGACTGGATCTCCCGCACCACGCGGCGGACCGTGGGCGCCCCCGAGGTACTGGTCGAATGATTGGTCCCGGTCAGCACGGAGCCGCCCTGTGACTTCTTGATCTCGTCCATCCGGGTGGTCGCCTCCACGGCGCTCACACTGCCGTCGGCCACCTGGCCGGCCAACTCCTGCAACGCCTGGACTCGTTGGACCACCGCGGGGTTTCCGATCTTGGCTCGCTGACCGCTCATCAGCTGGGACAGCATGGGGGCGGAAAGACCGAGGACGCCCGCGAGCCGGGCCTGATTGAGCCCCAGGTCGTCGATGAGACGCCGGAAGAGAGCACCGAGCGGCTCTCCGTACCAGCTGCGCTGCAGTTCTCTGGCTCTTGCGGTTGTCTCCTGCTGCGCTGCATCCATGAGCGTCTCCCCATCGCTTCCCCAAGCGGCTTCGCTGTCGCGAACCTTGTGGTGCATCTTACGGAGCGTGGTCGGTGACGGGGAGTCCCGGCCGGAAGCCCGATGTTTTTGCAGGATCATGGGGGTGACCCGGTACTCTGGTCCACGGCGGTCGCCGGGGCGTTCCTTCTCCTCGGGTGTTCCGCTGTTCCGGGGCCTTAGCTCAGTTGGTAGAGCGCTGTCTTTGCATGGCAGATGTCAGGGGTTCGACTCCCCTAGGCTCCACTTCGGATCAGAAGAGGTCCCCCGACCGCGAAGCCGGTCGGGGGACCTCTCTGTGTTCTCTGCGGCGTTCTCCGCGGCTCTGTGTTCCCGCGACCGGCCTCTTTGCTCGCCCTTACCGGCGTGCGGCGCGTCTGTCGAATGGGCTGCCGACGCCTCCACTGCCCTTCGGCATTGCGCCATGACGGGCTCCGGGGCCTCGTCGAGTCCGTGAGTCCGCCGGGCAGTCGCTGGCTGAAGAGGTTCGGCGGGAGCGCCGTCTACCGCCCTGACCTGCATGTTCGCAGTTGTGTGGTGGATGCGGCGGAGCCCTGGACGGGCCGCGGCGGGTCCGCAAGTCGGGGCTTCGGCACGGCGGACTGGACCATCCGGGTGGTGTTCATCGGAAGAACTGCGCAGCGGCGGCGTCGCTCCACCACTTCTCGGGATGCGTACACATCATGAGGAAGGTATGTAAAACGACCAACCCGAAAGCGAGGGGTCATGGCCGCCTTCAAGGTCAGGAATCTGTGGAACGCGTTCATCACCGCGTTCTTTGCTCTGCTTGCCTCGGTGGGGCTCACCACCGGCGCCGCTGCCGCCGCGGCTCAGCCGGCCGCGCAGTCGGCGGACGAGCCGGCCGAGACCAACCGGCCGCAGGCCCGGCGCGCAACCGTGCCGGCTCAGAACAGGCGACCGGCCACCCGGCCGACGCCGACCGCACGAGAGCGGTCACTGCCACCGACGATGAAGCAGCGCATCAGCGCCGAGGCGCACGGCTCTTCGCCCTCCGTGCGACACCTGCCCGCCGTCGACACGAGCGACGCCGCTCCCGCCAGGAGCCTCGCGGCCATGCTGGGTGCTGCCGCTTCCACCGGCGTGGCCCGGGCCTCCGCCGCGGTTCCTGCTGTCGCCGTGCCCGGTAAGGACATCGCGTCCACCGTTTCGACCGCGCCCGCCGTTTCCACCGAGAGCGCTACGCCCGCCGGACCCACCAGGTCCACCGTGGGTCACGCGTCCACCGCGTTCGCCGAGGGCCGGACGTGTACCGGTACCGGTGCGACTTCGGCGGCCGGCGCTCCGGCCATCGTGGCCGGCCCTGCCGCCTCTGCGGCTCCCACCGCCTCGCCCGCTTCCCCGGCCGCAGCCACCGCGGGTGCACCGGCCGCCGCGGTCACCGCCGCCTCCCCGATCGCCGCTCCGGCCGATTTCCGCGCCGCGCAGGCCGCCCGCGCCGCCCAGGACGCCCGCATCGCGGAGGAGCTCCGCGCCGAGCAGGAGATCCGAGCCGCGCTCACCGCGCTCGTCGCAGCATGAGGCGCCGGGAGCGTTCTCCACTCCCGGCGCCCGAAGTCCGAAGTACGGCTGACCGTCAGCGACGGTCGTCGTGGTCCCCAGTCTCTGCCTCGCTCTGCTTCACCTGCACCTCGGGGTCGAGCCCGGCCTGCGTACTGCCGTCGACCGACGTCAGCGGGGCACGGTCGGAAACCTCCGTCGCGGCGGGTGGTTCCACCAGCCAGTCGGGGTTGGCCTGCTTGTCCCACCACTTCCAAGCGGCGAAGGCACCGCCGGTCAGCACACCGAGGACCGCGAGGCCCTTGACGAGACGCCCGGCCCGGGACCGCCGCTCATGCTTCCTCACCAGCTTCTGGATCTCCTTGGCCGTCACCTGACCGCGGAGCGCGGCCAGAGCGGCAGCCGAACGGGCCGCAGCCTCCTCTCGCACGGGCTGTGCGGCGGCCATCGCGTGCTCGACGCGCGGGACCGTGTAGTCGGCCGCCTGACGGGCGGCCCTCCTGGCCTGCACCTTGGCCCGGCGCGCGGCGACATCGACTTTCGGCGGTACGTGTGGTGCGACACGACTGCCGTACTGAACACGGGCCGCTGTGGCGGCCTGGGAAACCTTCGGCGCGAGCCGTACGCGGGCCTCCTGCGCATAATGCGCGGCCTGGTGCTTGGCCGTGCCGGCGTATGGCGCCACCACGTCCGCGGCGTGCAGCACGCTGTCCTTCGCCGTACCGGTCGCGGCGCGCACGCTGTCCATGCGGGTCACGGGATCCTCCTCCTCGGTGGCGTACTGAGGGTGACTGGAGTCTGTCCCCGGTTGGGGCACTGTTTCCGCCTGTCCACCCGGTTCGAAATCATGCCCGTTGAACGCCGCCCCGGCATGTGGGGCGGGCATCCGGGTCATGCCGGGAACATCGGGAACATGCGGACGACGATGCCACTGTTCGGCGCGGAACGCGCCGGTGCGACGAAGACCCGGCCGCTTCTGTCCGTAAGGCCGTCCTTCCGTGCGAGGATCGTGCGACGTCAGAGACGACTTACGGAAGGCAGATCGTGGCCGAGCAGCTTTACGCCACCCTGAAGACCAACCAAGGCGACATCGAGATCCGGCTTCTGCCGAACCACGCGCCCAAGACGGTCAAGAACTTCGTAGAACTCGCACAGGGTGAGCGCGAGTGGATCCACCCGGCAACCGGCAAGAAGTCCACCGACAGGCTGTACGACGGCACGGTCTTCCACCGCGTGATCAGCGGCTTCATGATTCAGGGCGGCGACCCGCTGGGCAACGGCACGGGCGGCCCCGGCTACGAGTTCGAGGACGAGTTCCACCCTGACCTGTCCTTCGACAAGCCGTACCTGCTGGCCATGGCCAACGCCGGCCCCGGTACCAACGGTTCGCAGTTCTTCATCACCGTGGCGCCGACCGCCTGGCTGACGCGCAAGCACACGATCTTCGGCGAGGTCAGCAGCGATGCCGGCAAGAGGGTCGTGGACGCGATCATGAAAACCGACACCAACCCGCGCACCGACCGCCCGGTGAACGACGTCGTGATCGAGTCGGTCGTCGTCGAGACCCGCTGAGGCACGGCGGCGGGACGCGTTCGAACGCCTTGCCGGGGGTAGCTGCCCGGACACGGCGGCGAGGTGCGTCGCAGCCCGTCGGCGCCGGCTTTCCCGCAGGGGAACCATTTCGCCTCGTCCGTCCGTAAGGATGGACGAGGCGATGTCGCGAGCCCAGATTGACGAGGTGACCTCATGGACCAGGCGCCAGGCAGCCCGCAGGAGCCGCAGGGCGCCCACGGCCTGCCCACCTGCTATCGGCATCCGGACCGTGAGACGGGGATCAGCTGCACCCGCTGCGACCGCCCCATCTGCACCGACTGCATGGTCGACGCCTCTGTCGGGTTCCACTGCCCGGAGTGCGTCCGCACCGGCTCCGGTACGGGGCACCGGCCGGACGCGACCCGGCCCCGGACGATCGCGGGCGGCGCCGTCGTGGCGGACTCGCGGCTGGTGACGAAGATCCTGCTCGGGCTCAACATCGTCATGTTCGGCCTGGCTCTCGGGCTGCGGGAGGAGTTCGTCGACCGGTTCACCATGATCGGCCTGGCCTACGACCCGCGCCTGACGGAGGTCGTCGGGGTGGCGGACGGCGAGTGGTACCGCCTGGCCACCGCGATGTTCCTGCACGAGGAAGCCTGGCACATCTTCTTCAACATGCTGCTGCTGTGGTGGCTGGGCGGCCCGTTGGAGGAGGCGCTGGGGAGGGTCCGGTATCTGGCGCTCTATCTGATCTCCGGTCTGGCCGGCAGCGCCCTGACGTATCTGCTCGAGGCCCCGAACCAGGGCTCGCTCGGGGCCTCCGGTGCCATCTACGGTCTGCTCGGCGCCACCGTGGTGCTGATGCGCCGGCTCAGGTACGACCTGCGGCCGATCATGGTGCTCGTCGTGATCAACCTCGTGATCACGTTCGCCTGGCAGGGCATCGCCTGGCAGGCCCACATCGGTGGCCTGGTCGCAGGGGTCGCGATCGCCTACGGCCTGGTCCACGCCCCGCCGGGCAAGCGCCGCAACACCGTCCAGTTCGCGACCTGCGCGCTCGTCCTGCTCGCGACCGTCGCCACGGTCGTCGCCAGGACCGCTTCGATCACCTGACCGTACGGCCGGGGCGGCCGAGCTTTCCCCAGAGTTGTCCACAGCGTGTGGCGGATCTTGTGCATCCTGTGGGGAACAAGCGTGCCCCTCGTCGCTGAGCTGGGGTTTCCCAGGAGCGGCAAGGGGCTGATCGCTTCATCGGCCCGGCCGACGCAGTCACATCGGCGTCAACGGAGCGAGAGTTATCCACAGATCTTCTGACCTTTTCCCCGGCCTGTGGAAAACGGTGTGGACAACTCGCGCCGGGGCTCAGGGCGCCGGCTGCCGCGCAGCTACTTCCACTGGGTCGAGACGCCGAAGCCTGCGGCGATGAAACCGAAGCCGACGACGATGTTCCAGTTGCCGAAGCTGCTGATCGGCAGCTCGCCCTCCGTCACATAGAAGAGGACGATCCAGGCGAGTCCGATCAGGAACAGCGCCAGCATCACCGGCGCGACCCAGCTGCGGTTGGTGAGCCTTATGGTCACTGCCTTCGCGGCCGGAGGCGGCGTGAAATCGGCCTTCTTGCGGATACGTGACTTCGGCACGAGGGACTCTCCTGTCGATGCGCTGCGTTACCGCGCAGGGAAACTGTGTGGCTGGCGCCGGGGCCGGAACCAGGGGGGCCACTGCTGCCCCCGGGCGTCCGTTAGCGTAGTGCTTCCGCGGTGCCGAAGGAGATAAGGGTACGTTGAGCATTTCTGCCGACTCCCCGCAAGGCCCCGTTCGCCGATTCTCATGGCGACCGGTCCGGCTGCTGACGGCTGCCGTTTTCGCCCTCGCGGGGCTGATCTTCGTGACCAGTTTCAACACTGCCAAGGGTACAGACCTGCGCACGGACGACTCCCTGCTGAGGCTGTCCGATCTGGTCCAGCAGCGCAGCGCCAAGAACGGCGAGCTCGAGGCGTCCACCGCGGCCGTGCGCGGCGACGTGGACGCCCTCGCGCAGCGCGACGACGGATCCACGCAGGCCGAGGACGCGAAGCTGAAGGCGCTGCAGCATTCCGCGGGCACCGACCCGCTCGGGGGCAGCGCCCTGACCGTGACCCTGAACGACGCTCCGCCGGACGCCCGGGCCGCGCCCGGCTACCCGGAGCCGCAGGCCAACGACCTGGTCATCCACCAGCAGGACCTCCAGGCCGTCGTCAACGCGCTGTGGCAGGGCGGCGCCAAGGGCATCCAGGTCATGGATCAGCGGCTGATCTCCACCAGCGCCGTACGCTGCGTGGGCAACACGCTCATCCTCCAGGGCCGCGTCTACTCACCGCCCTACAAGGTCACCGCTGTCGGTGACCAGGAGAAGCTTCAGAAGGCTCTGGCCGATTCCCCCGCCATCCAGAACTACCAGCTGTACGTCGAGGCGTACGGGCTCGGCTGGAAGGTCGACGAGAAGGAGTCGGTGACTCTTCCCGGCTACTCGGGCACAGTGGATCTCCACTACGCGAAGCCCGTCGGGTAAAGCCTCTGGCGCTTGGGGGAGCCGGTGTCGATCTCGGTACGTGTGCTCGTCCGGACCTTCAGTGAACTGTGCATCACCGTCGGCACCTTGATCGTCCTGTTCGTCGTCCACTTGCTCTTCTGGACCGGAGTCCAGGCCGGCCACGCCACCGACCGCCAGATCGACCGCCTGGAAGCCGACTGGACGGCGGCCCCGGGCGCCGGGCCGCCGGCCTCGGGCCGGGACGACCGGGAGCCCGTCCCGACGGCGTACGAGCCCGGTGAGCCCTTCGCGGTCATGTACATCCCCCGGTTCGGCGCCGACTGGGACTGGCCCGTCCTCCAGGGCACCGGCGCCGGCGTGCTCAAGAAGGGGCTGGGACACTACGCCTCCACGGCCACGCTCGGAGCCAGGGGGAACTTCGCGGTCGCCGGGCACCGCCGCACCCACGGCGACCCCTTCAAGGACTTCCCGAGGCTGCGCTCCGGTGACGCGGTGGTGCTCACGGACGGGACGACCTGGTTCACCTACCGCATCGCGAACAAGCCGTACCGGACGGTACCGGGCGACGTCGGCGTCATCGAACCGGTGCCCCGGCCGATGAACGAGGAGGCGGCCGCCTTCGACGGGCCGGGGCGCTATCTCACGCTGACGACCTGCGAGCCGGAGTGGGGCAGCAGCCACCGCCTGATCGCCTGGGCACACCTCGACGCGACCCACCCTGTGACCGACGGCAAACCACCAGCTTTGCGCACCTGACCCACGGGCCCCTGCGGCCCTTTAGTCTGGTGCCGTACCGAACGGAAAGGGACGGCATGTACGGCTGGATCTGGCGGCATCTGCCGGGCAACGTATGGGTACGGGCGCTGATCTCGCTCGTACTCGCCCTCGCGGTCGTCTACGTGCTGTTCCAGTACGTCTTCCCGTGGGCGGAGCCACTGCTTCCGTTCGGCGACGTGACGGTGGATGGAGAGGGAGGAGCCCAGTGAGCGCACGCGTGCTCGTCGTCGACAACTACGACAGCTTCGTCTTCAACCTCGTCCAGTACCTGTACCAACTGGGCGCCGAGTGCGAGGTCGTGCGCAACGACGAAGTCGCCCTGGAGCACGCCCAGGACGGCTTCGACGGCGTACTGCTCTCCCCCGGCCCCGGCGCTCCCGAAGAGGCCGGTGTCTGCATCGACATGGTGCGGCACTGCGCCGACACCGGGGTGCCCGTTTTCGGGGTCTGCCTCGGCATGCAGTCGATGGCCGTCGCCTACGGCGGCGTGGTGGACCGGGCGCCGGAGCTGCTGCACGGCAAGACCTCGCCCGTCACCCATGACGGCAGGGGGGTCTTCGCCGGTCTGCCGTCGCCCTTCATCGCGACGCGCTACCACTCCCTGGCGGCCGAGCCGGTTCCGTTCCCGGCCGAGCTGGAGGTGACGGCCCGCACGGCGGACGGCATCATCATGGGGCTGCGCCATCGTGAACTGCCGGTCGAGGGTGTGCAGTTCCACCCCGAGTCGGTTCTGACCGAGCACGGCCATCGGATGCTCGCCAACTGGCTGGAGCAGTGCGGGGACGCCGGCGCGGTCGGGCGTTCGGCAGGGCTCGCACCGGTGGTGGGCAAGGCTCTGGCGTGAGCGCCGTGCGCCCCGGGCACGAGCACGACCACGAGTACGAACACCGCTACGGGTACGAGCCGGAGGGCCAGGGCGAGCCGGCCTACGACCCGTTGACGGACCCCGTCCCTCCCGGGGGGCACGGATCGCCGTGGTTCAGGGCCACGAACGTCCCGGTGGCCGAGCAGCCGCAGGCACCGCAGCAGGGGTGGACCGGCCACCCGTACCCCGTGGACGAGACCGACACCTACGGGCGCGACTGGTACGCCGCCGAGCCGGGGCCCGTCCCCGCGCAGGCCACCGCGCCGGAGCCGGAGCAGGTGCGTGTCCCCGAACCGGAGCCGCGGACCCCGGTGTCCGATCCGATCCTGGTGCCCGACGACGAGACGGTGGCCCTGCGGACGTCCGACACGCGCCGTGCCGCTGACACGCCCACCGGACCGGGGCGCGCGGAGCGGCGCAGGGCGGCCAAGGGGCGCGGCCGCAGGCGTCCTGCCGCGCAGCCCGTGGAGCCGGCGGAGCCGGGAAGACCCCTCAGCCGTGTCGAGGCCCGGCGGGCCGCCCGTGCGGCCAAGGACAGCCCGACGGTCGTGGCCAGCCGCGCCATCGGTGAACTGTTCATCACCTTCGGCGTCCTGATGCTGCTGTTCGTCACCTACCAGTTGTGGTGGACGAACGTGCTCGCGGGACAGCAGGCCGACAGGGCGACCGACCAGATCCAGGAGGACTGGGCGAACGGCCGCAAGCCCGACGCCTTCGAACCCGGCCAGGGCTTCGCCATCATGTACATCCCCAAGCTGGACGTCGTCGTGCCGATCGCCGAGGGCATCGACAAGAACAAGGTGCTCGACCGGGGCATGGTCGGCCACTACGGCGAGGGACAGCTCAAGACGGCGATGCCCGAGGACAAGCAGGGCAACTTCGCGGTCGCGGGTCACCGCAACACCCACGGCGAACCGTTCCGGTACATCAACCGGCTCGAGCCGGGAGACCCGATCGTCGTCGAGACGCGGGACAAGTACTACACGTACGAAATGTCGAGCATTCTTCCGCAGACCGTGCCGTCGAACGTGAGCGTGATCAGTCCGGTACCGGAGCAGTCCGGCTTCACCAAGCCCGGCCGGTACATCACGTTGACGACGTGCACCCCCGAATTCAAGAGTACGTATCGGATGATCGTGTGGGGCAAGATGGTCGACGAACGGCCGCGCAGCGAGGGCAAACCCGACGCACTCGTCGGCTGAGACGCCAGGACGCTGAGACCCCCGGACACCTCAAGACAGGGAACAGGTGCAGTGGCACGTGCACGAGGCCGGATCGCCGGCGCCATCAGTGTCTTCGGAGAGCTGCTGATCACCGCAGGCGTGGTGCTGGGCCTCTTCGTCGCCTACTCGCTGTGGTGGACCAATGTCCTCGCCGACCGTGAGGCCTCCGAGCAGAGCGACCGGATCCGCGAGAACTGGGCGAACAGCGGCCCGCAGAGCTCGGACAAGAAGGATCTGGACCTGCGGGACGGCATAGGTTTCCTCCACGTGCCGGCCATGGGCGACGGCGAGGTGCTGGTGAAGAAGGGCACCGAGACCGACGAGCTCAACAACGGCATCGCCGGCTACTACACCGAGCCGATCAAGTCGGCCCTCCCCTGGGACGACAAGGGAAACTTCACGCTCGCCGCCCACCGGGACGGGCACGGAGCCAAGTTCCACAACATCCACAAGATCAAGAACGGCGATCCGATCGTCTTCGAGACGAAGGACGCCTGGTACGTCTACAAGGTCTACAAGACGCTGCCGAAGACCTCGAAGTACAACGTGAACGTCCTGCAGCCCGTCCCGAAGGAGTCCGGGAAGACGAAGCCGGGCCGGTACATCACGCTGACGACCTGCACGCCGATCTACACGTCGAACTACCGGTACATCGTCTGGGGCGAGCTGGAGCGCACGGAGAAGGTCGACGACGCACGCACGCCGCCGGCAGAGCTGCGCTGACGTCCGGCGCCCCGTCCGCAACGGGCTGAGCCCCGGCACCTGGAAGGTGCCGGGGCTCAGTGCTGCCTGCTGTGCGAGGTGCGGAGCGTCGCGTCAGTCGTCGCCGATGTTGCCGCCGATGAAGCCGCCACCGCCGCCGTCTCCACCGCCGTTGCCGTTGCCGCCGTTGCCCCCGCCACCGATGGTCGTGAGGACGATCGTGGTGGTGGCCGGGTCGGCAGGGGTGCCGGGCTGCGGGTTTGAGCCGGTGACGATCGCGTTGTCGTCCTGGGAGCTGCCAGGAGCGAACTGGATGGTGTTGAACCCTGCCTGCGCCAGGATCTGCTTGGCCTCCGCGACTGTCTTCGTGCGGAACTCGGGAACCGGCACCTGCGTCTGGGCCGGGCCCTTGGAGACCTGGAGGGTCACCTTGGAGCCCTTGGGGTGCTTGCCGGCCGGCAGGCTCTGGGCGATGACCTCGCCCTGCGGCTTTTCCGAGTCGACATCGACCCTGTCGACCTCGAACTCGAGCAGCTGGAGCTGGGTCGTCACCTTGCCGATCTCCTGACCGACGACATCCGGCAGATCCTGCATGGCCCGCTTGGCCACCGTGAGAGTGACCGTGGTTCCGGCCTCGGCCATGGAGCGGCCCGCAGGATCCTGCTCGAGGACCGTGCCGGGCTCGTCCTCGGAGGACTCGATCTCCTTGATCTCGACCTTGAACTTCTCGTCCTTGAGGATCTCGGTCGCCTGCTCGCTGGCCTTGTCGACAACGTCAGGCACCTTGACCTTCGGCGCGCCCTCCGAGACGACGACCTGGATGGTGTCGCCCACGTCCATCTTGGCCGGCGGCGCGGGATCCTGGGAGCAGATGCTGCCCTTGGGCTGGTCGCAGCGCTCGGTGCCGGACTGGGTGACCTGCACGTCGGCGTTCCTGGCCGCTGCCTTGGCCTCCTCCAGCGTGGAACCGACCAGCTGAGGAACCACCACCTTGCCGCCGTCGCCGCTGGTGTCGAAGAGCTCCTTGCCGATCAGCACCGCGCCGACGAGCACCAGGATGCCCGCGAGCACCAGCAGGATCGTTGAGGTGTTGGACTTCTTCTGGCGCCTGCGGCCATGGCGGTCGTCGTAGCCGAAGCCGCCGTCGTCCGGGTTCATGGGCGGCAGCATCGACGTCTGGCCCGCCGGGTCGGCCTGGCGCAGTGCCGTGGTCGGCTGGTCGCCCGGGCCGAACCCGCTGTAGCCGGCCGCGCCCATCGCCGCCGTGGCGGCGACCGGCTGGCCGTCGAGGCACGCCTCGATGTCCGCGCGCATCTCGTCGGCGGACTGGTAGCGATAGTCCGGGTCCTTGACCAGGGCCTTCAGCACGATCGCGTCCATCTCGGGCGTGATCTCGGGGTCGAAGTTGCTGGGCGGCTGCGGTTCTTCCCGTACATGCTGGTAGGCCACGGCCACCGGCGAGTCGCCCACGAAGGGCGGGCGGACGGTGAGGAGCTCGTAGAGCAGGCAACCGGTCGAGTAGAGGTCCGAGCGGGCGTCGACCTGCTCGCCCTTGGCCTGCTCCGGAGAGAGGTACTGGGCGGTGCCGATGACGGCCGCGGTCTGGGTCATGGTCATGCCGGAGTCGCCCATGGCCCGGGCGATGCCGAAGTCCATGACCTTGACCTGACCGGTCCGCGTCAGCATGACGTTGGCCGGCTTGATGTCGCGGTGGACGATGCCGGCACGGTGCGAGTACTCGAGCGCCTGCAGGATGCCCACGGTCATTTCGAGCGTCCGCTCCGGCAGCAGCTTGCGGCCGGAGTGAAGCAGCTCACGGAGGGTGGACCCGTCCACGTACTCCATGACGATGTACGGGATCGAGACGCCGGGGCCCCCACCGGAGGCCCCTTCGTACACCATGTCCTCACCCGTGTCGTAGACAGCGACGATCGCCGGGTGATTGAGCGAGGCGGCGGACTGGGCCTCACGGCGGAACCGGGCCTGGAAGGACGGGTCCCGGGCGAGATCGGCCCTCAGCGTCTTCACGGCGACAGTGCGGCCGAGCCGGGTGTCGTGGGCGAGGTAGACCTCGGCCATGCCACCACGGCCGAGCACCGAGCCCAGTTCATACCGGCCGCCGAGGCGACGCGGCTCTTCCATAACTGTTCCAGCCCTCTCCGTCAGTCCCGACCGCACCCGTGTGTGGTCCTCCGGCGTGCTGTTTCGCGCAAAGGCTACCGGGCACGCCGTACTTGATCCGCCCGCAATCGGCAGCTGATACCCGACCGGTATCGCAATGTGCAGGTATGAAGGGCGGGAGTGATGCTCGTCACTACTGCTTGTCCAGCACCGCCTGCATCACGGCCTTGGCGATCGGGGCGGCGAGGCCGCCACCGGAGATGTCGTCACGGCGGGCGTTGCTGTCCTCGACCACGACCGCGACGGCGACGGGCGAACCGTTGTCGTCCTTGGCGTACGAGATGAACCAGGCGTACGGGTTCTTGCTGTTGTTCTCGCCGTGCTGGGCGGTACCGGTCTTGCCACCGACCTTGACGCCGTCGATGGCCGCGTTGCCGCCGGTGCCGTTCTCGACGACGTTCTCCATCATCTGCTGGAGCAGCTGGGCGTTCTCCGCGGAGATCGGCCGGCTCATCTCCTCGGGGTCGTTCTGCTGGATGGTGTCCAGGTCCGGGGAGACCAGCCTGTCGACCATGTACGGCTTCATCAGCTTGCCGTCGTTGGCGATCGCCGCCGTGACCATCGCCATCTGGAGCGGGGTGGCCGCGGTGTTGAACTGACCGATGGAGGACTGCGCGTTGCCGTCCCGGGTCATCGTCTTGTCGTAGACGGAGGCGGCGGCACGCACCGGGGTGTCGATCTCCGGGTTGTTGAAGCCGAACCGCTCCGACATCTCGACCATCCTGTCCCGGCTCACGTCGTCGCCGAGCTTGGCGAAGACGGAGTTGCAGGAGACCTCCATGGCCTTGTTCAGGGTGGCGTTCTCGCAGCCGCTGGCGTGGTTGACCATCGGCGTCTTGGTGCCGGGGAGGATGTACGGCTCGGGGGTGTCGGTCGGATCGTTGATGTCCTTGACCGCGCCGTACTCGAGCGCGGCGGAGGCGGTGACGACCTTGAACGTGGAGCCGGGCGGGTACGTCTCGCGCAGCGCGCGGTTCAGCATCGGCTTGTCACTGTCCTTGGTCAGTGACGTCCACGCCTCGCCGTCCTTCTTCAGCCGGCCGGCGAAGGAGGAGGGGTCGTACGACGGGGTGGAGGCGAGGGCGAGGATCTTGCCGGTCTTCGGGTCGATCGCCGCGACGGCGCCCTTCTTGTCGCCGAGACCCTCGTAAGCGGCCTTCTGGGCCTTGGCGTCGAGGGTGGTGAGGACGTTGCCGCCCTTCTTGTCGTCGCCGGTGAACATCGCCATCGTGCGGTCGAAGAAGAGCTGGTCCGAGTTGCCGCTGAGGATGCCGTCCTCGAGCTTCTCGAGCTGGTTGGCGCCGAAGACCTGGGAGGCGTAACCCGTCACCGGGGCCCACATGGGGCCGTTGGTGTAGGTCCGCTTGTACTTGTAGTAGTCGTCCTCGGTCTCGACGGAGCCGGTGATCGCCTTGCCCTCGACGATGATGTTGCCGCGTTCGTGCGCGTAACGCTCGATCTCGACGCGCTTGTTCTTCTTGTGCGTGTTCAACTCGTCGGCCCGGACGTACTGGAGCCAGTTGTCCCGGATCATCAGGGCGAGGACCAGGATTCCGCAGAAGATCGCGATCCGGCGCAGGGGTTTGTTCACGGTCGGACCACCTGGGTCATCTCGGCGTCGGGTGACGGGGCGGGCGAGGGCGCGGGACGGCGCGCGGTGTCGCTGATACGGATCAGGATGCCGATCAGCGCCCAGTTGGCGATGACGGACGAACCACCGGCCGCGAGGAACGGCATCGTCATACCGGTCAGCGGGATCAGGCCCATCACACCGCCGGCCACGACGAACACCTGGAGGGCGAAGGCGCCGGACAGGCCGATCGCGAGCAGCTTGCCGAACGGGTCACGGGCCGCCAGCGCGGTCCGTACGCCGCGCTCGATGATCAGGCCGTACAGGAGCAGGAAGGCCATCACCCCGGCCAGCCCCAGCTCCTCCCCGACGGTCGCGAAGATGAAGTCGGAGTTGGCGGCGAAGGCGATCAGATCGGAGTTGCCCTGCCCCCAACCGGTGCCGAGGGTTCCTCCGGCGCCGAACGACATCAGTACCTCTGTCATCTGGTCGCAGGCGAAGGCTGTGCTTGTGCCCGGCTCGGCGGTCTCCAGGCATGCGAAGGGGTCGAGCCAGGCGGCCACACGGGCCTGGACGTGGCCCGCGAACTGGGAGACGACGACGGCGCCGACCATGGACATCAGCAGACCCATGACGATCCAGCTGGTCCGCTCGGTGGCCACATAGAGCATGACCACGAACATGCCGAAGAAGAGCAGCGAGGTGCCGAGGTCGTTCTCGAAGATCAGAATCAGCAGGCTCATCGCCCAGATCATCAGGATCGGACCGAGGTCGCGGCCGCGCGGCAGATACAGCCCCATGAACCGGCGGCTGGCCAGGGCGAGTGCGTCCCGCTTCACCATCAGGTAGCCGGAGAAGAAGACCGCGATCACGATCTTCGCGAACTCGCCGGGTTGGATGGAGAAGCCGGCGACCCGGATCCAGATCTTGGCGCCGAAGATCGGCACGCCGAGTCCCGGGACCAGCGGCAGCAGCAGCAGGACGATGGAGGCCGCCATGGAGATGTACGTGAACCGCTGAAGGACCCGGTGATCCTTCATGACGAGCAGCACACCGACGAAGAGCGCGATGCCGAGCGCCGAGTACATCAGCTGGTTCGTCGCCTGCGGAGCGAAGTCGTTCCGTGCGAGCAGCCGCGGCGACTGGTCCAGCCGCCAGATGAGCACCAGGCCGAGACCGTTCAGCAGGGTCGCCAGCGGCAGCATCAGCGGGTCCGCGTACTTGGCGAATCTGCGCACCACGAGGTGGGCCACGGCGGCCATCAGGCCGAGGCCGAGGCCGTATCCCATGACCCCAGCGGGGAGTTCGCCGTCCAGGGCGAGGCCCACGTTGATGTAGGCGAACACCGGGATGGCCACGGCGAAACCGAGGAGCATCAGCTCCGTGTTCCGCCGGCTCGGCGCGTCGATCGCGCCGATCGTGGTCGTGTTGGTGACAACGCTCATGGTGGAGAAGGCCCCCTACGGCCGATTACTGCTTGCCGCAGTTCGAGGCCAGCTTCTGCTCCTCCTCCGAGAGGGTGGGACCCGGGGAGGGAGAGGCTGCGGTCGGCTTGGTCTTCGCGTCCTGGGTGGCGGGTGTGCCGGCGGTGCCGCCGGCCTGGCCCTCGCCCGGAGGCGGGCTGCTGGCGCGGTCGGCCGCCTCGCGGCGCTGCTCGTCCTTCTTGCAGGCCGCGGCCTGCTTGGCGAGCTCGTCGACCTTCGCGCGAGCGGTCGTGAGGCTGTCCTCGGTGATCGTCGCCTCGACCTGCTTGCGCTGGTAGGGCGGTAGGTACTTGAGTTCGATCTCGGGGTGGTCCTTCTGGACCTCCGAGAGCGAGACCCAGGCGAGGTCCTGGCTGATGCCCCGGTACAGGGCCACGTGCTCGCCCTTGGCGCCGACGTAGTACTGGGTCTGCGTCCAGCGGTAACCGCCGTAGAGACCGCCGCCCACGACGGCCAGCGCGAGAACGATGAAGAACGAGCGCTTCAGCCACTTCCGGCCGCCGCCCCGTTTGGCGAAGTCGTCGTCGGTGTAGGTGCCGAGACTGCCCTCGGGCGGCATGCCGCCGTACCCTCCGGCGTCGCCCGAGCCGGGCGGGCCGAAGCTGCCGTTCGGAGCCTTCGGCGCGGCGGGGCGTCCCAGCCCCGCGGCGCGGCCGGCGGGCGTCTGCATGGCGCCGCCGTCGTTCAGCTGGTGCTGGTTCTCGGCGACCGCGCCGACGACGACCGGGGTGTCGCTGAGCTGACCCGCCAGGGTGTCGCCCGTGTCGGTGTCGAGGACGTCGGCGACGATGCAGGTGATGTTGTCGGGGCCGCCGCCGCGCAGCGCGAGCTGGATCAGGTCCTGCACGGTCTCCTGCGGGCCCTGGTAACTGGCGAGCGTCTCCTCCATCGTCTGGTGGGAGACGACGCCGGACAGGCCGTCGGAGCAGATCAGATAGCGGTCTCCGGCGCGGACCTCGCGGATCGAGAGGTCCGGCTCCACGTGGTCGCCACTGCCCAGCGCCCGCATCAGCAGGGAGCGCTGCGGGTGGGTGGTGGCCTCCTCCTCGGTGATCCGTCCCTCGTCGACCAGGCGCTGCACCCAGGTGTGGTCCTGCGTGATCTGGGTCAGCACGCCGTCGCGGAGGAGGTACGCGCGGGAGTCGCCGACGTGCACCAGGCCGAGTCGCTGGCCCGTCCACAGGAGGGCGGTGAGCGTGGTGCCCATGCCCTCGAGCTGCGGGTCCTCCTCGACCATCATCCGGAGCTGGTCGTTGGCCCGCTGCACGGCGGTGCCGAGCGAGGTGAGGATGTCGGAGCCGGGCACGTCGTCGTCGAGCGTGACGAGCGTGGAGATGACTTCGGACGAAGCGACCTCACCGGCCGCCTGCCCACCCATGCCGTCGGCGATGGCCAGCAGACGGGGACCGGCGTAACCGGAGTCCTCGTTGCCCTCGCGGATCATGCCCTTGTGCGATCCGGCGGCGAAACGCAGAGAAAGACTCATGCGGACCTCACCCGTCGGCTCGCCGGGCGACTGTCGCGCCAGCCGGTCTCGAGCCACACTGCCCACCCTCCGGTCGGGAGCAGCCCGTGCAGGTCACCGGTGGGGACCGCTGCGGCTCGCTCGCTCCGCTCGCTCATTGTCGTACTACTTCCGCAGCTCGATGACGGTCTTGCCGATGCGGATCGGCGCGCCCAGCGGAATCGGTGTCGGGGTGGTGAGTCGGGTCCGGTCGAGATACGTGCCGTTGGTGGACCCGAGATCCTCGACGATCCACTGGCCGTCACGGTCCGGGTAGATCCTGGCATGCCTGCTGGACGCGTAGTCGTCGTCCAGCACGATTGTTGAGTCGTGCGCCCTGCCCAGGGTGATGGTCTGGCCCTGGAGGGCGACGGTGGTACCCGTGAGTGTGCCTTCGGACACGACGAGTTTCGTCGGCGCCCCCCGCCGCTGGCGGCCTCCGGCCTGCTGCCGCTGCTGCGGCGGTGCGGCGTTCTGGCGCTGCTGCTGCGGACGCGGCTCGGCGCCGCGGCGCGAACCGCGCTGCGTCACCCGCGTCCCGAACAGATCGCTGCGGATGACCTGGACGGCCACGATGACGAACAGCCACAGAACAGCCAGGAAACCTAGCCGCATGACCGTCAGGGTCAGCTCTGACATTGCCCCCGCTTCACCCTTCGGCTTGCCGGTAAACGATGGTGGTGCTGCCCACGACGATCCGCGAGCCGTCGCGGAGCGTAGCGCGGGTGGTGTGCTGCCCGTCTACCACGATGCCGTTGGTAGACCCGAGATCCTGGATCGTCGAGGGCGTTCCGGTCCGGATCTCACAGTGCCGGCGCGATACGCCGGGGTCGTCGATCCGCACATCGGCGTCGGTGCTGCGTCCCAGCACCAGCGTCGGGCGGGAGATCTGATGGCGTGTGCCGTTGATCTCGATCCAGCGTCGTACTTGTGCACCCGGCATGGCACCGGGGCCGGGCGCCCGCTGTCCGGCCGCGGGGCCGGGCCGCGGGCCCGCGGGCGCGCCGGGAGGCGGTGCGGCCGGCATGGGAGGTGCGCCCGGGGCGCCCGCGCCGTAGGCGGGCGGCGGGTAACCGTATCCGCCGGGGGCGCCGGCCTGGGCGTCGCCGCCGAAGGGCCGACCCGCGGAGGCCTGTGGGGCGCCTGCGGGGGACTGTGACGTACTCGACGCCAGCGTCCGGCTGCGTACCCGGTAGAGGCCCGTGTCGAGGTCGTCGGCCTTCTCGAGGTGGACCTTGATCGGCCCCATGAAGGTGTAGCGCTGCTGCTTGGCGTAGTCGCGGACCAGGCCGGAGAGTTCGTCGCCGAGCTGGCCCGAGTACGGGCTCAGACGCTCGAAGTCGGGCGTGCTGAGCTCCACGATGAAGTCGTTGGGGACGACGGTCCGCTCGCGGTTCCAGATCGTCGCGTTGTTGTCGCACTCCCGCTGGAGGGCGCCCGCGATCTCGACAGGCTGGACCTCGGACTTGAACACCTTGGCGAAGGTGCCGTTGACCAGACCTTCGAGTCGCTGCTCGAAACGCTTCAGGACTCCCATGGGGCACCTCCTCCGTCGTTGTCGCCCTGATACTGCTTACTGATCGTATCCACGCGTCGGGAAATCGGCTGGTTCCCCTTGTCTGCCCCGTCGATGAGTGTCACCTCTCACACCGGATCGTAGAGGCGGCCTCTTGACAGTGTCCCGCACGCCGGACGCATACAGGAGGAGTGGGGGACGCCGCCCTACGTTCCCCGGGCACTCGATTCCTTCCTTGTTCCTCGCTCGAGGGGTCCAAACAAACGGATGTGAATCCACCCTGTGCAGCGTGCTAATCTTCTGCATGTCGCCAGGGGGTCGGACCGGACAGGTCGGGCCACCGAAGGACAACACCCAATGCGCGGGTGGCGGAATAGGCAGACGCGCTGGATTCAGGTTCCAGTGCCCGAAAGGGCGTGGGGGTTCAACTCCCCCCTCGCGCACAGCGGAGACGGGTCTCCACCGGACGAAAGTCCTGGTGGGGGCCCGTTTCTCATGTCCGGGGCAGGATTGCGGCAGGTCTCTGGTGGTCTGCGGCAGGTTTGCGGCAGGCCTGGTACAGGTCTGGTCGCGCGCTGGTCCCGTCCGCGATGTTTCACGTGGAACATCCGCCGGGCGACCGGTGTGTCGGCCTCGGGGTTCCCCCTGGTCAATCGGGCCCGCGAGGGGTTGTCCACAGGGGGAGACGGCTGTCCGGGCTCGGCGGTACGGTCGTGGCACTTGACGGTGATGACCTTCGTCGCCGGGGGAGGCGCGGGCATGAGCGAGATCACGGCGTCGGTGCCGGAGCAGCGGCCGGATTCCGGCGGGGACGGTTCGGCGGGCGTGGCGCGGACCGGCTCGGGGAGTCCGTCCATGATCGGCGCCGGTGGGGTGTCCGGCGCGTCCGGGAGCGGCTCCGGTGGCGGGCGGCGCATTCCTGTCGTTCCGGGCTTCGCACCCCGTGCGGCGACACCTGACGGCGTGCGGTCACCGAAGGAGATCGGCAAGGCGCTGCGCGAACGCGTGCCGCGCTCTTCGCACCACGTGATGCTGCCGACGTCCGGGCGGCCCGATGCCGTGCAGGCGGTCGAGGAGTCCAGTCGCGGGCGTGTGCCGGAGCTCACTCCGATCCGGGTGGGGCGGATGGCGGCTTCCCCGTTCGCCTTCCTGCGGGGCGCGGCCGGCTTGATGGGGCACGACCTGGTGGGCACGCCGGTCACCGGTATCGGCGCACAGCTCTGCGGCGACGCCCACGCGGCGAACTTCGGGCTGTACGGGGACGCCAGAGGCCGTCTCGTGATGGACCTCAACGACTTCGACGAAACCGTCGTCGGTCCGTGGGAGTGGGACCTCAAGCGGCTCGCGGTCTCCCTGGTGCTGGCGGGCCGGGTGGCAGGGGCCGACGAGGACGTGTGCCGGGCGGCGGCCTTCGACACCGTGGGCGCCTACCGCCGCACCATGAGGTTGCTGGCCAAGCTGCCGGCGCTCGACGCGTGGAACGCGATCGCCGACGAGGAACTCGTCTCGCACACGGACGCGCGGGACCTGCTCGGGACGCTGGAACGGGTCGCGGCGAAGGCGCGCAACAACACCAGTGCGCGCTTCGCGGCCAAGGCGACCGAGGCCGTGCAGGACGGCGAGGACGGTACGGAGGGCGCCACCGGGCGCCGCTTCGTGGACGCGCCTCCGGTGCTGCGACGGGTGCCCGACGCGGAGGCCGCGGCCGTCGCCGCCTCCCTCGGCGACTATCTGACCACGGTCGGCGAGGACCGCCTCCCGCTGCTCGCCCGCTACGCGATACATGACGTCGCCTTCCGGGTGGTGGGCACCGGAAGCGTCGGCACCCGGTCGTACGTGGTGCTGCTCCTCGACCACCGCGGCGACCCGCTGGTGCTGCAGGTGAAGGAGGCGCGTCCCTCCGTACTCCTGCCGTATCTGGAATCCGTCGGCTTCCCCGCGCCGGAGCCGGTGCACGAGGGGCGCCGGGTGGTACGGGGCCAGAAGCGGATGCAGGTCGTCAGCGACAGCCTGCTGGGCTGGACGACCGTGGAGGGGCGTCCCTACCAGGTGCGGCAGTTCAGGAACCGCAAGGGAAGTGTCGACCCCGCGGCCCTGACGCCCGCCCAGCTCGACGACTACGGCCGGATGACGGGCGCCCTGCTCGCCCGCGCCCACGCCCACAGCGCGGACCCGAGGCTGCTCGCCGGGTACTGCGGCAAGAACGAGGAGCTGGACGAGGCCGTGGCGGCGTTCGCGGTGATGTACGCGGACCGGACGGAGGCCGATCACGCGGATCTGCTGACGGCCGTCAAGAGCGGTCGGACGGCCGCTGAGCTGGGGGTGTGACAGGCCCCCGGGCATCGCCCGTAGGCTGGAGCGGTGACTCAGGATGCCGCCGGGGGACCGACGACCCGGAACGACGAAGAGCAGGCCGCGCCCCACGCCGAGCAGGACCGGCCGGAGGCCCGGCTCGCCAAGGCGGTGGGGGCGGCCGAGCACGCGCTGATCGAGTTCGAGATCGCCGTCGAGACGTTCCGGGTCGAGGTGGAGAACTTCTCCAGGCTGCACCACCAGAAGCTCGGCCCGATGTACGCGCGGCTGGACGAACTGGACGCGCAGATCGCGGAAGCGCGGGCGGCGCACAGCGGTGACCCGGAGGACCTGCGCAAGGCGAAGGAGGCACGGGCCCTGGTGATGCCGATGCCGGGCGTGGACGAGCTGTTCCACGACTGGATGGATTCCGACGGCCTCTCCCCCGAGGCCGCCGCGATGCTCACCGAGCAGCCCGTGCGGGCGCCCAAGCGGGTCCGGCCGAGCGACGAGGCGCGCAAGCTCTACCGCGAACTGGTCCGCAAGTCCCATCCGGACCTGGCACAGGACGAGAGCGAGCGGGCCCGTCGCGACGAGTTCATCGCGCGGGTCAACGCCGCATACGGGCTGGGCGACGAGGCGTCGCTGAGGGAGCTGGCCGAGGAGTGGGCCGCCGGGCCCGTTCCGGCCGCGCCCCGGCCCAGCGAGCGTGACGAGCTCTATGCCCGGCTCGAGTGGCTGGCGCAGCGCAAGGAGCTGCTGACCGTGGTTGCCCGGGAGCTGGAGGAGAGCGCCATCGGAGCGATGCTCAGGATGGCGCCGGACGACCCCGACCGGCTACTGGAGGAGATCGCCGAGCAACTGCTGGCGCAGGTCGCCGAGCGTGAGGCCGACCTGGCCGGGCTGGTGAAGTAGGTTTTCTGGGGCCCTCGGTGGGGCGGGACCGGGAAGGTTCCGCCGACGAACCGGGGTCCTCATACGTACGAGAGAAGGCATCACTCATGAACTTCGCCCCGTTGCCCTCCGTGAACGTCGCGGAGGTACCGGCCGACGGCCTTGTGCTGGACGTACGGGAGAACGACGAGTGGGCGGCCGGGCATGTCGAAGGCGCGCTGCACGTCCCGATGGGCGACTTCGTGGCCCGCTTCGGCGAGGTGACCGAGGCGGTGGCCGACGGACGGCGCGCCCATGTGATGTGCCGGGTAGGCGGCCGCTCCGCACAGGTCACCCAGTACCTGGTGCAGCAGGGAATCGACGCGGTGAACATCGACGGCGGCATGCTCGCCTGGGAAGGCGCGGGACGCCCCATGGTCACGGACAACGGGATCCCCGCCTTTGTGCTCTGATCACCGCGGCCGGCCGGGCGGCCCCGGACGGACGGATGGTTCGGTCGGCGCGGACGGCTCGGGGCGGGTCGGCGCAGGGTTGTGTCCGGCCCGGCGGCGTCGCCGGCCGCTAGCCGAGCGGATGGGCGGCGAGGAGATCGCCGAGAGCCTCCTCGTGGGCGGCCGCGGGACCGAGCGAGAGTTCGAGCTGCTTGGCCCAGGCGTGATAGCGGTGGAGCGGATAGTCGACGTCCGCGCCGAAGCCGCCGTGCAGATGCTGAGCGGTCTGCACCACCCGCCGTACCCCCTCCGACGCCCAGATCTTGGCCACCGCGATGTCCGCCGCCGGCGGCAGCGCCCCCTCGGAGTCGGTGGTGATGCGCCAGGCGGCCTGCCAGAGGGTGGCCTCCATGGCGCGTAGATCGATGTACCGGTCGGCGGCCTGCACGGCCACGGCCTGGAACGTGGCCACCGGGAAGCCGAACTGCTCCCGCTTGCCCGTGTATTCGCCCGTCATGGCCAGCACCCGCTCACCCAGCCCCAGAGCCAGGGCACAGGTGCCCGTGGCGAGCAGCCCGTGGAGCCACTCCCAGGCATCCGGATGGTCGATCAGCTCCCCGTCTTCGATCCGTACCGCATCGAGCCGGACCTCCGCCAGTCGCTCGCCACTTGTGGAGACCTGTTCGGCGAGGCTGACGCCGTCGTTGCCGCGAGGTACGAGGGTGAGGACCGTCCTGCCGTCGACGGCGCGTGCGGGTACAGCGATACGGTCCGCGCACTGCGCCCACGGCACAGCCGTCTGCATCCCGTCGAGGACCCAGCCGCCGGCCGGCCCGTCGGGGCGGTGCGCGGTGACGGCGAGCTCGGCGGGACCGTGGCCGGTGCGGCCGTTGGCCGCCGCCGTGAGCACCAGGTCGCCGCGGCCGGCCTGGGGGAGGACCTCGCTGCGGAGGCCGATGCTTCCATAGCGCTCCACGGCCATCGCGACGGCGCAGGTCTCCAGCAGCGGCACGCGTGCCAGCACCTTGGCGGACTCGCGCAGCACCAGGCAGAGCGCGATGGGGTCGAGTCCGGCACCCCCATGCTCGACCGGCAGCACCAGACCGAGCAGGTCGGAGCCGGCGAGACGGGCCCACAGCGGGCGGTCGAAGTCGTCGGCGACGGCCCCCGCGCTCATCACCGGGCTCGGCACCGCATCGGGCGCCACGCCCGAGAAGACCGCCTCGGCCGCCTCCACGGCTGCCAGGTGCTCCTCGGTGAAGGTGAAGTCCACTGCTCGCTCCCTCCGCGCCACGGCCGTACCTGACGGTTCGTCAAGATAGGTCAGGCCGGGCGCGAAGGGAATGGCCGTGGAGCACGGACCGGGCTGCCGATGGGCGGCGGCCTCCCGGCCGATGGCGCCGGCCGGGCCGGTGGCCGCGCCGGGGAGATCAGCGGTCAGCGGCCATCGATCAGCGGTCGAAGTCCAACTCCACTTCGGTCGTGGCGGGATGGGACTGGCAGGCCAGGACATAGCCGGCGTCCGTCTCCTCCGGCTCGAGCGCGAAGTTCCGGTCCATGCGAACCTCGCCCGACACCAGGAAGGCCCTGCATGTGCCGCATACGCCGCCCTTGCAGGCGTACGGCGCGTCGGCCCGGCTGCGCAGCACCGTCTCCAGGAGCGACTCCCCTTCCTGGACCGCCCAGGTGCCCGACCGGCCGTCGAGCGTGGCCGTGAGGGCGGCGTGGGCCGGCGAGGCGACGGTGGTGGAGAGCGGCGCCGAGCCGTCGTCGACGTGGAAGATCTCCTGGTGGACGCGGCCGCGGTCCACGCCGAGCCCGCGCAGAGCGCGCTCGGCGGCCTGGACGAGTCCGAACGGTCCGCAGAGGAACCAGCCGTCGACAGCGGTCACCGGAAGCAGCGCCGGCAGAAGACCGGCCAGGCGCTCCTGGTCCAGGCGCCCCGACGGCAGGCCGGCCTGCTGCTCCTCGCGGGACAGCACGGTGACGAGCTGGAAGCGGTCCGGGTAGCGGTCCTTGAGGTCCGCCACCTCGTCGAGGAACATCGTGGAGGCCGCCGTGCGGTCGCTGCGGATCAGGCAGAACCGGGCTTCCGGCTCGCTCGCCAGCAGCGTCGCGGCCATGGACAGTACGGGCGTGATGCCGCTGCCGCCCACCACGGCCGCGAAGTGACCCGGCCTCGGCGGGAAGAGGAACCGGCCGGTCGGCGGCATCACCTCGACGGTGTCGCCGACGGACAGCTCCTTGAGGGCGTACGTCGAGAACTCGCCGCCGTCCACAAGGCGGATGCCGACCCGCAGCACGGGAACGCCGCCGTCCGGAGCGGCCGGGGTACAGATCGAGTAGGTGCGGCGGGTCTCCACGCCGTCCACGAGCCGGCGCAGCGCGACGTGCTGGCCGGGTGTGTGGCGGAAGGTCTCGCGCAGCCCGGCGGGCACGTCGAAGGTGACGGCCACCGAGTCGTCCGTGAGCCGTTCGACCGCGCTGACCCGGAGCGGATGGAACATCTACAACTCCTTGAAGTGGTCGAAAGGTTCGCGACAGGAGACGCACCTGCGCAGGGCCTTGCAGGCGGTGGAGGAGAACCTGCTCAGCAGCTCCGTGTCGGTCGAGCCGCAGTTCGGGCAGCGGACGGAGAGCGTCAGCGGCACCGGCTCGCCGGCCGCGTGATGACGGGGCGGCGCTATGCCGAACTCGCTCAGCTTCCGGCGTCCCTCGGCACTGATGTCGTCCGTCGACCAGGCCGGCGCGAGGACCTTGACGACCGAGACGGCCGCCATGCCGTGGTCACGCAGCACCTGTTCGATGTCGGACGTCATGGCCTCGATGGCCGGGCAGCCCGTGTACGTCGGCGTCAGTTGGACCTCGACGCCGGCGGGACCGAGCAGACGCACGCCCCGGATGACGCCGAGCTCGCCGAGCGTCAGCACCGGCAGCTCCGGGTCGGGGACCGAGCCGGCCAGCCTGCGCAGCTCCGCCTCCAGGCTGGTGTCGGCCCCGGGCGCGTCCTGAAGACGCGGCGCGTCCTGGATCTCGGGCCCGCGCTCGGCCTGAGCGTGGGCGGCCCTTCCGGCCGTTCCCGTCACCATGACGCCCCCGGGTGGCTCCGGTGCAGATGCTGCATCTCGGCGAGCATCCGTCCGAACGACTCGGTGTGCAGGCCCTGCCGCCCCGCTCCCGCGGACCAGGCGCCGGTGCGCGCACCGGACGGAACGGTCAGCGTCGCGCGCTCCAGGACCGCCGTGACCCGCTCCAGCCAAAGCCCTTCCAGGGCCGCGAGATCCACCTCGAGCCCGTCCACCGGCTGGAACATCTCGCCCGTGAACCGCCACAGCGCATCGCACGCCCGCTGCATCCGCTCGTGGCTCTCCGCCGTGCCGTCGCCGAGCCTGGCGATCCAGTGCTCCGCGTGGTCCTGGTGGTACGCGACCTCCTTGACGGCCTTCGCGGCGAGCCCGGCGAAGGGCCCGTCGCCGGCCGCCAGCCGCCCGTAGAGCAGGCGCTGGTGGACGGAGAAGTAGAACTGCCGGGCGATGGTGTGCGCGAAGTCGCCGTTCGGCTGCTCGACCAGCTGGAGGTTGCGGAAGGAGCGCTCCTCACGGAGGTAGGCCAGCTCGTCCTCGTCGCCGACGAGGGAGAGCAGCACCCGTGCCTGCCCCAGCAGATCCAGCGCGATGTTGGCGAGGGCCACCTCCTCCTCGAGGACCGGTGCGTGCCCGGCCCACTCCCCCAGCCGGTGGGAGAGCACCAGTGCGTCGTCGCCGAGAGCCAGCGCCGCCGCCGTGTGCCCCGCGGGGCGGTCCGCCGTGGCCGTGGCCGGAGGCGGGGTGTGCTGTGTCGTCGGTGTCGCGGCTGCCGGGGACATCATGGCTGCCGGGGGCGTCGAGGACGTGGTGGGCGTCGTGGTCACAGGTGCTTCACCCCTTCCGGGATCTCGTAGAACGTCGGGTGCCGGTACGGCTTGTCGGCGGCCGGCTCGAAGAACGGGTCCTTCTCGTCCGGTGAGGAGGCGGTGATCGAGGTGGAGGGCACGACCCAGATCGAGATGCCCTCGCTGCGCCGGGTGTACAGATCGCGGGCGTTGCGGAGGGCCATTTCCGCGTCCGGTGCGTGCAGGCTCCCCGCGTGGGTGTGGGACAGTCCGCGGCGAGAACGCACGAAGACCTCCCACAGCGGCCATTCGGTCGAGCTGTTCATGCCGTCGCCTCCACGGACTCGGTGTGCTGTGCCTGGCGCTTCTCCGCGTACGCGGCGGCCGCTTCCCTGACCCAGGCTCCCTCTTCGTGCGCCTGCCGGCGCTGGCTGATCCGCTGCTCGTTGCAGGGGCCGTTGCCCTTGAGGACTTCCTGGAACTCGGCCCAGTCGATGGCGCCGAAGTCGTGGTGTCCGCGCTCCTCGTTCCACCGGAGGTCCGGGTCCGGGAGAGTCAGGCCCAGGGACTGGGCCTGCGGGACGCAGATGTCGACGAAGCGCTGGCGCAGTTCGTCGTTCGAGTGGCGCTTGATCTTCCAGGCCATGGACTGCGCCGAGTGCGCCGACGCGTCGTCCGGCGGGCCGAACATCATCAGCGACGGCCACCACCAGCGGTCCACCGCGTCCTGCGCCATGGCGTGCTGCTCCGGCGTCCCCTGGGACAGGGCGAGCAGCAGCTCGTACCCCTGGCGCTGGTGGAAGGACTCCTCCTTGCAGACCCGCACCATCGCCCGGGCGTAGGGCCCGTACGAGCAGCGGCAGAGCGGCACCTGGTTGGTGATCGCCGCTCCGTCGACCAGCCAGCCGATCGCGCCGACGTCGGCCCAGGTCAGGGTCGGGTAGTTGAAGATCGAGGAGTACTTCTGGCGGCCCGAGTGCAGCTTGTCGAGCAGCTCGTCGCGGCTGGCGCCGAGCGTCTCCGCGGCGCTGTACAGGTAGAGCCCGTGGCCGGCTTCGTCCTGGACCTTGGCCATCAGGATCGCCTTGCGGCGCAGGGACGGCGCGCGCGTGATCCAGTTCGCCTCCGGCTGCATGCCGATGATCTCCGAGTGCGCGTGCTGCGCCATCTGGCGGACCAGCGTCGCGCGGTACGCGTCCGGCATCCAGTCGCGCGGTTCGATGCGCTCGTCGGCGGCCACGGCGGCGTCGAACGCCGCCTGGTACCCATCCGCAGTCACTGCCGTCATCCGGACTCCCCTACCGACCGATCGTTCGGTTCATTGACTTCAATGGTCGGTCGGCGGGCCGTAGGGTGTCAACCCTGTGGATAACCGGGGGGACCGGCGGCGATCGGGGCGGGGATGGATTCCTACGAGGACGAGAAAGGCAATGGGGGCGGAAAAGTGAGCTCCGGGCTGCCTGCGCCACGCCGTGCCCGGCAGCCGGAAGGCGCCCGACCGGACGGTCGCCGAGGGGGCGAGCCGTCGGCCGGGCTCGACGTACGCCGTTCAGGTGACGGCGTAGGCGCCGAGAGCGCCCCTGCGCGCACCGAGGGCCTTCCCGGACAGCGCGAGGCGTCCAAGGCCCCGGTTTCCGCGGTTCCCGGCTCCCTCGCGCCCTCTGCGCGTCCCGACGCTCCCGGGCCGCCCGGCCGGCCCGTCGACTCCGCCGCCCCCGCGGCCTCCGCCACCACCGGTGGAATGGCGGGACTGTCGCTCCCCTATCAGGTCGCGGCCGCCGTGGCGCTCGCGCTGATAGCGGCCCTCGCCTGCGTCCACCTGGCCATGGTGTTTCTGCACGTAGCCCCCTCCAACACCGTGACCAAGCAGCACGGCGAAGTGGTGGACGGCTGGGTGTATCCGGAGTTCGAGCAGAACTGGAAGCTGTTCGCCCCCAATCCGCTCCAGCAGAACATCGCGGTACAGGCCCGGGCCCAGTACACCGCCCGGGACGGCAGCCGCCGCACCAGCGAATGGATCGACCTGTCCGCGCAGGACGGGCGGCACATCCGCCACAACCTCCTCCCGAGCCACCTCCAGCAGAACCAGCTCCGCCGCGCATGGGACTTCTACGCCGGCTCGCACAACAGCGAGAACGAACCCGACGGACTGCGTGGCCGACTCTCTGAGGGCTACATGCGCCGCATCGTGATGCTCCGCCTCGACCGCTACGATTTCGGCGGCCCCGTCGAGCGCGTCCAGCTCCGTGCGTCGACCAGGGCCATCAAGGCCCCGGACTGGAGCGACGAGAAGACCGACACCCGGCCCGCCCACCGCGAACTGCCGTGGTGGACCGTCACCGCCGCGGACCTCCCGGGCGGGGTCGGCGACGACAGGACAGAGGCGGCCCGGTGAAGCAGGTCCAGGACCGCAAGGTCGCCCGCGCCGTCCAACTCGTCACCTCCACGGCCCTCGGGCCGTACCAGAGTGCCGTCGTCCGGATCGGCTTCGCGGCGACCTGGCTGCTGTTCCTGCTGCGCGAGCTGCCCCACCGGCACGAGCTCTACGGACCGGACGGTGCCTGGAGCTGGGAGATGGGCCGGGAGCTGGTCGCCGGCAACAACGCGTTCACCGTGCTCCTGTGGTCGGACAGCGCGCTGTGGTTCGAGTTCGTTTACGGCCTCTGTGTGCTGTCCAGCCTGCTGATGGTACTGGGCTGGCATACCCGCGCGGTGTCGGTGCTCTTCATGGTCGGCGTCCTGTCGCTGCAGAATCGCTCGATCTTCGTGGGGGACGGTGGCGACAACGTCATCCACCTCATGGCCGTCTACCTGGTGCTGACGCGCTGCGCGCAGGTCTGGTCCCTGGACGCCCGGCGGGCGGCACGCAGGCGCGGCCCGGAGCGGACCGGCCCTGGACCCACAGGCACCGAACCCACAGGCACCGAACCCAGGGGCCCCGAACCCACGGACCCCGAACTCGCGCCCCCCGAACGGACAGGATCAGGATCCGAACGGTCCGGCTCCGACCTGGCGGGGCCCGTCCTCTGGGCGGTGCTCGGCGCGGCGCTCTTCGCGGGCACCCTTGTGGGAAGGGTCGGCGGAGACGCGTGGATCCTCGTCCTGTTCTGGGGGGTGTGGGCTGCCCAGGGCCTGTGGTGGGCGGTGAACCGCTTCGCGCCCGACGGCCAGCCGCGCACCCTGCTCGACGTCCTGGCGAACCTGACCCACAACGCCGCACTTGCCGTGATCATGGCCGAGGTCTGTCTGATCTATGCGACCGCCGGCTGGTACAAGATCCAGGGGTCGCGCTGGCAGGACGGCACCGCGCTGTACTACCCGCTCAAGCTGGACTACTTCACCCCCTGGCCGGAGATCTCGGGGATCCTGGCCTCCGGCGGGGTGATGGTCATGCTGCTGACCTACGGCACCGTCATCGTGCAGGTCGCGTTCCCCTTCACGCTGTTCAACCGGCGGGTCAAGAACATCCTGCTGGTGGTGATGATGCTCGAGCACGCGGCCATCGCGGTGCTCCTCGGACTGCCCTTCTTCTCGCTGGCGATGATCGCGGCCGATGCCGTGTTCCTGCCGACGGGCTTCCTGGTCGCCCTGGGAGCCGTGGTGACCCGCGGGTTCTACCGCATGCTGGACGGAAAGGACGCTGCTCCTTCGCCCCAGGTGGAACAGGGGAGCGACGAGCAGCCCCGTACGCTCGTCGGGTGAGCACCACCCAAGAACCGCTTCAGGAAGAACCGCTTCAGTACGACGAGGGGTACGCCCCCGAGGTCGGCGTCGGCCCGCACCCGCTGCCCTGGCCCGAGGACGAGCGGTACGACCGGGAACTGCTGGCCCGGGGCGACCGGCGGAACGTCGTGGACGGCTACCGGTACTGGACGCGCGAGGCGATCGTCGCCGACCTGGACACGCGCAGGCACGGCTTCCACGTGGCCGTGGAGAACTGGGGCCATGACTTCAACATCGGCTCGGTGGTGCGCACGGCCAACGCGTTCCTGGCGAAGGAGATCCACATCGTCGGACGCCGCCGCTGGAACCGGCGCGGCGCCATGGTCACCGACAGGTACCAGCATGTGCGGCACCACCCGGACACGGTCTCGCTCACCGAGTGGGCCGCCGCGGAGGAGCTGCCCATCATCGGGATCGACAACCTGCCGGGGGCCGTGCCCCTCGAACGGACCGAGCTGCCGCGCCGCTGCGTGCTTCTCTTCGGACAGGAGGGCCCCGGGCTCACCGACGAGGCCCGCAAGCACGCCTCCATGGTCTGTTCGATCGCCCAGTTCGGTTCGACACGGTCGATCAACGCGGGCGCGGCAGCGGCCATCGCGATGCACGCGTGGGTGCAGCGGTACGCGGACGTACCGGCGCCGGGCGCCTGACCAGGACGTCCAGCGGCCTGCCCGGGCGTTCCTCGCGGGCCGCGACCCCGGACGCCATGTTCCTGGCGATCGGCACCCCGGAGCAGATCGCCGAGGTGCTCCGCCGCGGCCTGTGAGGCTGGCTGTGGAGCCCGCCGGCGAGTCCTGTGAGGCCGGTTCCTGAGCGGGTGCGGGTGGCGCGGGCCCGTACCCGCCCGGCCCCGCGCCACCCGCACCCGCCTCGTCCCGACAGCCAGACCGTCAGGCCTGGCGGCGGACCTCCACCACACGGAAGCGGTTGGAGACGAAGGCGCCGTCGCACAGCGCCGCGTTCGCCGCGGGGTTGCCGCCGGAGCCGTGGAAGTCGGAGAACGCGGCCGTCTGGTTGACGTACACCCCGCCGGTCAGGTTCAGCGAGAGCTGCGCCGACTCCTCCAGGCAGACCTCCTCGATCGCCCGCTCCGTCTCCTCGGAGGTGGTGTAGGCCCCCACCGTCATCGCGCCCTTGTCCCGGACCGTGCGGCGCAGCAGCTCCAGCGCGTCGGCCGTGGAGTCGACGGCCACCACGAAGGACACCGGGCCGAAGCACTCGGAGAGGTACGCCGGCTCGGAGTCCGCGGAGTCCCAGTGCTTGCGGGCGCCGTCGAGCTTCACCATGACCGGGGTCCGCACCGTCGCGCCGGGGAAGTCCGGGTTGACGACCTCGCGGGACTCCAGCGCGACCTCGCCCAGCTCGGACGCGGCCTCCAGCCGTGCCTTCACGTCGGGGTTGACCAGGGCTCCCAGCAGGGCGTTCGCCCGGGCGTCGTCGCCGAGCAGGCCGCCCACGGCGGCGGCCAGGTCCGCGGCCACCTCGTCGTAGCTCTTGGGGCCGGACTCGGTGGTGATGCCGTCCCGGGGGATCAGCACGTTCTGCGGGGTGGTGCACATCTGGCCGCTGTACAGGGAGAGCGAGAAGGCCAGGTTGGACAGCATGCCCTTGTAGTCGTCGGTGGAGTCGACCACGACCGTGTTGACGCCGGCCTTCTCCGTGTACACCTGCGCCTGGCGGGCGTTGGCCTCCAGCCAGTCGCCGAAGGCGGAGGAACCCGTGTAGTCGATGATCTTGATCTCGGGTCGTGTCGCCAGCGTCTTCGCGACGCCCTCGCCCGGGCGCTCGGCGGCGAGGCAGACCAGGTTCGGGTCGAAGCCGGCCTCGGTGAGCACCTCGCGGGCAACCTTCACCGTGAGGGCCAGCGGGAGCACGGCGCGGGGGTGCGGCTTCACGAGGACCGGGTTGCCCGTCGCCAGGGAGGCGAAGAGCCCCGGGTATCCGTTCCACGTCGGGAAGGTGTTGCAGCCGATGACCAGCGCGATGCCGCGGCCAGCGGTGGTGAACGTCTTCCGGAGCTCCAGCGGGTCGCGCTTGCCCTGCGGCTTCGACCAGTCGGCGGCGGCGGGGGTGCGGGTCTGCTCGGCATACGCGTACGCCACGGCCTCCATGCCGCGGTCCTGGGCGTGCGGGCCGCCTGCCTGGAACGCCATCAGGAACGCCTGCCCGCTGGTGTGCATCACCGCGTGCGCGAACTCATGGGTGCGGGCGTTGATCCGGGCCAGGATCTCCAGGCAGACCAGCGCGCGCGTCTCCGGGCCTGCCTCGCGCCAGGCGCCCATGCCGGCGCGCATCGCCGGCAGCAGCACGTCCAGGTCCGGGTGCGGATACTCGATCCCCAGCTCCGGCCCGTACGGAGAGATCTCGCCGCCGGTCCAGCCGTCGGTGCCCGGCTGGTCCAGGTCGAAGCGGGAGCCGCGCAACGCCTGGAAGGCCGCCAGGCCGTCGGCGGGCGCGCTCTCGCCGTACGCCTTGGGGTGCTCCGGGTGGGGGGACCAGTAAGCGCGCGTGCGGATCGCATCGAGGGCCTGGTCGAGCGTGGGCCGGTGGGTCTCGGTCAGCTGCATGCGGACCAACTCCTCGTCGAGCTGGGCAGGGGAGGATGACAGAGTTAGAGTAACCGAACGATCGGTCGGTACAAGGGGGCCTGTCGAACCTGTGGACAACTCATCCGGGAGGATCGCCTCCATGACCGTCTTCGACTCCACGACCGCGATCGACGTGAGCCGTACCGTCGCCGTCGTCGGCACCGGAACCATGGGACAGGGGATCGCGCAGGTCGCCCTCGTCGCAGGCCATCCCGTACGCCTCCACGACGCCGCTCCCGGACGGGCCGAGGAGGCCGCGGCGGCGATCGTCGCGCGCCTCGACCGGCTCGTGGAGAAGGGACGGATGGCTCCCGCGGCCCGTGACGCCGCCCGCGGCAGGCTCCACCCGGCCGCCGGCCTCCCGGAGCTCGCCGACGCGGCCCTCGTCGTCGAGGCCGTGCTCGAACAGCTTCCGGTCAAGCAGGAGCTCTTCACGGAGCTGGAGAAGATCGTCGCCGACGACTGCCTGCTCGCCACCAACACCTCCTCCCTGTCCGTGACGGCCGTCGCGGGAGCCCTGCGCAACCCGGGCCGCTTCGTCGGCCTGCACTTCTTCAACCCGGCCCCGATCCTGCCGCTCGTCGAGGTCGTCAGCGGCCACGCCACCGAAGAGGAAGCGGCCGCACGGGCCCACGCGACCGCCCTGGCCTGGGGAAAGACGCCGGTGCGCTGTGCCGACACCCCCGGCTTCATCGTCAACCGCGTCGCACGCCCGTTCTACGCGGAGGCGTTCGCCGTCCATGAGGAGCGCGGCGCCGACCCCGCCACCATCGACGCGGTCCTGCGGGAGTCCGGCGGGTTCCGGATGGGGGCCTTCGAGCTGACCGATCTGATCGGCCAGGACGTCAACGAGGCGGTCACGCGTTCCGTCTGGGACTCGTTCTTCCACCACCCGAAGTTCACGCCGTCGCTGGCCCAGCGCCGGCTCGTCGAGTCCGGCCGGCACGGCCGTAAGTCCGGTCACGGCTGGTTCTCCTACGAGGACGGCGCCGACAGCCCCCGGCCGCGGACACAGCCGCCCGCCGCCGCCCCCGCGACCGTGGTCGTCCAGGGCGACCTCGGGCCGGCCGAGCCCCTGGTCGGCATGATCGAGCGAGCCGGGATCACCGTCCACCGAGAGGAGGGCGGCGGCTGCATCGCACTGCCGGGCGGTGTGGAGCTCGGGCTGGTGGACGGCGAGACCTCGTTCGAGTTCGGCGACGGAATCGTCTACTTCGATCTCGCCCTCGACTACGAGAAGGCGACCCGGATCGCACTGTCGGCGTCCGACAGCACCCTCAGGACCATGCCCGAAGCGGTCGACGAGGCCGTCGGACTCTTCCAGGCGCTCGACAAGGACGTCTCACTGATCGGCGACGTACCGGGCATGATCGTCGCCCGCACGGTGGCGATGCTGGCGGACTTCGCGGCGGACGCGGTCGACCGCGGGGTGGCCTCGGCCGAGGACGTGGACACCGCGATGAAGCTCGGCGTCAACTACCCGGCCGGCCCCCTGGAATGGGGCGAGCGGCTGGGCTTCGGTTGGGTGTGCGAGCTGCTGGAGACGCTGCACAAGCGGTACCCCACCGGCCGGTACGCGCCCTCCCTGGCCACCGCTCGCCGTGCGTACGCCGACGACGGGGCGGAGAGCCGATGACCACGGTCAGGCGCGACACCTACACGCCGGAGACGCTGTTGACGGTCGCCGTGCGGATATTCAACGAGCGCGGCTACGACGGGACCTCCATGGAGCATCTGTCGAAGGCGGCCGGGATCTCCAAGTCCTCGATCTACCACCATGTGACGGGCAAGGAGGAGCTGCTGCGCCGGGCCGTCAGCCGGGCACTGGACTCCTTGTTCGCCGTCCTCGACGAGAGCGGCGCACAGCGCGGCCGCGCCATTGAGCGGGTGGAGTACGTCACGCGGCGCACGGTCGAGGTGCTGATGGCCGAGCTGCCCTATGTGACGCTGCTGCTGAGGGTGCGGGGCAACACGAAGACCGAGCGGTGGGCGCTGGAGCGGCGCCGTGAGTTCGACCAGCGTGTCGCGGACCTGATGAAGGCGGCGGCCGCGGACGGCGATCTCCGGGCCGACGTCGACATCCGGCTGGCGACGCGGCTGCTCTTCGGCATGGTGAACTCGCTGGTCGAGTGGTACCGCCCGCAGCCGGGCGGCAGCCACGACGGCGACCAGCTGGCCGAGACCGTGGTGCGGCTCGCTTTCGACGGGCTGCGTACGGCCCCCTGACCGGGCTGTCCGCGACCGGGCTGTCCGCGCCGACAGACCCGGCGGCTCCTGGAGCGGTCCGGCCGGGGCGGGCTCGGCGTACGGCCGGGCCCGTGCTCCGGACGGGCAGGCCGGCCCCGCGGCCGGTCAGGGCGTCTCCGTGTCCGGACCCGTACCGGGGCCGGAGGTCTGTCCCGTCGCGTGATCGAGGTCCGTCTCCTCGAACACCAGCAGCGTCCGGGTCGACAGCACTTCCGGGATGGACTGCAGTTTGGTCAGGACGAGTTCGCGCAGCGTCCGGTTGTCGGGCGTGTGCACCAGCAGCAGCACGTCGAAGTCTCCGCTGACCAGCGCGATATGAGCGGCGCCGGGCAGCGCCTGCAGCTGTTCCCGCACCGTCCGCCAGGAGTTCTGCACGATCTTGAGCGTGATGTAGGCGGAGGCCCCCTGGCCCGCCCGCTCGTGGTCCACCCGGGCGCTGAATCCCCGGATCACGCCGTCGTCGATCAGCCGGTTGATCCGTGCGTACGCGTTGGCACGGGACACGTGCACCCGCTCGGCGACCGAGCGTATGGAGGCGCGCCCGTCCGCCTGGAGCATGCGGAGGATGTCGCGGTCTATCGGGTCCAGCGGGCGAGGCAGCGGCGGCCGTCCCGCGCGGTCCCCGCCGTCGGCCATTTGTTCAGTTGCCACGTCCCCCCGCCTTCCTAGCATGGACGACCTGTCTCCATCTCAAGCTGTGGAGAACCGTTTGTCCACAGGCTGCCCGTGCCTGTAGCCAAAATGCGTCCTCGACCGAACAATCGGTAGGTGAGCACGCCACACCCACGCGTCCTCGACCCGTTTTCTCGTCACCGTTTCTTCATCGTTCGTCGTCGCTCCCACGAGGAGGTGCTCGCGTTGAGAAAGAGCAGCATGACGGTCCAGGAGCTGCCCGGTTCCGCTGCCGTCTACCGGCCCACACCGCCGCCCGCGTGGCAGCCCCGCACCGATCCCGCGCCGCTGCTCCCCGACCCGGAGCCGTACCGCGTGCTCGGCACCGAGGCCGCCGCCTCCGCCGACCCCGAGCTGCTGCTCCGGCTCTACGCGGAGCTGGTGCGCGGCCGGCGGTACAACACGCAGGCCACCGCTCTCACCAAGCAGGGCCGGCTCGCCGTGTACCCGTCGAGCACAGGTCAGGAGGCGTGCGAGGTGGGCGCCGCCCTGGCGCTGGAGGAGCGGGACTGGCTCTTCCCGAGCTACCGCGACACCCTCGCGGCCGTGGCACGCGGCCTGGACCCCGTTCAGGCGCTGACCCTGCTGCGCGGCGACTGGCACACCGGCTACGACCCGCACGAGCACCGCGTCGCGCCGCTGTGCACCCCGCTGGCCACCCAACTGCCCCATGCCGTGGGCCTGGCGCACGCCGCCCGCCTCAAGGGCGACGACGTCGTGGCGCTGGCCATGATCGGCGACGGCGGCACCAGCGAGGGCGACTTCCACGAGGCGCTGAACTTCGCCGCCGTGTGGAACGCGCCGGTGGTCTTCCTCGTACAGAACAACGGCTTCGCGATCTCCGTCCCGCTGGCCAAGCAGACCGCAGCGCCGTCCCTGGCCCACAAGGCCGTCGGTTACGGGATGCCCGGCCGGCTCGTCGACGGCAACGACGCGGTCGCGGTCCACGAGGTCCTCGGCGACGCCGTGGCCCGGGCCCGCCGCGGCGGCGGCCCCACCCTGATCGAGGCGGTCACCTACCGCATGGACGCCCATACGAACGCGGACGACGCCACCCGGTACCGCGCGGACAGCGAGGTCGAGACCTGGCGCGCGCACGACCCGATCGAGCTGCTGGAGCGGGAGCTGACGCGGCGGGGCCTGCTCGACGACGAGGCCAGGCAGGCCGCCACCCGGGCGGCGGAGACGATGGCGGCGGATCTGCGCGAGCGGATGAACGCCGACCCCGTCCTCGACCCCATGGATCTGTTCGAGCACGTGTACGCCCGGCAGACCGCGCAGCTGCGTGAGCAGGCGGCGCAGCTGCGGGCAGAGCTGGACGCTGAGGAAGAGGCGCGATGACCACGGCCGCGGTGAAGCCCGCAACCATGGCCCAGGCCCTGCAGCGCGCGATGCGCGACGCCATGGCCGAGGACCCGACCGTCCATGTCATGGGCGAGGACGTCGGCACGCTCGGCGGCGTCTTCAGGGTCACGGACGGGCTCGCCAAGGAGTTCGGCGAGGACCGCTGCACGGACACCCCGCTGGCCGAGGCGGGCATTCTCGGCACTGCCGTCGGCATGGCGATGTACGGACTGCGGCCGGTCGTGGAGATGCAGTTCGATGCGTTCGCCTACCCGGCGTTCGAGCAGCTGATCAGCCACGTCGCCCGGATGCGCAACCGCACCAGGGGCGGCATGGCCATGCCGATCACCGTGCGGGTGCCCTACGGCGGCGGGATCGGTGGGGTGGAGCACCACAGCGACTCCTCCGAGGCGTACTACATGGCGACCCCGGGGCTGCACGTCGTCACGCCCGCCACGGTCGAGGACGCGTACGGCCTGCTGCGGGCCGCCATCGCCTCCGACGACCCGGTCGTCTTCCTCGAGCCCAAGCGGCTGTACTGGTCCAAGTCCCAGTGGTCCCCCGAGGCGCCCGCCGCGGTGGAGCCGATCGGCCGGGCCGTGGTGCGCCGCCCCGGGCGCAGCGCCACCCTCATCACCTACGGCCCTTCCGTGCCGGTGTGCATGGAGGCGGCACAGGCGGCCGAGGCGGAGGGCTGGGACCTGGAGGTCGTCGACCTGCGCTCCCTGGTGCCGTTCGACGACGAGACGGTCTGCGCGTCGGTCCGGCGCACCGGGCGTGCGATTGTCGTGCACGAGTCCACCGGCTTCGGCGGTCCCGGAGGCGAGATCGCCGCGCGGATGACCGAGCGCTGCTTCCACCACCTGGAGGCGCCGGTGCTCCGGGTCGCCGGTTTCGACATCCCGTACCCGCCGCCGATGCTCGAGCGGCATCATCTGCCGGGAGTGGACCGTGTGCTGGACGCGGTGGCGCGACTGCAGTGGGAGGCGGAAGGCTGATGGCTCAGGTGCTGGAATTCAAGCTTCCCGATCTCGGCGAAGGACTGACCGAGGCCGAGATCGTCCGCTGGCTGGTCTCGGTCGGTGACGTGGTCGCGATCGACCAGCCCGTGGTCGAGGTCGAGACGGCCAAGGCCATGGTGGAGGTCCCCTGCCCCTACGGCGGTGTGGTGACCGCCCGCTTCGGCGAGGAGGGCACGGAACTGCCCGTCGGCGCACCGCTCATCACGGTCGCGGTCGGTGCGGTCGAGGCGCCCGGGACGGGCACGTCCGCCTCGGGCGGCGGCGCGGCGCCCGCGCAGCCGGACGCCTCCGCGTCCTCCGGCGGCTCCGCCGAGTCGTCGGGCAACGTCCTGGTCGGTTACGGAACCGGCGCCCCCGCGGCGCGACGGCGTCGTATCCGCCCGACGCCGGTCGCGCCGACGCCCACCGCGTCGGCCTCCGCCTCCGGAGTCTCCGGCGCGACCAGGGCCTCCGGAGGTTCTACGGCTCCGGTGACCGCTGCCAACGGCAGCCGCGCCGCCGCACCGGCTTCCGCCCGCGGCGCCTCGGCCGGCGCGCAGAACGGTCCCGTGGCCGTCATCTCCCCGCTCGTCCGCAAGCTCGCACGCGAGCACGGCGTGGACCTGCGGACACTCACCGGCTCGGGCCCCGACGGCCTGATCCTCCGGGCCGACGTCGAACGGGCCCTGCGGGCTCCCGAGACGCCGACCACCGCTGTGCCCGCCGCGCCGGCCGTAGCGGCCCACGCGCAGGCCGAGCGCGTCCCGCTGCGCGGGGTGCGCGGAGCGGTGGCCGACAAGCTGTCCCGCAGCCGCCGTGAGATCCCGGACGCCACCTGCTGGGTCGACGCCGACGCGACCGAACTGATGGCCGCGAGGGCGGCGATGAACGCCGCGGGCGGGCCGAAGATCTCGCTGCTCGCGCTGCTCGCCCGGATCTGCACCGCCGCGCTCGACCGCCACCCGGAGCTCAATTCCACGGTGGACATGGAAGCCCGGGAGATCGTGCGGCTGCCGGCAGTGCACCTCGGCTTCGCCGCCCAGACCGACCGCGGACTGGTCGTTCCCGTCGTGAAGGACGCCCACAACCGGTCGGCGGAGTCGCTGACCGCGGAGTTCGCCAGGCTCACGGAGGCGGCCCGCCAAGGGACGCTCACCCCGGCGGATCTGACGGGCGGCACGTTCACGCTGAACAACTACGGGGTGTTCGGCGTCGACGGCTCCACGCCGATCATCAACCACCCCGAGGCAGCGATGCTCGGCGTCGGCCGGATCATTCCCAAGCCGTGGGTGCACCGGGGAGAACTGGCCGTCCGGCAGGTCGTCCAGCTCTCGCTCACCTTCGACCACCGGGTGTGCGACGGCGGCACCGCGGGAGGCTTCCTGAGGTACGTGGCCGACTGTGTGGAGAACCCTTCGGTGCTGCTTCGCACTCTGTAGGGAGCCGGCTGCCGAGCACCGGCCGAGAGACCGAAGAGCCGCAGGCAGGCCGGCGGAAGGGCCGGCACAGCACCAGCAAAGGGTCAGCCGACGGCAGGCAGCAGGGGAGCAGCGGCAGAGAGATCGAACCGGGGCTCCCCGCCCGGACGTTCGCGGACCATACTTCAGGCATGACCGCGACTACGGCGTACGACGCCATCGTCCTCGCCGGCGGCGCCGCCAAGCGGCTCGGCGGCGCCGACAAACCGGCGGTGAGCGTGGGCGGGCGGCCCCTGCTCGACCGCGTGCTGGCCGCCTGCCGGGACGCCGGGCGCACCGTGGTCGTCGGCGGGCGCCGGCCCACCGCGCGCCCCGTCGTATGGGCACGCGAGCAGCCCGAGGGCGGCGGACCCGTCGCCGCCCTCGACGCGGGAGTGCGGCAGACCGGGGCACAGGCCCTCGTCGTGCTGTCGGCCGACCTTCCCTTCCTGGAGACCGGGACGGTGCGGCAGTTGGTCGCCGCCCTCGCACAGCGGGACAGCGAGGCGGTCGTACTGACCGATGCCGACGGCCGCGACCAGCCGCTGGTCGCCGCCTACCGTGCCGAGCCGCTCCGACGTGAACTTGCTCTCCTCGCGACCGAATACGGGAGCCTTTCCGGGCTGCCTCTGCGTCTACTGACCGGGGAACTGGACCTGGCCCGGATCGAGACCGACCCCCTCGCCTCCTTCGACTGCGACACCTGGGGGGACGTCTCCACAGCCCGGGCCCGCATCAGGGAGCATGGGTACGTGCTGGACGAATGGATCACCGCAGTCAAGGACGAACTCGGCATCGAGCTGGACGTGGACACCCACGTCCTGCTCGACCTCGCCCGCGACGCCGCGCACGGCGTCGCCCGGCCCGCCGCACCGCTCACCACCTTCCTGGTCGGCTACGCGGCGGCCAAGGCCGAGGGCGGGCCCGACGCCGTCGCGGAGGCCGCCCGCAAGGCGGCGGCCCTGGCCGCCCGCTGGGCGGACGAGGCCGCGGAGACACAGGGCGGGACAGGGACGGCGGAACCGCCCGGCCGCCCGGCCGACACCGCACCGGGCGCGAGTGGTGGGGACGCCGCGGGATGACCGGTCACGACCGCGAGGCCGCGGCGGCGGCCGGCGGCGAGCGGGCACGGCACGCCACTGCCGGAGCGACTCCGCCCGCAGGGGGCGAGCTGGACGGCGTCGACGAAGCGCTCGCCCTGGTCGGCCCGCGGCCCCCGGACGCCGCGGCACCGGACGCTGCCGCCAAGGGCTCCGCCACGCGCCGGCACCGAGCCGCCGCCTGGCCCGAGGCCCGGGCGCTGGCCGCCCGTACCGGACTCACCGCACCGCCGCGCAGCCGGCGCGTACCACTGGAGCAGGCCGTCGGGCAGGTACTCGCCGAGCCGCTCACCGCGCTGTGCGACCTTCCCTCGTTCGACACCTCCGCCATGGACGGCTGGGCCGTCGCGGGCCCCGGACCGTGGGCCGTGGAGGGCGAAGGGTCGATCCTCGCCGGGCACGGCGCCGACGGGCCCCTGCCCGACGGCACGGCGGTACGGATCGCCACCGGCGCCCGCGTCCCGCCCGAGACCACCGCCGTGATCCGCAGTGAGCACGGCCGTGTCGACGCGGCCGGGCGCCAGCTTCATGCCGACCGCGAGGTGGTCCCCGGGCAGGACATCCGCCCGCGCGGCCAGGAGTGCCGCTCCGGTGACCGGCTGCTGCCCGCCTCTGCCCTGGTCACCCCGGCGGTACTCGGCCTCGCCGCGGCCGCCGGCTACGACGAGCTGGTGACCTTCGTCCGTCCGCGGGTGGACGTGCTGGTGCTGGGCGACGAACTGCTCACCTCCTCGCTCCCCCACGGCGGACTGATCCGGGACGCCCTCGGGCCGATGATCGGCCCCTGGCTGCGGGCGCTCGGAGCGGAGGTGTCGGCCACGCGCCGCCTCGGGGACGACGCCGAAGCGCTCCACCGAGCGGTCACCACCTCCGAGGCGGATCTGGTGATCACCACGGGCGGCACGGCGGCCGGCCCCGTCGACCATGTCCATCCGGTCCTGCGGAAGGCGGGCGCGGAGCTGCTGGTCGACCAGGTCGCCGTACGGCCGGGCCATCCGATGCTGCTGGCCCGGCTGGCGTCCGGGCGCCATCTGGTGGGGTTGCCGGGCAATCCCCTCGCCGCCGTCTCCGGGCTCCTGACCCTGGCCGAGCCCTTGCTGCGCGGACTCGCGGGACGGCCCTCGCCGGCCCCGTACCGGGCGCCCGTACGCGAAGAGGTGCACGGGCACCCGCACGACACCCGGCTCGTTCCGTTCGTGCACCGCGACGGACAATTGGTCGCGCTGCACTACAACGGGCCGGCGATGCTGCGCGGAACTGCGGCGGCCGACGGGCTCGCGGTCGTCCCGCCGGGCGGCGCCCGGCCCGGCGACGAACTGGAGGTCCTCGACCTCCCTTGGGCGACCTGGGCGACCTGGTCGCCGTGGACGCCCTCCGACGAGCCAGGAGGGTGTTTCACGTGAAACTTCCCGGTCACGACGCCATGGCCCGGCACGCGGACGAACATCTCGTCACCGGTCGTGTGAAGCTCCCCCGTAGGATCGTCGAGCAACCGCTGCGCCAGGTGAGCAAGCGACTGCTGATGGCGCTGATGGTGCTCGGCATCACCGTGATGATCGTCTACACCGACCGGGCGGGCTACAACGACAACGCGGACGGGTCCGTCGACTTCCTCGACGCCGTCTACTACGCGACCGTCAGCCTCTCCACCACCGGCTACGGCGACATCGCGCCGGTCAGTGACGGGGCCCGGCTCATCAACGTGCTGCTGATCACGCCGCTGCGCGTGCTCTTCCTCATCATCCTGGTCGGCACCACTCTCGAGGTCCTCACCGAGCGCACCCGGGAGGAGTGGCGGCTGAACCGCTGGAGGTCCAACTTGCGCGACCACACCGTCATCGTCGGCTTCGGCACGAAGGGACGATCGGCGATGCAGACCCTCTGTGCCACCGGGCTGCGGAAGGACCAGATCGTCATCGTCGACCCCAGCTCCAAGGTGATCGACACCGCCAACGCGGAAGGGTTCACCGGCGTCGTCGGCGACGCCACCCGCAGTGACGTCCTGCTCCGGGCAGAGCTGCAGAAGGCCCGTCAGATCGTCATCGCACCCCAACGCGACGACACGGCGGTGCTGGTGACACTCACCGCCCGCCAACTCAACCGCGGCGCGAAGATCGTCGCCGCCGTCCGTGAGGAGGAGAACGCTCCGCTGCTGCGTCAGTCCGGCGCCGACGCCGTGATCACCAGCTCCGGCGCGGCCGGCCGACTGCTCGGTCTGTCCGTGCTCAGCCCCAGTGCGGGCACGGTCATGGAGGACCTGATCCAGCAGGGCAGCGGCCTCGATCTGATCGAACGCCCGGTGATAAAGGCGGAGGTGGGCCGCAACGTCCGGGAGACGGACGACCTCGTGGTGTCCGTCCTGCGGGGCCACCGGCTGCTGGGGTACGACGACCCGGCCGCCAGCCCGCTGCAGCTCACGGACCGGCTGATCACCATCGTCCGCGCGGAGAACGCTCCTCCCGCCAGGGCCTCGGAGTAGCCTCGCCGCCATGCATGCGATCACGATTCCCGAGCCCGGTGGTCCAGAGGCGCTGGTCTGGGCAGAGGTGCCCGATCCGGTGCCCGGCGAGGGCGAAGTCCTCGTCGATGTCGTCGCGAGCGCGGTGAACCGCGCCGATCTGCTCCAGCGCCAGGGCTTCTACGACCCCCCGCCCGGCTCGTCCCCCTACCCCGGTCTCGAATGCTCGGGGCGGATCTCGGCGCTGGGGCCCGGCGTCTCCGGCTGGGCCGTCGGCGACGAGGTGTGCGCGCTGCTGGCGGGCGGCGGTTACGCGGAGAAGGTGGCCGTGCCCGCGGGGCAGTTGCTGCCCGTTCCGGAAGGGCTCGACCTGACGACGGCCGCCGCGCTGCCCGAGGTGACGGCGACGGTGTGGTCGAACGTGTTCATGATCGCCCACCTGCGCCCGGGCGAGACCGTGCTCGTCCACGGCGGCGCGAGCGGTATCGGCACCATGGCCATTCAGTTGGCGAAGGCCGTGGGGGCCCGGGTGGCTGTGACCGCGGGCGGGCCGGACAAACTGGCGCGCTGCGCCGAGTTGGGCGCGGACATCCTGATCGACTACCGGGAACAGGACTTCGTCGAGGAGGTCGAGAAGGCCACCGGCGGCGCCGGCGCGGACGTGATCCTCGACATCGTCGGCGCCAAGTACCTGGACCGCAATGTGAAGGCGCTCGCGGTCAACGGCCGCCTTGCCGTCATCGGCCTTCAGGGCGGGGTGAAGGGCGAGTTGAACCTCGGTGCGCTGCTGCGCAAGCGTGCGGCGGTCACCGCCACCTCGCTCCGGGGCCGCCCGCTCGGTGAGAAGGCGGCGATCGTGGCGGCCGTGCGCGAGCATGTCTGGCCGCTGATCGGCGCGGGCCGGGTACGAGCGGTCGTCGACCGTACGGTGCCGCTCGCCGACGCGGCGGAGGGCCATCGCGCCCTGGAGTCGGGCACCCATGTGGGCAAGGTCGTGCTGACCGCGCCCGACAAGGGCTGAACCAGCCGCCGACGTCACCTGATCGAGCGAGGGCCCGTCCCACCGTCGAAGCGGTGGGACGGGCCCTCGTACGTGCCGTGCGTCTACAGGTACGGTCCGGAACGGATCGCGCCGTGCTGACCGCCCTCTTCCTCGTCGTGCGATGCGCCGGGCGGCAGGGCCCGCCGCATCTGCTCCAACTGCGCCCGTGCGGCCATCTGCTGGGCGAACAGCGCCGTCTGGATCCCGTGGAACAGACCCTCGAGCCAGCCGACCAACTGGGCCTGCGCGATCCGCAGTTCTGCCTCGGACGGGATGGCGTCGTCGGTGAAGGGGAGGGAGAGGCGCTCCAGTTCCTCGACGAGCTCGGGCGCGAGCCCGTCCTCCAGCTCCTTGACCGAGCCGGCGTGGATCTCCTTGAGCCGTACCCGGCTCGCCTCGTCGAGAGGTGCTGCCCTGACCTCCTCCAGCAGCTGCTTGATCATGCTGCCGATCCGCATGACCTTGGCCGGTTGTTCGACCATTTCCGTCACCGGGACCTCGCGCGACTGGTCGTCACCTTCACCGCCGCCGAGAGCCATCCCGTCCTGTCCCACGACGAGGACGTGGGGGCTCTCCTGCGACCGTTCATTCCTCGGCATCTCCATGCCGTCCATTCTCTCGTACATGCGCGTCACCACACGGTGTGCCCCCGTAGGAGAGTGATCCACCCTCCTACGGGGGCACAAAACCGCTGGACATGGACCTGCCGGGCGGACTCCGGCCGTCGGATCGCCGAGTTTCGCCGGTCACGACGGCCCGTCGCATGCTGTTACGACGCGCCGCACAGGAGCCATGCCGCGGTCACGGCGCGCCACGCCGGTGTCACGTCACACCGCTCAGGTCACCCCGCTCACGTCACCCCGCTCACGTCGCCTCGCGCCGGGCGAGGGCGCCGCGGGAGCGGGTGACCAGGGCCGCGAGCAGCGCGGCGCCCACGGGGACCGCGACGAGCAGGGCGGCCAGCGTCGCCCAGGGCACGACGATCGGCACGTACGGCACCGAGCCCGCTCCACCCCAGCCCTCGTCGAGAGCCCTTTCGTACCAGGTGGTCTGCTGACGCTGCTCCGTGAGCCGCAGCCCGATCGCCGGCAGCACGCCCGCCGCCGAGCCGAGGACCACCCCCATCGCGGCCACCACCCCGCACTGGAAGCCGCTGAGCGTCCTGCGGACCCTCGGCGGGGCGCCGACCGCGGCCAGCGTCTTCAGGTCGGCCTCCGCGTCCGCCTGGGCGAGCCCGGTGGCGATGCCCGCCGCACCGATCGTGATGAGTCCGGCGAAGACGGTCAGCGCCAGCAGGATGATGCTGTTCTCGCTGGTGTAGCCCTCCTCGATGTGGAGGTCGATCGCGGTGCCCGTCTTGTCCAGCTCGCCGTCGAGCCGCTGCCGCTGCTCGCTGCTGGGCATGGTGTCGGTCGTGTAGTACGCGCCGAACGGCGCCGTGGTCATGCCCGCGGCCTTGGCCGCCGACGGCGACAGCAGCAGGGGCAGGCCGTACGACTTCGACGTGTCCGGCATCTGGTGGGCGGTGAAGGTCTTCATCTCGCCGGGGATCTTCTCGCCCTTCTCGGCGGCCCGGTCCGCGGCGTCCATGTCCGTGACCAGCCGGATGTCGACCTTCCCCCGGGCGTTGACGTTGCGCTTGTCGAAGGACACGACCCCACCCGCGGCCAGGGCCTTCTCGGCCGCCGGGTCGTCGATGCCGAGGACCTTGAGCAGCTTCGCGTCGCCGATCATCAGGCCGCCGTCGGCGTGGACTCCGCCGCCGTTGTTCTGCTCGCACCGCCAGTCCTCGGCCAGCTTGCGCCGTTCGGCCTTGGTGAACTTCTCCGCCGGGTCCTCGTTCGGCTTGGTGGGGTCCCAGGCCCACAGCGGGCACTCGTTCGCCTTGGGCACGACGATCTCGTAGCGGCCGCAGCCGTCCCCGTCGTCGAAGCGCGTGCAGCCCGGCTTGCCGACGACCACCCGGTCCACGTCTGCCCGCACGTCCACGGGCAGCAGCTTCTGCACCGTGTCGCGTACGGCGGGCACGTCCCGGCCGCCACCCTCTTGGATCACCATGGAGACGGCGCCGTGGGGCAGTTGCGCCGTGTACTCGGCCTCGCCCTGGGCGTCCCTGCTCGCGGCGTAGGTGGCGACGGCCACCGTGCCGGCGACGGCGGCCAGCACCGCTGCCACCGCGGGGGCCGTACGACCCCGGTTGCGCACGGCGTCGCGCAGCGCGAGCCGGGGGGAGAGCGGCAGGATGCCGCCGATCCGGCCGAACAGGCCCACCAGCGCGGGAGTCAGCGCGACCACGCCCAGCTCGGCCAGGGCGCTGCCGCCCGCGACGACGGCGAACTGGTCCGTCATCGTCGATCCGTACAGCGCGATCGCCGCACCGAGGGTCACCGCGATCAGTCCGATGACCGGCAGCACTCGGCTGCTGCGGCGCACCCCGCGGCGGCCGGTGAGCGAGGCGAGCACGCTCTGCCGGGACGAGGTGATGGCCGGGACGATCGCGGCCAGCAGCCCGGTCAGCACGGCGAGCAGCGCGATGCCGAGCAGTTCCAGCGGCCGTACGTCGAAATGGCCGAAGCGCTTGCCCATGTACCCCTCGAGCACGGGCTGCAGCAGATAGGTGAGGATCAGACCGAGGACCGTGCCCACCACCGCGGCGGCGACACCGATCACCAGACCACCGCCGAGCACGATGGCCCGGATGTGCCGCCGGTCGCCGCCGTTGGCGCCGACCAGTCCGAGCTGGCGGCGCGAACGACGGGCGCCGACCGCGAAGGCGGGGCCGGCCAGCAGACAGATCTCCAGCATCGCCAGGCCGACGACGGTGCCGACCGCGGCGAGCGCGGCGGCCTTGGCGGCCGTGCTCGCCTCGAAGTTGCCCCAGCCCTCCTGCTGGAAGAGCGGAACCTCGGAGTCGGCGGGCGGGTTCAGCGCCACCGCCCTCGAACTGACCTTCACGCCCTTGGCGTTGATGTCCTTGACGATGTTCCACGTGAAACCACCGGAAACGGTCGCCAGGATCGTCGTCGAGGGCGACGTGCCGGAGTAACCCCCGGCCTTCAGCGCCTTGTCGAGCGGCGCGAGCATCGCGCCCGGCAGCGCGTTGACCTGGTCCGTGTCCAGAGCGTTCGGAAGTTCGTACGAGCCGACGATGTGGTACGGACGGTCGAAGCCGCGCGCGGTGACCGCGGAGCCCACCTTCAGGCCGCTGCTCTCGAGGAAGTGGGTGGTCGCGGCGACCTCGTCGGTCTTCTGCGGCAGCCGGCCGTCGACGACGTCCAGGATGCCCTCGGCCATCGGGTCGGTGGACTTGAGCTCACGGATCTCGGTGTGCAGGAGACCGTGCGTCGTACGGAGCTTCGCGGAACCGGTGGTGTCCGTCAGCGTCTTGGCGCCCGCGGGCAGGGCCTTCGCGAGGTCCGTCCTCCCGTCCGGCCACGGCTTGTCGGAGAAGTCGGCGACCGGGCTGTAGTTGGTGCCGTCCGGGGACTGCATGATCGGCTCGCCGCCCACGCCCGGGTCGGAGAGTCTGCCGTCGGCGGCGCCGAGAGAGCGCTCGAGGCTCTGCTCGGTGGAGAGCTGGGAGCTTCGGACGGTGAGGTCCACGGCGCTCACCCCGACGATGGGGAGGGCGATCATGGACAGGACGAGGAAGCTGCGTCCCTTGGAGCGCCAGGCGTCGCGGCGCGCGATTCGGATCGCGGCACGCCAGGAGTGGTACCAGGTCATCACAGTTCTGCCGCCTGGCCGGAGAGCAGCGAGTCGGCCTGGCTGCGGACGGTCTGGTCGACGACCGCGCCGTCGCGCAGGAACACCACGCGGTCGGCCCAGGCGGCGAAGCGCGGCTCGTGGGTGACGAGGATGCCGGCGGCACCGGCGTCGCAGCGCGAGCGCAGCAGGGCGAGGACGGACTCGCCGGTCTCCGAGTCCAGGGCGCCGGTCGGCTCGTCGGCGAGGACGAGACGGCGGTCGCCCACGAGGGCGCGGGCGATGGCGACGCGCTGCTGCTGGCCGCCGGACATCTCGTCCGGGAAGCGATCGGCGAGGTGACCGAGGTCCATCTCCTCAAGAGCGGCGACGGCTTCGCCGCGGGCCTTGCGGGCGGAGACGCCGTCGAGTTCGCGCGGTAGGGCGACGTTCTCCGCGGCGGTGAGCGCCGGGATGAGGTTGTAGTCCTGGAAGACGTAGCCGATGCTGCGGCGTCGCAGCGCGGCGAGCGTCTTGCGGTCGGCGGTCGTGATGTCGGTGTTCTCGACGATCACGCGCCCCGAGGTCGGGGTGTCGAGGCCGCCCGCGATGGTCAGCAGCGTCGACTTGCCCGAGCCGGACGGACCCATGACGGCGACGAGTTCGCCGGGGAAGACGTCGAGGTTGATGCCGCGCAGGGCATGCACCTCGGTGGCGCCGCTGCCGTGCACCCGGGTCAGTTGCTGGAGTTGCAGGACGGGTGGCTGTGACGGCTGAGACTGCTGTGAAACCTGTTCGGACACGGGTGGGTCCCCCCTTGGACGGACGCGTACACACGAGCGGTGCACGGAGAGGTGATACGAGCGGTGAGCGGTCGGCCGGGTGGGCCGATGCGGATCGGTGGTGAGCCGCCGGCCGGGTGGGCCGATGCGGATCGGTGGTGAGCCGCCGGCCGGCCCGCCAGGGCCGGTGCGTGCGGTGGAGCGGCCGGTACGGCGCCGGGGCGCGCGGTCGGCGGTTCGGTGCCGCCCCGGATGCCCTGCATGGGGCCGGGGCTCCGGGGCGGGCGTGAGCCCTCCCTTCCGGATCGTGGGCGCGAGGTCTAGTCGGCAGGCGTGGCACGCCTGCCGGTGGCCGCGGCCGCCTGCGGGGCCGGGGTGGGCGGCACGGCGGCCCCGGCCCCGCGCCCGGCCGCGCCGGCGGCCGAGAGCCTGATGAGCCGGACCTCGCAGTGGTCGAGCCAGCGGGCCTCCGCCTCGGTCTGGAAGATCAGCTGTTCCAGCACGAGCAGCCAGGCCACGTCGTCCCGCTCCTGCGAGCCCCCGCTCTCGATGGCGGCGAGAGCCTGGGCCTTGAGGCGGGTGTAGTCCTGCATGGCGTTCACCGTGTGGTGGCGCTGCGACTGGATGACGGCGCGGATGTCCACCCCGGGCGCGCCGACCGCCATCGCGAGCTTGATGGCCAGTTCGTCACGGGGCGGACTGCTGCGGTCCACCGGGGTCTCGAACCAGGTGCGGAGCTCGGAGCGGCCGGCGTCCGTGATGACGTAGAGCGCGTGTCCTGCCTCGTCCTCGCCGCTCTGCGCGACCATGCCGTCGCGTTCCAGGCGGGCCAGCGTCGTGTAGACCTGGCCCACGTTCAGGGGCCAGGTGGCGCCCGTGCGGGATTCGAACTCCGAGCGGAGCTGGGACCCGTAGCGGGGACCGTGTTCGAGCAGGGCGAGGAGCCCGTGGCGAATGGACATACTCAGTATGTATACCGGGTATGTCGCTCGCGGCAACCATCGCTGGACGGAGACTCGGCGTCCGTCCTGAGGGGGACGCGGCGGTCAGCGGCGCCGCAGCCGCACGCCGAGGAAGCCGATGCCGAGGCCCATCAGAGCCATCCCGACGCCCAGCGACAGCGGCGAGATCTCCTGGGCGACGGGTGCGGGTGTCCCCTGAGGTGCCTGGTGGCGGGCGGCGGCGGGCTCGCTCCGGTGCGGCGCCGGTGTCGGCGCGACCCAGGCGTCGCCGGGCTTCTCCGACTCGAGTGCCTCGTCCTCCGGAGGGAGGGTGTCCGCGGAGGGCTCCCCGTCGCGGGTCGGCTTCGCCTCGGCGGACCTGGACGGCGAAGCGGGCTGCGAGGACTTCGCCGCCGTGGCGCTCGCCGACGGCGATGCCGCCGCGGCGGGCGTACGCGAAGGGGGCGCCGACGGGGTGGTGCTCGTGCTCGGTGAGGGCGTCACCTGCCGGCCGGGCCGCGGGCGCCCCTCACCGGCCTGGCGCCCCGCGAGCGAGGCCGAGGCCGTCGGCTTCGGGGACTTCTCGGGAGCCTTCGGCTCGTCGGCGGCGTACGCGGCGGGCGCGGGCGCGAGCAGCAGCAGCGAAGCAACGGTGATCGCGCATCGCGTGTGCAGTCCTGGAGTCGCTGGAGTCACCGGATGACCCCTCCCCGTGCCGAGGTGCCGCTGCCGACATATCGGACTCAGGGTCACATGGCGGAGGATCTCCGGCATCCCGTGCATCGATCGCCGGCCGGAGCCCGGTCCGGGTGCCACGCCCCCGCCCGCGCGGCACAGCGGCCCGGCACACAGTGTGCGTACCGGGCCGTTCGCGCGGACGGCACCCGTGCGGGCGCCGCGGAGTGCTTACTCCGGATAGCCGCTGGAGACCTCGAGGGTGAAGTTGGCCTTCTCCGGGTCGACCTCCGACCTGGCTAGCGGGAACTGCGAGATCACCACGCCCTCGCCCCACTGGCCGTTCGCCTTCTCCCGCTCGGTGAACGTCCAGCCCGCGGCCTGCAGACACGCCTTGACGGAGAGGATGTCCTTGTAGACGAAGTTGGGAGCGTCGACCTTGGAGGGGTCGTTGTAGCTCTCCCGCGCCTCCGAGCACTCGGTGCTCTTCATCGTGCGCTCGCGCTCCGGCCCCTTGTAGCCCGCCTTCGCCGACTCGCTCGTCGTCGGGTCGCCGCCGGCCTCCGTGCTGGAGTCCTTGTCCTTGCCGTTCAGCGTGATCGCCGTGATCAGACCGCCGATGGCCAGCACCGCCACCGCGATGGCGCCCACGACCACCGGCATGTTCCGCTTCCCGCCGCCGTTGCCGCCGGCGGGCGGCTGCTGGTGCTGCGAGATCGTGTACGGCGGCGGGGTGCTGGTCGCCGGAGGCTGCGACTGGTACGCCGGGGCCGGCGTCGGGTAGCCGTAGTGCGGCGCGGGGGCCGGCGCCGGCGTGGGCGCACCGTACGGACCGGGTTGATACGGCGTCTGGACGCCGCTCTGCGGTGCCGGGGCCGACTGGTCGAGCGGCGGGAAGACGGCGGAACCGACGCCCGCGCCGCTGGTCGCCGGTGCGCCGGTGATGATCACCGGAGCGCCCGTCTGCCCGGCGCCCGTGATCCGCGCGCACTCGTCGCGCATGGCCGCCGCACTCGGAAACCGCTCGTTCGGGTTCTTCTTCAGCGCCCGCGCCACCAGCGCGTCCATCGCGGGAGTGACGGAGCGGTTGATTGTGGAGGGCGCGACCGGCTCCTCCTGCACATGCGCGTACGCGATGGCCAGCGGCGAGTCCGCGTCGAACGGCAGCCGGCCGGTCAGCAGCTGGAAGAGCATGATGCCGACCGAGTACAGGTCGGAGCGGGCGTCCACGCCGCGCCCCAGCGCCTGCTCGGGCGACAGGTACTGCGGGGTGCCGACGACCATGCCGGTCTGCGTCATCGAGGTGACGCCCGACTGCATGGCACGGGCGATGCCGAAGTCCATCACCTTGACGATGCCGCGCTTGGTCATCATCACGTTGCCGGGCTTGATGTCGCGGTGGACCAGGCCCATCTCGTGGCTGGTCTCCAGCGCGGCCAGCACGTCGGCGGTGACCTTGAGCGCCTTGTCGGCGGGCATCGCACCGTACTGCTGGATGTCCGTGGCCAGCACGGAGCCGAGCGGCTGGCCCTCCACGTACTCCATGACGATGTACGGCATCACGCCGCCGTCCCCCGCGGCGGAGCCGCTGTATGTCACAGCGTCCTCACCCGTGTCGAAGACGGACACGATGTTGGTGTGGGAGAGCTTGGCCACGGCCTGCGCCTCGCGCCGGAACCGCTCGCGGAAGGACGCCTCGCGGCCCAGTTCCGTGTGCAGCGTCTTGATCGCGACCTGGCGGTCGAGCGCCGAGTCGTAAGCCAGATAGACGGAGGCCATTCCGCCTTCGCCGAGCAGATCGCGAAGCTGATACCGGCCGCCCGCCACGGAACCACCCGCATAGCGGCCCTGCGCGCCGTCCTGGCTCATGACTGTGCATCCCCCTCGGCGCGGTGGTCCGACCGACCGGCCCGCGATGGTTCGCTGCTGCGTGGCGATCCTGGCCCCGGGAACCGAGAAACCTGGACCGTGATCCCGTATTACGGGGCAAGTCTGCCGCAGGGGTCCGACACGTCAAGCCACGGGTCCGTTCCGTGACCGTACGCACAACAAGCGTCTCGGAAGCGTTACAGGAACCGGATGGAATTTGCGCCGCCCGGCGCCAAGAGGGTTTGATGGCCGGTCTCTCTCGGATCCGGCCTGCCGCGCCAAGGCTGTAGCGTGACGTGGCACAGCACCACGAGCAATGGCACCCCCGCAAGCACAGTACGCGCGCGGACAGATACGACGGCGAGGACTGATGGCACCCGAACCCGGAGCAGACGGCAGCGGAGTGCCGGATTCTGCGGACGCCTGGGGTGTCGGCGGACTGGTCGGCGACGGCCGCTACCGCCTGACGCACCGTCTCGGCCGTGGCGGAATGGCGGAGGTGTTCGCGGCGGAGGACGTACGGCTCGGCCGTACCGTCGCCGTCAAGCTCCTGCGCGCCGATCTCGCGGAGGACCCGGTCTCCAAGGCCCGCTTCACGCGCGAGGCCCAGTCGGTCGCCGGCCTCAACCACCATGCCGTGGTGGCGGTCTACGACTCCGGCGAGGACGTGGTGGGCAGCCAGACCGTCCCCTACATCGTGATGGAGCTGGTCGAGGGGCGCACGATCCGCGATCTGCTCCTCAACGCGGAGGCGCCGCCGCCCGAGCAGGCCCTGATCATCGTCTCGGGCGTCCTCGAAGCACTCGCGTACTCCCATCAGCACGGCATCGTGCACCGCGACATCAAGCCCGCCAACGTCATCATCACCCACTCAGGCGCGGTCAAGGTGATGGACTTCGGCATCGCGCGCGCCCTGCACGGCGCGCAGTCGACGATGACCCAGACCGGCATGGTCATGGGCACGCCGCAGTACCTCTCTCCCGAGCAGGCTCTCGGCAAGGCCGTCGACCACCGCTCGGATCTGTACGCGACGGGCTGCCTGCTGTACGAACTCCTCGCCCTGCGCCCGCCGTTCACCGGTGAGACGCCGCTCTCCGTCGTCTACCAGCACGTGCAGGACATCCCGGTGCCGCCGTCGGACGTGTCGGACGCCGTGCCGCCCGAGCTCGACGGTCTGGTCATGCGCTCGCTCGCGAAGGACCCGGACGACCGGTTCCAGAGCGCCGAGGAGATGCGCGGGCTGATCCAGTACGCGCTGCAGATGCTCCAGCAGCAGGGCAGCCACAACGGCGGCTGGAACACCGGCCCGGTCCATCTGTACGAGGGCGGCACCGCCGCGACCAGGGGCATGACCGGCGCGACCGCCGCGCACTCCGGCCACGGCGAGACGTCGCAGGGCCCGATCCTTCCGCCGATGAACCCGAACGACGGGAGCTACGACGGCGGTTACGGCGGCGGACAGCGCGGAAACGGCGGGGGCGGGCGCGGCAAGGTGTGGCTGCTCGCGGCGCTCGCCGTGATCGCGGTCGTCGCCGGCATCGCGTTCGCGCTCGACAAGGCCGGCGACCCCGGGGGCAACAACCCGGGCGACGGCAAGACGGTCTCCGAGTCGCCGAGCACGACGCCGGAGGAGACCCCGTCGCCGACGGAGCATGAGACCGAGCGGTCCGAGGACCCGGACACGTCCACCGGCGGCAACCAGTGGCCGACCTGGACCCCGTCGGACCAGCCGTCGTTCACCCCGAGCACGCCGCACACGCCGTCCGACGACCCGACCCCGACGGGCCCCACCGACGACCCGACGGACGACCCGACGGACGACCAGAGCGACGATCCGACGGGCGACCCGACCGGTGGAACCCCCACCGGCGGTCCGACCGGCGAGCCGACGGGCAATGCCGGCGGGGAGCCCGGCGAGGAGTGAGGCGGGGTCTCGCCGCGGCCGGCCGAACCCGCCGGCCGGCTCACCCCGCGAACGCCTCGCACACCGCCTCGTACTCCTTCGTCCACCAGACCGCCAGGGCCGACACCGCGGGAAACAGCGGGTCGGCCCTTCGGTCGTGCAGCTGGTAGCGCCAGCGCAGTATCCAGAAGTCGTTGAGCCGCTCCCACCACACCCGGTGGACGGCCGCCCGCAGTTCGGCCGCGTCGGCGCCCGTCGCCCGCCGGTAGGCCCGCGCGTACGCCCGGACCTTCGTGAGCTCCAGCCGGCCGTTCGGCGTGACGAAGAAGATCACCGCGGCCCGCACAGCCTCCTCCGCCCTCGGCTGGACCCCCAGCCGGTCCCAGTCGACGATCGCGGCCGGCTCGGCCCCCCGGTAGAGCAGGTTCAGCGGGTGGAAGTCGCCGTGCACCCAGCCGCCCGCGCCGCCCGGCGGCGGCCTGCGGCCGGCATGGCGTTCGAGCAGCGCGCGCCGCTGCAACAGGCGGTGCTCCGCGAGGGTGTCGAAGGAGTCACGCGGCCGGGCGGACCGGGTCAGCTCCAGCAGCTCCTCGATGAGGGCGAACGTCTCGTCGGGGTCGGCGCTGCCGTGCTCGGTGCGCTCCTGCGCGCCGGTGTCCATGACCTGGGCCAGGCAGGTGTGGACGAGACCGAGGAGCGATCCGAGCCGCCGTGACTGGCCCGCGCTGAGCTGGGCGCCGCTGCGGTGGCGGCCCTCGATCCAGGGATGCAGGGCGTAGCAGTGGCCGCCGATCACGGCGACCGTGGCCCCGTCGCCGTCCGCCAGCGGCGGGGCGACGGGCACATGGAGGGCCTGGAGCCGCCGGGTCGCCCGGTGCTGGCGAGCGATGGCCTCGTGGTCGCCGTCGAGGTGGTGCTTGAGGAAGTACGCCCCGCGGGTGGTCGAGAGGCGGTAACCGCGGTTCAGGAGCCCCTGGGTGACGGGTTTGCAGGAGAGGGGTTCACCCGGGTTCTCGTAGCGGCGCAGAAGCGCGGTGACGGGCGGAGCGTTATCAGATGAGCGCGGCACCCGCCAGATGTTAGATCACGGAATGTGCCGCTCCGGCTGCTCTCCGGATCGGTCCATCGTGTGCACGGTGACGAAGCGCGGCTCGATGCGCAGATAGGCCGGCCGGAACTCCTGGTCGTCGATCCGCCGCGGGCACGGCCCGAGACGCTCCAGCTCCTCGTCCGTCGGCCGGGCCGTCTCCGCGGTGCCGGTGAACTGGACCGACCACAGCTCCGCCGCCCCCGAGCCGAGGTTGTCCGCGCCGTACGCCACCACGCTGCCGCAACATGCCCGCTGGTGGTCGAAGGCCGCGTGCGGGCGCAGCAGCACCCGGCCGTCCGTCACGATGTGGCGGGCCGGGACCAGGAAGGGCATGGCGCGGAGGCTGGCGGCCAGCCGGCCGTACGGGACGCGGTCCAGCAGCTCGACGGCGTGGAGTTCCTCAAGGGACATGAATTCCACTCTGCGTGACCGACGACTCCGCTGTGTAGGGTCACCGGCCCTCAACCGCCGGGACCAAGGTCCCGGAACGGGGCGTGACGCCGTTAGCCCGAACGAGTGATGACACGGGCCTCGGCCTGCTGACGGCGCCGATCACGGGACGCGCGAGCACCCGCCGCCGTCCCCGGACACCGCCCGCCCCGACCACTCAGTGGTGCTGGCGCTCCGCATCCATCCTCGCCACGAACGCGGCCGCCTGCGCCCGTCGCTCCATGCCCAGCTTGGACAGCAGGCTGGAGACGTAGTTCTTGATGGTCTTCTCTGCCAGATGGAGCCGTTCCCCGATGGCGCGGTTGGTGAGCCCCTCGCCGATCAGGTCCAGGATCCGGCGCTCCTGGTCGGTGAGGTTCGCCAGCCGGGCGTCGCCGCTCGGCCTGCCGCCGTCCCGCAGCCGCTCCAGCACCCGGGCGGTGGCCACCGGGTCGAGCAGTGACTTTCCGGCCGCGACGCCGCGAACCGCCGTCAGCAACTCGTTGCCGCGGATCGCCTTCAGTACATATCCCGAGGCCCCGGCCATGATCGCGTCGAAGAGGGCCTCGTCGTCGGCGAAGGACGTGAGCATCAGGCACTTGATGTTCTCGTTGCGCGAACGGACCTCGCGGCAGACCTCGACGCCGCTTCCGTCCGGCAGGCGTACGTCCAGCACGGCGACGTCGGGGTCGGTCGCAGGGATCCTGACCAGGGCGTCTTCCGCGGTGCCGGCCTCGCCGACCACCTCGATGTCGGACTCCGCAGCGAGAAGTTCATGAACGCCGCGCCGGACCACTTCATGGTCGTCGAGTAGGAATACCGTGATTTTTCCCGTTTCGTGCACAAAGGGAGTCTCACATATTGAGTCTTCCCGTGCCGGGGGTGGCCGGTATACCGTGCCCGTGTTCCGGCGGCCTGCAGGGCTGTGACCAGTGGTTGTTCCCCTATTTCTCGATTTACTTGGAAATCCAAGCAAAATCGCAGGTCAAATGGGGTTTCGCAGTAATGCTGCCCACTGGGTAACGTGCCTGTGACAGGACGTTCGCCGGGACACCTGTCACGCCCGACCTCCGGCCTTGCCGCACACACCCCGTGCGCGGGCCGGGAAGCGGGCGAGCCGCACTGGTTTCCGGCGGACCCCGGGGGCCGGACCGACGGAGGAGCACGCACGTGACCGTGGAGAGCACTGCTGCCGCGCGTAAACCGCGACGCGCCAGTAAGCGCGCCAGCGCCGCCAAGAAGCCGCAGAGTTCCGAGCCCCAGCTCGTACAGCTGCTGACGCCCGAGGGCGAGCGCGTCCAGCACCCCGAGTACGACATCGACCTGACCGCCGACGAGCTGCGCGCGCTGTACCGGGACATGGTCCTGACCCGCCGCTTCGACGCCGAGGCCACCGCCCTGCAGCGCCAGGGCGAGCTGGGTCTGTGGGCGTCGCTGCTGGGTCAGGAGGCCGCCCAGATCGGCTCCGGCCGCGCGCTGCGCGACGACGACTACGTCTTCCCGACCTACCGCGAGCACGGCGTCGCCTGGTGCCGCGGGGTCGACCCGACGAACCTGCTGGGCATGTTCCGGGGTGTGAACCACGGTGGCTGGGACCCGACCGTCAACAACTTCCACCTGTACACGATCGTCATCGGCTCGCAGACGCTGCACGCCACCGGCTACGCCATGGGCGTCGCCAAGGACGGCGCCGATTCGGCCGTGATCGCGTACTTCGGGGACGGCGCCTCGAGCCAGGGCGATGTCGCGGAGTCGTTCACGTTCTCCGCGGTCTACAACGCCCCGGTCGTGTTCTTCTGCCAGAACAACCAGTGGGCGATCTCCGAGCCGACCGAGCGGCAGACCCGCGTCCCGCTGTACCAGCGCGCGCAGGGCTACGGCTTCCCCGGCGTCCGCGTCGACGGCAACGACGTGCTGGCCTGCCTGGCCGTCACCCGTTCCGCCCTGGAGCGGGCCCGCCGCGGCGAGGGCCCGACGCTCGTCGAGGCCTTCACGTACCGGATGGGCGCGCACACCACCTCCGACGACCCCAGCAAGTACCGGCACGACGACGAGCGGGCGGCCTGGGAGGCCAAGGACCCGATCCTTCGGCTGCGTACCTATCTCGAGGCGGAGGGCCACGCCGACGAGGCGTTCTTCGCCTCCCTCGACGAGGAGAGCGACACGCTGGCCAAGCGGGTGCGCGAGGCGGTGCGGGCGATGCCCGACCCCGAGGACATGGCGATGTTCGACCACGTCTACGCGGACGGGCACGCGCTCGTCGACGAGGAGCGCGCGCAGTTCGCCGCGTACCAGGCATCGTTCGCCGAGGAGGGCAAGTAAGCCATGGCTGTTCAGAAGCTTCCCCTCGCGAAGGCGCTCAACGAGTCGCTCCGCAAGGCCCTCGAGACCGACCCCAAGGTCCTGATCATGGGTGAGGACGTCGGCAAGCTCGGCGGCGTCTTCCGGATCACGGACGGGCTGCAGAAGGACTTCGGCGAGGACCGGGTCATCGACACCCCGCTCGCCGAGTCCGGCATCGTCGGCACCGCGATCGGCATGGCCCTGCGCGGGTACCGCCCCGTGGTCGAGATCCAGTTCGACGGTTTCGTCTTCCCCGCGTACGACCAGATCGTCACGCAGCTCGCCAAGATGCACGCCCGTGCGCTCGGCAAGATCAAGCTGCCGGTCGTCATCCGCATCCCCTACGGCGGCGGCATCGGCGCGGTCGAGCACCACTCCGAGTCCCCGGAAGCGCTCTTCGCGCACGTCGCCGGCCTCAAGGTGGTCTCCCCGTCGAACTCCGCCGACGGATACTGGATGCTCCAGCAGGCCATCCAGAGCGACGACCCGGTGATCTTCTTCGAGCCGAAGCGGCGCTACTGGGACAAGAGCGAGGTCGACACCGAGGCCATCCCCGACCCGCTGCACGTCGCGCGCGTCGCCCAGGCCGGCACCGACATCACGCTGGCCGCCTACGGTCCGATGGTGAAGGTCTGCCTCGAGGCGGCCGCCGCCGCGGCCGAGGAGGGCAAGTCGGTGGAGGTCCTCGACCTGCGCTCGATGTCCCCGATCGACTTCGACACCGTCCAGACGTCCGTCGAGAAGACCGGGCGGCTCGTCGTGGTCCACGAGGCCCCCGTCTTCTACGGCTCCGGCGCGGAGATCGCCGCTCGCATCACCGAGCGGTGCTTCTACCACCTGGAGGCCCCGGTGCTGAGGGTCGGTGGCTTCCACGCCCCGTACCCGCCGGCACGGCTCGAGGAGGAGTACCTTCCGGGTCTTGACCGGGTGCTGGACGCCGTCGACCGCTCGCTCGCGTACTGAGGAGTGCCGTGACCATGACGCAAGACACTTCCCTCCGCTTCCGCGAGTTCAAGATGCCCGACGTGGGCGAGGGACTCACCGAGGCCGAAATCCTCAAGTGGTACGTCCAGCCGGGCGACACCGTCACCGACGGCCAGGTCGTGTGCGAGGTGGAGACGGCGAAGGCGGCCGTCGAGCTGCCGATCCCGTACGACGGCGTGGTGCACGAGCTGCGCTTCGCCGAGGGCACCACCGTCGACGTCGGCACCTCGATCATCACGGTCGACGTGGCGCCGGGCAGCGACGAGGCGGCGCCCGCGGAGGCCGCGGCCGTCCCCGCCGCGCAGACCGAGGCGTCCCCGGTGGCGGAGGCCGCCGCCGAGGCGGAGGAGGACAAGCCGAAGGGCCGCCAGCCCGTCCTCGTCGGCTACGGCGTCGCCGAGTCCTCCACGAAGCGCAGGCCCCGCAAGCAGGCCGGCGCTCCCGAGCAGACCGAGGCCGCCGCCGCCATCCAGGCGGAGACGAACGGCCACGGCACGCAGGCGGCGCCGCGTCCGCTCGCCAAGCCGCCGGTGCGCAAGCTCGCCAAGGACCTCGGCATCGACCTGGCGACGGTCACCCCGACCGGCCCCGACGGCGTCATCACCCGCGAGGACGTCCACGCGGCGGCCACGCCGGAGCCCGCCCCGGCCGCCGCCCCCGAGCCTGCCCCGGCTCCGGTCCAGGCCGCTCCCGAGCCCGCCGCGGCCGGTGCGCGCGAGACCCGTGTGCCGATCAAGGGCGTACGGAAGGCGACCGCGTCGGCGATGGTCGGCAGCGCGTTCACCGCGCCGCACGTCACGGAGTTCGTGACGCTCGACGTGACGCGCACCATGAAGCTCGTCGAGGAACTCAAGGCCGACAAGGACATGGCGGGGCTCCGGGTCAACCCGCTGCTGCTCATCGCCAAGGCCCTGCTGGTCGCGATCAAGCGGAACCCGGGGGTCAACTCGGCCTGGGACGAGGCCAACCAGGAGATCGTGCAGAAGCACTACGTCAACCTGGGCATCGCGGCGGCCACGCCGCGCGGTCTGATCGTCCCGAACATCAAGGACGCGCACGACAAGACCCTGCCGCAGCTGGCGGAGTCCCTGGGCGAGCTGGTCGCCACGGCCCGCGAGGGGAAGACCACTCCGGCGGCGATGCAGGGCGGCACGGTGACCATCACCAACGTCGGCGTCTTCGGCGTCGACACCGGTACGCCGATCCTGAACCCCGGCGAGTCGGCCATCCTCGCGGTCGGTGCGATCAAGCTCCAGCCGTGGGTCCACAAGGGCAAGGTCAAGCCCCGTCAGGTCACCACGCTGGCGCTCTCCTTCGACCACCGCCTGGTCGACGGCGAGCTGGGCTCCAAGGTCCTCGCGGACATCGCGGCGATCCTGGAGAACCCGAAGCGCCTCATCACCTGGGCGTGACGGCCTGACGGCCTGATGTCCCGTTCCACGTGAAACACCCGGCCGGGCCCCTGCCCGGCCGGGTGTTCGCGTCTCCGCTGCCCGGCGACCCGTCGCAATCCCGGCCGGCAGGGCGCGCCGCGGAGACGCGTGCCCCCGACGCACCGGCCGTGAGCGGGGCTGACCCCGGGCCGGTAGACCCGGGGCCCCGTCCGTATCCCGGACGCGGCTTTCTGGTTGAACGCTGTTGTATCTAAGCTGTGTGCATGTCCGCCGCCACCACCGTGAAGCAGCCCCCTGCCGCAGAACGCGTCTACACCCACATCAAGCAGGCCGTCCTCGACCGCCGTTACGAGGGCGGGACGCTGCTCACCGAAGGTGAACTGGCAGAAGCCGTGGGGGTGTCCCGCACCCCCGTCCGGGAAGCGCTGCTCAAGCTCGAGGTGGAAGGGCTCATCAAGCTCTATCCGAAGAAGGGCGCACTCGTCCTCGCCGTCTCCGCGCAGGAGATCCGGGACGTGGTCGAAACCCGGTTGCTGGTCGAGGAGTTCGCGGTGCGCAAGGCGGTGCCGGCGCCCGCCTCGCTCGTCGCGCGCCTGGAGGAGCTGCTGGCCGAGCAGCGGCGTCACGCCGACGCCGGCGACCTCGCCGCTTTCGCCGTCAGCGACCGCTGCTTCCACGCCGAGATCGTCAAGCACGCCGGCAACGAGATCCTCTCCCGGCTCTACGACCAACTCCGCGACCGCCAGCTGCGGATGGGCGTCGCGATGATGCAGGCCCTCCCCGACCGGGTGTCGCGCAACTACGAGGAGCACGCCGAGATCCTGGACCGGATCAAGGCGGGTGACGCCGAGGGCGCGGCCGGCTGTGTGCACGTCCACCTCGGCCGGGTCGAAGTGCTCGTCCGGGGTGCGGGCCGGTGAGCCCCACCCCGGTCTCCCTGCCCGGCGATCCGCCCGGCGGCCGGCGGGCCGCCGCGGTGTGGGGCATCGGAGTGGCCGTCTACTTCGTCGCGGTCATCTTCCGTACCAGCCTCGGCGTCGCGGGACTCGACGCCGCCGACCGCTTCGGCGTCAACGCCTCCGCCCTGTCCACCTTCTCCATCCTCCAACTGCTGGTCTACGCGGGCATGCAGATACCCGTCGGCCTCATGGTCGACCGGCTGGGCACCAAGAAGGTGCTCACCATCGGCGTGGTCCTCTTCACCGCCGGCCAGCTCGGCTTCGCCCTGTCGCCCTCGTACGGGACGGCGCTCGCGGCCCGCGCGCTGCTCGGCTGCGGCGACGCGATGACCTTCATCAGCGTGCTGCGCCTCGGCTCCCGCTGGTTCCCCGCGCGGCGCGGCCCGCTCATCGGGCAGGTCGCCGCGCTCTTCGGCATGGCGGGCAACCTCGTCTCGACCCTCGTCATCGCCCGCATGCTGCACGGCATGGGCTGGACGGCCACCTTCGCGGGCAGCGCGGCCGCCGGAGTGCTGGTGCTGGTGCTGCTCTCGCTGTTCCTCTCCGACCACCCCGAGGGCCACGAACCCTCGCCTGCCTTCGGCGGGGAGACCCCACTGCCCGCACGGCACGCCGGCCCCGCCTTCGTACGGAAGCAGATCGCCGCGTCGTGGCGTGAGCCCGGTACCCGGCTCGGCATGTGGGTCCACTTCACGACCCAGTTCCCCGGCATGGTGTTCCTGCTGCTGTGGGGCATGCCGTTCCTGGTGGAGGCACAGGGCATGTCCCGGGAGGGCGCGGGCGGCCTGCTGACGCTGGTGGTGCTCTCCAACATGCTGGTGGGTCTCGTGTACGGGCAGGTCATCGCCCGGCACCATGGGGCACGGGTCCCGCTGGCGCTCGGTACGGTCGGCTCCACCGCGACCCTATGGGCGGCCACCATCGCTTACCCGGGCGGCTCGGCTCCCATGTGGCTGCTCGTCACACTCTGCACGGTGCTCGGCGCGTGCGGGCCGGCGTCGATGATCGGGTTCGACTTCGCCCGCCCGGCCAATCCGCCGGAGCGGCAGGGGACGGCGTCCGGAATCGTCAACATGGGCGGTTTCATCGCCTCGATGACAACGTTGCTCGCGGTGGGGCTGCTGCTGGACGCGACCGGCGGCGACTACCGGATCGCCTTCTCGTCGGTGTTCGTGCTGGAGGCGCTCGGCGTCGCCCAGATCCTGCGGCTGCGCGGGCGCACCGCGCGGCGCGAGCGCGAACGCCTGGTGGCCAGCCGGGTCGAGGCGGTGCACGTCCCGGCGTGACGGCTGCCGGGACGTGCGGGGGTGTACGGGTCTACGAGGCGCGTACGGGGCGTACGCGGCGTGACGGCAGGCCCCGGGCTCCGCGTGCTTCGGGAGGTGCCGTCACACCCCGCCCGTTCGGCTACGGCGTGACGGCGAACGCGCGCAGGATGGCCTCGGCCAGCTCCGTGTCCCCGTCGACCTTGATCCGGTCGGGCACCGCGGCGGCCCGGACGCGTCCGCAGGCCAGCCGGTAGTACGTCTCCCAGTCCATACCGATGGTCGCCTGCGGGCCCAGCGAGGGAGAGCCGTCGATCGAGCCGCGGCCGTCGGAGTCCACCCGCACGGTCCGCAGGAACTCGACCGGCCCGTGGACGTCGAGGACGACGGCCGAATTGGTGGGCGCGCCCGCTTCCTTGGCGACGACCTTGGGCAGGCCCTGGAGGAGGACGTCCCGGGCGACGTACGCGCCCGGGGAGTCGAGGTTGCCCGGCCTGTTCAACGCGGACCGCAGGTCCTGCTCGTGCACCCACGTGTCGAAGGCGCGCATCCGGTAGGCGAGTTCGAGCGGCTGCTCGGCGCCGAGCGGTGCACGGACCTTGGTCTCCGGGCTGCGGTTCTCGTTCCGCAGCTGCCGGGCCCGGCGGATCATCGTGTACTCGAGCTCGGAGGTCATCTCCGGCGCCGTGTGGTGTCGGCGCACATCGACCTGCATCTCCATGTAGCGGGCGAACTCACTCTGCACATGGTAGAGATCGCGCGGCAGCGAGTGGATCGGCCGCGGGTCGCCGAGCATCTCGCACTCCATACCGATGACGTGCGAGACGATGTCCCTCACCGACCAGCCCGGGCACGGCGTGGCGCGGTTCCACTCGCCCTCGACGAGCGGCCCGACCAGTTCGGCTATCGCTTCGACGGCGTGGGTCCAGGCATCGGCGTAGTTCTGGAGGCTGGGATGGACGGTCACGGGACCCCTCGGCGGTCGTACGCGGACAAACTGGACTGGCAGCGCTGTGGGGGTCCGGGGGTGGCCCCCGGATGAGCACAGTACGCTGCCCGAAGGCACCCCGGCAGTGCTTTCGTGTGACGATCGTAGGCCCGTGTTGACGGCTCGAATGCCAGGACGGTGGTAGTGTGCGCGCCTCCCTCATCCAGATTGCGGTAGAACCGGACGAATCGGTCGATTCCCGTAGGCGGCGCGTGGCCGCGCTGGTGCGGGAACAGGCGGACGCCGAACTGGTGGTCCTGCCGGAGTTGTGGCCCGTCGGAGCCTTCGCCTACCAGCAGTTCGCGCAGGAGGCCGAGTCGCCCGCCGGCCCCACCTACGAGGCCATGGCCGGGGCCGCGCGCGACGCGGGCGTCTGGCTGCACGCCGGCTCCGTCGTCGAGAAGGCCGCCGACGGCACGCTCTACAACACGGCTCTCGTCATCTCCCCCACGGGAGAGCTCGCCGCCTCCTACCGCAAGATCCACCGGTTCGGCTTCGACAAGGGCGAGGCAGTGATGATGGGCGCGGGCGAGGAACTGGTGACCGTGTCCGTCGCCGGAGGGCTCACGCTCGGTCTGGCCACCTGCTACGACCTGCGCTTCCCCGAACTGTTCCGCGGCCTGACCGACGCCGGCGCCCAGGCGCTCGTGGTCCCCGCGGGCTGGCCCGCCCGCCGTCGGGACCACTGGACCCTGCTGGCCCGCGCCCGCGCCGTCGAGAACCAGGCGTACGTCCTCGCCTGTGGCACCGCCGGCACCCACGCGGGCGTCGAGCAGGCCGGTCACAGCATCGTGGTCGACCCGTGGGGCGAGGTTCTGGCGGAGGCGGGACCGGACGAGGAAGTGCTCACGGTCGACCTCGACCCGGCGAAGGTGGCGAAGACGCGCGAGGTCTTCCCGGCTCTCAAGGACCGCCGCCTGGGCCTGCCGGCCCCGGTCACCCTGCGCTGACCCCGTTCCTGCCACCCTCCGCTGACCCGGCCGGACCGGCCCGCCGCCCCTTTCAGCCGTCCTCGCGCTCCTTCTCCGCCATCCGGATCACACAGACGGCCACCGCGATCATCAGCGCCGCGTCCGCGTCCTCGCGCACGACGTCCACCCCGTACGTCTCCCGCAGGGTCAGCCACCGCCGGGAGATGTGCGCCAGCAGCTCGCCCTCGTACTCGACCGCGAACTCCCGGTCCAGGATCCGCCCGCTGACGTCCAGCTCCGTCCCCTCCACGAGCGCCACCCGGTAGTGGTTGCGCAGCAGCGACAGCCGCTTCCTGCGGACCGTGGCGAGCGGGTCCCCGTCCCGCTCGATCGTCATCGCGTCCCGGAGGCTGAACATCTTCTGCCGCAGCGTGATCAGCACCCGTCCGTCCGGATCCTTGATCTCCAGGGTGTCCCGCAGCCGCATCGCCTTCCCGTCGACGAGGAAGGCGTGCCGCCCGTGCTCGTCGTCGATCCAGTAGTCGTCGCCGATCGCGAAGATCTTGTCCCGCACCAGATATTTCATGACGGATGCGTACCCCGGCGGGCGCTGCCGGATGGGGTCATCGCCCCACGTGCACGCGTTCGGGCCCGGTATCGGAGGTCTCAGACCTGGTGTTCCACGCGGTGGCGGATGCACGCGTCCGGATGGGACCGGGCCGTCGCCACCGCCGCTCCCTCTGCCGCGTAGGCCCTGCCCCACGCCTGTGATCCGGCACTCGTACCAGGATGGCAAGCTTGAAGCATGAACGATGCCGCCCCGGCGCCCACCCCCGCGCCCGCGCCCCGACGTGCCCGTGTCCGTGCTCCCGAGCTGATCGGCAAGGGGGGCTGGCTCAACACCGGAGGCAATGACCTCGCCCTCGCCGGCCTGCGGGGACGGATCGTCATTCTCGATTTCTGGACCTTCTGCTGCATCAACTGCCTGCATGTCCTCGACGAGCTGCGCGAGCTCGAGGAGAAGCACCGCGACACCGTGGTGATCATCGGTGTGCACTCGCCGAAGTTCGTGCACGAGGCCGAACACCAGGCCGTCGTCGACGCCGTCGAGCGCTACCAGGTGCATCACCCCGTCCTCGACGACCCCGAGCTCGCCACCTGGAAGCAGTACGCGGTGCGGGCATGGCCCACGCTCGTCGTCATCGACCCCGAGGGGTACGTCGTCGCCCAGCACGCGGGCGAGGGGCATGCGCACGCCATCGCGAAGCTCGTGGCGGAGCTGGAGGCCGAGCACGCGGCCAAGGGGACGCTGCGGCGCGGTGACGGGCCGTACGTCGCGCCCGAGCCGGTCGCCACCGATCTGCGCTTCCCCGGCAAGGCGCTCCGGCTGCCCTCCGGGAACCTGCTCGTCTCCGACACGACCCGGCATCAGCTGGTCGAGCTGGCGGCGGACGGCGAGAGCGTCGTGCGCCGCGTCGGCGACGGGGAGTTCAACGAGCCGCAGGGCCTCGCCCTGCTGCCCGACGGCCGCGTCGCCGTGGCCGACACCGTCCATCACTCCATCCGCGCCTACGACCCCGGGACCGGCACGATCGAGCTGCTCGCCGGGACCGGGAAGCAGTGGTGGCAGGGGTCGCCCACCGCAGGGCCCGCGACCGAGGTGGCGCTCTCGTCGCCGTGGGACGTGGCCTGGTGGGGCGACCGGCTGTGGATCGCGATGGCGGGCGTGCACCAGCTGTGGACGTACGACCCCGCGGCGGGGACCGTCCGGGTCGCGGCCGGCACCACCAACGAGGGGCTGGTCGACGGCCCGGCGGCCGAGGCGTGGTTCGCGCAGCCGTCCGGGCTCGCGGCGACCGACGACCGGCTGTGGATCGCCGACTCCGAGACGTCGGCGCTGCGCTGGATCGACCGCGAGCTGGTCGTCCACACCGCCGTCGGCACCGGGCTCTTCGACTTCGGCCACCGCGACGGCGCCGCCGAGCAGGCGCTGCTCCAGCACCCGCTGGGGGTGACCGCGCTGCCCGACGGGTCCGTGGCGGTCAGCGACACGTACAACCACGCGCTGCGCCGTTTCGACCCGGCGACCGGCGAGGTGACGACCCTGGCCACCGATCTGCGGGAGCCGAGCGACGCGGTGCTCGACGGCGAGGAGATCGTCGTCGTGGAGTCGGCGCGGCACCGGCTGACCCGGCTGCGGCTGCCCGAGGAGGCGGTGCGCGTAGAGGCCGTCGCCCACCGCACGCAGCGCGCCGCCACCGACGTGGCGCCGGGGAGGCTCCGCCTGGACGTGGTCTTCGAGGCCCCCGCCGGGCAGAAGCTCGACACCCGGTACGGCCCCTCGACCCGGCTGCTGGTCTCCGCGACGCCTCCGGAGCTGCTGCTCGCGGGCGACGGCGCGGGCACGGACCTGTCCCGTGAGCTGGAGATCGACGCGGCGGTCGGGGAGGGCGTGCTGCACGTCTCCGCGATGGCGGCGTCCTGCGACGACGACCCGGACAACGAGTACCCGGCCTGTCATGTCCACCAGCAGGACTGGGGCGTGCCGCTGCGGGTCGTCGAGGGTGCCGCGGATCGGCTGCCGCTGGTGCTGGCGGGGATGGACGCCTGACGGGCCGCGGAACAGCCCGGGCCGTGGGCACGGCGCGGGCGGCTCTGCAGGCTCTGCGTCAGGCCGACACGGCCTCCTGTTCGTCCGCGCCGCCGTCCACGGCGCTCTCGTCGGGCCCGGATTCCTCCGTGGCCCGGCGGCGCAAGTTCTCCACATCGGTTTGGATGCCGATGAGCAACTCGTGCAGGTCTTGGAGGACTTGAACGGACACGAGCGGGGTGTGGCCACCGATTTCCGGTTCGAGTTCCTGGAGGTGGTCGAGAGCGTCCCTGGCCTGTTCCACGCCCAGACGCAGGGCCCTGCGGTGCTCTGCGGCCCGCTGGCTCGGCGGCAGCGGCGCCTCGGGCTCACGCGGCGGCGGGAGCAACTCGGTGGGGTGGGACGGCTCCAGGGAGCCACCGAGGACCGGGGAACCACCACCACCAATGACCGAGGAGTCCGTGTCCGTGATGACAGTGGCCGAGGGACTCGCGGCCGGAGGGACGGTGTTCGCCGCGGCCGGGGCCGCGGACGCCGCAGGCGCGGGAGACTGCGGAGCCATGAGGTTCTTGTAGCGCTCCGGGTCGGACGCCGCGACGACGTCCCACTCGTAGAGCAGGACCGGAACCCCGTCGTCGTCCTTGGCGATCTTGTCCGGGGCGTCGAGGTCGACCTTGAAGTACTGGTACGGCTGCTCGGGGGACTCGGTGACGTCCTTGCCGATCAGTCCCCGCTTGGTGACGGCGTTGCGCGGCACGTCGTCACTCCGGAAGGTATTGGCGGCCGACGCCAGGGTCCACAGCCCCAGTTCGTTGCCCTGGCGGCTGAGCCCCTCGACAACTCGGTAGGTGTCGAGGCGGAACGGCACGCCGCCCTTCTCCTTCGGGGCGCCGAGCGACGACCCCACGTTCCTGGTGAGCAGCTTGTCGGCGATCAGCGCCACACCGCCGGCCACGGCGAGGGTGCAGCGTGCGTCATCGTCACCGTTCATCGCGGGCTCGATCAACGTCGTGAAGTCGTCGGTGGGACACGGGGACCAGGCCTGCAGGGTGTCAGCCGTCAGAACGCCGCCGTTGCCCCACGAGTTGCGGGCCTGCTTGGTGACGGGCTTCTTGCGCGACCGCCAGGGCAGGTCGATGATCGGGCCGAGGAGTTCCCCGAAGCCCTTCACGCTCATCCGCTGGTCGCCCTTGATGGACTTGGCCTGCTCCTTGAGGAGGTCGTGGAGATCGGGCTGGGTCAGGGCGCTGACCAGGTACACCGCTCGCCACAGCGCCGTTCCCGGAGGTGTTGGGGTCCCGCCGAGCGCCTGCGGGAATTCGTCCACGGAGATGCGGCCCACGGCCAGCCCGTAGACGTTCTGCAGCTCGGTGGTGTTCCACGGGAGATCGCCGTGCTGGATCAGTCGCTTCAGAGCGCGCGTGATCACCTCGACGTTCTGTGCGGCGGTATCCCACTGCCGGAATTCGACGTGAACGGAGGCCAGCACGGAGCGTATCGCGTCATCGAAGATGTCCTCCGGGGACAGCGCCCGGCCCGAGTGCCCTTCGATGCCGACGGCGATCTGCGTGGGCACGACGTACGACTGGGCGATCTGGGCTGCGCGCACCCCCGGCTCCGCGCTGTCTATCTCGCTGTTGAATTCATCCCGCAGCTTTTGGCGCCATTGACCACGGTGCTTGGCGAGGCGCCTACCGAGACCGGGGCCTGTGGCACCCGCGGTGAGCCCGCCCAGGAGAGCGTCACGCGCCAGTGCCGCCGCGTCCGCGGGGTCGGAGCCGGGCCCCGCGAGCACCGCCCAGGCGCTGGCGAGGCGCGTGATGCCGTCCCGGACGACGAGTGCGTGAAACGACTCGGTGCCGTCCTCGAAGGCGATCTCGACGGGGTGCGTGATGAGGTTGCGGGTGACCGAGCGGGTCAGGATGGAGGTCGCGTAGCTGTTCATCGACAGGGTGCCGTGAATGGTCTGCCAGACGTGATTCTGCAGGTGAATGGGGTCCTGGTAGACATACCGGACGACAGCGCCGGGGCGGCCGTCGAGGTTGACGCCATGCACCTGCGGGTCGGGCACCTCCAGGACTTCCATGCCGGTGCGCGGCTGGATCCCCGGGAACAATTCGCTCATCAGGCAGCGGGTGACGACCGAGCGCAACGTCGCGCCCTCCACGTGCTCGACCATGAGCAGCCCGTTCGGCTCATCCGGAGTCGCGGCCAGCTGGACGGACATCGCCTCTGGATGGGTGCTGGCCAGGGCGACCGCCTCCCACGACGCGGAGGTCAGCCGGGTTCCCGGATTGGCCTCGCCCGCTGCTATCACCTTGGTGGCGTGCACGTCGGTGGACTCATACGGGAGTTGGGACGGGACGTTGGTCACTTGGATGACGTCATTGCCCCACGAAACCTCCATGGAGAACGTCGTAGGTACGTCGATGGTCATGGTGTGCCTCCAAGACGGTGGTACGAAGGGGGCGCAGAGCGGTCCAACTCTGCGCCTCCTGTGGAAAGTTGATCAGAGCTCGACCGGCTCCGCGGTGCCGGGGCCGAGGCCGCCGCCCAGGTACTTGTCCAGGTCGAACTCGTCAGCCAGCGGATGCACGTGCCGGACGAGGCGGGCCAGGCAGGCCAGGAACTTGGCGATTCCGTACGCCCGCGAGAGGTCGCTCGGGGACAGCGCGTGCCCTGCCAGCATCGGCCCGGCGGGCAGCGGCTCCGTCATCACGTCGCCAGCGGCGAGGTCGTAGCAGACCGGTCCTCGGGCCTGCTGGAGGAAGACGATTCCGGTCGGGTCCTCGCGGGAGAGGTGAGCGAGCAGCTGCTCGACGATCTCGTCCGGCCCCAACTTGCCCATGTGGACGATGGCTGCCGTCGCCGGGAAGTCCTCGACGCTCGCCAGCATGCGGCGGAAGACCCGTCGGCCGTGGGCGCGCTGCCCGGACTGGGTACCGGCGGCCTCGCGGACGGCACCGCGCCCCGCGAGCGCGTCCTGCGGCTTCGCGTACATCTCCCAGCCACGCGATCCGGAACACGGTGGATGCAGCCCCCTGAGCCAGGGCTGGAGAGACGGGACTCCGCCCGGAGTGACGTGAAGCCCGACGGCGGTGCTCCGGGAGCGGAACGCGGATATGGCGACCAGGGACAGCCGTCGACGGCTTATATCACTCTCGACATCACTTGTCAAGCGGTTAGGTTCATGGCGGCGGGCGGCGATCATGAGAAGTCTCCGGGTTCGACAGGGGCAGTCGTCCCGACCAGCCAACTTCCCGCGAGCTGCGCGAAGTTGGCGGCGGGTACGGCAAGATTAGCCCTCCGGCGGTACCAGAGAGGTCACTTTTAAGAACTGGGCCCGGATGGTGGCCGTGGTGGACGGCGTGCGCGCGGGGACGGCGCGAGGGCGGACGGTCGCTGCCCATCCCGGAAACCGCAGGTGGCGCAGGGTGTGATTGGCTGCCCAAAAGCCTATGTGGACGGTGGGGCGGAAGTGACGATGTAGACGGAGGCGTAGAAGAAATACGTCCGATGCCGCGTCAGCTCAGCTCAAGTTTGCCTTAGCCAATGGGTAGTTGTCGAAGACCTGAGGCAAGGGGCTCACGCCAGCCTGGTCGAGTTGGGCGAGGGCGCTGGCGACGGCTGTGACGTGGCCGAGTGCGCTGTCCTTTTCGATGACCCAAACATGGGCGTTCTCTGACGTAGGAAGCGTCATGGGCACGGTGATCAGCCCCAGGGACTTGAGGTTCGCACTGATCTCGGCACACAACTCAGCACTGAGTCGGGCCCGTTCCGGTGCCGCGTACCGCTTGACGAAGCGCATAGAGAACCGCTTGACGCCGTGATCGACCTCAACGGCATGCTTGATAATTGTGAAGTCCATAACTCGGTAATCTACTGAATTATGGACCGAGTTGGAAAGAGTGCGGCGCACAGTTGCTCCCCGTACGCGGCGCGCCGCACTTGAACTCAGCCTTCGAGGAACGCCACCAGCGCGTTCGCCAGCAGGTACGGGTCGTCGGCGCCGCAGAGTTCGCGGGCGCTGTGCATCGACAGGATCGCGACGCCGATGTCGACGGTGTGGATGCCGTGGCGGGCCGCGGTGATCGGGCCGATGGTGGTGCCGCACGGCATCGCGTTGTTCGACACGAAGGTCTGCCACGGCACGCCGGCCTTCTCGCAGGCGGCGGCGAAGTACGCCCTGCCCTGGCCGTCAGTGGCGTACCGCTGGTTGACGTTGACCTTGAGGATGGGGCCGCCGTTGGCGCGCGGGTGGTGCGTCGGGTCGTGGCGCTCGCTGTAGTTGGGGTGCACGGCGTGGCCGGTGTCCGAGGAGAGGCAGACGGTGCCGGCGAAGGCGCGGGCCCGGTCCTCGTAGCTGCCGCCGCGGGCGAACACCGAGCGCTCCAGCACGGAGCCGAGCAGCGGGCCGTCGGCGCCGGTGTCCGACTGGGAGCCGTTCTCCTCGTGGTCGAAGGCGGCGAGCACGGGGATGTACGGCAGGCCGGCGGCCGCGGAGACCGCCGCCAGCGCGGCCGTGGCGGCGTGCACGGAGATGAGGTTGTCCATCCGGGGACCGGCGACCAGCTCCCGGTCGCGCCCCAGATAGGCGGGCGGCTCGATCGAGTGGGGCATCAGGTCCCAGCCGCTGACCTCGCCCTCGGCGAGTCCCGTCTCCTGCTCGAGGAAGCGGATCAGGTCGCCCTCCTCGACGTCGCCGAGCCCCCAGATCGGCTGCATGTGGCGCTGCCGGTCGAGCTTGAGGCCGTCGGTGTTGACGGAGCGGTCGAGGTGCACGGCGAGCTGCGGTACGCGCAGCAGCGCCCGGTCGACGTTGACCAGCCGGTGGGTGCCGTCGCGCAGGGTGAGCCGGCCGGCGATGCCGAGGTCGCGGTCGAGCCAGGTGTTGAGGAGGGTCCCGCCGTAGACCTCGACGGCGATCTGCCGCCAGCCGTGGGCGCCGGTGTCGGGCAGCGGCTTGACGCGCAGGTTCGGCGAGTCGGTGTGCGCGCCGACGATGCGGAAGGGGGTGTGCGCCGAGGCGCCCTCCGGCACGTACCAGGCGATGAGCGCGCCGCCGCGCCGCACGTACTTGCCACCGGTGGTGGAGTCCCAGGCGTCGGTCTCCAGGACCTCCCGGAAGCCGGCCTTCTCGAGCCGCTCGGCCGCTGCGGCGACTGCGTGGTACGGCGTGGGTGCGGCCGTGAGGAAGGCCATGAGGTCATCGGTGTGGCCGCGATCGAAGCGGGCAGGTTCGCTGCTCATGAAGTTCACCTTAACGAGGGTTGCCGCCGTGCCGTATGCCGGTTCGCGGAGCAGGGGGCGACGGTCCGACGCCGCTGCGGCAGGCGGTCGGACTCGGTTCTCCCCGTGGAGGGACTCTCCGGCCCGAGCGACAGGCTGCCCGGCGCGAACGACCGTGCCGCCGCCCGGACGAGTCGGGCGGCGGCACAGTCCATGACGAGCGGCGCGGGCTAGAACGCGGCCTCGTCCAGGTCCATCAGGGAACCGTCGACCGTCTCGGCGAGCGCGCGCTCGACGGAGACGCCCGGCAGGACGTTGGCGGCGAAGAACTTCGCGGCCGCGATCTTGCCCTGGTAGAACGGCACGTCCTTGGCGGAGGCGGTCTCCAGCTTCTCGGCGGCGACGGCCGCGCCGCGCAGCAGCAGGTAGGCGACGACCACGTCACCGGAGGCCATCAGCAGACGGGTGGTGTTGAGGCCCACCTTGTAGATGTTCTTGACGTCGTCGCCGGTGGCGATGAGGTCGTTCGTCATGGTGCCGACGATCGCCTCGAGGTCCACGGCGGCCTTGGCGAGCGCGTCGCGGGCGCCGGCCAGCTCCTCGCCGCCGGTGCCGACCGCGAGGAACTTCTTGATCTCCTCGGAGAGGGTGTTCAGCGCCTGGCCCTGGTCGCGGACGATCTTCCGGAAGAAGTAGTCCTGGCCCTGGATGGCGGTGGTGCCCTCGTAGAGGGTGTCGATCTTGGCGTCGCGGATGTACTGCTCGACCGGGTACTCCTGCAGGTAACCGGAGCCGCCGAAGGTCTGGAGCGACTGGGCCAGCTGCTCGTACGAGCGCTCGGAGCCGTAGCCCTTGACGATCGGGAGCAGCAGGTCGTTCAGCGCGACCAGCGCCTTGGCGTCCTCGCCCGCGGCCTCCTTGACGGCGATCTCGTCCTGGATGGAGGCCGTGTACAGCACCAGGGCGCGCATGCCCTCGGCGTACGCCTTCTGCGTCATCAGGGAGCGGCGCACGTCGGGGTGGTGCGTGATGGTGACCTTGGGGGCGGTCTTGTCCGCGAAGTTCTTCAGGTCGGGGCCCTGGACGCGCTCCTTGGCGTACTCCAGCGCGTTCAGGTAGCCGGAGGAGAGCGTGGCGATGGCCTTCGTGCCGACCATCATCCGGGCGAACTCGATGATCATGAACATCTGGCGGATGCCGTCGTGCTTGTCGCCGATCAGCCAGCCCTTGGCGGGGTGCTGGTCGCCGAAGGTCATCTCGCAGGTGTTGGACGCCTTGAGGCCCATCTTGTGCTCGACGTTCGTCGCGTAGACGCCGTTGCGCTCGCCCAGCTCGCCGGTCTCCCAGTCGAAGTGGTACTTGGGCACGAGGAAGAGGGAGAGGCCCTTGGTGCCGGGGCCGTGGCCCTCGGGGCGCGCCAGCACGTAGTGGAGGATGTTCTCCTCCATGTCGTGCTCACCGGAGGTGATGAAGCGCTTGACGCCCTCGATGTGCCAGGAGCCGTCGTCCTGCTGGACCGCCTTGGTGCGGCCGGCGCCGACGTCCGAGCCGGCGTCCGGCTCGGTGAGGACCATGGTGGAGCCCCAGCGCTTCTCGACTGCTATCTCGGCGATCTTCTTCTGCGCCTCGTTGCCCTCGTCGAAGAGGACGCCGGCGAAGGCGGGGCCGGAGGAGTACATCCACACGGCCGGGTTCGAGCCGAGCAGCAGCTCCGCGTAGGACCAGATCAGGGAGCGGGGCGAGGTGGTGCCGCCGATCTCCTCGGGCAGGCCCAGGCGCCAGTACTCGGAGTCCATGAAGGCCTTGTAGCTCTTCTTGAAGCTCGCGGGGACCGGGGCGGTGTTGGTCGCGGGGTCGAACACCGGCGGGTTGCGGTCGGCGTCGGCGAACGACTCGGCGAGCTCGTTCTCCGCGAGGCGGGCGATCTCCTCGAGGATCGACTTGGCGGTGTCGACGTCCATCTCCGCGAACGGGCCGGTGCCGTACAGCTTGTCGCGCCCGAGGACCTCGAAGAGGTTGAACTCGATGTCGCGGAGATTCGACTTGTAGTGCCCCATGGCGACGGCTCCGTAAAGATCGGAAGTTGGATGGCTCATCCACGTACCAGCAAGTAGCTCCGATGATGCTACCCGTCGGTAATAAGATGCAACCCTGACCGGCCATCTGTGACAAGACTCGCCCGGGCCGCGCGCCCTGCGGCGGCGCCCGCCGCGCGTGCGGCCACGATACGGGCGGTGGCCCCACCGGGTGTGTGCGTTCAGTACTCTTGCGGGCATGTACGGCTACGACCAGGCCCCGGGCGCCCAGCAGCAGTACGTGCCCCAGCAGCCCTCCTACGGGGAGCAGCCGCTGTACCCCGAGCCGTCGCCCCCGTCCCTGGCGGACGCGGTGCGGGCCTTCACGACGGGGTCGATGTCGGCCGAGGACTTCCAGCAGATCTTCGCGACGTCGAAGGTCTACTGCCCGCGCGGCGACAACCCGGGCTTCCTGGCGCTGCACAACACCCAGCAGCCGGTCATCCCGATGTTCACCACGCTCAAGGAGCTGCGCAGGTACGCCGGCAAGGAGTCCAAGTACTTCGTGATCACCGGCGCCGAGGTGATCGACCTGCTCCCGACCGGGTACGGCTTCGTGCTCGACATGGAGGGGGACCACCGGATGGTCTTCGACGCGAAGGCGGTCGAGCAGATGGTCGACTTCGCGATGCGCAGGATGTACGGCTAGCGACCGCCGAGGCTCACGCCTGGAACGCCCGGAAGGAATTCCTTCCGGGCGTTCGCCGTTCCTGGTGGCAAGAAGTTCATTGTTCAACTAAAGTGTTCGAACAAGGAGGTCCCGCCATGCCTGCAGTGACTGTCGAGAACCCGATCACCCTGCCGAGCGTCGCCGCGCCCGCAGAGGCCCTGCCGCGGCCCGTGCTGGCCGTGTCCACGGCCCCGAGCGGCTTCGAAGGAGAGGGATTCCCGGTGCGTCGCGCGTTCGCCGGGATCAGCTACCAGTACCTCGACCCGTTCATCATGATGGACCAGATGGGTGAGGTGGAGTACGCCGCCGGAGAGCCGAAGGGCACCCCCTGGCACCCGCATCGCGGCTTCGAGACGGTCACGTACCTGATCGACGGCACCTTCGTCCACCAGGACAGCAACGGCGGCGGCGGGACCATCCAGAACGGCGACACCCAGTGGATGACCGCCGGCAGCGGCCTGCTGCACATCGAGGCCCCGCCCGAGTCCCTCGTCACGTCCGGCGGGCTGTTCCACGGACTCCAGCTCTGGGTGAACCTCCCCGCGAGCGACAAGATGATGGACCCGCGCTACCAGGACATCCGCGGCGGCCACGTGCGCCTGCTGACCTCCCCGGACGGCGGTGCGCTGCTGCGGGTGATCGCCGGTGAGCTGGGCGGCCACGAGGGCCCCGGCATCACGCACACCCCGATCACGATGATCCACGCCACCCTGGCGCCGGGCGCCGAGATCACCCTGCCCTGGCGCGAGGACTTCAACGGCCTGGCCTACGTCCTCGCGGGCCGCGGCGCGGTCGGGCGGGAGCTGCGGCCGGTGCGGACCGGGCAGACCGCCGTCTTCGGCGACGGCGGCTCGCTCACCGTCCGGGCGGACGACGCCCAGGACTCGAACACGCCCGACCTGGAGATCGTGCTGCTCGGCGGCCGCCCGATCCGCGAGCCGATGGCGCACTACGGCCCGTTCGTCATGAACACCCAGGCGGAGCTGCGGCAGGCCTTCGAGGACTTCCAGAAGGGTCTGCTGGGCACCGTCCCCGCCGTCCACGGCATGTAGCTCCGCTCGCGACGCGTACGACGACCGACGGCCCGTCACCGGTGTGACGGGCCGTCACCCGTGCGGACCGGGTGGGCGGGACGGGCATGGGCCCGCGTGGTCGGGTGGGGCTGTGCCCCTGTCGAATCCGCTGCTGCCCGAGCCCGTGAAGCGCCTCGCCGCCTGGTGCGCCGTCGCGCTGCTCGTCGCGGGGGTCGGGGCGGTCGGCGTCTGGCTCGTCGTCAAGTTCCAGACCGCCGTGACGGCCGTCCTCCTCGCGGTCCTCGGGACGGCGCTCCTCGGACCGCTGTACAAGCGGCTGGTCCACATGAAGGTGCAGCGGTCCCTGGCCGCCGCGCTCACCTGCGCCGCCGTGATCGCCGTGGTCGGCGGGGCGGTCTACATCATCGTCAACGCGCTGATCGACACCGGGGACCAGATCGTCGCCTCCCTGCGACGCGCCGTGTCCGACGTGGCCCGGCACTTCGGAGCACCGGGCACCTCACTCGACGACCTGGCGGCGAACGCCAGGGAGGCGCTCGCCAGGGTCGGCGGCAGGGCGGCGTCCGGAGTGGTCACCGGGCTGAGCGTGGTGACCGAGATCGTCGCGATCGCCGTGCTGGCGCTGCTGCTGATCTTCTTCTTCCTGCGGGACGCCGGCCGGGCCGTCGGTGCGCTGCGCTCCCTCATGCCCGGCGACGGCGGCGAACTGGCGGAGGCCGTCGCCCGCCGTGCCTTCGCCGCCGTCCAGGGCTTCATGCGCGGCACGACGTTCATCGCGCTGATCGACGCCGCCTGCATCACGATCGGGCTGCTGATCCTGCGGGTGCCCGGTGCGATCGGGCTCGGGGCGCTCGTCTTCGTCGGCGCGTACATCCCCTACCTCGGGGCGTTCGTCTCCGGGGCGGTCGCCGTCCTCGTGGCCCTCGCCGACCGGGGGTTCGTCATCGCGCTGTGGGCGCTCGGCGTGGTGCTGGCGGTGCAGATGCTGGAGGGGCATGTGCTCCAGCCGGTGATCCAGAGCCGGACGGTCCATATGCATCCGGCGGTCGTGCTGGTGGCCCTCACGGCGGGGGCGGGCATCGCGGGCATCATCGGGATACTGCTCGCCGTCCCGGCCACGGCCGCCGCGTTCGGCGTCGTCCGGGAACTGCGCGCCCGCTACGGTCCGGCCGGCGCCCCGGGGCCCTCCGGGGCACCCGACTCGTAGAGCTCGAACCAGATCGACTTGCCCTCGCCCCTGGGGTCCACGCCCCAGTTGTCCGCCAGCATCTCCATCAGCAGCAGCCCGCGCCCCGAGGAGGCCATCTCGCCCGGCCGGCGCCGGTGGGGCAGCTCGTCGCTGGTGTCGGTGACCTCGACCCGCAGCCGCCGTGCGGTGTCGTCGTGCGCCACCTCGGCCACGAGCAGCGCGTCCCCGTCGGTGTGCACGAGCACATTGGTGGCCATCTCGGAGATCATCAGGACCGCCGAGTCGATCTGCTCCGCGTCCCGCCAGTCGTGCAGCAGCTCACGCAGATGCCGCCGGGCGGCCGCGATCCGTTCCGGCTGCGCCTGGGCCACGGTCATCGCCGTACGGCGCGGGGCCCGCCGGGCCGGCTGCCCCTGACGGCACAGCAGCACCAGCGCGATGTCGTCCTCGCGCCGGTCGGCCAGCGGTCCGGTCGTGTAGTGGGACGACGGGCCGTGCACGGCCTGTACGAGGCTGTCCGCGAGCTCCTCCAGCGACTCGCCGGTGTGCTCCTCCAGGACGCCGCGCAGTCTGGCCCAGCCGGTGTCGAGGTCGTGCCCGCCGGTCTCGAGCAGACCGTCGGTGCAGATCATCAGCGTCTCGCCGGGCTCCAGGACGAACCGGGTCGTCGGGTAGTCGGTGTCCGGATCGATGCCCAGCGGCAGCCCGCCCTCGGTGGGGCGCAGCAGCACCGTGCCGTCGGAGGTCCGTACGGCGGGCTCCGGATGCCCGGCGCGGGCGATCTCGACGAGACCGGTGGCCGGGTCCACCTCCAGATACAGGCACGTCGCGAAGCGGGGGCTGGAGTAGTCGCCCTCCGCGTAGGTGCCGGTGATGCCGTGCAGGAAGCGGGAGGCGCGCGAGAGGACCGCGTCGGGCCGGTGGCCCTCGGAGGCGTAGGCGCGCAGCGCGATCCGCAGCTGCCCCATGAGCCCCGCGGCCCGTACGTCGTGCCCCTGGACGTCTCCGATGACCAGGGCCGTACGGCCGGAGGGCAGTGGGATCACGTCGTACCAGTCGCCGCCGACCTGGAGCCCGCCGCCGGTCGGCACGTACCGCGCCGCGACCGCCATGCCCGGGATCTCCGGGCCGAGCTGGGGCATCATCGTGCGCTGCAGGTCGAGGGAGAGCTCGCGCTCGGTCTCGGCGACGCCGGCGCGGGCCAGCGCCTGGGCGAGCATCCGGGCGACCGTGGTGAGCACGGAGCGCTCGTCGGGGGTGAAGGCCACCGGGTGGCGGAAGGCCGCCATCCACGCGCCCATGGTCCGCCCGGCGACGATCAGCGGCAGGAACGCCCACGACTGGCGGCCGAAGCGCCGGGCGAGCGGCCAGGTCACGGGATAGCGGCGGCGGTACTCGCCGGGGCTCGGCAGATAGACGGCCCGCCCGCTGCGCACCACCTCCGCGGCCGGGTAGTTGGTGTCGAGCGGCAGATCCGTGAACGGCTGCTCGTCGTCGGCGCTGTGGCCGTGATGGCCGACGATCGTCAGATGGTCGCCGGCCACCCCGAAGACCGCCAGGCCGTCCGGGGAGAAGCCGGGCATCGACAGGGAGGAGGCGACCCGCAGCACCTCCGCGGTGGAGCGGGCCTCCGCGAGGGCGCGGCCCGCGTCCAGCAGGAACGCCTCGCGGTGGCGTCGCCAGTCGCCGGTGATGGGCGTCTGCGCGGCCGTCGTGCCCGGCTGCGGCTCCGCGACCTCCTGGAGGGTGCCGAACAGCAGATAGCCCTCGGCCTCCGCCCGCGCCTTGGTGCGGCTGCGGACGGTGCGCAGCACCCGGCCGGTCTCGTCCACCACGCGCAGCCGTGCCTCCGCGAGGGTGCCTTCGGCGACTGCGAGGGCGATGACGCCGTTGATCTCGCTCCAGTCGACGGGGTGGAAGCGGGAGCGCACGGCGGACGCGGTGGTCTCGCCGGGACCGGTGGTCATTTCGATCAGCCGGGCGGCCTCGGCGTCGAGGGTGACCTTCCCGGATCTGGTGTCCCACCGCCATACGCCCGTCGCGATGGCGGCCAGGACGTCCTCGGTGCGCATTGCCTCACTTTATTCCGATCATCATGGTTCTGACGCGGCGGGACGCCGCCGGGTAAGGGTGTCGCGTCTATGTCAATGGGCCGGACGGGGGCCGGGCGGTAACCTTGCAACGGTTGTGCCCACCCGAACCGCTAAGACTGGATGAACGACGATGCATCGGTACAGGTCCCACACCTGCGGCGAGCTCCGCGCCTCTGACGTCGGAACCGACGTCCGGCTGAGCGGCTGGCTGCACAATCGGCGCGACCTGGGCGGCATCCTCTTCATCGATCTGCGCGACCACTACGGCATCACGCAGCTCGTCGCCCGGCCCGGCACCAAGGCCGCGGAGGTCCTCGACAAGCTGACGAAGGAGACCGTCGTACGCGTCGACGGCAAGGTCGTCTCCCGCGGCGCGGAGAACGTCAACCCCGAGCTGCCCACCGGCGAGATCGAGGTCGAGGCCGCCGAGGTCGAGGTCCTGGGCGCCGCGAAGCAGATCCCGTTCACCATCAACGCCGACGACGGGGTGAACGAGGAGCGCCGGCTGGAGTACCGCTTCCTCGACCTGCGCCGCGAGCGGATGCACCGCAACATCATGCTGCGCACCGCCGTCATCTCCGCCATCCGGCACAAGATGACCGCGCTCGGCTTCAACGAGATGGCGACCCCGATCCTCGCCGCGACCTCCCCCGAGGGCGCCCGCGACTTCGTCGTGCCGTCCCGTCTCAACCCGGGGAAGTTCTACGCCCTGCCGCAGGCCCCGCAGCAGTTCAAGCAGCTGCTGATGATCTCCGGCTTCGACCGCTACTTCCAGATCGCGCCGTGCTTCCGCGACGAGGACGCCCGCGCCGACCGCTCGCCCGGCGAGTTCTACCAGCTCGACGTCGAGATGAGCTTCGTCGAGCAGGAGGACGTCTTCCAGCCGATCGAGAAGCTGATGACCGAGCTCTTCGAGGAGTTCGGCGGCGGCCGCCACGTCACCTCCCCGTTCCCGCGGATCCCGTTCCGCGAGGCGATGCTGAAGTACGGCTCCGACAAGCCGGACCTGCGTGCCAAGCTGGAGCTCGTCGACATCTCCGACGTCTTCGCGGCCTCCGAGTTCAAGGCGTTCGCCGGCAAGCACGTCCGTGCGCTCGCCGTGCCGGACACCGCCGGCCAGACCCGCAAGTTCTTCGACGGCCTCGGTGACTACGCCGTGGAGCAGGGCGCCAAGGGCCTCGCCTGGGTCCGCGTCGGCGACGACGGCGCGCTGACCGGCCCGATCGCCAAGTTCCTCACCGAGGAGAACGTCAAGGTCCTTAACCAGCGCCTGGAGCTGGAGCCCGGCCACGCGGTGTTCTTCGGCGCGGGCGATTTCGACGAGGTCTCGAAGATCATGGGCGCGGTCCGGGTGGAGGCCGCCAAGCGCGCCGGCCACTTCGAGGACGACGTCTTCCGCTTCTGCTGGATCGTCGACTTCCCGATGTACGAGAAGGACGAGGAGACCGGGAAGATCGACTTCTCGCACAACCCGTTCTCCATGCCGCAGGGCGGCCTCGAGGCCCTGGAGACCCAGGACCCGCTGGACGTCCTCGGCTGGCAGTACGACATCGTCTGCAACGGCGTCGAGCTCTCCTCCGGCGCGATCCGGAACCACGAGCCCGAGATCATGTTCAAGGCTTTCGAGATCGCGGGCTACTCCCGCGAGACCGTCGAGCAGGAGTTCGCCGGCATGCTCCGCGCCTTCGAGTACGGCGCCCCGCCGCACGGCGGCATCGCCCCCGGCGTCGACCGCATCGTGATGCTCCTGGCCGACGAGCCGAACATCCGCGAGACGATCGCCTTCCCGCTCAACGGCAACGCCCAGGACCTGCTGATGGGCGCGCCCAGCGAGCTGGACGAGGCGCGGCTCCGCGAGCTGAACATCCAGCTCCGCAAGCCGGTCGCCAAGTCCGGCGAGTAACCCCGCGCGACCACGTCCGACGACGGCCCGCACGACCCGTTGGGGTGGTGCGGGCCGTCGCCGTGTCCGCACGGCCGCGGCCGTGCGGACACGGCTGCCGCGCCGGCCGGGGACGCGCCGGCCGTGGTGAACACCGGGCTGTGGGTGTCGGCGGAGCCCGTCGGCGCGCTCGGCCATGGGGGCGCCGGTCGATCACGGGTCAGGGCGGGCAGGGACGGACGAAGCGCGGCCCGCTGCGTCCGCTCGGCGGCTGGACACCGCACGAGGCGTGGCAGGTGCGGCCATGAGGTCGATCGGCTGCGCATGGACCACCGCGGAGGTCACGGCGGCCTCGGCGGGCAGCAGGCGCACGGCGTCCGTGGCGGCCGGGAGGCGGAGGGCCCGGAACCATGGGTTCCGGGCCCTCGTGGGCGCCTGGCCGGTCCGCGGGAGCGTGCTACGCCTTCTTCGGCTCCTCCAGGCGCGGGAACAGCACCGCGCCCTTCGTGACCGTCGTCCCCGCCGGGAGCCTGCCCCACTCGCCCGCTTCCTGGACCTTCTGGTCCGCGAGCGCGCCCAGTGCGGCGTCCGCGCCCAGGGAGTCCCACAGCTTCTGGGACGTCTCCGGCATGATCGGATTGAGCAGCACCGCGACCGCGCGCAGGGACTCCGCCGCCGTGTAGAGGATGGTCGCCAGCCGCGCCCGGCCCTCCGGGGATTCGTCCTTGGCGACCTTCCACGGCTCCTGCTCCGTGATGTAGCCGTTGACCTGCTTCACGAACTCGAAGACGCTCAGGATGCCGCCCTGGAAGTCCAGCTCCTCGCCGATCTTCCGGTCCGACTCCGCGACCGCCTTCGCCAGACCGTCCTGGACCGCCTTCTCCGCCTCGCCCGAGGCCGTGGCCGCGGGCAGCGCGCCGTCGAAGTACTTGCCGACCATCGCCGCGACGCGCGAGGCGAGGTTGCCGTAGTCGTTGGCGAGCTCGGACGTGTACCGGGCGGTGAAGTCCTCCCAGGAGAACGAGCCGTCCTGGCCGAACGCGATCGCGCGCAGGAAGTACCAGCGGTACGCGTCCACGCCGAAGTGCGAGGTCAGGTCCTGCGGCTTGATGCCGGTCAGGTTCGACTTCGACATCTTCTCGCCGCCGACCATCAGCCAGCCGTTGGCCGCGACCTTGCCGGGCACCGGCAGGCCCTGCGCCATCAGCATGGCCGGCCAGATGATCGCGTGGAAGCGCAGGATGTCCTTGCCGACCAGGTGCACGTTCGCCGGGAAGGTCTCGTCGAACTTGGCCTGGTTCGCGCCGTAGCCGACCGCCGTCGCGTAGTTGAGCAGCGCGTCGACCCACACGTAGATGACGTGCTTCTCGTCCCACGGGACCGGGACGCCCCAGTCGAAGGTCGAACGCGAGATGGAGAGGTCCTGCAGACCCTGCTTGACGAAGTTCACGACCTCGTTGCGGGCGGACTCGGGCTGGATGAAGCCCGGGTTCGCGGCGTAGAAGTCGAGCAGCTTCGGGCCGTACTCGGAGAGCTTGAAGAAGTAGTTCTCCTCCTTGAGGATCTCCACCGGCTTCTTGTGGATCGGGCACAGCTTGGCGCCGTCCTCGCCCTCGATGAGGTCGCCGGGGAGCTTGTACTCCTCGCAGCCCACGCAGTACGGGCCCTCGTACCCGCCCTTGTAGATCTCACCCTTGTCGTACAGGTCCTGCACGAACTCCTGCACACGGTCCGTGTGCCGCTTCTCCGTGGTGCGGATGAAGTCGTCGTGTCCGATGTTCAGGTGTTCCCAGAGAGGTTTCCAGGACTCCTCGACGAGTTTGTCGCACCACTCCTGGGGAGTGACGCCGTTCGCCTCCGCGGTGCGCATGATCTTCTGACCGTGCTCGTCCGTGCCGGTGAGGTACCACACCTTCTCGCCGCGCTGACGGTGCCAGCGCGTGAGCACGTCGCCTGCGACGGTCGTGTAGGCGTGGCCCAGGTGAGGAGCGTCGTTGACGTAGTAAATGGGGGTCGAGACGTAATACGCCTTCGCCCCCTGCTTCTCGGATCCAGTGGCCGCCATGGTCGAAATCCTAACGGGCCGACGAAGATCGGCTCACCCGCGTGGTCGGGGACCGGGGGTGCGCGGACACACGACGGCGCCCGGGCGCTGATGCACGCCCGGGCGCCGTCGGCTGCGGATCTTTCCTGCCTACGGGCGCCAGCTCCCGAGGACGCCCTCGAACAGCTCCGCGTGCGCGAGCCCGAGCGGCGCGGGGCCGGCGTGGAAGAAGCCGGCGTTGTCCGCCTGGAGCTTGCGGAGGTAGTCGAACGCCTTGGCCTCGTGCTCGCCGAACGCCACGAACTGCCAGAACACCGGCTTGTCGGCCGCCGCCGTGAGGGCGGCGGTGGCGGCGGTCTTGGACTCGGGGGCGCCGTCGGTCTGGAAGATCACGAACGCCGGGGCGTCGGTCTTCTTCTCCGCGTGCAGGGCGAGGACCTGCTCGATCGCGACGTGGTAGTTCGTCCGCCCCATACGGCCGAGGCCGGCGTGCAGCTCGTCGATACGGCCCTCGTGGGAGTCGAGGGTGAGCCGGCCGGTGCCGTCGATCTCGGTCGAGAAGAAGACGACGTCGACGGTCGCTTCGGCGTCGAGGTGCGCGGCGAGGGCGAGCGCCTGCTCGCCGAGACGCTGGGCGCTGCCGTCCTTGAAGTACGGGCGCATGGACCCGGACCGGTCGAGCACGAGGTACACGTGGGCGCGCGCCTCGGTGAGCCGCGCCTTCTCGAGCGCGGCCCCGGCCGCCTCGTACGCCTCCACGAGCCGAGGCGCCTGCGCGACCTGCGCGGGGGTGGCGGCGGTGACGGGTGCGCCGGCCTGGGGTGCGTCCGCCTCGGCGGCGGGCGCGTCCTCTGCGACGGGTGCGTCGGTGCCGGGCTTCTCGTCTGCGAGGGGTGCGGCGGCCCTGGGGGCGTCGTCCGCGTCCGGCGCGTCGTCTGTGACCGGGGCGTCTGTCCGGGGGGTCTCCTCTGTGGCGGCGGGGGCCTCGACCTCGGGGGCGTCCGCCTCCGGGGCCTGCTCCACGACGGGCTCGTCGTCTGCGGCGGGTGCGTCGTCCCCAGTGGGGGCTGCCGCCGCGGGCGCGTCGTCTGCGGACGGTGCGTCGGCGGCGGCGGGGGCCTTGTCCGCCTCCGGCGCGTCGTCGTTCTGCGAGGTCTCCGCTGCGGCGGCGGGTGCGTCCGCCTCGGCCTTGTCGCCCCCGTCCGCCTGAGGCTTGTCCGCCGCGGCGGGCTCGTCGGCGGTGACGGGCTCCTCCGTCTCAGGAGCGTCAGTGACGACCGTGTCCGCCGCGGGTGCCTCTGCCTGCGGCTCCGAGGCGGGTTCGGCCGCGTCGGCGGCGGCGTCGGCCTCCGGCGGGTTCTTGGTGGACGGTGCGTCGTCAGCGGCCACGTCCGATGTGGCGGGGCCGCCCTGGGACGGGACCGAGGGGGTGGTGCGCGGCGCCGGGTCGTCGAAGGCCGCGGAGACCAGGTCCGACACCCGCTCCGACGGCGCCTGCGAGGGCACCGTCGCGTTCGAGCCCTCCGAGCGGATCGCGGCGGAGGACGTGTCCGTGGCCGGTTCCGTGCGCTCGGTCTGGGCCGGAACGGAGGCTGCCGCCGACTCGTTACGCTCAGTACGGTCGCGTCCGAACACCTTGCGCAGCAAGCTCCGAATACTCATGGTCGAGACCTTTCGCATGAGTTGGGTGCGGTGAGTGTCCGCTCCTGCCCGGGCAACACAGGCCAGGGCGGACACGTAAGGTTAGCGGCCGCCCGGCCCGCCCTTGGGGACGGCACCCTCATGTGCCGCACTCGCACCCCAACCGCGCCTCGTCCGTGCCGCATTCATCCGTCGTTCACCCGGCGTCCGCCGTCGTGCACACGTGCCCGCATAACGTCATGGCCGGAAATCATTCCGACACCATGTCGGCGCAGGCTGCGCCGAAGGAGGACGAAGTGCGCAAACTGCTGCCGCTGTTGAACACGACTCCGCACGCGGGCGGACGCTCTGCCCTCACCTGCCGCTACCGCTGTGGCGACGCCTGTTTCCACGAGGTCCCCAACACCAGTGACAACGAGTACGTCGGCGACGTCATAGCGAGTGCCCTGTCGCGCCGCTCGATGATGCGCGCCGCCGCGGTCGTGACCGTGGCCGCCGCGGCCGGCGGCGCGGTCGTCCAGGCCGCGGCCCCGGCCCAGGCCGCCGCCCCCCAGGGCCACTGGCCCGGCCGCAGGCCCGGCAAGGCCGACGGCGCCCGCGGCCTGCGCTTCGCGCCCGTCGCGCCCAACACGGACGACAAGGTCACCGTCCCCGAGGGCTACGCCCAGAGCGTCGTCATCCGCTGGGGCGAGCCGATCCTCCGCGGCGCGCCCGCCTTCGACCCGGACCATCAGTCGGCGAAGGCGCAGGCGGGTCAGTTCGGCTACAACAACGACTTCCTCAGCCTGCTCCCGCTGCGGGGCGAGCGCGGCCGTCAGCTGCTCGTGGCGAACCACGAGTACACGGACGAGGTCCTGATGTTCAAGGGCTACGACTCCGAGAACCCGACCCGCGAGCAGGTCGAGATCGCCTGGGCCGCCCACGGTCTGTCCGTCGTCGTGGTCCAGGAGGAGCACCGCTCCGGCAAGCTCTCGCCCGTGACCCGCCACCCCCTCAACCGCCGCCTCACGGCGACGAGCGAGTTCGAGCTCACCGGCCCCGCCGCGGGCTCCGAGCTGCTGCGCACCAGCGCCGACCCGGCGGGCCGGACCGTGCTCGGCACGCTCAACAACTGCGCCGGCGGCACCACCCCGTGGGGCACGATCCTGTCGGGCGAGGAGAACTTCAACCAGTACTTCGCGAACGGCTCGAGCGCCACGGACAAGCGCTACGGCATCGGCTCGGGCGGCACCGAGCGCAAGTGGGAGCGTTTCGACAAGCGCTTCGACGTGGCGCAGGAGCCGAACGAGATCCACCGCCACGGCTGGGTCGTCGAGCTCGACCCGTACGACCCCGAGTCGACGCCCGCCAAGCGCACCGCGCTGGGCCGGTTCAAGCACGAGGCCGCGCAGCCCCGGCTCACCGACGACGGCCGCCCGGTCGTCTACATGGGCGACGACGAGCGGTTCGACTACTTCTACAAGTTCGTCTCCTCGAAGCGGATGAAGAAGGGCGGCAGCCGCGCCGCCCGCGAGCACAACCTCACGCTGCTCGACGAGGGCACGCTGTACGTCGCCAAGCTCACCGGTGACTCCCCGGGCGAGATCGACGGCACCGGCAAGCTCCCGAACGACGGCGAGTTCGACGGCTCCGGCGTGTGGATCCCGCTCGCGACGGGCGACGTGTCGCACGTGCCCGGCATGACCGCGGAAGAGGTGTACGTCTTCACCCGCCTCGCGGGCGACAAGGTCGGGGCGACGAAGATGGACCGCCCCGAGGACGTCGAGCCGAGCCCCCGCACCGGCCGGGTCTACGTGGCCCTCACGGACAACACCAACCGCGGCAAGGGCGACAACCCGGTCGCGGACGAGGCCAACCCGCGCAACCTCAACAAGCACGGCCAGGTCCTCGAGCTGGCCGAGCACTTCGGCGACCCGACGTCCGACGGTTTCGCCTGGCGCCTGTTCCTGGTCGCCGGCGACCCGAACGACCCGGACACGTACTACGCGGGCTACCCGAAGGACAAGGTCAGCCCCATCTCCTGCCCGGACAACATCGCGTTCGACCCGTACGGCAACCTGTGGATCTCCACGGACGGCAACAAGCTCGGCTCGCACGACGGGCTGTTCGGCGTCGCGACCCACGGCGAGCGCCGCGGTGAGCTCAAGCAGTTCCTGACCGTGCCGACCGGTGCGGAGACCTGCGGCCCGATCATCCAGGACCGCCGTGTCCTGGTGGCCGTGCAGCACCCGGGCGAGGTCGACGGCGCGTCCGCCGAGAAGCCCGCGAGCGCCTGGCCCGACGGACCGGGCAAGATGGTCCGCCCGTCGGTCGTCGCCGTCTACCGCAAGGACGGCCGCGACATCGGCGTGTGATTCACCGGTTCACGAGGTGGCGTCCATCTGCGCGCGCCACCTCGCGAACTGCTCGGCGGCGTCTCCCGTGTACGCCCACGGGAGATGCGCCGCGCGGCGGCCCAGCAGCCGGAACAGCCCGCCGGCCTCCAGCCGCAGTCCCGCGTGACAGGCCGCGTGGACCAGATAGTTGAGCTCGCCGACCTCCTGCGGCGCCAGCGGCCCGTCGGCCCGCCACAGGATCCACCGCTCCCAGGTGCGGCGGATCTCCGTGATGGCCAGCTCGTGCTTCCAGTGCTGGTCGAATCCGCGCACCACCCGGCCCTGCGCCTCGCCGGCGACGTAGCGGTACTCCTCCGCCCGGGCGATCTGCACCAGTACCGGCAGCGGTGAACCGGGCGGCGACGCCCCCGCCGCGTCCCGCGCGAAGTCGTACATCCTGCCGTGGGTGCCGTGCCAGCGTGCCGACTGGTAGCGCAGCAACTGCACATGGCCCTCGACGTTGTACGGGTCGCGCCGGCGCATTTCGTCCCACCAGCCCCGCAGTTCACGCCTGGGCACTCCGCCCTCGTAGAGACGGGCGACCGTCAGCAGCGACACCCACGGCATCGGGTCGGCCGGATGGGCGTCGGCGGCGGTGCGGCAGACCGCGACGGCGGCGTCGAGCCGCGCACGGTCGGTGCCGGCGGCCCGGCCCGCGGCGATCGCCCGCTGGAAGAGGCGCACCACCTCGGTCGCCGCGCCGAGGACCGCCGCCTCCGGGCAGGCCGGCTCCGCCGCCCGCCAGCTCTCTGCCGCGGACGAGCCGGCCGCGGCATGGGCGAGCAGCCGGACCCGGTGGGTGCGCAGCGGCCAGTCGTCGCCGGTCTCCCGCAGCAGGTCGCGCACGCCCTGCCATCTGCCGATGCTGATGTCGTGCAGGGCGTCGGCCAGCGGCCGGTCCCCGAAGGCGGGGTCGAAGTCGGGTACGAAGCGGCGGCGTACGGCCATGTGCGGCACTTCCCTCGGCGGTGCAAGCGTGCGGCTGGCGTGGGGGCGGGCGGTGTACGGGACGGTCCGCGTGCGGCTCCCAGGCGGGCGTCCTGGCGGTCAGTAGTCCGTGGCCAGTGCCTTGTCGGCGTAGTCCCCGCAGTCCGGCCCGCGCCCCCGGGGGTCGTTGCCGGACCGGACGGCACAGGCCGCGTCCAGCCTGGCCGGCCGGTAGTACGCACTGCCGCGACGCCAGTGGACGACCATCGGCACGAGACCGGCGGCGAGACCGCCGAGACCGATCGCGATCGACGCGCCGCCGAGCTCGCCGAGCGACTCGAAGAAGATCCACAGCATGAACAGCGCGCCCGCGAGCGGCCACGCGCCGCCGAGCACGAAATCGCGTACGGAGGTCAGCAGCATCCTGCGGTACGCGACGACGGCCGCGATCCCGGCGAGCCCGTAGTAGAAGGCGATCTGGAGACCCAGGGCGGAGACCGCCGCGGCCACGACGTCACCGGCGGAGCCCAGCGCCGTGGAGGCCACGAACAGGGCGAGGGCGACCGCGCCGACCACCGTGACGGCCACCCACGGCGTCTTCCAGCGGCGGTGGACCAGGCCCAGCGCGGCGGGCATCGTACGGTCGCGGCCCATCGCGAACAGCGAGCGGGTCACCTGGATCAGCGTGGTCTCCAAAGTGGCCACGGTCGACAGCAGCACCGCCAGGACGAGCAGCTTGCCGCCGACGCCGGGCCAGACGGCCGCACCCAGCACGGCCAGCACGTTCGCTCCGGCCGCCTGGATCTCCCCGGACGTCAGGATGATGTTGACGGCGATCGTGAACGCCTCGAACAGCAGGAAGACGACGCCCACGCCGATGAGCGCGCCGAGCCCCGCGGTGCGGCGGCTGTCCCGGGTCTCCTCGCTGAGGTTGCCGGTGACGTCCCAGCCCCAGAAGTAGAAAGTGGCGACCAGCGCCCCGGCGGCGAAGCCGGCCGTCCCCTCGAAGTGGGAGAAGCCGAACCACGACCAGTCGAAGGCGGCGGCGGCTCCCTCGTGCAGCAGGGCGGCCCCGATGAAGAAGACCAGGATCACCATCTCCAGCCCGGTCAGCAGCAGTTGGGCGTGCACGGTCAGCCGGACCCCGCCCAGCACGACGAGGAGCACCGCCAGGAACCAGGCCGCGCCGACGGCCGCCGCGAGGAACCTGTTCTCCGCGAGGACCGGATCGAAGAGCGCCAGCGTCATCGCGCCCACCGGCAGCGACCCCGCCACCATGAAGATCGTCGTCGAGACCACCAGCGCCCAGCCGGAGAGAAAGCCGAGGAACGGGTGCAGGGTCCGCCCGACCCAGGAGTACGCGGCGCCCGCGTTGACGTCGATGCGGCCGAGCCGGCCGAAGGCCAGGACGATGCCGAGCATGGGTATCGCGCAGTACAGCAGCGCGGCGGGGCCCGCGAATCCGACGGTGGCGACGAGCACGGCCGTGGTGGCCGCGATCGAGAAGGCGGGGGCGGTGCCCGCCACGGCCATGACGGCGATGTCGAACGTCCCGAGGACACCCGGCCGAAGCCCTCTGCCGGAGCTGCTGCGCATGGAAGTCTCCGAATGCCCTTGCGCCGTACCGATGCTGACGGCGCCCCAGAAAGGGGTTGGCTGAGTGCGGAGGGAGCGCCTCCGTCATAGGGGATCGTGCGCATCGTAGTCGGACGTGTGCGCTCCGGTGAGAGGGAGGGGGTCGGCCCCACCCGTATGTGGCCGTACGGGCGCTTCGCGGGCGCCGGGTCGTAGAGTCGGGAGCATGGCTGCAGAGGGAGCGTCCGCGTCAGGCGAGGGGACCGTACGGGTCGACGTCTGGATCTGGTCCGTACGGCTCACCAAGACCCGCTCGCAGGCCGCCGCGGCCTGCCGCGCGGGCCATGTCCGTGTCAACGGCGACCGCGTCAAGCCCGCGCAGGCGCTGCGCGTCGGCGACCAACTGCGCATCTTCCACGCGGGGCGTGAGCGCATCGTGGTCGTCTCGCGGATCCTGCGGAAGCGGGTCGGCCCGCCGGTCGCGGCCCAGGCGTACGTGGACAACAGCCCACCGCCCCCGCCCAAGGAGTTCACCGCCCCGGCGGCGGTACGGGACCGGGGAGCCGGGCGCCCGACGAAGCGCGACCGGCGCGAGCTGGAGCGGCTCCACGGCGCGCGGCCGAAGGGCTGACCCGCCCGGTCGCCCTCAGCGGCCCGGCCGGCCTGACCGGCCCGCCCTCAGCGCCCCGGTGAGGGCGACGCGATCGCCCGCGCCGCCCTGACCTCCTGCCGCAGCGGCGCGAGCACGCCCTCGTCGTCGCCCGGCAGGTCCGCCCGCACCTCGACCAGCACCTCGCTCGAGCGCAGTCCGTCCGCCAGTTCGCGCAGCTGCCGCTCGACACCGGCGACCTCGTCCGGGCCGGGCGGCTCGGCCCCGTGGTCGACGCGGACCCGGGCCGCCGTCGTCGCGTCCACGATCCGCTCGACGGCCACGACCAGCGGCCACCAGGCCGCGGCCCGCCTGCCGGTCGGCGGCGGCTCGGTCAGGGCGCGCTGGAACTCGGAGCGCACCGACGACAGGTCCCGGTAGATCCGCCGCCGGGCATGGGCCCGCCGCGCCGGGTCCAGGCCGCCGAACGCGCACGCCACATAGCGCGACGTGTCCTCGACGCACTGCGCGAGCCGGTCCCCGATCCGGGTGTGCCAGCTCTCCGGCCACAGCAGATAGCCGGCCACCAGGGCGATCGCGCAGCCGAGGAGACTGTCGACCAGACGCGGAAGCACCAGATGGAAACCCTCGTGGTTGAGGATGTCGGAGAGCATCAGGATCACCGGGGTGATCGCCGCGGTCTGGAAGGCGTAGCCCTTCACGGAGAACGCCGGGATCAGCGCCGCGAGCAGCATCATCACCGGCACGTCCCACCAGCCGCGCTCGACGGCGGAGAGCACGGCGGCCGCCACCAGCAGGCCCGCCGCCGTGCCGAACGCCCGGAGCACCGCGCGGGAGAACACCGACCCGAAGTCCGGCTTGAGGACGAACGTGACGGTGAGGGCCACCCAGTAGGAGCGCGTCACCGGGACCAGAGAGACGAGTGTCTGCGCCAGCCCGATGCAGAGCGCGAGCCGCAGCCCGTAACGCCACGACGGCTCCGACAGCAGCATGTTGCGTACCGCGCTCCGCGCCCGGACGCCGAGCGGGGCGGGCCGGCCGAGCCGGTCGTCCATGCCCGAGGGGTCCGGGTCGGGGTGGTGGACGACCGCGAAGGCGTGGCGCAGCGCGCTGTTCACGGCGCGGTCGGCGGGGCCCTCGGGGACGGGCAGCACGAGTTCGGGCGCGCTGCCGCGGCGCTGCTCCACCGAAACGGCCAGCTCGCGCACCGCGGCGGCGATCTCGGGGCGGCGGGAGGCCCGACCGTACAGATGGGCGGCGGCGGCCGCCTCGAGCAGCGGGATCAACACGTTGACCTGGGCGAGGAGCTGCACCAGGGGGCTGCGGCGGCCGTGGTCACGGGCACGGCGGGCGAGGATCAGGTCGTACGAGGTGTTGAGCGACCGGGTGACCTCCTGCCGGCGCTCGTCGTAGTCGGTGGTGCCCGCCGCCGCCAGCAGGTCGGCGACGGCGCGATACGTCGCGGCGACCGCCGACTGTTCGGGCACCCGCGCCCGCAGCGGCCAGCCGAGCAGGGTCAGGAAGAGGACGAACAGCCCGCCGAGCGAGAGCAGCAGCGGGGCCTGCCACCAGGGGCCCGGCATCGGGAGGCCCGCTCCTACCACGGCGTTCAGCAGGAGCAGCAGCCCCGACACGGAGGCCACCGCGCCGATCGAGGAGATCATGCCCGACACCAGTGCGACGAGGGTGAGCGCGCCGACCGCGGCCCAGCCTTCCCCGTACACCAGGATGCCGAGCGTGACGCCGACCGCGCCGAAGAACTGCGGCACGGCGATGTTCAGCAGCCGCATCCGGTAGGCGTCGGCGGTGTCGCCGATGACACCGGCCAGGGCGCCCATCGACACGAGCGCGCCGTACTCGGGGCGTCCGGCGGCGAGTCCCACGGCCAGCGGCGCGGCCAGGGCGAGCGCCGCGCGTCCGACGGCGGCTTTGGGGACGGGATCGGGCTGCGGCCGCAGCCCGTGTGTCAGCCACTCCGGCGGGGTCAGGCGTCCTGTGTGTTCCCCGGTGCCGCCGTCACGTCGTCCCATGGCATCAAGAGACCCCGAACGGGCCCGGTGGCGCAAGCCCCGCCCCGGCCCCGCTCAGCTGCGGTAGTTCTCCACCTCGTCCGCGGGCCGTTCCTTCACCGTGCCGGGGTCCTCGCCGAACTCGGCCTTGGCGCGCCGCCGCCGCAGCACGTCCCAGCACTGGTCGAGCTGGATCTCCAGCTCGCGCAGCCGGGCCTGCTCGTCCCGGCCGAGCCCCTGCTGTCCGGTGGAGCGGTCACGCAGGGCCCGCTCCTCCGCGACGAGGTTGCCGATGTTGTCGATGATCTGCTCGTCGACCTTCTCGCTGTTCTGCTCATGATCCATGGCGTCCGCTCCCGGTTCCGGCGTGAACCCGCGCAGGGCCCTCTCGCTCGACTCTCGCGCGCGCGGGCCGTCAGCGCACGTCGTGCAGTTCCAGCTCCACCAGCAGCGACCGGTGATCCGTGTCGGGAAGGTCGAGGAAGCGGACCTCGCGCACCGAGAAGTCCTCGCTGACCAGCACATGGTCGATCTGCGTCCCCAGCGGCCCGGCCGATCCCGCCGGCCAGGTGGGCGTGCGGGCCGCGCCGGCGACGGTGGCGCTGTCGCTCAGCCGCCCGGCCCCGAGGATGCCGCGGAAGGCGGCGTGGTCCTGTCCCGCGTTGAAGTCGCCGGCGACGATGCCCGGACCGTCCTTCGCGCCGGCCGCGTACTCCCGCAGCAGGCCCAGCTCACGACGCCAGTCGTGCACGGCGCCCGGCACCGGCGGGAGGGGATGCGCGAGCTGGAGGGCGATCCGGCGCCCGGCGACGTCGACGACCCCGCCCGGCATGGCCAGCGCACTGTCGACTCCGGGGGCGGGCCGCAGCGGATGCCTGCTCAGGATCGCGGAGCCGGACGACCCGCCGCCCGCGACGGCCTCGCGGTGCGGGTAGTCGGCGCGCGGCAGGTCCGACTCCAGGGCCTCGGCGCACGCGTGGTCGCATTCCTGGACGAACACCAGGTCCGGCCGCTCCCGGCGGACCGTCTCCACCAGCGCGCCCGTCGCCCGCCCGAACTCGACGTTCGACGTCAGTACCGAGAGCCGGGCCACGACCGGGCCCGGCGGCTTCTCGGTCAGCCCGGTGTCGTACGGCCTGACGAACCACCCGATGACCGCGAGCACCGCGACCGCCCAGCCGGCGAGGAGGCGTCGCCGCGTCAGCAGCGTGAGCAGCAGGGCCGCGCCCGCGGGCGCCAGCAGCCACGGCAGGAAGGCCAGCAGTTGCGGTACGGGCGTGACACCGTCCGTGTCCGCGACCCGGCAGGCGGCGACCGCGGTCGGCACGACGAGCAGCAGCCCGGCGAGCCACCCGCCACCGTGCCCGGCGCGTCCCGCCGTCTTCCGGGTCGTCCCGTCCCCACCGGCCTCCACGTCTGCAGTCTCCCCGTCCGTCCGTGCGTCCGCCTGTCTCCCCCGTCCGCGGTGAGACGCGGGTACGGGCCGGTCAGTTGCGCGCCCGTCCGTGCGGCGGCCCGCCCAGGACTTGCCCGCGGCGGCGTGCTGGTGTGCCCTGAAGAGGGGGTGCGGGGGGACAGAAAGGAGCCCTTGCCATGGCCGCACACGCAGCGATGCCGCACCGGCGGCGCAGGACGCACGAATCCCGGCAGCACAGCCCGTTCGCCTGGGCGCTGCCCGTCACCCTGGGCCTGACCTTCGGCATCTGGGCCGCCGTCATCAGACGGACCGAGGAGGGCGGCGTCGCGACCGGCGGCCAGTGGGTCCTCGGCGTGATCACCGCGGTGGTCTTCACGGCCCTGGCCTTCGGGCTGGGCCGAATCCAGCACAGGCTGCCGCGTGAACCGCGCGCGCTTGCGTACGGGGCGCTGACCGCCGTGACCATCGGCTTCCTGATCAGTCTGGCCGGCGGGAGCGTCCTGAGAGCCGCGGGGATCGGCGTCGGGGTGGGCGCGGGCGTGGGAGCCGCCGTCTTCTACTTCTTCTACACACGGGAGTGACGCGGCGCCGTCCCGACCGATGACTTCCGGCAGCGGATCGCGTCTGTACTGCACGCGTCTGTATCGCACGGACGGAGCGAAGGAACCGAGGGACGGACGAACGGACGATGAGTACAGGCACAGATCTGGCGATCGAGACCAGCGGGCTGGTGAAGGTCTTCGGTGACAACCGTGCCGTGGACGGCGTCGACCTCCTGGTGCCGGCCGGGACGGTCTACGGCGTCCTCGGCCCGAACGGGGCCGGCAAGACGACCACGGTCCGGATGCTCGCCACCCTGCTGCGGCCCGACGCGGGCGAGGCCCGCGTCTTCGGCAAGGACGTGCAGAAGGACGCCGACGCGGTCCGCAGCAGGGTCAGCCTCACCGGGCAGTACGCCTCGGTCGACGAGGACCTGACCGGCACGGAGAACCTGGTCCTGCTCGGCCGGCTGCTCGGCCACGGCAAGCCGGCGGCCCGCGAGCGGGCGGCCCAGCTGCTGGAGGCGTTCGGGCTGCGCGACGCCTCGGACAAGCAGGTGAAGAACTACTCGGGAGGCATGCGGCGCCGCATCGACATCGCCGCGTCCATCCTCAACACCCCGGACCTGCTGTTCCTCGACGAGCCGACCACCGGCCTCGACCCGCGCAGCCGCAACCAGGTCTGGGACATCGTCCGCGCCGTCGTCTCCCAGGGGACGACCGTGCTGCTGACGACGCAGTATCTCGACGAGGCCGACCGGCTCGCCTCCCGTATCGCGGTGATCGACCACGGAAGGGTGATCGCGGAGGGCACGAAGGGCGAGCTGAAGGCGTCCGTCGGCTCCGGGGCCGTGCATCTGCGGCTGCGGGACGCCGAGCAGCGGCCGGAGGCGGAGCGGGTGCTGGCCGCCGCGCTGGGCGCGGAAGTGCTGCTGGACGCCGACCCGGTCGCCCTCACGGCCCGCGTCAACGGACAGGGCACCGAGCGCGGCTCGGCCGAGCAGGCGGCCCACGCGCTGGCCGAACTGGCCCGCTGTGGCATCACCGTCGACAACTTCGCGCTGGGCCAGCCCAGCCTGGACGAGGTCTTCCTCGCCCTGACCGACAAGAAGGGGGAGGCGGCATGACGACCGCGACCACCGCCAAGGATCCCGGCGACCTCGCGCTCGAAGCGCCGAGGACGGAGGACCTCGCCTCGCTGCTGGTGGCGACGGAACGGCCGGCGCGGCCCACGGCGTGGTCGGCGTCGCTGACGTTCGGCTGGCGCGCCATGCTCAAGATCAAGCATGTGCCGGAGCAGCTCTTCGACGTGACGGCGTTCCCGATCATGATGGTGCTGATGTACACGTACCTCTTCGGGGGCGCGATCGCCGGCTCCGTCGACGCGTACGTGCAGTTCCTGCTGCCGGGCATCCTCACCATGAGCGTCGTGATGATCACGATGTACACGGGGGTGGCCGTCAACAACGACATCACCAAGGGCGTCTTCGACCGCTTCCGCACGCTGCCGATCTGGCGGCCCGCGCCGATGGTCGGCTACCTCCTCGGTGACGTCGTCCGCTATCTGATCGCCTCGGTCGTGATGCTCGCGGTCGGCCTCCTCATCGGCTACCGCCCCGGCGGCGGACCGGTCGGCATCGCGCTCGGCGTCGTGCTGCTGCTGGTCTTCTCGTTCGCGTTCTCCTGGATCTGGACGATGTTCGGTCTGCTGCTGCGCACCGAGAAGTCCGTCATGGGCGTCAGCATGATGGTCATCTTCCCGATGACCTTCCTCAGCAACGTCTTCGTCGACCCGAGCACCATGCCGGGCTGGCTCCAGGCATTCGTCAACAACCAGCCCGTCACCCATGTCTCCACGGCCGTCCGCGAACTGATGGCGGGCGACTGGCCGGCGGCCGACATCGCCTGGTCCCTGGGCTGGTCGGCACTGCTCGTGATTGTCTTCGGCTCGGTCACGATGCGCCTCTACAACCGCAAGTGACCCCGCGCCGGCCGGCCGGGGGCGCCCGCGCTTGACCTTCCCCCCGAGGGAACGCCCAGCATCGAGCGTGCCGGGCGAGGCGCCCGGCCGACGAGAAATCAGGAGCCGGGAGCCATGGACCTGCTGACCATCGGGGCGTTCGCCCGTGTCTCCCGGCTGTCCGCGAAGGCGCTGCGCCGCTACGACGAACTGGGCCTGCTGCGCCCCGCCCACACCGACCCTTCACCGGCTGCCGCTACTACGACCGGGCACAGGGCGAACGTGCCCGGCTGGTGGCATGGCTGCGGCGGATCGGTATGCCGCTGGCCCGTATCCGGGCGGTCTGCGACCTCGCGGAAACGGACGCGTCGGCGGCCGCCCGGCAGGTCCGGGCGTACTGGGCCGGGGTCGAGGCGGAGACCGCCGCGCGCAGGGACCTGTCGGAGGACGGCCGCGAGGGGATCGCCCGGCCGGATCTGCGGCTGCACGAGGCGAAGCCGGGCGACCGGTATCTGCTCTGTTCCGACGGGTTGTTCGCGGCCGTGCCGCACGGGGACATCAGGCGGGCCGTCGAGTCCGCCGGTGACCCGGACGACGCGGTCACCGGCCTGATCGCGCTCGCCCACGGGGCCGGGGCCCCGGACAACGTCGCCTGCGTGGTCGCGGACGTGGTGGAGGAGGCCGTCCCCGCCTGACCGGGCGAGGCCCGGGGGCCCGGCCGTCAGGTGGCGGCGCCGCGGACCACGACGACCGGGCACGGGGCGTGCTGGGTGAGGTGGAGGCCGACCGAGCCGAGCAGGGTGGCCTTGAAGCCGCTGTAGCCGCGGTCGCCCACGACCAGCAGGGACGCGCCGTCGGAGCGGTCCATCAGGGCCTGGGCCGGGTTGCCGATCAGGACCGTGCGGGTGACGGCGGCGGCCTCGTCGCCGAGCGTCTGCTCCAGGGTCTCGTCGAGGACCTGGCCCGCGAGCGCCTGCGGGTCGAAGTCGGCCGGGATGGCGGCGACCATAGTGGCCCAGCCGGCCGCCGGGTACTCCCAGCTGATGACCGCCTCCAGGGCGTCCCCGGTCAGCCCGGCCTGCCGGGCCGCCCAGCGAAGGGCCCTGATCGACGGCTCGGAGCCGTCCACGCCGACGACGATCCTGCCCGCGGCTGCCTTGTCCGCCATTCCCGCCACCTCCGTAGCTGTAGCTCCTTGCCAGCCTACGTAAAACTACGCAAACAGGTCCCCGGTGGCCGTGTCGCGGCGGGGCCCGGCGATGGCCGGCCCGGTCACCAGGGCCGCGAGCTCGCCGCCCGCGCGGGCGATGCGGTCGGGCAGGGTGGCCGTCATCGAGGCGCCCGTGCCTCCCCAGTCCTCCGACGCCGCGTACACGGCGGTCGGGGCGGCGAGGGCCCGCAGAGGGGGAGTGGCGCTCAGCCCCGGCCTGCGGCGGCCGGGAAGAGCTGCCGGAAGGCGTCCGCCGACTCGGAGCCGGAGCGGCCGAACGGCGCGTCGAAGTCCCACACCAGGAAGAGGAGGAAGGCGATCAGCGCGCTGAAGAGCCCCGCGAGCAGCAGCTCACGGAACGTACGGCCGATCTGCATCGTGAAGATCAGCCCGATCGTCACCACGGCCCCGCTGATCAGCCCGAACCACACGATGCCCGGCAGCGTCTCCTCGGCGCCCGCCGCGCGGGCGTTGCGCGCGTCCTCCGCGGCGGCCACCTGGTCGAGCATCGGCTGGTAGGCCTGCGCCTCCAGCTCGTTCTTCGGCTCCCGCTCCGCGACGTCGGAGCGCACCGCCGCCAGCAGCTCGGTCCCGCGCGACGACAGCTCCTGCTGCTCGACCATCCGCGGCCATTCCGCATCGACCACCTCGGAGACGTACGTGTCGATGTCCGTACGGAGCCGGTCACGGAAGTCGGCCGGATAGACCTGGGCCCGCTGGGTGACCTCGTGCAGCGCCTGCGCCTCCGTGCGCACGGCGTCCTGCGCCGCGCCGCGCGCCTCCCAGACGCCGGCGATCGCGAGCCCGAGCACGATCGCGTACACGACGCCGACCATCATCACCATGTACTCGAGGACGTCCGGGGTCTGCGGCGCCTCGCGGTCGTCGAGGGCGGCCGCCGCCGTGGGACGGGCCGCGCGCTGGCTGAGGACCGTGACGATGAGGACGACGGCGCAGGCGGCGGCCATCACGACGGCCAGGACGAGCCATTCGGACATGAGGGTCTCCGGTGGTGTGGGGAGTCGGTGGGGCCGTGCGAGTCGTGTTCAGGCGCGGCCGCGACGCGCGACGGACTGCGAGCGGGGGCGCAGCAGGGCCGCGGCGAGGACGGCCGGAATCGTGGTGACCAGCATCAGCACGGTGAGCGGCGTGCCGGCGCGCTCGGGCGCGCGGGTCGCGGGCCGGTACGTGCGGATGGCGACGGCCTCGACGCGCTCCGGCGGCGGGGCGGCGGCGGGCGGCGCGGGGGCGGGCTGCTCCGGGGGTGCCGGCTCAGGCGGTGCCGGGGGTGGAGCCGGGGGGCCGGCCTGTGCGGCGGGCGGAGGCGGTGGCGGTGGCGTGGGGGAGGGTGACGGAGGTGGCTGAGGCGTGGGCGGCGGTGTCGTGGGCGCCGGGGGCGACGGCGCGGGTGGCGGCTTCGGTGCGGGGGGCGTGGGCGGCACGGGAGTCGGGGGCGGCGGCGGTGGCGTCGGTGTGGGGCAGGGTGGCGGGGGCGGGCAGTGTCCGGCGCCGATGACCACGCAGACGGAGATTCCGATCCCGGCCGGCCCCGGCACCACGGCCGACACGGACACGGACACGGACGACGCCGACACGGACACCGACGAAGCGGACACGGACACGGACGACGCCGACACGGATGCCGATGACGACGGGGTGGAAGCCGATGACGACGGGGTGGGCGCCGACGGGCTCCGGCCGGGCTCGGGTTCCGGTCCGGGCGCGGTGACCGATACGTCCGCCCGGCCGCCCGGTCCGTCGTCACCCCCCGGCGACAGGGCCACGACTCCGGCCCCCTGCGCTCCGAGAACCGCCGCGACACCCAGTGCGCTCACGTGCTGCCATCCCGCCACGGCGCCACGGTAAAGGTCCGGAAGCTGCTCGTATGACCAGGATCACCCGTATGGCCGATCAGTACGTATGTCCTATCGGTGATGATCTGTGGCGCGAATCATTATGCACTTTGTTGCACAAGCCTCCGCCGGACCGCTAGAACTTCAGTCGACACCCCTGTGCGAGGAGGCACCGATGACGACGAGTACGAGCACCACCACGGCCGGGCCGGCGCCGTACCCGCATCTGCTGAGCCCGATCGACCTCGGGTTCACCACGCTGCCCAACCGTGTCCTGATGGGCTCCATGCACGTCGGCCTCGAGGAGGCGGAACGCGGCTTCGAGCGGATGGCCGCCTTCTACGCGGAGCGCGCCCGCGGCGGCGTCGGCCTCATCGTCACCGGCGGCATCGCCCCCAACGACCGCGGCCGCCCCTACGAGGGCGGGGCCAAGCTCACCACCGAGGAAGAGGCCGCCCGGCACCGGGTCGTCACCGACGCCGTGCACGCCGAGGGCGGCAGGATCGCCATGCAGATCCTCCACTTCGGCCGGTACGCGTACCACCAGGACCTCGTCGCCCCCAGCGCCATCCAGGCCCCGATCAGCCCGTTCGTCCCGCACGCCCTGACCGAGGACGAGATCGAGGAGACGATCGCCGACTTCGTCCGCGCGGCCGTCCTCGCCCGGTCGGCAGGCTACGACGGCGTCGAGATCATGGGCTCCGAGGGCTACTTCATCAACGAGTTCATCGCGAGCGCCACCAACCACCGCACCGACCGCTGGGGCGGCTCGTACGAGAACCGCACCCGGCTGCCCCTGGAGATCGTCCGCCGCACGCGGGAGGCGGTCGGCGAGGACTTCATCCTCATCTACCGGCTCTCCATGCTGGACCTGGTGCCCGGCGGCTCTTCCCTCGAAGAGGTCGTCGCGCTCGCCAAGGGGATCGAGGCGGCCGGCGCCACCATCATCAACACCGGTATCGGCTGGCACGAGGCCCGTATCCCCACCATCGCGACGTCCGTGCCGCGCGGCGCGTACACCTGGGTGACCAAGAAGCTGATGGGCTCCGTCTCGGTGCCGCTGGTGACCAGCAACCGGATCAACACCCCCGAGGTCGCCGAGCAGGTGCTTGCCGACGGCCGTGCCGACATGGTCTCGATGGCCCGCCCGTTCCTCGCCGACCCCGAGTTCGTGGCCAAGGCGCGGGCCGGTCGCGCCGACGCCATCAACACCTGCATCGGCTGCAACCAGGCATGCCTGGACCACACGTTCAACCTCAAGATCACGTCCTGCCTGGTCAACCCGCGCGCCTGCCACGAGACCGAGCTCGTCCTCGCGCCGACCCGGCTGAAGAAGCGCGTCGCGGTCGTCGGCGCCGGACCGGCCGGGCTCGCCTGCGCGGTCTCCGCCGCCGGCCGCGGCCACGACGTCACCCTCTTCGATGCCGCCGACGAGATCGGCGGCCAGCTCAACATCGCCAAGCGCGTCCCGGGCAAGGAGGAGTTCGACGAGACGCTGCGCTACTACCGCACGCAGCTGAAGGAGCACGGCGTCCGGGTCCGCCTCGGCGTCCGCGTCACCGCCGCCGACCTGCCGGCCGCCGACTTCGACGAGGTCGTCGTCGCCACCGGCGTCACGCCGCGGACCCCCGACATCGACGGGGTCGACCACCCGAGCGTCGTCACCTACCTCGACGTCCTGCGCGACGGCGCGCCCGTCGGCGAGCGAAGCGAGATGGGGGTCCCCCCGGCCGAAGGCTGGGGGAGGGTCGCCGTCATCGGCGCCGGCGGCATCGGCTTCGACGTCGCCGAGTACCTCACCGACGGCGGCGAGGGCGCGAGCCTGGACCCGCAGACGTACTTCCGCCAGTGGGGCGTCGACATGGACTACGCGGCCCCCGGCGGCCTGACGAAGCCGGAGCGCCCGGCCCCGCCGCGCGTCGTGCACCTCCTCCAGCGCAAGACCACCAAGGTCGGCGCCGGTCTCGGCAAGACGACGGGCTGGATCCACCGCACGGAGCTCAAGCACCGCGGCGTGACGATGACGGCCGGCGTCACGTACGACCGCATCGACGACGAGGGCCTGCACCTCACCGTCGACGGCACGGCGTCCGTCCTGCCCGTCGACACGGTGGTCCTCTGCACCGGCCAGGAGCCGCAGCGCTCGCTGTACGAGGAGCTGACGGGGGCGGGCCGCACCGTCCACCTCATCGGCGGCGCGGACGTGGCGGCGGAGCTGGACGCGAAGCGCGCGATCGACCAGGGGACGCGGCTGGCAGCCACGCTGTAGCCCGGGCGGGGGTGGGTGCGCCTGCGGCGGGCTTGTCCCCTGCCCGCCCCTTCCCGCTGTACCGGATGTGCGGCTCCGCCGCTTGGCGGGCAAGCCCCGGGCCCCGTACGGCCTTCGGCCGTGCCCTCAATCGCCGGGCGGGCTCAATTTCGCTCAGTGAAATCAGCCTCGCCGACGGGGCAACTCAAGCCTCGCCGGCGTTCGAGGCGCGGGGTTCGGGGCGGAGCCCCCCACGAGACCGGCAGTTCCGGCCCCGCCGGCGCTTGAGGCGCGGGTCCGGGCAGAGCCCGGTTCGGGAAGGGGCGGGGTGGGGAACACGCCCCGCGCAGCGGACCGCCGCGCCCTCCCGCCGTTCCACGTCACGCCATCCCCCGGCCACACGTCACGCCATCCCCCGGCCACACGTCACGCCATCCCCCGGCCACACGAGTGGCATACCATGCGCACGACATTCATAAGGTTTTCGTAAGAGGATGTACGCGTCATGACCCTGCGCCCCCCGTCCCGTCCCCCGCGCGGCATAGCCGCCGCCGTCGTCCTGCTCGCGGTCGGCGCGGTGGGGTGCTCGGAAGTCGTCGACAGCGCGAAGGACGGTGCGAAGAAGGTCGCCCGCCAGCGGTCGGTGTTCTCGCTCGCCATCGGTGACTGCTACAACCCGAACGGCAAGGAGGCCGAGGGCGAGACGTTCGCCATCGAGGTCGTGCCCTGCGGTGAGCCCCACCAGGCCCAGGTCGTCGGTGAGTTCGAGCTCGACGAGGCCAAGACGTTCCCCGGCAACGACGCGATCTGGGCGATCGCCGACGAGCGGTGCCCGGCCGAGGCGCAGAAGTTCGCCCCGGACACCTGGGCGCTCCCGAAGGGCGTCGACATCCTCTACTACACCCCGACCGCAGAGAGCTGGTCGACCGGCGACCGCGCCGTGAGCTGCACGTACACCAAGGAGAAGGGCACGTTCAGCGGCTCCCTCAAGGCGGCCGGCGGCATGAAGGCCGGCCAGGCCGAGTACCTCAAGGGCGCCAACGGCGTGTACGACGCCCTGTGGACGAACCAGCCCGAGGCTGAGTCCGTCGAGGACGACCTCCCCGGCTACAAGGCACAGGCCAAGGCCGTCGCCGCCGCCCTCGACACGCACGTCAAGGGCCTCGAGGGCATCGACGGCGCGGAGACGGGCAAGCTCCGCTCCCAGCTCGCCAAGACCGCCGCCGAGTGGAACAAGGCAGCGAAGGCCGCCGACGCCGACGCGTTCTACCTGGCCTACGACCCGGCCTTCACCGGCCTCGACCCGAACAAGACGGTCGCCGCCCGCAAGGAACTGGGCCTGGCCACCGCCGTCCCGGCCGACGAGGCCGAGGTCTGGGCGAGCTGACGCAGGAGGAACCCGTGGGGGCGCCGCCCCCCACGGGCGTCCCGACGCGCCGCCGTCCCTCCCCCGCACGGGTCCTACGATGCGGCCATGTCCCTGCCCCACGCGATCCTCACGGCCCTGCTCGAGAAGCCCTCTTCGGGCCTGGAGCTGACCCGCCGCTTCGACAAGTCGATCGGCTACTTCTGGTCGGCCACCCACCAGCAGATCTACCGCGAACTGGGCAAGCTGGAGCAGGCCGGCCACATCCGGGCCCTGCCGTCCGAGCAGCCGACCCGGGGCCAGAAGAAGGACTACGAAGTTCTGCCCGCCGGCCGGGAGGAACTGGCGGCCTGGGTCACCCGTCCCGAGGACCCCCGGCAGATCCGCGACCCGCTGCTGCTGCGCCTGCGCGCGGCGGCGGTGGTGGGCGGCGCGGACATGGAGGCGGAGCTCGTACGCCATCTGGAGCTGCACCGCACCCAGTTGGCCGGATATCTGGCGATCGAGGAGCGCGACTTCCCGCCGGAGCGCCGGGTGAGCAAGCAGGACCGGCTGCGCCATGTGGTGCTGCGGGGCGGCATCGAGCTGGAGACCTTCTGGACGAAGTGGCTGACGGACACCCTCGCCGAGCTCACCGCCCCGCCCGACGGCGGCGAAACGTCCCGGGATGCGTGACCTGACGGGCCGTGAGATCGTCACCGCGTGACGGACTCCTTGATCGCGGTCTGCTGTGCGGCCGCTCTCACCCTGCTGCTGAAATCCGCCGTGGGCCTCGCCCGAGCCGGAGGCGCCGACCCGTCCGCGGAGGCCCGCTCCGTGACCTCCGCGCTGTACGGCTGCGGGATCGCCGTACTGGCGCTGGTCCTGTTCATCGCGCTGGCCTGACGGCGGGCACCGGCGTCTACGCCTGGGGCGCGCGCAGTATCCCGCCGTACTCGTACAGGCCCTTGCCGTCCTTGTTCGCCTTCGCGGCCCCGAGGTAAGGCGCCAGGTCCGGGTGGACCGGGGCGAGCGGCGGCTGGTCCGGGTCGGGCCGCCAGTCGGCCAGATCGACCAGGCCCGGCTCCACCGGCACCAGCCCCTCCACCAGCGCGTCGACCTCGGCCGGCGTCCGCGTCTGCCAGGGGATGCCGCCCGACGAGATGTGCTCGGTCATCTCCGCGCCGCGCACCGGATCGTCGGACACGACGTGCGAGAAGCCGACACAGCTGCCGGGCGCCGCCCGGTCGATGACCGTACGCAGGATCCGGCGCGGGTCGTCGGCGTCGACGAGGTGGTGCCCCACGGAGAGGAACAGCACCGCCACCGGCTCCTCGAAGTCGATCAGCCGCCGCACATCGGGATGGTCGAGCACCGACTGCTGGTCCCGCATGTCGGCGGTGATGACGGTCGTCGTCGCGTTGTCGGCGAGCAGCGCGTGCCCGTGCGCGAGCACGATCGGGTCGATGTCCACGTACACGACCCGGGCGTCCGGCGTGAAACGCTGCGCCACCTGGTGGACGTTGTCATCGGTCGGCAGCCCGCAGCCCATGTCCAGGAACTGGCGGATTCCCAGCTCCTGCGTCAGATACCGGACGGCCCGGTAGAGGAACTGCCGGTTCTGCCGGGCGATGTCCACACACTCGGGGAACGCCGGCAGCGTGGCGAGCAGGAAGGCACGGTCGACCTCGTAGTTGTCCTTGCCGCCCAGCATCCACCCGTAGGCCCGTGCGGAAGTCGGCACGTCGTACGGTATCGAGACCTGGTCGGGCCGGTTGTCGTCGATCACGCGCGCTCTCCGCCTCTTCAGCGATGCCGGTGTGCCTGCCAACGTCCCGCCGACCCTACTTGCGCCCCACACGTCACCCGTCCGTATTCGGCCACCCGACGCCACCGGCCGCTACCCGGCTCCGGCCGGTGGACGACCCTGGTGTGTACCGTCCGCGCACTTGTGTTCTATGTTGCACAGGCAAAGTGAGGGGGGACTTCGCGTGGCACGGGACTATGACAGCCAGTTGCTGGAGTCGGTGGCCGTACGCCGGCGCAGGATGCGGGACGCGCTGCTGTTCGGCGCGCAGCGGACGCGGCGTACGGCGGACGAGCGGCTGGGAAAGGTCTTCGCGGGAGTCGTCATCGCGGCGGTCCTGTGCGCGGGGTGCGTCGGCTGGTCCTTCCTGCAGCACACGCTGGCGAAGCAGAAGGCCGAGCAGGAGCAGCGTCAGGCACACCACTACGGGCAGCCGGTGACGCGGTGGTGAGCGCAGCGGCGGCCCCCCGCGCGCAGCTCAGCCGGGTGACCCTGGTCGGCGAGCGGCGACGCGCCGACATCGTCCTTCCGTCGGACACCGCGATCGGCGAACTGCTCCCCGACATCCTCCAGTTGCTGGACGACCGGGTCGCCACCCGGCCGCTGACACGGCAGTTGATCGCGACCGACGGCTCCGCCCTGCCGCACGACAGCACGCTGGCATCGGCCGGTATCCCCGACGGCGCCGTGCTGCGGCTCGTCAGGACCCACTCCGCGCCGCCCGCGCCGGTGGTGCACGACGTCACCGATCTCGTCGCCGACGACCTCGACCTGCGGGCCTGGCGCTGGCGTCCCGCCGCACGCCGCGTCGGCGCGGGCGTGGCGACCGTCGTCTTCACAGTGACCGCCGCACTGCTCGCACGCCGCGAGTTCCCCCTCGGCGCTCTGGCCGGTGCCATGACGGTGGTCGCTCTCGTGCTTTCCGCGGCGGGTGCGCTCGTGTCCAGGTTCGGACGGAACCAGGGCCTGTCGACCGCGCTGCTGCTCGCCTCCGGTGGCCTGGGCGTCCTCGCGGCGTGGACGGCCGCCGACGCGCACGACTGGCCGGTGGACGGCCGCGTCGCCGCTGTCGCGGGGGCAGTGATTCTCATGCTGGCGCTGCTCGGCCTCTTCTCGCCGCTCGGCCGCGGTGGACTCACCGGTGCTGGGGCCACGGCTGCGGTCGGCGCCGTGTGGGGCGGCGTTGCCTCTGTTCAGAGCGATCCGGCCCGGCTCGGCGCCGTCATGGCCGTCTTCTCCGTCGTGCTGCTCGGCCTGCTGCCACGGCTCGCTCTGATGGCCTCCGGACTCGCCGCACTCGACGACCGCCGCTCGGGCGGAGTCTCCGTCAGCCGCCACGAGGTGGCCAACGCGCTCGCGGCCACACACCGCGGACTCGCGCTGGCGACGATGGTGGCCGCGGTCTCCGCCGCCGCCGGCGTGCTCGTCACCCTGGCCGAAGACCCGACGGTGTGGACCGTGGCGCTGTCGTCCCTGGTCACGGTGGTACTCCTGTCCAGGGCGCGGGCCTTTCCGCTGGTGGTGGAGGTCGCCACACTCTTCGCCGCCGCGGCGGCCCTCGTCGTACGGCTGATGATGCTGTGGCTGCAGCATGGCGGGGGCCTCGCGCCGCTGGCCGTGCTGTGCCTCGCCGCGGCGCTGCCGTTGCTCGTCCTCGCCGTGCAGCCGGCCGAGCATGTGCGGGTCCGGCTGCGGCGCACGGCGGACCTGGTGGAATCCATCGGCGTGATCGGACTCTTCCCGCTCGCCGTCGGCGTGTTCGGCGTGTACGGACAGCTGCTCAACAAGTTCTGAATCGACGCGCGGCGCTCCGGGTGGCGCAGTACAACGGGGGAGAGAGGCTGACATGCCGAACGGGGACAACTGGCAGGGCGATGTGCTGCGCGATCTGCGCGGCGGTGCCCAACCGGGTCCGCAGCCGGCCGCGGCGCCGCCGCCCGGTGCCATGGCTGCCGGCCAGGGCCGCACCGCTCACCCCGGCACCGACCCGGCGGGCACCGCAGCCGAGCAGAACCGTTCCCCCTTGGGCGATGCGCGGCAGCCGCAGCAGCAGCTTGCTTCCCAGGCAGCCTCCCGGCCCCCGACGCCGCCGACTTCCGGCCCGGCCGCGTACGCCCCGGCCGCCGTCCCGCAGCGCACCCCCGACTCGCGAGCCGTGATCGACCAGGCGCTGGCCGGTACGGGACGCAGGCCGCGGCGCGGGGAGCCCTTCGCCGCGCGCGCCGTGCGCACCCTGCGCCGTACGCTCGCTTCTTCGGCCGCGCGCGAGATCGCGGGCGCCACCCGCACCGCCGAGGTGCTGCAGCAGCCGGTGACGACCGGCCGGCAGATCGCCGTCACCTCCATCCGCGGCGGGGCCGGCAAGTCGACCGTCGCGGCGCTGCTCGGCCTCACGTACGCGCACTACCGGCAGGACCCCGTTCTCCTCGTCGAGGCGGACCCGGCGCTCGGCTCGCTGCCGCTGCGGATGGGCGCCGAGACACTGCGCTGGACCACCGGCGACGTCGCGGACATCGTCGAGCCGCAGATGTCGCTGCTCGACGTCACGGGATATCTGGTCCAGCTCCCCGGCAACGCCTGGCTGCTGCCCGGCAGTCAGGGCCAGATCGGCGCGATGCTGGACACGCGGGCGTACGAGCGGGTGATGGTGTCGCTGCGGCGCTACTTCGGCGTGACGGTGGTCGACTGCGAGACGCTGCCCGCCGAAGTCGCCCGCGTCGCTCTCTCCGCCGCTCAGGCCCGCGTCCTGACCGCCCCGGCCACGCTGGAGGGCATCGGGAGCACGTATGCGGTGCTCCAGTGGATGCAGGGGCTGCCCCCGCACGTGATCGCGGGCACGGTCGTCGTCCTCGCCGAGCTGGCGCCCCACTCGGGCGTGGGTCTCGAAGCCGCGGCCAAGCAGCTCGCAGCCACCGGGGCGAGGGTGCAGGTCCTGCCGTACGACCGGCACCTGGCGGCCGGCGGCCCCATCAGCACCGGACTGCTGGCCCACTCGACCAGGCAGGCGGCTGCCCGTCTCGCGGCGGAGGTCTTCCGGCTCTCTCTTCAGGGCCGCTGACCGCGGATGCCGAGTCCCACCGTGCCGAGGCCGCCCGCGACCCTGCCGAGCCCGAGCCCGAGCCCGAGCCCGAGCCCGCCGAGCCCGACCGCGAACGACGGACGACGATGAGTACCCGACTGATCCACCGGCCGGCCAGGACCACGCGGCCGCCCGCCGACTCCGAGCCCCGGACCATCGAGGCGCCGCCCAACCTTCCGGAGGGGAAGGGCGGCAACATCGCGATGTCGCTGCTGCCCGTCGCCGGCGTCATGTCCTCCGTCGTCATGATGACGGTCGTGCGCAACAGCCAGTTCGCCGTGCTCGGTGCGCTCGTCCTCGTCGTCACCATCGCCGGATCCGCCGTCCTGGTCTTCTCCCAGCGCGGCAAGGCCCAGCGCACTCGCCGGACCCAGCGCGAGGCGTATCTCGCCTACCTGGAGGATCTGCGGGAGGAGCTCTCCGCGGAGGAGCGGGAGCGGCGCGAACGCGCAGACGTCCTCAATCCGCCGCCGCAGGCCCTGTACGACATCGTCCGCGACCCGGCCCGGCTGTGGGAACGCCGTCGTGTCGACGGGGACTTCCTGCGGGTGCGGGTCGGCACCGGGGAGATGCCGGTGCGCGACCTGCGGATCGGCGACCCGGGTTCGTCGGTCCTCACCCCGCCGGACCTGTTCATGCTCAACGAGGCGTCGGCACTGACCGCGCGCTTCCGCACCGGCACCGAGCTGCCGCTGACCGTGCCGCTCGACCGTGTCGGCAACGTCAGCGTCGTCGGCCCCCGCGAGGACTGCCTGCGCGTCGCGCGCGCCCTGCTCGTCCAGACCGCCGCCCTGCACGCACCCGACGACGTGGGAGTCGCCCTGGCCGTCCCCGGGGACCGGATCGCCGACTGGGAGTGGGCCAAGTGGCTGCCGCACCTGCTCGACGCCGACCAGTTCGACGGCCCCGTCGCCGCCCGCCGCATCGCCCCCTCCGCCCACCGGCTCGCGCGGCAGATCGGGCCGGAACTGCGTCGCCGCGCCTCGTACGCGGCCGAGGTGCGGCGAGGTCTGTCGGCCAGGGACGCGCTCTCCATGACGGCCCGGCTGCTCGTCGTCGCCGACGGGCACGGGGAGGACGCCGTCGACCTCCCGCTTCCCGACGACGCCGTCGGCCTGCACGAGATGGGGGTCACCGTCCTGCATCTGCTCGAACAGCGGATCCAGGAGCCGGGGCACGTCAGTGTGCGCATCACCGTGGCCGGTGACCAGGTGGTCATCGAGGACCTGCGCCGGACGGAACCGGTCAGCGCCCACGGCGCCGTGGACGACGCCGGTATCCCCTTCGCCGAGGGCCTCGCCCGGATGCTGGCGCCCTTGCGCCTGTCCGCCGAGTCCCTCGTCGACGCGCCCCTGTCCGGTCCGGTCGACTTCGCGGGCCTGCTCGGAATCGACGACGTCGCGCGGCTCGACCTGGCGGAGCTGTGGGCGCCGCGCGGAGAGCGCGCCTTCCTCCGCGTACCCATCGGCGTCAGCGACTCCCGCGAACCGGTGCTGCTGGACCTGAAGGAGTCGGCCGAGCTGGGCATGGGCCCGCACGGTCTCTGCGTCGGAGCCACCGGTTCCGGCAAGTCCGAACTCCTGCGCACCCTCGTCCTCGCCCTGGTGGCCACGCACCCGCCGGAGGACCTCGCCATGGTCCTGGTCGACTACAAGGGCGGCGCCACCTTCGCGCCGTTCGCGGACCTGCCGCACGTCGCCGGTGTCATCACCAACCTGGAGAACCAGGCGGGACTCGTGGAACGCGTCCACGCCTCGCTCGCCGGCGAGGTCAAGCGCCGCCAGCAGGTGCTCAAGGACGCGGGCAACGTCGCCGACATCGGTCACTACGCGGCTCTCCGCGCCGAGAAGCGGCCGGACCTGGACCCCCTGCCGCACCTGTTCGTCGTCATCGACGAGTTCGGTGAACTCCTCACCGCGAAGCCCGACTTCATCGACCTGTTCCTGTCCATCGGCCGCATCGGCCGCTCCATCGGCGTGCATCTCCTGCTCTCCAGCCAGCGGATCGAGGGCGGCAAGCTCAAGGGACTGGATACCTACCTCTCGTACCGGCTCGGCCTGCGCACCTTCTCGGCCGACGAGTCCCGCACGGTCCTCGACACGACGGACGCCTTCCATCTGCCCCCGCTCCCCGGCTTCGGCTTCCTCAAGGTCGACACCAGCCATTACGAGCGCTTCAAGGCCGGCTACGTCTCCGGCGCGTACCGCGGCCCCTTGCAGCGGGGCGACGAGGAGGACGCCGGTCCGCTCGCCCTGGAGTACGGGGCCTTCAACTCGCCCGGGGAGACGGCCGCTTCAGCCCCGCGAGGTCCCTCGATGCCACGCCGGGAGACCGGTCCCACCGAGATGGGAGTGCTGGTCGAGCAGCTGGAGGGCGCCGCCGGCCCCGTGCGCCGCATCTGGCTCCCTCCGCTTCCGGACGCGATCACCCTCGGCGAGGTCGCGGGTCCGCTGGAGGCCGGCCGGCGCGGCATGCAGCTGTCCGCACGGCGGGGTCCCCTCCAGGCGCCGCTCGGCCTGCTCGACGACCCGGCCAGGCAGTGGCAGGGCCAGTGGTACCTGGACCTGACAACGGCCGGAGGACACGCCGCGGTCATCGGCGGCCCGCAGTCCGGCAAGACGACACTCCTGCGCACCCTCGTCCTCTCGCTCGCACTGACCCACACCCCGCAGGAGGTCGGCGTCTACGGCCTCGACCTGGTCGGCGGCGGCCTGGCCGCCCTGGCGGGGCTGCCGCACGTCGGCGGCGTCGCCGGCCGTGCCGACCGCGAGCGCGCGGCACGCACCGTCGAAGAGGTGCGGAACATGCTCGCGGCGCGGGAGGAACTGTTCAGACAGCACGGCATCGACTCCGTCGAGCAGTTGCGCACTCTGCACGCCGCGGGCCGGCTGCCGCAGCTGGCCTCCGCGGAGATCCTGCTGGTCATCGACGGCTTCGGAGCGCTGCGCGACGACTTCGAGGAACTGGACGACGCCGTCGTCGACATCCTCAAGCGCGGCAGCGGCTACGGCATCCACGTGGTGGCGGGCATGCTCCGCTGGAACGACGTCCGCATCGCCACCCAGTCGAACTTCGGCACCCGCGTGGAACTCCGTCTCAACGACCCCACGGAGTCGAGTGTCGACCGCAAGCTCGCCGAGACCCTGTCGCCCGACGAGCCCGGCCGCGTCCTGACCGACGGCAAGCTGTTCGCACAGGTCGCGCTTCCCCGTACGGACTCGACGCCCGATCCGGCGGATCTGGGCGCCGTCCTGGAGCGCACCGTCCGCACGGTTCGCGGCGCCTGGAGCGGCGAGGTCGCCCAGCCGGTACGGGTCCTGCCGCACGTCCTGGAACCGCACCTGCTGCCCGGCCCGGCCGCCGAGCCCCTGCGGGTGCCGATCGGCCTGGACCAGGCGGCGCTGGAGCCCGTCGCCCTGGACCTGTTCCGGCACGACCAGCATCTGCTGGTGATGGGCGACAGCGAGTGCGGGAAGACCAACCTGCTGAGGACGATCGCCGACGGCCTCATCGAGCGGCACGGCGAGGACGAACTGGTCTTCGCCGTCATGGACCCCAGGCGGAGCCTGCGCGGCGCCGTCCCGGAGGAGTTCAACGGCGGCTACGCGTACAACTCCAAGATGTGCGCGGGCCTCGCGGCCGGCATCGCCACCGAACTCGAGAAGCGGCTGCCGGACGACAGCGCGAGCCTCGCCGATCTGGAGCCGGGCAGCTGGGGCAGCGGGCCGCGGATCGTGGTGCTCGTCGACGACTACGACGTCCTGACGACCGCGGGCCAGTCACCACTCACACCGTTTCTGCCGTACATACCCTCCGCGGTCGACATCGGTCTCCACTTCGTCCTGACCCGCCGCGTCGCGGGCGCCTCGCGCGGCATGTACGAACCGCTGGTGCAGGGCCTGCGCGAGTCGGGAGCCTCCGCGATCCTCATGGCGGGCGACCGGAGCGAGGGCCAGCTCTTCCCTGGTGTGTACGCCTCTCAGCAGCCCGCCGGCCGAGGCGTGCTCATCCGCAGGGGCCAGTCGAACCGCCTGATCCAGACCGTGTACACACCCAGGAGCCGGACGACCCCATGACCAAGGACGTCATCGCCCTCACCCGGCGCATGCCCGACCCGTCGAGCGTGCTCGCCGGCCTGCTCGCCGCAGGCCCCGACAGACTCGTGGGAATCCAGGGCGACGGTGCGGTCGTGCAGCTCTGCGACGCGGAGGGCCGGCCGCTCGTCTCCGTCGAGGCGCCGATGCTCGTGGAGGTCGCGGGCGAGGCGAAGCGGCTGCTGGGTGCCACGGAACCGCCGCTTCCGTTCTGGTGGACGGAGGCCCGCGCCACCACCGGCGTCCAGGAGGCCGAGGAGCTTGCGGGCGCCTTCGCCGCCCGGCTGGCCACTCTGCTGGACGGGTCCGCCTGGCCGCCGGAGGCCGCCCGATCCCTCGCCGTGGTGAAGGGCGAAGGGCTGAGTGTCGCGCCCACGCCCGCCGCCGCCCAGCCGGCCGTCGACGTGCTGACCGACACGGTGGCCGTCGTGATCCAGGACCGGCCGGTGATCGCGATGACGGCCTGGCTGTCCGACGCCTTCCGGGCGGCCGCCGCCGCGGGGCTGGGACTCCAGATCGTCAGCCCCGCGGGCGCCAGCCTCTCCCCCGCCGTACGCGACAGCCTGCCGGGCGCGCCGTCCCGCTGGGTCGTGCGGGACGAGCGGGACGGCTACTACGACGGCCGGTCCGGAGCGGTGCTGCGCTGGCAGGCAGGCATGTTCGCACCGGTCGAGTCGCCCGACGCGACCGCCGGCGATCCGCGTACTCCCGTGGCCGAGTCGTTCAAGCAGTCGGCGGACACCGGTGAGCGGCAGCTCGCCCTCACCTTCCGGGCGATCCACCCGGCGGACGAGCGGCTGGTGCTCGGCCGCGGCCTGGAAGCGGTCTGGCGCGAACTGACCGGCGCGCCCCCGGCCGGCTGGGGCAACGCGGAGCCCGCGAACATCCCGTGGTCGCCGCGCCGGCTGACCGACGTCGCCCAGGGCAGGGCGCCGGAGCCGACCTGGGCCGTGGTGGTCGGCGGCCCGGACCGCCCAGGACTGGCAACGGTCCGCATCAGGCGTACGAAGGCGGGCGTGGAGGAGGAGGTGACGCTGGCCTTCGGCTACGGCGCCGACGAGGAACCGCCGTTGCACGCTCTGCCCAGGGCGGCGGAGGTGCTGGCGACCCGGCACGACCTTCAGTCGTTGCTTGTTCAAATACGCAAAGCGCGCCGCGATCTGGCGGTGCCGCCGCGCTTCGAGGGGCCCGGCGTCCCGGTGGCCTTCGTGCTCGGCGCGGAAGAGGTGCGTGGCATACCCGGTGACCGCGCGCGGCGTACGCCGCTGTCGGTGGCGCCGGTCCGACTCGGACCGAAGGCGCGCCCGGCCCTGTACTACCCGCTGCCGGGAGACCCGTCCGACCTCTCGGGGTGGCGGGACTTCGAGCGGCTGGTGAGCCATCTCAAGGGCGAGTGACGGCCGCGCACCGAAGCGGACGCGATCGCGCCAAATGGCGGGACGTCGACCACTGTTGAGCCGCTTCGATGTGACATTTTCGACTGCTGCCCGGAGTGTCGCGCATGTTGATTGCAGCCGCGACGCCGGAGTTGATAGGCATAAGTGTTCGTATGGCCATCTGAACGAACGGGGGAGCTCGATGAAGTTCGACATGGGATCGCAGGTCCTGTCGACCCTGGCGTCGCAGTCGCAGGGCTCGAACAGGGACCTCGGGCTGTTGATCCGCCAGCTGATCCAGGCGGCCGAGCCGCTGGAGGGCCGGTTCAACGGCGCGGGCAAAGCGGCGTTCGACCTGTTCAAGTCACGCGCCGACGAGATCACTGCGGACCTGAACGCCTCCCTGGCGGCGATCCTCGGCGGCCAGTCCGGCATGGACGCGGCCTTCGGGTCCGGTGACCAGGAGCAGGATGAGAACGCGCGGACGCAGATGTCGGCCGCGAATTTCGACGCGGCGCGGTTCTCCGGCCGCTGACCTGCCGGTTCACCGTCCACCGGCAACCTTTGGAAACTTACGGGGAGTGATTGTGATGGCTGGTGCGGGTGCCGACCGTCGTTCGTACGACACGGGTGCGTCGAGCGAGGTGCAGGGCAACATCCAGGCGTTGATCGCACGTCTGGAGCTGGTGATGGCGGCGCGGGACGCGCAGGTCAAGAACGCGATGAAGGACTTCGCGGCGGACGGCGTGGCGGACGAGTACCACGGCAAGGAACTGCGCTGGTACAGCACCTCGCAAGAGGTGCGGAACATCATCCGGCTGCTGAAGACCACGCTGGAGAAGAACGATGCCACGGCGCAGCAGACGCTCGCGCGGGCGAAGGCCGCGGTCGACAACATCGGCTGACCGGCGGCGTGTTCACCCTGGCGTCAGGCCGGGGCCGTGACGTGGTGACAGGGGCAGGACGGGTTGTACGGGGGAGCGTCGTTCATGTCGTCGTGGGACATCGAACCGCAGGGCGTACAGGGTCAGTTGCAGCTCACCGGCACGCAGGCCGGAAGTCTGGAAAAGGTCCTGTCGGCGATGATCGCGGACTTGTCGGGGGCCGCGCAGGCGGCAGGCACGGTCGTGCCCGGCTCCGCGGTCCACTCGTTTCCGAACGGTCCGATCGCGCCGGGGCCGCAGCCGTCCCCGGTGATGCCGGGGGCGATGCCGGTCACCCAGAAGGCACTGGGCCCGGTCGCCGCGGCGCTGTCCGAGTACGTGGAGAAGCGGCAGAAGGACCTGACGGCCATGGCCGACCGAATCCAGGCAGCGGTCCTGGGGACGGTCAAGGCCACCGGTGAATACATCGAAGGCGATCTCGCGGCGGCCAAGGAAGCCCAGGACGCGGCGCGTCAGGTGCGGCTGGACCTGCTGCGGGACGCCGGGGGGAGCGGGCGGTGAGCGGCAACAGTCCGGTCGATCCGTACGAGGTGCCGGAGTTCACCGGCAGCTGGTGTGAGCTCGACCAGCGTGTGAAGGCGCTCTCCGGGGCGAGCACCAAGATCGTCACCGCGGCGACCGACGTCCACACGACGTTCGGTGGCCTGCGGGCGTTCTACCGCGCTCCGGAGGCGGAGCAGCTCTTCGCGGTCACGGAACCGGTCAGGACCACGGCTCAGCTGATCGGGTCCGACCTGTCGGTGATCGCCGGAGCGCTGCGCACCTATGCCCAGGACGCCCAGCCGCTGGCGCAGCGGCTGAACGAACTGAGGGCGGAGGCCCAGGCGTTCCGGACCGGCCCCGCCGCCGACGACGAGTGGCGCGAGGACGCCGACCTCATCGACGAGAACCTCAACCGGCGCAACAAGATCGCCGAGGTCTGGGCCGCCTTCCAGGACGTCGAGAAGGCCTGCCACGACAAAATCGTTTCCCTGGTCGGCGGCACACCACTGAAGACGGACGACGGCTCCGGCAAGAAGGGCATGTACGGCTACGACGCCGAGGTCCTCAAGCAGGCCGAGAGCCTGCCGTGGGGCGACGCCGTCGAGGAGTCCACACCGGGATGGCAGGTGTGGGAGCACGGCGCCGACTTCGTGACGGGCTTCGCCGTGGACGGTGTGTGGGCCACGGTCGTGGGCATCGGCACGCTGGCCGGCTTCAACGGCTGGGACGCCGCGGGCGACGCGTGGAGCGGCCTCGCCACGCTGGGCGAGGGGCTGGGCCACACCATCGTCTTCGGCGTCGACTCCCCCTTCTGGACGCTGCCGGAGGAGCAACTCCCCGCGCGGATGCGCGAGTCACGCGTCGCGGTCAAGGAGACCGGCAAGGCACTGCTCGCCTGGGACGACTGGGAGGCACACCCGGGACGGGCGGCCGGCGCGGTCACGTTCAACGTGCTGACGACCGTCTTCACCGGCGGTGCGGGAGGCGCGGCGGCCACGACGGCCAAGGCCGGTGCGGTGGCCAAGGCCCTCTCGGTCGCGGGCAAGGTGAGCCGGGTCGTCGACCCGATGACGTACGTCTTCAAGGGCGCGGGCGCGGGGCTGTCGAAAATCGGCGACGCGATGGCCTCCCTCAGGAACCTGGGCAGGATCCAGGTCCCGCCGCTGCCCGAGGGCGCCATCGCCCTGCCGGAGGGCGGGTACAAGCTCGCCGACGGGACGCTGCGGCTGCCCGAGGCATCGGCGATACCGGAGGGCGCGTTCGCCGTTCCGCCGCGCACCGTCAAGCTGCCCGAGGGCACACCGATCCCCGCGGGCGCGGTCGACCTCGGCGACGGCATGGTGCAGCTTCCCAGGCGCGGGGAGGTCCCGGCCGGCGCGGTGGCGGTGGAGGAAGGCACCGTCAAGGTCCCGGCCGGCGCGACAGCACTGCCGCCGGACACGGTGCCGCTGCCCGGGGCGGGCAAGGACTTCTTCTACAACGCCAAGGGCGACCTGCTCGGGCCCGACGGCACCCTCCTGCAACGCGGCACCGACGCCAAACCCGAGACGCCACCGGGCCAGGCCACGCCGGACCGGGCGCCGGCCCCGGCCACGAACCCCTCCGTCCTGCCCCCGGCCAGGCAGCCGGTCCTCGTCGGCGCGGACGCGGCCGACGGCGCGCGCCTGGGCGGCGACGCGGGCCGCCTGGGACCGGGCCACGGCGACGACGGCCTCCGCCTCGGCGACGACGCCCCAGGCCCGGTCCAGGACCGCACCCCGGGCGGCGGGGCGGGCGACAACATGCCGACCAACAACCTCGACAACGGTGCCGGCGGCCGCAGTGGGGACACCACACCTACGGGCGGCGGCAGGGGCAACGTGCCGGATGGCTCACCGGCGCACAACGGCGTACCGGGCGGGTCCGCGGCAGACAACGGCGTGGGCAGCGGCTCCGGACTCCCGGACGCGCCGGGCCCGGGCGGTTTCGACGACGCGGCGCGGGCCGGCGACGAGGTAGCGGACATGCACTCACCGCAGCTGGGTGACCTCCGTCATGGAGCCGGTAGCACCGAGTGGGTGCAGCGTACTCCTGAGCAGATGAAATGGTGGCGGGACGAGCATGTCCGGCTTGCCAACGAGGACCAGGCGTGGTTCAAGAGACATTACGACATCCTGGGCCGTCGTGGCAGCTCTACTGAATTCGTCGACGGACAGCACCTGCCCCAAATCAAGAAGAATGCAGCCGGAAAGTGGATAGCAGTCCACGATCTGCCAAACGGTCCACGAGAGGTCAGGTTTAACCCGAAGCCTCTTGGTGTCGATTCAGTGCCTCCTGGAAATCTTCCGGAGCTTCACAAGGCGACCGGCGACCGGCGCGTCTCGATAGACCTCATCAATGCGCAAGAAGCGTTGAAGAAATCCCCAACACTGGTAAACCATGCCAAGGTCGATATCGCGCAGCAGGCGTTCGACAGACGCCTGCCGGGAGTGCCGAACAACAGTAAGATCTCAGAAGCATTGGGCGAAAAGGCAGCCCTTCTGCATGCGGTTCCTGTCCTCTATGACGTGGTCAAGGCCATTGATCTCCCGAAGACGCCCAACGGCGCCAACATGTTCGATGCCGCCTTCGAGCTCCATGGGAACGGACGTTTGGTAGTCGAGGCGAAGGCTCCGTCCGGGCAGTTGGACTGGCGCCACGGCAAGTCGGACCCGGAGGCCCCGTCCCGTGCCGGGTCTGGAGACGACGGTGGCGCGCAGGGAATGCGGGTAAAACAGGGTACCCGGGTCTATCTGCGGACAATCTTCGCAGAGATGACCGCTCGTGGTGGGCGAGATGCCGAAATCGCGGCTGACCTGCGGCAGGCGTTGAAGGAGGGGCGGCTGGAGTATGTGTTGGTCAAGGCCAGGGACGACGTGAACGGCTCCTATGCTGGTGTGGATGTTGAGAGCTTCAAGGTCTAGCTGAGGAGAACCAATGGCAACGCGAGTTGCGCGCCATGACTTCCCCGTGGAAAACGTGGATATCGTCATGGAGCCCGTCATCAAGGCCGCAAGCAGCGCTCTTGAAGACATCGAGACGTCCGAGGACGACCGGTTCGATGCGCTGACGCTGACGCTGTCCGCAGCAAAGTGGTACTGCCTCGGCAACCCTGACGCGGGAAACTTTGCAACGTGGGAGGCCTGGGTCACAGCTATGCAGGTGGGCACAGGCCTCTTCGCGGCCGGCACCGCTCAGGAAGGGCCTGTCGACTGTCGGGTAGGAAGCCTGGGTGAGGTGAAGTTGCTGCCGGCCACTGGACCACAGGAATACCTCCACGCAGGGAACTGGCTCGCGTCCTTCTATCTGGCTGTGATCTGCCGGGAAAACCAGCGGGTCGAGCAGCTCGCCCGAGTTCCGGTGTCCTTCCTGCGTGCATCCGGTGCGGAGTTCGATGAGTACGTCTATTCGTGGATCGAAACCCTTCAGCATCTGTGGTTCGGCAGGGCGGAGGTTTGGGACACGCTGACGGCGGCGGTGAACGGCACCGCACCCGAGCAGGCTCGCGTTGCCAGTACGGAGTTGATGCTCAAAATTCTCTATCCGCCGCTCGAACTGTTCCAGCTCTATTTGCGTCGGGAAAACGTCGCCTTCAACGACTCCCTTGCCACTGCTCTGAATTGGCACAAGGAGTACTGGACCGCCACAGAGGCCCGGGCTCGGAGCGGCGACGGACTGGTTGCCCTTGCTCCCCTTGCCATCGCGTGCATGGCTTTCGACGCCGACATTCCGATCGACGTGGAGTCCGAGTACCTGCCTCTGGCACTGCTCAAGCGCTTGTGGGTGGGGGAGTTCGCCACTTGATCTCCCATAGGCCGGGGGGCTCCAGAGTTTCTGCACAAGTTGGTACGGTGAAAGCAACACCTGCCCCCAAGAGGGTCGTACATTTCTCCAGGCGGGTGTGGGTGTGTCAAATCTGGCGCGCGCTCCAAAGGAATGCGGGTAGTGGTTCTGGGATCTGGAGGGTAGGGTGCCTCCAGGCATTGAACCCGTCCTGCAAGTATCTGCCAGAATAGTTGAGGTGCTTGGTCGGTTCTCGCTACTAAACCCTGTTTCTCTCGAGTGCACATGGTATGTGCGTGGGGTCGGAGCGACCGGCGTAAAAAGCGTGCTGCCGATTCTCGATCCATTGGATTACCCTGTCCTTCCCAGTAAAATCAACGGAAGTCGGCCGGTAGATTTCCCGGATGCCGAGATGATGAACATTGAGATCGTCGGAGGTGGCGTCTGGCTCGATGGTAGCGGGCGGAGGAGAAGTGAGCCGCAACTCGTGGACCTCTCGATGGCGCTCGATCCATATGGTCCGACAGGCACTCTCTCGGTTCACCATGACATTTGGGGCCCTTTCGACTTCTCCGGGCAACATCATCCTGATGTGCAGAGCAGGAATGCGCCTCGGCTTTCGAATGCCTTGAGTGATCCTACGTCCGTACTGGGAATGCCACCGGAGCCTGGCGAGCCGACGTACTTTGGTGTTGCTACTGAAAGCGGTATCGCCGCACCAGAGGTAGACGAACAAGGCTTTGGGCCCGACCTCACCGATTAAGTCTGATCATTGTTCGGGCTGTGGTGCGTATAGTTCCTTTCGAGTGGGGCGGTGGGTCTAAGCTCAAGCGTGGCTTACGTGGCGAGGGCGACGGTCGACAACGTCGGTGCACCGACCGGGTGTTCACCCGCGGAGGAGAAACGAACGCCCGGGTGGCACGACGTGTGGAGACAGTGCCAGGACGGGATGTACTGGGGATGTCATTCATGTCGTCGTGGTGCATCCGACCGTAGAGGGCTGCCCAAACCGCCACAACAGTTGTGGGGCATCCAACCGCAGGGGGCCTGCCCCAGTCGCCATGGAAGATCGCTGGCATGCCGCCAGTGGCGAGAATCGGATTCCCGATGGCTGCTGTAGTGCGAATCAACATTGACGATTCGGACGTCGACATGGATGATGCTCAGCGCATTCTCTATCGCGGAGCCCTGTTCACCGGCGAAGCCGCCGAATATCAGGACGGTCATCTCATCGGTCTGGACGAGTACACCGATGGAGTCATGAACGGTTGGTCTCGTGAGTGGTATCTGGATGGGAGTCGCCGTTCGGAAGGGTACGTCCGACGTGGCCGCGCAATGGGCGAGTCCAAGGAATGGCATCCCAACGGGGTGCTGAAATCCCGGAAGTTCTTCGACGATAACCCTGCTTCTCTCAGCGAGCGGGACACATGGGACGAGCATGGCGTCCTCGTTGACTCGTGGCGCCGCGACGACGGCGGGTTGGATGCGCCGTGATTTCCCTGGCCGTCGCGTGCAAGGCTTTGATGGCCCGGACCGGACGTGGCACGCAGTCCCGGTGCCGGCCTCAGTCGTCGGGGCGGGGGTGGCCGGGGCGTGCGTGGTCCGTCAGGCGGGTGCGGAGCCAGCGGGAGAGGGCTGTGGCCGCCGCGGTGAGGAAGACGAAGGTGTAGAGGATCTGGAGGATCGCCACCAGGCGGGCGCTCTGGCCCTTCGGGGTGATGTCGCCGTAGCCGACCGTCGCCAGGGTGACGATCGTGAAGTACAGCGCGTCGATGCGGGTCTTCAGGCCGTCGAACTGGCCCGGTTCCCTGCCGAGGGCGTGGTACGCGCCTGCGAAGACGAGTACGGACAGGCACATCAGCAGCGGGATGGCGACGCCCGGGCGGGTGCCGGGCCGCTCGGTGAGGACGTCTCTGACCTGGAAGAGCAGCAGCAGGGCGATCGACACCAGGGTCAGGGTGAAGAGCGTCCAGCTGACGCCGGGACGGTCGGGGCCGAGTTCCTCCAGGGGGAGCAGGAAGTACGCCGCCGTCATGAGGACGCTCGCCCCGACCGCGGCCAGCCTCAGCGGTGTGCGTCCGGGGCGGCGCGGTCCGCGGTCGTCGTCCGCCGTCATCAGTGTGCCTCCCGCCCCGGATCGTCCTGCCCGGCCCGTTGCGCCGCCGTCGCCCACCATCGGCCGGGTCCTTCGCCCGCCGCCACCCGGACGCCGCCGAACGGCGCACAAGCCCCCGGGCCTCCGCTCCCTTGGCTCAGCGTGCCCCCCTGCCCGGTGCTTCCGGGCCTCCGCGCCCCCGCTCAGCAGGCCCCCGCCCCCTCCGGAACCTCAGCGCTCCCCGTCCCCCACCCCCGGGACGCGGCTCACCGTGCGGCCCAGCGTGGCGGCCGACCGGGCGAACTGCGCCGCGTCCAGGACGGCCGCGCCGCCCGGGTCGTTGTTGAAGTACGCGTACACGTCCGCCTCGTCCGGCCACGCGCCGGCGATGCGGACGGCCCACGACATGAGCGCCCGGCGGCCGTAGCGGGGCTCGGGCCGGGCGAGGCCGGCGTGGAAGCGTACGTAGCCCCAGGACGCCGTGCGCCACAGCGGGGTGACGGGGCGGGAGCCGCGGTCCGCCCAGCACAGGGCGGCGTCGTGGCGTTCCAGCAGCGCGCGCAGCCGGGTCTGTGCCTGCCACCACGACGGGTGCCGGAGCTCGACGGCCACGCGGACCGCGGCGGGGAAGCAGGCCAGTGCGGCGGCCAGGGCGTCGACGTCCTGCTGGTAGTTCGGGGGGAGTTGGAGCAGCACCGGCCCCATCCGGTCGCCGAGTCCGGTCGTGCGGTCCATCAGTCGGTGCACCGGCTCGACCGGGTCGCGCAGCCGCTTGATGTGCGTCAGGAAGCGGCTGGCCTTCACCGCCATGACGAAACCGTCGGGGGTCCGCTCGCGCCACGCGGTGAAGATCTCCGTGGTGGGGAGCCGGTAGAAGGCGTTGTTGTTCTCCACGGTGGTGAACTGCCGGGCGTACTCCTCCAGCCACAGCCGCTGCGGCAGGCCGGGCGGATAGAGGATGCCTCGCCAGTCCTTGTACTGCCATCCGGACGTTCCGACCAACAGGGGCATGGGGCGATCCCTGCCCGTAAGCGACCTCGGCGTATCGCCTGCGGCGGCCCGGCACTCCGTACGGAGACCGGTTGCGGGCCTGGTGGTGTTACCGGGGGACACATCTTTCCCCGCCGGTCCCCCTGCTCCACTATGGGGCCTGTTTCCGGCCGGTAACTCCCCACGCCCCAATACCGACTGGGCGGTTTGCCAGTTCGTAGCTGAAGGAGGAGTCAACAGGGTGTCCAAGCTCCGACACGTCGTTCCGGAGACCGCGGACGAGGATCCGGGTCACGCCGCCCTGTCCGACGCGGAACTCACCGAACGCGTCCGTGCCGGCGCCCCGTCCGCCCATCCGGCCACCCAGGAGCTCAAGCGCCGCCACATGCCGGCGCTCCGCGCGTACGCCATGCTCTGCGGCCGCAGCACCCTCGCCGGCGACCAGCTCGCGGTGCAGGCGTTCGACCTCGCCGCGCAGGAGGCGTGCCGGGGCATCGACCCCCGGGGCAGCTGGGGACACCACCTGCTGATGACGCTTCAGCGCATCGGGCTGAGATGGGCGGTCGGCAGCCGCCGGGCCAGGCTGGCACCCGGCTTCGCGGCGTGGCTCGACGACAACACCGACCTGACCGCGCCGCATGCGCCCGATTCGCCGGGTCCCCGGCTCGCGCAGACGTCCGCGATGCTCGCCTGCTTCTACGGACTGCCCGAGCAGACGCGGGGCATCCTCTGGTACGCGACGGTGGACGACGAACCGGACGCCACGGTCGGCACCTTCGTCGGCGTCCCCGCGGGCACGGTCCCCGAGCTGCGGGTCAAGGGGCAGGACGCCTTGCGCAAGGCGTACATCCAGACGTATCTGGAGCACAGCGGCGACCGGAAGTGCCTGGGGTTCCGCCGCATCATCGACGCCGCGTCCCAGCCCGCCGACGGGCGGCGCAGCAACGACCTGACGCTCCATCTGGGGGAGTGCACCAGCTGCGCCCGGCTGATGGGCAAGCTGACGCGGATGGCGGACGCCCCCGGGACCGTGCTCGCCGAGGGCCTGCTCGGCTGGGGCGGAGCGGCCTACGCGGCGGGCGGTCCCGTACGGGCCAGGCAGACGCCGGACTCCCCGATCGAACGGTGGGAGAACCGGGCCGCCCTGCCCGTCTTCGCGGGCTCCCCCGCCGCACGCGGGCGCGAGGTGGCGGTACGGAGTGTCAGATGGCGGCCCTCCCCGCTCACCGTCCTCGCGGCGGTGGCGGTCGTGGCCTTCGCCGCCGGCACCTGGGCGGCGACCGGGTCCGACGGCTCCGGACCGGACCGCGACCGCGGCCAGGCCAGTGCGGACGAGCCCTCGCGCCCGGAAGCACGGCCGCCCGCCGCCCCGCCCACCTTCGCGCCGTCGGCGACCATCACCGCCTCCGCCGCACCCTCCAAGAAGCCGTCTCCCTCACCGAGCCCCGCCCCCTCCGCCGCGAAGAAGAAGCCCCCCGCTCCTCCGAAGCCCACGCCCGCACCCTCCCCGCCGAAGAGCGGCCCGCCCCGGCAGGTGCCCATCAGCGTGGGCGGCTGGGCCCAGGTCGTCCACGCGGCGACCGGACTGTGCCTGGACATCGACGGCGGCGTCATGGCCGACCGCACCGACGTCCTGATCGTGCCCTGCGACGGAACGGCCACCCAACGGTGGCGGCTCGAGTCGGTCGGACTGCTGCGCAGCGGCGCCGACCCCGACTACTGCCTGGACTCGCGGGGCTCCACGGACCGCGGTGCCGGCATCTGGTCCTGCTCCTCCGTCGAGGGCAGGAACGGCATCAACCTCCTCTTCGCCACGGACTCCGCGGGCGCCATCCGCCCGCGGGTCGCCCCGGACTTCGCGCTCGACCCCCACCGTGGCTCCGGCGGCAGCACCCTCGGCTTCGAGTGGGCGGACGGCGACTCCGACCAACGCTGGATCGCGCGCTACTGACGGGAGAGACCCGGCGGGACGGCCCGCCGGGCTCCCGTGCGTCGGCGGGCGGTCAGGCGACGGTGCAGGGCCTGCCGTTCAGCGTGAACGAGGCCGGCCTGCCGGTGTCGCCGGTATGCGTTGCCTGGAGGCCGATCTGCGTACTGGCCCCGGGCGCGAGCGCAGAGTTGTACGAGACGTTCCGCGCGGTCACCGCACCACTGCCGGGGCTGTACGTCGCGCCCCAGCCGGACGTGATGGTCTGGCCCGCGGGGAGCGTGAAGGCGAGCGACCAGCCGTTCACCGGCGAACTGCCGGTGTTGGTGAGGGTGATGGACGCCGTCAGGCCGGTGTTCCAGGCGTTGGACGTCCAGCCGACCCGGCACGCGCCCGTGGGCGGGTCGGGATCGGGGTCCGGCGTGGTCGTGCCGTCCAGGCCGAAGAACGTGACCGCCCTGGCCGCCATGCCGCCCGCCGGCAGGGAGTGGCCGACGCCCTGGAGGCTGATGGCCTCCACCGGCGCCTGGGCGCCGCCGGCGCCGTAACGGGTCCGCGTCCAGCCCGGCTGCGGGGTGTCGGTGTACGCGGGCGTCCGGCTCACGCCGTGGACGTCGGTCCACTGGTCGATCTGCTCGCCGAAGTTCGGGTAGCGCAGGGTGCTGTCCTCCGTGCCGTGCCAGATCTGCACCCTGGGCCGCGGTCCGCTGTGTCCGGGGTGCGCGGCACGAACGAGAGCGCCCCACTCCCGCGGGGTCCTGTCCACGGCGCCGTTCGCGCAGGCGCTGTTCCAGCCGGAGCCGTCGGTGGTGGCGAAGCAGGAGTGCGGTACGCCCATGAAGGCCGCGCCCGCCGCGAAGACGTCCGGATAGTTGCCCAGCAGGACGTTGGTCATCATCGCGCCGGAGGAGGCGCCGGTGACGTAGATCCGGCCGGGGTCGGCGCCGTAGCGCTGCTGGGCCCAGGCGACCATCGAGCGGATGCCCACCGGATCGCTGCCGCCGTCCCGCCTGAGGGCCTGCGGCGAGGACACGTCGAAGCAGTTGCCGCTGCGGGTCGCCGACGGGTAGACGACGACGAACCCGTGCCGGTCGGCGAGCGAGGCGAACTCGGTGCCCGAGTGGAAAGCCGGGCCGGAGCCCGTGCAGTAGTGCACGGCCACCACCACGGCCGGCCGCGCCGCGACCGTGTCGGGCACGTACACGTGCATCCGCAGATTGCTCGGGTTGCTGCCGAAGCCGGTCACCTCGGTCAGCGCGGCCGCCTGCGCGGGAGGTGCGGCGACGGCGAGGAGCAGCGCGGACAGCAGCGGTAAGACGGCTGCCAGGAGTGTTGTGAGCAGTGCTCTCGGCGACCGCCTTCCGGCGGTTGCCGTGTGCGGGGATCTGTCGGCCATGTTCGGTTCCTTCCTAGACTGCGGACGTGAAGGGACTGCTGCTGCGGCTGTCGGCGCTGGACGCGGACGCCGCCACCGCCGTGCGCGTGATCGCCCACTTCGAGGCGCTGCTCGGCAGTGGTCCTGATCCGGACGCCCTGGCGCGGTCGACCGCCGGGCTGGCCGGGTGCGCGGTGGGTCTCGCACTGCCCGACGGCCGCGTCGCGCGGTTCGGGCCGGACGGCGCCGCGCTGAAGGGCGCGCCGGAGCATGTCTCCGGCCGGGCCGAGCTCGAGCCGGCCGGGCATGTCTGGCTGGAACGGCCCGGCCCGCCGGGCCCGTTCGACGAACTGGTCCTGGAGTGGACGGCCATCACCGCGCAGGTGCTGGCCGGCCGTCCCCGGCAGATCCGGGTGCCCTGGGCCGCCGACCCGGCGCTCGTCGAGCTGGTGCTGTCCGGCCGGGAGGACGCGCCCGACCGGGCCCGTGCGCTGCGGCTGCTGGGCCTGGCCCCCGACGCTCCGCTGCGCGTCGTCGTGGTGGCCGGCGGCCGGGGAGCGGACGCCGGGGTGGAGGCCGTGGCGCTGCTGGGGCGCGGCACCCTGCGGGGCACCGTACGGGTGGCGCGGGTCGGCTCGCTGGGGGCGGTGCTGGTGCAGCGCCCGGGACCGCAGGACGGCAGCTCACCGGCCGCGGAGCTGAGGGCGGCCCTGGCGGAACGCCGCCGTGACCGGAGGACGGCCCCCACCGCCGGGCCCCGCGGGGGCGTACGCGTCGGGATCGGCGGCGGGGCCGACCCGCTGGACGCGCGTGCCTCCTGGGCGCAGGCGCGGGCGGCCCTGCGGTTCGCGGTGGCCGAGGCGCCCGAGGAGGCGGTGGCCGACCACGACGAACTGGGCCCGGTCGCGCTGCTCGCGGACATCCCGGTGGACCGGCTGCGGGCCCAGCCCGGAGTGCGGCGGCTCGGGGGGCTGGCGCGCGGCGGGCAGGGTGGTGAACTCCTTGCGGCGCTGGGCGCGTTCTGCCGTACGGGAACGCTGCGGCAGGCCGCCGCCGAACTCCATCTGCACCACAGCTCGGTGGCCGCACGCCTGACCCGGGTCGAGAAGGAGCTGGGCTGGCGGCTGCGTGAACCGCAGGACCGCTTCCGCGCCCAACTCGCGCTGTACGCACTGCGACTGGCGCGGGACGCGGACGACGGTACGTATGACAGTACGGGGGCCGGCACCGGGAACGGCCCGGGGAACGGCACCGGCGTCGGCGCCGGGTGAGGCCGCACGCCTCTCACCGGCCCAGCGCCGCGCGCAGCACCGCTACCGCCTCGGCGGTCGCGCCCCGTATGACGGCGGCGTGCCCGACGGCCCACGCGCCGTGGAAGGCGCCGCTGATCAGCCGCAGCCGCGCCGGCACGGCGGCGGCGCGCAGAGCACGGGCGTAGTCGACGCCCTCGTCGCGGAGGGGGTCGAACTCCATCACCGAGAGGTACGCGGGCGGCAGCCCGGACAGCTCCGCGGTCCCGGCGCGGGCGGGGGCGGCGTACGGGGAGACACCGGCGGTGCCCCGCAGCCCGGGCCCCAGGTAGGCGTCCCAACTGAGGCGGGCGTTGCGCCGGTTCCACACCGGCGTGTCGGTGAACAGCCGGGCGCTCGCGGTCTCCAGCCGGTCGTCCAGCTCAGGGCTGCACAGATGCTGGAAGCAGACCTCCGGGCCACCGCGGTCACGCGCGAGCATGGCCAGCGCGGCGGCCAGGCCCGCTCCGGCGCTGTCGCCCCACAGGGCGACCCGGTCGGGCCGCACCCCGAGCCGGCCGGCGTTCCGCGACAGCCAACGCAGTCCGGCGTAGCAGTCCTCCAGTGCCGCGGGGAAGGGGTGTTCGGGGGCGAGGCGGTAGTCGACGGAGACCACCAGTGCCGCCAGTTCCCGGCAGAGCAGCAGGTTCCAGTCGAGGTCGACGTCCGGCGAGCCGAGGACGAAGCCGCCGCCGTGGATCACGTACACGGCGGGCAGCGGTCCCGGTTCGCCCCGCGGCCGGTGGACCCGCAGCCGCACCTCGGGCGCACCGTCCGGGCCGGGGACGTGGACGTCCTCGACGTCCACCCCCGCGGTGTCCGTCGCCGCCACGGCCACCGCCAGCTGCTCCGCCTGCGCGGCCCGGGCGGCGCGCACGTCGGTGATGTCGACCTCGGGCATCATCGGGAGCGCCGCGGCGAGCTCCGGGTCGAACCGGTGGCGCGAGGGCATGGCTGCTTCCTCCGGCTGTGGGGGTCCGTGTACGGCGGGTGGCGAAGGGGCGCCGCGGTGCGACGGTGTCACGGGAGCCCCGGCGCGTCATCAGACGGGCGTCGGGAGTACGGCGGTCCAGGGCCGACACCCGCACGTTTCTCGCCGCGTTCCCCTACGGCGTGAGCCCGCACCAGCCGTACGGCACCGGCTCTGACCAGCCGGAACGTGCCCGTGACGGTCCCGTGGACCGCCCTTGACGCCGAGCTGCCGCGTCCCTAGCGTCTCCCCGCCCCGACCGGGGAAGTTTCCGAAAGTTTCGCCCTGTTGGGCGCCGGGGACAGGAACGCACGAGAAAGGGACCCGCGTTGACAGCGAACACCAGTACCGGTGGCCGGCCTCTCCCCCGAACGACGCGCCCGCGCCGGGCCCGGGGGCGGCTGCGCACCGCCGCCCTGCCCCTGCTGCTCTCCGGCGGTATGTGCCTGGGCGCCCTGACCGCGACGGGGACGGCACAGGCGGAGCCGGCGGCCGCCGGGGCCCGGACCGACGACACGATCGTCGAATCCACCCGGCGCGGCGGCAGGACGGTCGCCCTCACCTTCGACGACGGCCCCGACCCCACCGACACCCCGCGCCTGCTGGACGTGCTGCGCAAGCACCACGTCAAGGCGGTGTTCTGCCTCTGGGGCGACCACGTCAAGGAGCACCCCGAACTGGTCCGCGCGATCGTCGCGGGCGGCCACACCCTGTGCAACCACACGATGCACCACGACGACATGGGCACCTGGTCGCCGCAGGAGATCCGCGCGGACCTGGAGCGGACCACGGCCGAGATCCGCCGGGCGGCGCCCGGCGCACCCATCCCGTACTTCCGCGCCCCGTACGGAAGCTGGGGCAAGACCCCGCAGGTCGCGGCGGAGCTGGGGATGCAGCCGCTGGGGTGGCGGCTCGCGGTCGGCGACTGGGACCCGCCGGGCACCGGTGAACTGGTCCGCCGGATCGAGGAGGGCGTCACGCCCGGCGCCGTGGTGCTCCTGCACGACGGCGGCGGCGACCGCAGTCGGACCGTGGCGGCCGTCGACCGGGTCGTGCCCCGGCTCAGGGACGGCGGCTGGCGCTTCGACCGGCCCGCTCGCAGGCCCGCACGGCGCGGCTGACGCCCGTCCACGACAACGCTCCGGGAGAACCGAATGAGACCATCAGCCCTGCGGACCGCCGGCCGACGCCCGAGACGGGCGGCCGGTCGCCTCCTCGCCCTGCTCGCCGGCGCCCTGCTCCTCGCCACCGCCCAGCCCGCACCCGCCGCACCCACCGCGTCCGCCGCACCCCGGCCCGCCTCACCCCGCTCCGGAAACCCGGCCGGGACCTGGGTCGGGACCTGGTCGGCCACGCCCACCGCCGTGCCCGCCTCGGACGGAACCGTCTTCGAGAACCAGACCGTCCGCCAGACCGTCCGCACCAGCGTCGGCGGCGACGCCGTACGCGTCCGGCTGTCCAACGAGTTCGGCGACCGGCCCCTGGTCGTCGGCGAGGCCAGGATCGCCCACCGCGCCGCGGATGGACCCGGCTCGAGCATCGACCCGCGCACCGACCGCCCGCTCACCTTCGGCGGCCGTACCTCCGTGACGGTGCCCGCCGGCGCACCCGTGCTCAGCGACCCCGTCCCCCTGCGGGTCCCCGCAGGTTCGGCCCTCGTCGTCAGCATCCACCTGCCGGAGCGAACGCCGGGCTCGACGGTCCACGCGTTCGCCTACCAGCACAATCACGTCGCGTCCGGCAACGTCACCGGGCGCACCGACATCGAGGCGACGGCCACCGTCGACCGCTGGTACTTCATGACCGGCGTCAGCGTGCACACCGCACGCTCCGACCGGGCCTCGGCCGTGGTCGCCCTGGGCGACTCCATCACGGACGGTGCCGACACCGAGGTGAACGCCGACCACCGCTGGCCCGACCACCTCGCCCGGCGCCTGCGCGCCTACACCCCCGGCCGGCCCGCCGTCGGCGTGCTCAACCAGGGCGTCAGCGGCAACCGCCTCCTCCACGACCCGAATCCGCCGGCCGGCTCCGACGCCGAGAACTTCGCCGCGTACTTCGGGCAGAGCGCGCTGCGCCGCTTCGACCGCGACGTCGCCTCCCAGCCGGGCGCCGAACACCTCGTCGTGCTCCTCGGGGTGAACGACCTCGGGCATCCCGGCACCGTCGCGCCGGAGTCGGAGAAGGTCTCGGCCGCGGACATCATCGACGCCCACCGCCAGCTCGTCGCCCGCGCCCACGACCGGGGCCTGAAGGTCCACGGGGGCACGATCCTGCCGTTCAAGAACGACACGTTCGGGTTCTACAGCCCCGCCAACGAGGCTGCCCGGCAGGCCGTCAACCACTGGATCCGCACGAGCGGCGGGTACGACTCGGTCATCGACTTCGACCGCGCCCTGCGGGACCCGGCCGACCCGCAGCGCCTCCTCGCGCGCTACGACAGCGGCGACCACCTCCACCCCAACGACGCCGGGGCCGCGGCGATGGCCGCTGCCGTCCCGCTCCATCGGCTGCGCTGACGGGGGACCGGCCGCACGGGCCACGGGTCACGTGCGGCCGGCACTCAGCCGGGGAGTTCGGTGCGCTCCCACCACTCGTAGACGGGCAGCGTTCCGTCGGCGGTCTCCTGGTGCCGCGCCGTCATCCGGAAGTGCTCGTATCCGCCCCGGAACTGGACCTTGATGTCCGATCCGGATGCGGTGACCGGCACGATCCGCTCGGAGAGATCGCCGGGGCCGCCTTCCAGGACTGCTTTCTTCGCGTTGTCGTTCATGCTCGGAAAGTCTTCCCGGTAGGGCGGCCGCGCCCCTCGTGACGCGCCGGGACGGACCTGTCGCGTCCGGCTCCCGTCCTCGGCGGTCAACCCGACCGGGCGGGGCCGACGAGTCCGGCGCCCGGGTTCTCGGCCTCCTGGGCCATCAACGCGCTGGCGGTGAACAGCCCGGAGACGGACGCCGCGGACATCAGCCGGGAGGCCGTTGCCTCGTCGGTCTCCGGCGGGACGACCAGCAGGTCCCAGCGGCCCAGGGTGTAGGAGAGCAGGATCAGCTTGTGCGGGTCCTGCTCCGCCGCGAACCAGCCGATGTGCACCGTGTGCTTCGCCAGGGGCACCTTGCGCGGGATCACGGGCCAGTGCGCCGGATTCACCGTGACGCGGGTGATCCGGCCCCAGCGCACGTCCAACAGGTCGATCAGGGCGGGGAGTTCAGTCAGAAGATCGCGGGAGCGGGGCCACCAGGCCCCGTCCAGGAGTCCCCGGGGTGAACCGGCCGGGGCCAGGGAGAGCCGCACCGGTGGTGAGGCGGGGCGTTCGTCGGGGATCGGACGGTCGGTGGTCACGGTCATGACGGGACCCGTCTCGGGGATGTCTGGGACATCCCGGTGTCGCTGCTCGCCGAGAACGACGCCGACATGAGAGTCGGCGTGCGAAATGCTCCCGGCGTCTTCAGCGTACTCCGGTCACGGCCCCCGCAGGGCGTACGCGGTCGGCCCTTTCCGGCGCGGTACGCGGGCCCCGCCGGGGGCCGTCGGCGCGGAGTACGGTGGGACGACAAGGCCACTTCACAGGGCGGGCCACCGGTCCCGCAGACGGGTGGACACCATGGCCGACTCCGACATCCCCGCCGGTGCGGGGCTGCTTCCCGACGAGATCCATCACTCCATGAGGCCCGGGACGGCCCTGCTGAGGCTGGAGACGACACATGCCCGCGACGGAGTCCTGGACGGCGCGTGGTGGCCGCGGTCGCGGGACGTCGGCGGCGAGCTGCCTTCGCTGATCACCGCGCTGACCGAGTATCTGGGACCGGTCACCCGTGTCGGACTGGACGCGAGTGCCTGGGAGGATCTGCCCACGCGGCTGACCGTCGAGGGCCGGGTCGTGCACATCGACTCCTCGCCGATCGGTGACGGCACCGTCCTCGTCAGCCGGGGCGAGAGGGACCACTTCGCCCTGCTGGTGGTCCCGCCGGACGCCACGCCGGAGGCGGCGCACGCCGCCATGGCCGAAGCCGTGCGCGCCGGCAACGCCACCACGGCGGAGCAGATCCTCATCGACACGGCAAGCGACCGGCCCCGCGCGAGCCGGTGACGCCCGCGCTCCACTACGCCGCGGCACCGTCGCGTCCGCCCTGCGGTATCCGTTGCCGACGCATTCCCGCACCGGGCTGCCGTGCCCCCGCACCGGACGCGATCACGCCGAGTCGGCGGGCTTTTCGGCTGCTGCCGCGCGGCGGAACTCCGTGTTGATGCGCTGGGCCTCCTCGAGCTGGTCCTCGAGGATGACGATGCGGCAGGCGGCCTCGACCGGCATGCCCTGGTCGACGAGTTCGCGGGCGCGGGCCGCGATCCGGAGCTGGTAGCGGGAGTACCGCCGGTGCCCGCCCTCCGAGCGGAGCGGGGTGATGAGGCGGGCCTCACCGATGGCGCGGAGAAATCCGGGCGTCGTGCCGAGCATCTCGGCGGCGCGCCCCATGGTGTACGCGGGGTAGTCGTCGTCGTCCAGGCGACCACTGAGCGGAGTGTCTGCTGTCATTCCCACCTCTTTGAGCAACGCGTCGAGGGGCCCTGGTGCCGTACGGCACCAGGGCCCCGAAGGAAATTCAACACCATCTGTCGGCTGTACTGCGGTGCCGACCTGCTGTTTCCGCCGACCCGCCCGGGACAGGGCGAGAGCGCGGGGATCGCGGATGCGTGACCGGGGACCACCTTCCAATCCGGGGCCTTGCGGTACCCGGGCCGTGACTCGCTGCCCGGGCGATCCTGATGGCGTCTGCTTCCTCCATTCCTCGTTCGGACCGGCCACTGGGTGCCGGCGGGGTCATGCGAACTGCTGGTGTTGCTGTCGGCAGCCCCTTGTCCTGCGGGCCGCCCGTTGCGCCTGCCAGTCCCGTCGCCGTCCTGCGAACCACGTGGCTTCGGAACTCTGCAGGCGCACCGTCGTGCCAATCACGTACTGCTACCCGCCAGTTCGTCTCTGCCGGGTCTCTCCGACTTCGTCTACGGAAGAAACGTTAGCTGCGTAACGGGCCAATGTCTACCTTGGCGAGCATAGATTTTGGTCGATCGTCGAAGATGGAATCCGTAGGCGGTGACGGAGAGGCGCCGGCCGGGGAAGTCCGGGAGGTCACGGGCGGTCCGCTCGCGCCGGCGGTCGCGGTCGGCGGGCAGTGGCCGCCGCGTCTCCCTTGCGCCCGGTGTACGCCCCACGGCCGGCCCGCCACTGAATAGAATGGGCTCTCATGTCGAACGCTGACGAACTCCTCGTTGACATCGCCGCCAAGGTGGAGTCCGAGCAGAGCAATCAGATGTCCCTGACCGTGGTCATCGGCGGCGCCGTCATCACCGGACGGCTGGCGCCCGAAGCCGTGTGGCGGGAGCGCGTGTCGGAGGTCCTGAGGGACTCCGAGCGCCTCCGCCCGTTCTCCGGCGTCTTCTCCGCAGAGCGGGCCGCGGACCGGCCCGGTCGCGGGGAGCCGCCCACACATCTGCACTTCCATGTCGCCCGGATCCTGCAGGGCAGCGTCGGTATCCCCGAGACGGGCGGGATGTACCGCGTCGCGATCGAGGACGTCAGCGGCTGGACCGTCGGCGACTTCAGCTACTCCGACCACTGACCCCACTGACCCCACGGCCGCCGCCGGCCGTACCGACCGGACGCACGAACGCGGCGAGGGCCCGACCGGAATGTTCCGGTCGGGCCCTCGCCGCGTTCATCTACTGGTCCCGCGGGTGCCGGTCCTGCTTCGGGTGCGCCCGGCCGCGTGCTCCGGGACCGTGCACGTCGCTTACGCGGCGTCCACGTCCGGAGCCCGGTTCCGCCCGGCGGCCCCGCCGGTCACACGGCGGGGGAGGTGCCGAGCAGGGCCGAGGCCTCCTGGAGCGGAGTGAGGGAGCGCGGGGGCACTTCCACGGGCTGGCTGCGGCACGTGAAGCCGAGGCGGGTCACGGCCCTGATGACTTCGCCGGGGGTGAAGTCGCGGCGGTCCTGCCGGGTGACGACTTCGCCGACCTGCATCACGGGGTAGTGGCGGCGGCCGATGATCACGGAGTCACCCGTGATCGGTTCGGGCCTGACGCCCTTCATCGACGCCAGCACCCCGCTTTTGGAGAGGTCGAACGGGAAACGGGCGATGACGCAGCGCATGGTGCCTCCAACGGGAGTGGGAGAGGTCCGGCCCTGGGGGAGAGGGCAGATCAGCGGGAGAGGTTGAGGACGCCCACGGCGCAGCCGTGCTCGTCGACGACGGGCACGGCCCTGAGCGGCCGGTGCCGCAGCGTGTGCTCAGCCTCTGCCACCGTGGTCAGGAGCGAAGGGAACGGCCCCGTGTCGCCGACGACGTCCCGCAGCCGCATCCGGTCCGTGTAGCCGGAGCTGTCGCGGAGGGCGGCGAGCCGGGCCTGGGTGATCAGGTCCGTGCACCGGCCGTCCTCGTCGCTGACGAGCAGGTGCACCGAGCGGGCGCTGTCCATGACGGACAGCGCCACCTCCACCGTCATGTCGTCCCAGACCTGCGGTCCGGGTGCGTCCATGGCGTCGGCCACGGTCCCGGCGGCGGAATCCGCCAGGCGCGGCTTCGTCTGAACCGGCGTCAAAGGTGCCTCCTGCGAAGGGGGGTCGCGATCCGATACTGCTAGGCCGCCGCGTCGAAGGCCGACTGCGGCTGGGCCGTACGGCGCGTCGCCTGGCCGTTCCGGCCGCTCCTGGTGTTGCGGCCGCGGCGGGCGCGGGAGGCGGAGGCGCCGCGCTTGGGGCGCTCGGTCACCGGCGCCGTGATGACGACCGGGACGCCCGACGGGGTCCGCGCACCGGTGATGCGGCCCAGCTCGTCCTCGCCCGAGCGGACCTGGGTGGTGTGGGGGACGATCCCGGCGTCGGACATGAGACGGGTCATGTCGCGGCGCTGGTCGGGCGTCACCAGGGTGACGACGAGGCCGGACTCGCCGGCGCGGGCCGTGCGGCCGCCTCGGTGGATGTAGTCCTTGTGGTCGCTGGGCGGGTCCACGTTGACCACGAGGTCGAGGTTGTCGACGTGGATGCCGCGGGCCGCGACGTTCGTCGCGACCAGCACGGTCACATGGCCGGTCTTGAACTGGGCCAGCGTCCGGTTGCGCTGCGGCTGCGACTTCCCGCCGTGCAGGGCGGCGGCGCGTACGCCGTTGCTCAGCAGGTGGACGGTGAGCTTGTCGACGGCGTGCTTGGTGTCCAGGAACATGATCACGCGACCCTCGCGGGCCGCGATCTCGGTCGTCGTCTGGTGCTTGTCCGCGCCGCGCACGTGGAGCACGTGGTGCTCCATCGTGGTGACCGCGCCCGCGGACGGGTCGACGGAGTGGACCACCGGGTCGGTCAGATAGCGGCGGACCAGGAGGTCGACGTTGCGGTCCAGGGTGGCGGAGAACAGCATCCGCTGGCCTCCGGGACGCACCTGGTCCAGCAGCGCGGTGACCTGCGGCATGAAGCCCATGTCGGCCATCTGGTCGGCCTCGTCGAGGACGGTGATGTCGACCTGGTCCAGGCGGCAGTCGCCGCGCTCGATGAGGTCCTTCAGCCGGCCCGGCGTCGCGACGACGACCTCGGCACCACCGCGGAGCGCGCCGGCCTGCCGGCCGATCGACATTCCGCCGACCACCGTGGTCAGCCGCAGTCGCACGGCGCGGGCGTACGGGGTGAGCGCGTCGGTGACCTGCTGCGCCAGCTCCCGGGTCGGTACGAGCACCAGGGCCAGCGGCTGTCGCGGTTCGGCGCGCCGGCCGGCCGTACGGGCCAGCAGCGCCAGGCCGAACGCCAGGGTCTTGCCGGAGCCGGTGCGCCCGCGGCCGAGTACGTCACGGACCGCGAGCGAGTTCGGCAGCGTCGCGGCCTGGATCGGGAACGGCACGGTCACGCCTTCGGCGGCGAGCGCGGCCAGCAGCGGCGCCGGCATGTCGAGATCGGCGAACGCCTCGACGGCGGGCAGCGCGGGGGTGATCGTCTTCGGCAGGGCGAACTCGCCCTGCGGCGCGGCGGGACGGCGCCCGTAGCCACCCGAACGGCCCGGAGTGCGGGAGCGGTTGGCGGCGGGGGCGCCGGAGCGGCTGCCGCCCTTGCCGGCGTAGGAACCGGCGGAGCCGGCGGAACGGGTGCGGCTGAAACGGTCGTTCGTACGTGTGCGGTTCATGCAGAACCTTCCTCGAAGCGGCACGTCTCAAGGAATTCCTGCAGAACGAACGGCAGAGAGAATCGCAAGAACGGGCCAAAATGCGAAAGCGGATCCGGCCGGCGGGAAATTCTCACGGCCGAGACGCTGAAAACGGGTGACGCGAGCCGGTGCGACCGGCGTGACGCGTACGGGAAGCTCTGGACGGACTCACGGTCCGGAGCCTTGCGGAGAGCAGCCGCCGCGGTGTGCGGCCGCGCAGCTCTCGACTTCATGCCGCCGGGGAAAACGCCACGGCGAGACATAAGGGGCTGTGCCCTGTACTGCAACGAGCTGGGGCCCGCACCCAAGGTGCGGGCCCCAGCTCGTACTGTGCGCGTGAGCGTCAGGCGGGAACGATGTTCTCCGCCGTCGGGCCCTTCTGGCCCTGCGCGATGTCGAAGCTCACCTTCTGGCCTTCGAGCAGCTCGCGGAAGCCCTGGGCGGCGATGTTCGAGTAGTGGGCGAACACGTCAGCGCCGCCACCGTCCTGCTCGATGAAGCCGAAACCCTTTTCCGCGTTGAACCACTTCACGGTGCCAGTAGCCATATGTAAATCAATCTCCTTCGGGCAGTGCATCGGGTCCCGCACTGTGCGGAAGCCGCGTCGCCGCGATGATTGCCCTGCCCGGAAAAGACCGGAAATACAAAAGCACTCTCGTTGGCACCGAAGCCGGTGAGGGTGCTTGAAGTTCTGGGAACCACAACTGCAACTGATGTCGACAGTAGCACGCCGCGTTCTGCGATGCGTGACGCATGATTGCGCTCCGCCTGTTGTCCCAGAAAACCTCATCAGGGGTCGCGGCTATTTCTCATTTCATGGGCACAGATATTGTTCGACCGGAACACCGCACCGGGCCGGCGTCACGGGCTGCGGGGACCCCGTTCCCCGCCGGGCCGCCCGCCCGAGACGGCCTGCGCGCTGGGCAGGTCCGTGCGCATCCTGAGGAGCGAGGCCGCCGCCATGAAGAGCGACACCGCTCCGGACGCCGAGCCGGCGCTCCGGGGTCGTGGCTGACGTACTCGGTCGGAGCTGAGTACCTGCGCCCTGGCCGGTCACACGTCCGGTCGAGATGCTTCGGCCATGCGACGACCTCTGAAACTTCTTCCCGAGCTGTCGGCCCTCCTCGTGGTGGCCGTGGTGTCGGCGGCGTTGTGGGCGGCCTGGCTGGGCTGGGACCAGCACCGTGACGTGCATCCCGACGGTTCGACGACCGGCCCGTACGAGGTGTGGCAGGTGGCAGGGCTGGTGCTGACCCTGCTGGCGCCGGTGTACTGGGCGGCGTCCCGGCGCCGCTTCGCGGGCGCCGTGCTCGGCACCACGCTCGGCCTGACGGCCGCCGCCTCCTACGACTGGTCGGACGACGCCGGCGGCCTCTTCGTGATCGGCGTGGCACTGATCACGATGGGGAGCTTCGCCGCCACGACCGCGGTTTCCGCCGTGGTCGCCGTCGTGAAGCGAGACGGCCGCGGGAGCGGGGGCTCCGCGTAGTACGGAGGCCACGGCGCCCGGTCCTCGGGCCGCGAGCGATCAGGGCCCTGAGGACCGGCGCCGGCGCGGTGGCCAGTTGCCGGCCCGCTCGGAGAGGATCTGCTGCCGCAGCTCCACCAGGGCCCGGAGCGCGGTGCTGTACATCTGGATGCTCTTCTCGCTGTGCGTGTCCACGGCGGTCTTGAGACTCCGGCTGCGGTGTGGAAGACGCCGCCGTGCGCCGTGATGTCGGCCGCCATGGCGTCGGCGATGCGGGCGCTGCCGCCTTGGGGCGGGGGCCAGCCGCTGCTGTGGGCGTGTGCGCCAGCGGCATCGCGACCGCCGCCGACGTGACCGACGGGAGCTTGCCGACGGCGTGCGCGGCCACGCCCGCCAGCAGTGCCTTCGCGGGCTCGGTGGTGGAGGGTGTGCGCCCGGTGGCGTGGGCGAGCACGCAGGTCGACCACGGCCCGGCACCGGGCTCAGCCGGTGGCCACCTTGTACGCCGTGTAGGCAGCGCCGGTGACCGCACCGGCGCCGACCACGGCACGACGGCCAGATCGAGCCGGCGCGCAGGACCAGATGGAGCTCGACGAGCACGGCCTGAACCCGGGCCCGGTGAGAGTGTCGACCGCTGCCGGGATTCTGCTGATCTTCTCCCACTCGTCCGTCACCGGCCTGTACGTGGCGCGCAGGGAGGAGCTGGTGCTCAAGCGGCTGCGTACGGGAGAGGTCTCCGACCCGGTGATCCTGGCCGGCGGCGCGTCCCTGTACGTCACGATCGCCGTGGTGCAGATCGTGGTGGTCGCGGCCGTGCTGTCGGTGATGTTCGGGGCGGCGCCCCGGCAACCGCTGTCGGCGGCCGCCGGGTTGCTCACCGGAGTCGCGCTGATGACGGCGATGGCCGCCGCGACGGCCGCGCTGTGCCGGACCGTCGAGTCCGTGCTGGTCGCGACGCTCCCGGCCGTCTTCGTCCTGCCGATGATCTCCGGGATCTGCATCCCCCGCGAGGTGCTGCCCGACGCCGTCGGCGACGCACTGCTGTTCGCGCCGCTGTCCCCGACGGTCGACCTGGTCCGCTCCGGATGGACCGGCGAGCTGACCGCGGGCGGGGTGCTGACCCGAGGCGCGCCGGCGATCTTATGGACAGCTCTGTTCGCCTGGACCGCGTCCCGCTCATTCCGTTGGGAGCCCCGCACCTGACGCCCGGCGGGAGCGCAGCGGCCGGCCGGCATGGCGCCGACCGGCCGGACCGTGAGGTCAGGACACGCAGGGGTTCAGCTGGTCCAGACGACCGGGCTGTCGCCGTACGCGTCGCCCTCGTCGAACTCGGCTGCCGTGACCGGCTTGCCCGTCGAGGCGGTGAGCGTGCACGTCTCGTACGACGCGCCCTTGGTGGTGAACTCGGTGGGCGCGGTCTCACGGTCGCACTTGCCCGGGATGTCGCCGATCAGTACGACTCCGGTGCCGGCGCCGCCTTCCAGCACGCCGTCCAGCTTCAGCGACGCGTACGACAGGTCGGTGCCGCCGACGTTCTCCACCTTCATCCTGATGAAGTAGGGCGTCATTCCCTTCGCCTTCTCACCGAAGGCGGCCATGTCGGCCTCGGCGCCCTTCTCGATCGCCGTGACCGTGATGGCGATGGTGCCCTTCTTCTTGCTCGTGTACTCGAAGGGGACGACCGCCCGGTCGCCGACCTTGAGTCCGGTGCCCGGCGCGGTGACGTCACCCTCGGCCGGTGCGCCACCGGCGTCGCCGCTGTCGGTAGCCGGGCTTTCGCTGCTCGGCGCGGGCGCGGCCGGGGTGGAGGCCGCCGGCGGATCCTGCGCCGCAGGCTCTCCCTCGTCGCTGGTGCAGGCCGACACCGCGAGCCCCATGGTGGCCAGAGCAGCCGCGAACACGATACGTCCCTTGTGCACTACTACCTCACTGGTAACGAGAGCTGTCCGACACGGCAGCTTCGAGCGTTCGATTGTTTCGAGAAAGACCACCGACAACACGGCCGGACATGCCGGAACGGCCTCCCGACGGCGTTTCGTCGTCGACGCGCATAGTGGCACATCGCGGAATACGGCCGGTACACACCGGGAATACGCGCTCCTCGGCACGGCTCAGCGGATCTTGGCCCGCACGGCAGCCGCCTCGTCGGCCAGGTGCTGCGCGGCGGTGTCGTCTCCCGCCGCGGCCCGGAGCCGGGCGAGCGTTTCCAGCGCCCTTGCGAGCAGGTACGGGTAGTCGACGCCGCGGGCCACCTCGACCGCGCGTTCCCCCTCGCCGATCGCCGCGGGCAGTTCGTGGCGACCGTACAGGCGGGGATCGAGCAGGTCGATGAGACCACGGGTCTCGAACATGGGGTCATGGAGCACACGCGCCACCTCGACGCCTTCGAGAAGACGGCGGCGCGCGTCGGCGTACTCACCGCGGGCCAGATGGAGACAGCCCCACGCGTGGGCCGTGTAGAACACGCCCGACGACCCCACGTCCCGGGCGTACTCGGTCAGTTCGGTGAACGACTCCTCGGCCTCCGCGGGACGGCCGAGAGCGAGCTGCGCCCGGCCGAGCCAGTAGGTGTCCCGCGCGATCAGGGCCCTGATGCCCTCCTTCCGCGCCCCGGCGACGATCTCCGCGAGGACCTCTGCCGCGACCGCCGGCCTGCCCGCCTGGAGGTGGGCGAGTCCGACCTGCGAGTACGCGTGCAGGGCCGCCGCGGCCTGCCCGCCGGCGTTGAGCCGTTCGTAGGCCTCGCGGCCCGCCGTGATCGCCTCGGTCAGACGCCCGCCCGGCACGAGGAAGAACGGCGCGTTGCTCAGCGCCTCCAGGTAACCCCGCCGGTCCCCGATCCGCTCGAACAGCTCCATGGCCTCGGTGTTGGACTCCTCGGCCGGACCGTACCGGCGCCGGGTGTAGCGCAGTCCGGCCATCGAGATGAGGAGTCTGGCCCGGCCCCGCACGTTGCCCGCGGCCGTGGCGAGGGCCATCGCCGTGTCGTAGCACTCCTGCCAGTCGTCGAAGTACCGCTGCGTCTCGAACAGCGCGTGCCCGCCCACGGCCAGCTCCCAGCAGAGCTCGTCCCGGCCCAGTTCCGCGGCCTGCCGCACACCCGCGACCAGCGCAACCCGCTCCGAATCCAGCACGTCCATCGGCGGTACGGAGGGCGGCAGGCTCGCCTCCACCCGCGCCGGCTGCCACCGGTCGGCGTCCCGCTGGTACATGTTCTGCCCCATGTGGTCACGGTCGGCGATGTCCGTGTGGGCCAGGAGGGCGCCGAGGACACGGACGACGGCCTCCTCCCGGGCCTCCGCCGTCTCCTCCACCTCCGCGCGTTCCCTCGCGTACGCGCGGATCAGGTCGTGGAAGCCGTAACGCGCCTGACCGTGCGGCGTTCCGGTGACGTCGAGCAGGTGGACGTCGACCAGCTCGTCGAGGAGTTCCTGGGCCGCGCGCAGTTCGGTGTCGACGGCGGCGGCAGCCGCCCAGAGCGGGAAGTCGGGCGCCTCCAGGAGCCCGAGGAGCCGGAACAGCCGCCGTGCCTCCGGCCGGAGACCCGCATGGCTCAGCCCGAAACTGGCCCGTACTTCGAGGTCGCGATAGCGGAGCGCGTCCAGCCGATGCTGCTCGTCCGCCAACCGCGACACCAGGTCCGCCAGGCGCCAGTGCGGTCGTGACAGCAGGAGCGACCCGACGATCCGCAGCGCGAGCGGCAGCCGGGCGCACAGCCGGACCAGGTCGGACAGCTCCGACCGGGTGGCCGAGGCCAACCGGTCGTCCGTGCTGTCGCGCAGCATCGCCAGACTGTCGGCCTCCGACATCTCGCGGAGCTCGACCCGGTGCGCGCCGCCAAGACCGCCGAGCCGCACCCGGCCGGTGACGATCACTCCGCACGTACCGCTCGCCGGCAGCAGGGGAGCCAACTGCTCTTCGTCGTAGGCGTCGTCGAGCACCACCAGGATGCGGCGCTCCGCGAGCATCCCCCGGTAGAGATCCGTGCGCTCCTCCGGATCCTCCGGCACCGCGGTGGCGGGCACTCCCAGCGCACGCAGGAAGCGGCCGAGCACCGTGGCCGGGGCGACCGGCTGGGTACGCGCACCGGCCAGGGCGGCGAACAGCTGCCCGTCGGGGTACGCGGACCTGAGGCGGTGCGCGGCCTGCACCGCGAGCGCGGTCTTGCCGACCCCGCCGGGGCCGGAGACCGTCACCACCGCGGCCGGCTCGTCAACGGCCCGGTTCTCGCGGAGCACCGCTTCGATCTCCGCCAACTCCGCCCGCTGCCCGCTGAAGTCGCCGAGTGCCGGCGGCAGCATCCGGGCGACGGCGGCGTTTTGGCGTTGCCGCTCCTCGGCCGGGAGCGCCGCGTCCAGCGCGGGGTCCTCGCCGAGGACGGCCCGGTGCAGGTCCCGCAACTGCTGCCCGGGCTCCAGGCCGGTCTCCGCGGCCAGGACGTCACGGACCTGGAGATAGGCGTGCAGCGCGTCCGCCCGCCGGCCGCAGCGATACAGCGCGAGCATGAGCTGGGCCCACATCCGCTCGCGGAAGGGGTGTTCCATCGTCAGCGCGGTCAGCTCGCCAAGGAGCTCGCTGTGCCGGCCGAGCCGGAGGTCGACGTCGATCCGTTCTTCGAGTACGCCGAGCCGCAGCTCGTCGAGGCGAGCGGCCTCCGAGGTCAGCGCCGGGACGTCGGCGATTCCGGCGAACGCGGGTCCCCGCCAGAGGCCCAGGGCCTCGTCGAAGATCCGACGCGACTGATCGAGACCACCCGCCGCCAGCGCCGCTCTGGCCATGCCCGCCAGATCCTCGAAACGGGCCGCGTCCAGTTCGTCCCGGTCGGCCCGCAGCACATAGCCCCGGCCCTGTGTGGCGATGCGCCCCGGCTCCCCCAGGCGCTGCCGGAGCCGGTGGACGTAGGTCTGCACGTTCTTGGCGGCACTCTTCGGCTGCTCCTCGCCCCACAGGGCCTCGGCCAGCGCGTCACCGGTCATCTGCCGGCCCGGCCGGCTCAGCAGGACCGCCAGGAGCAGGCGTGCTTTCGGCGTGCCCGGTTCCAGCGGTACGCCGGCCCGTCGCACGGTCAGCGGGCCCAACACCCCGAAGTCCACAGCCGCCCCCTGCCTTCTACGGCAACTGTATCGGCCGCTGCCGTGGCGCGACCGGCTCGGCACGCGACCGCCGCCGGCGCGCGACCGGCCCGGCGGCTTGCGACCGGCCCGGCGGCGAGGGCGGCTGTCGCGCGTCGGCCTCGAGGCCCCCGGAACGGGCCTCGCGTACGCCGGACCGGCGGACCACAACCACCCCCGGAGGAGAACGGGAACCGGTTACGGTGACGGGCATGTCTGTCACCGACTACTGGACTCTCCCGCCCGACCGCACAACCCGGGGCAGCGGCAGCCGCTACGAACTGACCCTCCTGCACCCGCCGTTCACCGTCGACGTCGCCGGCCTCCCGCCCAACGAACCGGTCAGGGCCGCGGAGTTCGCCCGTTCCCTGGGCACGATCGACGACGTGGTCGAGGACCTCGGCCCCCGTGCGCGCAGCGACATGATCACGGTCGCCACGAGAGCCGATCTGGACCTCGTGCAGGCCGGCGCGTGGGGAAACCTCCTGTCGGTCTCCGACCCGGCGTTCGCGGACGACGGCAACGACATGCCGCTGCTGGCGGAGGCCACCCGGCTGCGGGAGCGCTTCCCCGACGCGCGGATCGTGGGCCGGGTGGAGGTGCACTGCGGCGCCGAGCACACCGAGGACCTCGTATGGCTGCCGGACGGCGCCATGTTCCACGCCTGCGGCTGGCCCGGCGACGAACCGTTCGTCGTGACCGGCGACCCGCAGGCCGTGATGTCCGCCCTCGGGATCACGACGGAAGTCCTCGAAGACCTCGACGTGTACTTCGACCTGGACGACGAACCGAACCAGAACGACTGGGGCGCCCTCGCCACCGCCTGCCTCGCCGACGCGGACCCGTGGGGGCGGGCCGGCCTGTACGCCTCCTCGCTGCGGGTGCGGCACAGCGAGCACGCCACCGGCCACATGGAAGCCCTGTACTTCGGCGGCTGACCGCTTCCCCCAACGCGCGGTCGGTTCCGGCCGGTTGACACGCCGACACGGCCTTTTCCGTTTCCTGTCCGTCGGCGGTTGGGGCTAGCTTGGCATGGGCGACGCGTACACGTCACGGGGGCCTCACGCGCCGCCCCGTAGCCCCTCAGGCCCCGCACATGAGGGAAGATCACACGTGAACAGAGCACTGCGCATACCCCGGCGGTTACGTCTGGCGGGCCGCGTTCTCGCCGTCGTCGGAATCGCCTCGGCAGTCACCGTGACCGGTCTGCCCGGCATCGAGACCGACACCGCCACCGCCGCGCCGCGCGCCGTCGCGGCCAGGATCAAGGACGGCGCGAAGCGCTGCGACACGAAGAACCTCGGCAAGCCGTACCCGAGCACGCCGACGAACTCGGGGTTCCCCAACGACCCCACCGGCTCCAACTTCTCCGCCTGGCAGGGCAACCCGAAGAACTTCAACTACGACCTGCCCGGCAGGGCGTACGACGGGGTGAAGCCGCCGACGGCCGCCGACAAGACCAAGGCCCTGTCGCAGGTCGCGAACGACACGGAGAAGAACTACAAGGCGTGGCAGAAGATCGCCGACAGGTCCGGCAGTCCTGCGGACCGCAAGTTCGAGATCTACGCCCGGTACTTCCACAACACGGAGGGCCTGAGCTTCGACCACTGGTTCGAGCACCGGTTCATCCGCAACCAGACCAACAACCACAAGGGATCGGCGTTCGAGCGCCAGCTCGTCCGTGACTTCCGCCTGGTCGGGCCGGACTGGCTGTGCGAGGTCACCGTCGAGCTGATCGACGCGAAGGGCAACGTCGTCGAGACGCGCCGGTACGACGCCTACAACCAGCGGACCAAGGAGTTCAACGAGTTCAAGTCGAACTCGGAGCTCACGAACAAGCAGCTCGCGAAGGACCGGAAGATCGCCCGGTTCATGCCGGACCACAAGTTCCGGTTCACCGGCGCGAAGCCGTTCACCGAGACCCAGCGCAAGAAGATCGACAACCTGAACCGGTACGTCAACCGGCTGCGGCCCGGGCAGACGAACCAGGTCCGCGGCAACCAGCGGATCTACAACCCGGTCCCGCGGACCAAGCCCATCCGGGGCTACTCCGACTACCAGCGCTGGTTCGCCCCGGGCTGTCAGGGCGGCCAGGGCAAGCTGCGGCTCGCCGCCGCGTCCTCGTGCGGCACGCGCGGCTCGCTGAACGACCGCGTCAACGGCTCCGGGAAGACCCCGGGCGAGGCCAAGCGGATCCAGGCCGACGCCCGCCGGCTCGACCCCCGGGGCACCCTCCCGCGCGGCGGCCCGGGCGGCGTCGACTTCACCACCCTGGAACTGCGGTACGTCGGCGGACTGGGCAAGGGCAAGGGCATGCAGTACTCCATGCGCGCCGACCAGATGCCCGACCCTGACGAGAACCCCGGCTTCGGCGGCGAGGCGCGTATGCAGCTCTCCTCCGACGCCCTGTTCACCTGGCTCGCGCTCACCCCGGAGAAGTTCTGGGTCAACCTCAACCCGGATCAGCCGGACAAGATCATGGACGCCAGGTTCGGCAGGACCGACGCCGGCCGGGTCCTGCTCGAGGCCGACTACCTGATGAAGGAGGACTTCGCCGAGGCCCTCAACCCGAAGAAGCACGCCGGCGGCAAGCGGTACTGGGACACCGCACCCCGCCAGAACGGCCTTCCGTGCTTCCCCGGCGTCCGGTTCTGGGCCGAGCCCAAGACCGCCCAGGTCCGCGAGCAGGACGGCGGGATCTACATCCTCGACGCACCCCTGAAGGTGTCCGCCGAGTGGCTCGACATCGAGTGGGAGGCCCCCGGCAGCACGGAGTGCAAGGGCCTGACCGACGCGCAGAAGAAGTCGATGGAAGCGAGCGTCCGCGCCAACATCGTTCCGCTCATGGAGGAGCGGGTCAACAACGACAAGCGCTACGCCGACCTGCGCGCCGTCTACACCGCGCGTGTCGCGGCCGAGTACATCCGCCAGCAGGACGCCAAGGCGCCGACCGACTTCCGCGAGATCATCAACTCCAACGACGTCTCGGCGTGGCCGCTGCGCGCCCCGCACGACCAGTGGACCCGCGAGGACGTGTACCAGAAGTACATGAAGTCGCTGCGTGAGGGCATCGAGTGGTTCGAGCTGGAGTACGGCGGCAAGGTCTTCAACCAGGGCGTCGGCGGGGTGGACTTCTCCAAGCAGCCGAAGCGGAACATCAGCCGGACCCGGTTCAACGTCGAACACCGCACGCTGGACACCACGACGAAGACGTCGCTCCAGTCGGACGACGTGTCCTACCGGGACACCGACACGCTCTACCTCGGCGGCAGCGGTGACATCGAGGCCGGCGACGGGGACCCGGGCCCGGATCCGACTCCCACCCCGACCCCGACGGACGATCCGAAGCCGACCGACCCGCCGTCGACCCCGGCCCCGGACCCGTCCACCCCGGGCGACGACGGCAGGCCGACCCCGCCGGCCAACAGGCCGGACCCGGACGGCGGACTCGCCGACACCGGTTCCAGCACCCCGGTCGGCCTGATCTCCGGCATCGCGGCGGCGGTCGTCGCCGCGGGTGCGGCCCTGGTGTGGTGGACCCGCCGCAGGCGCCGGGACGCCACGGACTAGCCCGACCGCCGGAGCTCCGCCGATTTGCCCGCTGAGACGCAGGGCCCGGACCGTGCATCGCGGTCCGGGCCCTGCGCCGTGCCTCCCCGCGGCGGCGGTGCGTCAGCTCTGTGCGGTGTCGTCGCCCGTCTGCCCGGTGCCCTCGGCTGCGCCGGCCTTCTCGCGCATCTTGCGCACCAGCTCCGCCTTCTGGTCGGCGGCGCCCTTGCGGTCGAGGTTGCGGTGCGGACCGTTGTTCTGCCGTTCGGCGCGGGACAGCTTCTTGCGCTGACCGCCGCCCATGCCGACGGGGTTGTTGATGTTCTTGCTCACGGTCATGGGCTCTCCCGGTAATGATGTGAAGTGATCTACGGACTTACGGGTGGGGGACGGGCGGCGACGTCGAAGGGCGCCGGCAGGGCCCCATCACGCTCTCACTCGCAAATCGGCGTCTGGAAGAGCATGCAAAGACGGTACCCGGTTCCGTCCGCCCCGCGCGCCAGGCCGCTGGTCGCCCCGGCGCCGGCCGCGCTTTCGGCGAGCGCCCGGGTTCAGCTGTTTCCTCCCCGGAATCTCGGCACCGTCGGCACCCGCGGATAGTCGCTGCACGCCCGGAGCAGGTCCAGCCGGACGCCACCGGCTTCCCGAGTCCACCGCCGGACGGGCGGGTCAGCGCAGTCCGGCGAAGAGATCGTTCTCGGGTACGGCCGCGCCGGTGGCGTCCTGGACACGTACGAAAGTCTCCAGGCCCATCAACTCGCCGAACCTCTCCCTGCCCATCTTGAGGAAGAAGATGTTCTCGCCCTGACTGGCGTGCGCGGCCAGCGCATCGAACTTCTGACCGCTGAACGCGGTGGTGTCCACCCACGTGGTGATCTCGTCGTCGGGGAGGCCGATCTCGGCCATCGCGGCGGCCTCCGCGGGATCCGGCTCCGGCATGTCCTCCCCGAACTCGCGCATGGTCTCCCCGAACCGCTGCATCATCGAGCGGGGCATCGTCGTCCAGTACACCTTCGGTGTCAGCGCGGTCATCTCCAACGCCGCCATCGTGATGCGGTGGGCCTGGATGTGGTCGGGGTGGCCGTAGAAGCCGTTCTCGTCGTAGGTGACGACCACATCGGGCCGGTAGTGCCGCATGAGTTCCGCAAGCCGGGCGGCGCCTTCCCCGACGGGGGTGCGCCAGAAGGATCCGGGGGCGTCGTTACTCGGCCAGCCGATCATCCCGGAGTCGGCATAGTCCAGCGTCTCCAGGTCGCTGATCTTCAGGACCTCACAGCTCGCCTCGAGTTCTTGGCGGCGCATCAGGGCGACGGCCGCCGGATCGTGCCCGGGATCGCCCGGCTTGACGCCCCCCGGTCCATCACCGCAGCCGCCGTCGGTACACGTCACGAGAACCGTGCGGATGCCTTCCGCCGCGTACCGCGCGAGGACCCCTCCGGTTCCGGTGGCCTCGTCGTCGGGGTGGGCGTGTACTGCCATGAGCGTCAAGGGCCGGTCAGTCATGAAAAACAGTCCTCCTGCAGAACTTGCGTCTGGGTCCGAGTGCGCGGCGGGGGTACTGGGGCCCGGGGCCAGGCGGGGCGGGCGACTCTGTGTCTCCGTCTTCCCCGCCTGTGCGGCGCCGGTCCTTCGGTCGATGCAACCGTGACGGCCGGGCCGGCTGTTCCCGGCGCGACCGCCTGGCCTTCCGGGCGTCGGCGTTCTGGGGCACGGGCGGTGGCGACCATGGCCCTGAGCAACAACAGGAAGGGGCGTGAGATCGGCCGGTACCACAAGGGCAGGAAGACCGCAGGAGCCTCCGCCCGGAGCTCGTGCAGAGTGCGGTCTCCACTCCGGTTCCCGCGTCGGAGGGCCGGTGACCGGACGCCCGGCGCCACTCGTTCGAGTGAGCGACCAATCCGGTGGCCGCCCGGCTTCGAAGAGCGGGTGTGACTACTTCAGGTGCTTCGTGGCAGCGGCGGGCGTTCGCCGGGCTCGGCGGTTTGCTGGCCGCGTACGCGGCGCTGGCAGTCGCCGAACTGATCGCGGCCATGGTCCGGCCGGAAGCGGGCCCGATCGCAGCGGTCGGCGGTGCGGCGATCGACCGGACGCCCACGCCGGTGAAGGACTGGGCGATCCGGACGTTCGGTGAGGACGACAAGGTCGTCCTGCAGCTGGGCATCGTCGCGGTGCTCGGTCTGCTGGCTGTCGTGCTGGGTCTCTTCGCCCTTCGGCACCGGCGTCTCGGCGCCCTGGGGGTGTTCGCCTTCGGGGTGGTCGGTGCTGTCGCCGCCACGAGCCGCCCGGACTCCGTCTCCCTCACCGACGCCTTGCCGTCGTTGGCGGGCGCGCTCGCGGGTGCCGGAGTGCTCTACTGGCTGATCGGCCGGCTCGGGGCCGGCAGCCCCGCGGCGCCGGCTGCCGCATCCCAGGAGTCCGGCTGGGACCGGCGTGGTTTTCTTCTGTCCGCCGCCGCGGCCGCCGTGGCGTCCACCGGCGCCGGTGGAGCGGGGCGGGCCCTGGGCCGGTCGCGGACACGCGAGGCCGTCGCCTCGCGCGAGGCACTCGTCCTGCCCGCGCCTGCCTCACCGGCGGCCCCTGTGCCGAAGGGCGCGCGGTTGCGCGTCGCGGGTGTGAGTCCGTTCGTCACGCCGAACAAGGACTTCTACCGGGTCGACACCGCCCTGGTGGTGCCGAAGGTCGATGCGACGAGCTGGCGGCTGCGGATCCACGGCAAGGGCGTGAAGCGCCCGCTGACGCTCACCTTCCAGGAGCTGCTGGGCCGTGAGCTGATCGAGCGGGACATCACCCTCACCTGTGTCTCCAACGAGGTCGGCGGCCCGTACGTCGGAAACGCCCGCTGGATCGGCGTGCGGCTCGCGGACCTGCTCAAGGAGGCAGGTGTCGCGCCCCCGTCACGGGGCGGCGCGGCCGACCAGTTGGTGGCCCGGTCCGTCGACGGGATGACGCTCGGCACGCCGGTCGAGGACCTCATGGACGGCCGTGACGCGATGCTCGCCGTGGGCATGAACGGCGAACCGCTGCCGCTGGACCACGGGTTCCCGGTGCGCATGGTCGTGCCCGGCCTCTACGGATACGTCTCGGCCTGCAAATGGATCGAGGACATCGAACTCACCACGTTCGACTCGTACGACGCGTACTGGGTGAAACGCAAGTGGGCCCGCAAGGCGCCCGTCAAGACTCAGTCCCGCATCGACACCCCCAAGCCCTTCGCCCGCCCGAAGGCCGGGACCGTCATGGTCGGCGGAGTGGCCTGGGCCCAGCACCGCGGCATCGACAAGGTCGAGATCCGCATCGACGACGGCGCCTGGCAGCCGGCCGACCTCGCGGCCGAACACACCACCGACACCTGGCGCCAGTGGTCCTTCCCATGGAAGGCCACCCCCGGCAGCCACACCCTCACCGTCCGCGCCACCGACCGCACCGGCACCCTCCAGGCCGAGCAGCGGACCAGAACCGTCCCCGACGGGGCCAGCGGATGGCACTCCGTGGTGGTCACGGCCGAGTAGACCCATCCGCCCCGTGATCGTCCCCGGACTGCCCTCCTCACCTCAGACCAACCACTCTCAGTAATGCAAAGAACACTCCAGGAGATAATGATGAACGCCTTCCGTTTCCGCCGTGCCGCCATCGCCGTGACCGCAGCCGCGGTCCTGCCCCTCGCACTGACCGCCTGCGGAGGAGACGACAGCTCCTCTGACGCGGCCGCCGACAAGGCCGCGACCTCGGCCCCGGCCGAGGAGAAGAGCTCTCCCGCCGAGACTTCGGGCACGGTCGACGGCCCGTTCGGCCCGGGCTGTGCCTCGGTGCCGAAGGACGGCGCAGGCAGCTTCGACGGCATGGCCAAGGACCCGGTCGCCACGGCCGCGTCCAACAACCCGGCGCTGTCCACGCTGGTGACCGCCGTCAAGAAGGCCGGCCTGGTCGACACCCTGAACAACGCGGAGAACATCACGGTGTTCGCGCCCACCAACGACGCCTTCGCCAAGATCCCGAAGGCCGACCTCGACAAGGTCCTCGCCGACAAGGAAATGCTCACCAACATCCTCACCTACCACGTCGTCGGCGAGAAGCTCGCTCCGAAGCAGCTCGAGAACGGCACCTACGACACCCTCCAGAAGTCCACCCTCACCACCAAGGGCTCCGGCGAGGACTACACCGTCAACGACACCTCCACAGTCGTCTGCGGCAACGTCCCCACCGCGAACGCGACCGTCTACATCGTCGACACCGTCCTGATGCCCAAGTCCTGAGACCCGCCCGCGGCAGCGGGTGACGACCGGCGCGGCCCCCTGATGTGGCCCCCCTCGGGGGGCCGCGCCCTTTTCATGCCGCGCCCTTGGCCGAAGAACCACAGGTCCTGACGGAAGGCGTCCATGCCGTCGAGCAGCAGCAGCTTCCCCACCCGGCCGGCCACTTCCTCGGCAACGGCTCCCGCACCCGGGCCCGGGCCCTCGCCCGCGCCCGCACCCGGGAGCGGGCCCGCGCCCGCACCCGGGCCCGCTCCCGGACACGATTCCGCCGACCGGTCGAGGGTCGGCATGAGCGTGCTCACGTCCGGCGGCTGGCTGCCCGCCCCCTCGCCCTCCTGGGCGGCCGCTGTCGCCCCGGCACTCTTCTCCCACCAGGGAACGCTCTACGCGGCGTTCCCGCGTGCCGACGACTGCGCCGTGGTGTGGAGCGTGCTCGACGACGGCAGATGGCAGGATCCGGTGCCTCTGCACGAACAGGCTCTGACCGGTCTCCGCCCGGCTCTGGTGTCGACGGACGCGGGCCTGTGGTGCCTGTACGCCGAGGCCCGCACCGGCATCGTCCATGCCTGCCTGCTGGGAGAGCACCCGCACGGGGCGGCGCGGAATCCCACGGCGCTGCCCCACCAGATGACGACGGCGGCGCCGGGTGCGGTGGCTGTCGGACCGCGCCGTATCCGCACCTCTCAGCGGCGCAGCGGCGAGCTGGCCGCCATCGGCGAGTGGCGTCTGCCCCGCCGGCCGGTCCGGCAGTGGTCCCTCAAGGACCAGGGGTGGTTCGCCGATGCCGGCGGCGAAGGAGCCGTCGTCCTCGCTCAGCACGACGGCGCCACGTGGGCCGTCCACGCCTGTGCGGACGGCTCGATCAGCGGCCTGTCCTGGTCGTCGGAGTGGTTCGGGCCCGGGTGGACCATCGACGGGCCGTGCACCGGGCACGATCCCGCCATCGCCTCGCACGAGGGGCAGTTGTGGCTGGCCTACCGCGACAGGGGAACCGGCGTACTCCTCGCGTGCTCCTCGCCCGACGGGCACCGGTGGTCAGCCGGCACACCCGTCACCCCGAACCTCATCGGCCCTGCCGCGCCCTGTCTGACGCCCCACGCGGGAAGGCTGTACGCCGCCTACCTCGTCGCGGCCCGGCAGCCGGGCGGAGCCGGTTCACCGTGATGCCCAGGCGCCTGCCCTCTTCGTCCCGCGCCGCAGGTCCGGCTTCCGTCCCCTGACATGCCGGAGCCCGCGGGGAGCGGCTGCCGACTGCCGCGAAGGAGGGCGGGCGAGGGCGGGACAGCCATGATCCGGCCGTCCCGCCCTCGCCCGCCCCCGTCCTGCCTCGCCCGCCCGCGCCGCCCCCGTCCGCCCTCATCCGGCTCAGGCCGGCAGACCGAGCAGGGCCAGTGGGGCACTGGTGGGCTGAGGCGAGCCGGTGCTCGGTTCCACAGTGACGCCGACTCCCTCGGCGCTGCCGACGTCCCCCTCCATCAGCAGACCGCCGTCCTTCGCGAGCAGCCCGGCCGGCCGCATCCTGTCACCGTCGGCGAACCACAGCTGGTACGTCTTGCTCCGCGGCAGCTCGGGCAGGCCGGAGGCCAGGAAGACAGCGCTGTCCTCACTGCGGGAGACGATCACCGCGGCCCTGGCTCCACCCTTGACGTCTCCGGTGACGGTCCGGGCGTCCGCGGCGGCCAGAACGCGGGCCATGTCGGCCGTCTCCGCCCTGACCTGTTCGACACGCCGCTCGGCCTGCCGCGCCTCCTGGTACTGCCACGCCGCCGCCCCGCCGAACGCGGTGGCCGCGGCGACACACGCCGCCAGGACCAGCTTCGGCAGATGCCTGCGACCGACGGCCCCACGCCGCGACGTGCCGGTGCCGCCCTGTACGTCGGGAGGGAGCTGGCGGACGGTCCCGATCCGTTCCAGGACCCGCTCCTTCAGCGCTTCGGGGGGTGCGGCCGACACGGCAGTGCCCAGCCGGGCCGCCGTGGCCTTCAACTCCCTCACCTCCTGCGCACACGCGGCGCAGCCCCGCAGGTGGCGCTCGAAGGCCTCACGCTCGTCGTCGGGCAGCGCGTCCAGGGCGTACGCGCCGGTGGGGGCATGCATGTGGTCCTGGCTCATCATGCGTTCACTCCCATGCAGTCACGAAGCCGGATCAGTCCGTCGCGCAGCCGGGTCTTGACCGTGCCCAACGGCGCCGACAACGAGACGGCGACCTCCCGATAGGTGTAGCCCTGGTAGTAGGCGAGTGTCACGGCCTGCCGCTGGAGCTCGGTGAGAGACCGCATACAGCGCCGTACCTGTTCGCTCTCCAGCCGGACGGCGACTTCCTCACTGACCTGGTCGTAGGCGGGCGCGTGGTCGCGGCGCGCGGTGCGCTGCTCACGATCGGTGGCCGCCTGTTCGGAGCGGACCCGGTCCACCGCACGACGGTGGGCCATCGTCATCACCCACGTCATCACGCTTCCCTGCTCGGGACGGAAACGGGTCGCCGTGCGCCACACCTCGACCATGATCTCCTGCGTGACCTCCTCGGACTGCGAGGGATCGCGCAGCACCTTCAGCACCAGCCCGAAAACAGGACCGGCGATGGAGTCGTAGAGGGTGGCGAAAGCGTCCTTGTCGCCACCGGCAACCCGTGCGACGACTTCGGAAAGGTCCGGCCCGTCGCTGTGCGGCCGGCCGCCGGCGCGTGCGAATTCCTTCATCGCGCACCACCGCAGCGCCGACCGGGGCCGGCGTGGTGGGGCAATGAGCCTTGGTTGCCCATACGCAACTCTCCCGCTCTACAGGTGAGCGACACGTCACCTTCGGATTGCTTCCGTCATTGGTTCGTAGCCGCGCGGCTTCCGGATGGGTGGACCGGCCCATTCGACCCGAGCGGCAACCATCGCGTCACGGTATGCCGCCCGTACCGACGCGCCCGGCACCCGGCGCCGGGAGAAGGCGGGCGCCGGCCGTGACCAATCCGAACCGTGCCGGGCCTCGAATCAGCCCCGACGTCGCGCGGCACGCGCGGTGAGAGCACCGGGGCGCAAGGGGTGGAGCGATGAAGGCACGGAGCGTGGCTGTGGTCGGCTCGGGCGTGGCGGGTCTGACCGCCGCCTACGTATTGCGGAGGGCGTGCGATGTCACCCTGTACGAAGCGGAGCCCCGGCTCGGCGGCCATGCCCACACACACGAGCGGGTGACGGCCGACGGACGGCCGCTGAGGGTCGACAGCGGCTTCATAGTGCACAACGAGCGGACCTATCCGACGCTGCTGCGGCTGTTCGAGGAACTCGGCGTGGCCACCCAGGACTCCGAGATGAGCATGTCGGTGCGGTGCGAGGGCTGCGGCCTGGAGTACGCCGGAGCCCGCGGACCGAGGGGTCTGTTCACCGGACGGGCGGCGCTGAGGGGCCGCTATCTGCGGATGCTCGCCGAGATACCCCTCTTCCACCGGGCGGCGCGCCGCCTCCTCACCTCCGACGACGAGCCGGCGTACACACTGGACCGGTTCCTGCGCCAGGGCGGCTACTCCTCCTACTTCGTCGCCCACTTCGTCGCTCCGCTCGTCTCCGCCGTCTGGTCCTGCCCGCCCCGGACCGCCCTGAGCCACCCCGCCCGTCACCTCTTCCGTTTCCTGGACCACCACGGTCTGCTGACGATCACCGGATCCCCGCAGTGGAAGACCGTGACCGGGGGCTCGGCGGAGTACGTGGCGCGGGTCGCCAAGGAGATCACCACCGTGCGCGTGGCCACCCCCGTACGCGCGGTGCAGCGGTTCGCCGAACGCGCCCGCGTGGTGACGGACGACGGTGACGCCCAGGAACACGACGCGGTCGTGATGGCGGTCCACCCCGGTCAGGCGCTGCATGTCCTGACCGATCCGACCGACGACGAGCGGCAGATCCTGGGCGCGTTCGCGTACTCCAGCAATCCGACGGTCCTGCACAGCGACACCACGCTGCTGCCGCGCTCCGCCCGGGCCCGCGCGTCGTGGAACTACTTCATGCCGTCCTGCGGTGCCGAGCCCGACGCCGCCCACGTCAGTTACGACATGAACCGCCTGCAACGTCTCGAGACCGCGGACGAGTTCGTCGTCACGCTCAACGGCGACGGACGTGTGGACCCCGGCAAGGTCCTGGCGCGCATGGTCTACGAGCACCCCGTCTTCACCCCGGCGTCCGTGGCCGCCCAGCGGCGCCTGCCGCGGCTGAACACCACGGTGACCGCCTACGCCGGTGCGTACCACGGGTGGGGCTTCCACGAGGACGGGTGCCGCTCGGGCGTCGAGGCGGCAGCCGCCCTGGGGGTGCGGTGGTGACGCCCCCGACGCACGCACCCACGAAGGCGGGGACGCCGGCGCTCTACGACTGCGTCGTACGCCACGCCCGCAGCATCCCGCTGCGCCACCGCTTCCGGCACCGCACCTATCTGTGGCTGGTCGACGTCGACCACATCCCCGTACTTCCCCGCCTGCTCCGGCCGCTGGCCCGCTTCGATCCGCGGGACCACTTCGGAGGCACAGCGCCGTCCCTCCGGGCCGGGATCGACGCCTGTCTGCGAGCCCACGGTGTCGACCTGAACGGCGGTCGCGTGCTGATGCTGGCCCACGCGCGGGTGCTCGGGTACGTCTTCAACCCGATCACCGTCTACTGGTGCCACGACCGCGCCGGTGCCCTCGAATGCGTCGTGGCCGAGGTTCACAACACCTACGGACAGCGCCACTGCTACCTGCTGCGAACGGACGAGAGCGGCACGGCGCAGGCGGAGAAGGACTTCTACGTCTCCCCGTTCTTCCCGGTCGACGGCACCTACCGGATGCGCCTGCCCCTGCCCGGCGAACAGCTGGACCTGACCGTCCGGTTGCGGCGCGGAGACGCGATCCCGTTCACCGCGACCGTCCACGGCACGCGGCGGCCGGCCACCGCCGGCCAACTGCTGAGAGCGGCCCTGCGGCGCCCCTGGTCCACGGCAGTGGCGTCCGCCGCCATCCGCCATCACGGCATACGCCTGCTCCTGCGCGGACTTCCCGTACAGCCCCGCCCCCCTCACCGACCCCGGAAAGGCATGAAGTGACCCTCTCGGAACCACGGAGCTCCGACCGGAAGCAGGTCGTACCAGGGCCCGGACCAGCCGCCCAGCACGCCAGGTGGCCGCACGCCGTCCGGCCGCCCGGCGGCTCCCGTGCCCGCGGCGTGGCGGCCGGTGTGCTCGTGCGACGGGCGCTCACCCGGCTTCCGCTGTCCGTGCAGTGGGGGCAGGACCGTCAGGAAGGGGGCGGGCCGCTGCTGCGCGTTCTCGACCCTGAGGCGTTCAGCCGGCGGATCGGCGCCGACGGGCTGATCGGATTCGGCGAGTCCTACATGGCCGGTGAATGGGAGGCCGATGATCCGGTCGGCGTTCTGACGGTCCTCGCCTCGCACACGGACGACCTGGTGCCGGCCGCCCTGCGGCGGCTGAGAAGCCTGTGGATACGCCGCCGCCCGGCGGCGCAGCGCAACACCGTCGAAGGCTCGCGTGACAACATCCGCCGCCACTACGACCTGTCGAACGAATTGTTCGCGCTGTTCCTCGATCCGACGATGTCGTACTCGTCCGCCGTCTTCTCCGCCTTCCCGGCCTGCGAGAAGACCTTCGAGGCCGCCCAGCACCGCAAGATCGACCGCCTGCTCGACCTGGCGGGCGTCGGGCCCGGAACCCGGCTGCTGGAGATCGGCACAGGATGGGGCGAGCTCTCCCTGCGGGCCGCCGCTCGAGGGGCCCGTGTCGTGACGGTGACGCTCTCCGCCGAGCAGCGGCAGCTGGCGATGAGCCGCCTGCGAGACGCCGGCGTCGCCGACCGGGTGACCGTGGACCTGTGCGACTACCGCCATGTCACCGGCACTTACGACGCGGTGGTGAGTGTGGAGATGATCGAGGCGGTCGGCGCCGAGTACTGGCCCGTCTACTTCTCGTCCCTGAGCGAGCGCCTCACGCCCGGCGGCCGCATCGCGCTGCAGACGATCACCATGCCGCACGAGCGGATGCTGGCCACCGCGCAGGCCCATACATGGATCAGCAAGTACATCTTCCCCGGCGGCCTCATCCCCTCCATGCGCGCCATCGAGGAGGAATCCGCGCGCGCCGGCCTGCGCATCGTGTCCGACGCCCGGTACGGCGACCACTACGCGGAAACCCTCCGGCTGTGGCGTGAGCGCTTTTCGAATCAGGCCGCCCGCGTCGACGCGCTGGGCTTCGACCCCGTCTTCCGCCGCATGTGGGAGCTCTACCTGGCGTACTCCGAAGCAGGGTTCCGGGCGCGCTACCTGGACGTGCACCAGATGCTGCTGACCGCTGACCCGAACGGACAGGAAGGACCACGATGACATCCGTCGCCGATCGACTCGCCGCCCTTCTGACGCGCTGCCTCCGGGCCCCCCTCCCCTTCCGGTTGCGGGCGTGGGACGGCAGCGAGGCAGGGCCCGGCGGTGCTCCGGTCGTCGTACTCCGCTGCCGCCTGGCCCTGCGCCGGCTGCTGCGGCAGCCCGGCGAAGTGGGCCTGGCCGAGGCGGCGACCGCCCGGGTGTGGCGGCTGTACCTCGTGGGCAGTTCCCTGGCGGTCGCCGAGCGGCGCATGGGCGTCGACCAGATCCTCGCCGTCCGGCCGACGCCGACGGGGGACGCGGGCATGAGCGGCACCCCGCACGGGTGGTACGGACGGGACGGGTCCCGGTGAGCGGCTTCCCGTGGGCGGCGTTCGTCACCAACCTGGCACCCGCCGCCGCTGCCGCGTTCGCCGTCATGCTCACCTTCTTCGCCCTGGGCACCGCGCGCGGCATGCACCGACTGGTGGACATCGCCTGGGGACTCGCCTTCACCGCTGTGGCCGTCGTGACGTACGCGTCGGCCGCCGGCCACGGCGACGACACGAGACGTCTGCTGGTCGCCTCGGCCACAGCCCTGTGGGGCGTGCGTCTGGCGGTGCACATCGCCTGGCGGGGCCGCGGCCACGGGGAGGACCCACGCTACGAACGCATGCTGGCCAAGGCGCCCGGCAACCGCTCCCTGTACGCGCTGCGCACCGTGTACCTACTCCAAGGGGCGCTGGTATGGATCGTCTCGCTGCCGGTGCAGACGGCCCAGTTCACGCCGGAGCCGGTCGGACCGCTGATGTTCGCGGGCATCGCGGTGTGGGCGACGGGCCTCTGCTTCGAAGCGGTCGGTGACCTCCAGCTGGGCCGCTTCAAGACGGACCCGGCCAACCGGGGGCGCGTCATGGACCGCGGCCTGTGGAGCTGGACGCGCCACCCCAACTACTTCGGCGACTTCCTCGTCTGGTGGGGCCTGTTCCTGATGGCCTGCGGCACCTGGCAGGCGGCAGTCGTGTCGTTGGTCTCGCCCGTGGTGATGAGTGTTCTCCTGATCAAAGGGAGCGGCAAACGGCTCCTCGAGTCGCACATGGCGCAACGCCCCGGATACGCCGCATACATGGCACGCACCAGCGGATTCCTCCCACGGCCGCCCCGGTCCGCCGGAGGCGGAGAGCAGCGTGACCGGGCCGGATCAAAGAAGATCGCCGCCCGATGCGACGGCCGTGACCGATGATTTCCGAGCGGCGCCGCCGTCTTCACTGCCGTAACCCGCACCGAGGAAGCAGGAGAAAGTGCCATGCGCATCTTGATCACCGAGTTCATCAGTCTCGACGGTGTCGTGCAGGCCCCGGGTGGGCCCGGCGAGGACGAGGACGGCGGCTTCCGCCACGGCGGTTGGACCGGCCCCTTCTTCGACCCGGAGGTGGTCGGCGGCACTTTCGACGACGCGCTGAACAGCGCCGAGGCGCTGCTGTTCGGGCGCCGTACCTGGCAGGTCATGGGAGCGGCATGGCCCGCACGGGCCGGCGACCCGTTCGCGGACCGGATGAACGCGATCCGGAAGTACGTCGTGTCTCAGACACTCGGCGACGACGACCTGTCCCTCTGGGACAACAGCGTCCGTATCCCCGGCGACAAGGCGATGTCACAGCTCAGGGACCTGCGGGCCACCGAGGGGGGCAACCTCGTGGTCATGGGGAGCTCCGCGCTGGCGCGCAGCCTGATGAGCGAGGACCTCGTCGACGAGCTGCGCCTCATGATCATGCCGGTCCTGCTCGGCGGCGGGAAGTCGATCTTCCCTGCGGACGGAGGGATGCGCACCCTGGAACTCACGTCCACGGTCACCAGCCCGAACGGCGTGCAGGTGTGCACGTACCGGCGGGCGGCGGACGCGTAGGCGTGGACGCCGACCGCGCACGTCCCTCGGCCGTTGTCCTTCCTCGGTCGTTGTCCTTCCTCGGTCGTTGTCCTTCCTCGGCCCGGGGCATGCCTCGACCTGCGAGGCGACCACCGGCTGCGCCGAGAATGCCGGTCCGGGGCATCCGTTCGCGCGTCGGCCACGAATGCCTGACGAGGGGAGGAATCGGCTCAGCAGTTCCGAGGAGCGGTCATGACCACCACCGCATCACTGCCGCCCGCGGCGCAGCATGTCGCCGTCCTGGCCTTCGACCCGTGCGCCCCGGCGGCCGCCCGCCACCTGGTCGCGCGATGGCTGGGCGCGGACGGTTGCACGGCACGCACGTCGGACGTCGTGCTGATCGTCTCCGAACTCGTCACCAACGCCCTCCGCCACACCCACGGATCCTGCGTACTGACTCTGGCCGTGCGTGAAGGCGTGCTGGACATCGCCGTCACCGACCACAGTGAGGAACTCCCCGAGCTCCGGCGGTCGCGCGGCGGCGACGAGAGAGGCGGCTTCGGACTGGAGATCATCCGCGGTCTCGGCGGCCGGATCCGGGTGGTGCCCCGTCTCGGGGGCAAGACCGTGCACGTCCTGCTGCCGGACGGCGCCGCGTCCGGTCCGGCATGTGGGGCACGGTGAGCCCGGCGGCGTACGGTCCTTGCCGTCCTGCGGGCAGGTCACGACAAGCGGCGCCGATCGACGGCCGGCGACGATCAGGGCTGTGCGGTGGCGCCGTTCGTGCGACGAGCGGTAGGACTTTTGCAGGCTGTCCAGTGGAAATGGCGAGCCGTGGGAATCCGCAGCAACCACGGCGGCGAAGCATGCGTGGATCCGCGCCGCGCCGCAGAGAGCGCGGGCCGCCGACAGTTCGGAGACCGTCCGTTCAAACTCGTCTTCCCGCCGCTGCCGTTGCCGGCGCGGCCGCGCTGTCCCTCGTTGCTCCCGCTCTCGCGTCGGCCGACGTTGGCGGCGCCGGACCGTTCGCACCGCTCGGGCGCGCGGCGGGTCAGGGCGGGCTGATCAGTGTGGGGCTGACCGTGGACCAGCGCCTGGTCGGCTTCCATGTCGCGAACCCCGGTGACACCTGGTCGTTCGGCCAGATCGTCGGACTGAAGGGTGACAAGAAGCTCGTCGGCATCGACTTCCGCGTCCAGAACGGCAAGCTGTACGGCGTGGGCGACAGGGGCGGCGTCCACACCCTGAACAGCGACGCCAAGGCCGCCAAAGTGTCGCGGCTCACCGTGGCGCTCGCCGGAAAGCACTTCGGCGTCGACTTCAACCCCGCCGCCGACCGCCTGCGCGTCATCAGCGACACCGGCCAGAACCTGCGCCACAACATCGACGACGCTGCTGCCACGCGGGCAACGATCACCGACGGCACGCTCACCAACCCGACGACGCCACCGTCGGACCGCGCTCGGCGTCACCGGTGCCACACGGTTATGCGGCCCTGTCCACCGGCGGGAAGCAGCGCCTCTATCGCGTGACCGTCCTCGACGGCGAGACACGCCTCGTCGGCTCCTTCCCGGCGGGCCACCAAGTCGTCGACATCGCCCTTCCGCTCGACCAGGGTAACGGTCGGCGACAGCGCGGGTCGGCGGCACCTTCCGCCCGTCTGTCGTCCATGCCCCGGCCTGCACGCCGCCGGACCGGCGGTGGGAAGTTGTACGCGGGCTGGATCAGCTGGTGCGGATCTGGCGCGAGGCGCTTGGCGCGGTCCAGTCAACCAAAGCCCCGGGCCGTTGGCCCGGGGCTTTCTGCTGGAGCGGGTGACGGGAATCGAACCCGCGCTCGGAGCTTGGGAATCAGCGGTTCCTAGGTTGCTGGAGGGGCTCCGACCTGCGATTTCGGAACGGGCAGGTGGATGGCTCCCGGTCTCTGGGAGCCGTATCAGACCGCTGCTGTCCGCTCTGCTGGGAACGGATGGGGCACGAGGGCTGACAGTGCGACGGACGGAACCCGCCGAAGTGCGCGCTCCGGGCGGGCCGGCAGGCCAGAGGGGGCCATGGAAAGGTCCCTGACATGGTCGGCTGGGCCGCGCCTCCAAGGGACGTCGGTGCAGTGTCGATCTTCTTGCCTTGGTCTTGCTGTCGGTGCCAGATATCAGCTTCCTGACTGGTTCGACGGGTTCCGATGCTCGGCGATGTTCAGTATCGGTCTTACCGGGCCGCTGATGGGCACCCTCGGATGGCCAGAGCGGAACGGGTGCCGTTAGCGCTGTTCTCGACGTATGGGGGTTCACTGAGCGCCCCCGACAGTCGTACCACCCCTCCGGGGGAGTGCTGCGTCCGCTGGACAATCAAGCTTCCACCAATGGTTGCGCGCCTGACATGACCGGCAGATAAGGTGAGTCATGAGCGATGTCACCTTCCTCAAGCAGCGAGAGCCCGTCGATGAATATGGGCGGGCCTTGTACGCCGTCTCTCGCTCCATCTTGAGGGCGATGCTCGACCAGTTGAGCACCCAAGACCTGACAGACCTAAACGTTGACCGTGTCGACGTAACAATGCGCCAATTGTCACATTATGCCCGTCTTGAGCGAGATAAGGGCATGCGAGGCGACGGCTTCGAGTGGGCCGTGCATGAGGCGATCGCTGGCGGTGAGCCGACGGTGACTGAATTGGTTTCAGACGCGCTCAGCCGTACATCGCCGAAGGTTTTCCGAGGCTCTTCTGGTACCTCCTCGCTTCTCTTCGGTTACGAGCGGGCGAAGTACCTGGGGTTTCTGGAAGCTGTGGTCGAAAATGCAGGAGAGGAGGCCGTCCTGCTGCCGGATAGTCAGGGTAGGCCCTATCGTTTTGCGAGCGACTGGCTCAAGCATGCCGCAAAAGGGGCTAACGCCGAAGATGCCCTTGGGCAGCGGATTAAGAAAATCTGGAAGACGGACATCTTCCTTTCTGATGAAAATGCTAGGCGGTATGCTGCGGCGACAATCAAAAGCAACCATACGCAATTGGAGGGCGGTCCGGGGCTTCGGGTGGCAATTGTTCCCGCTGCAACTAATCTGCGTCCGGGCGTGCGATTCGATCGCACCCACGGGCTTTGGTTGACCGTACTCCCCGACCCTGACGGCTTCATGGGGCTGTTCAATGATTCCTATTGGTCGGTCGCATCGGCTGTTTACACGATAGGAAAGCAGGTGCGACCGCCCTACTACCTAAAGCCGAGTGTTAAAGGCCAGAGGGTGGCCGAGCAGCTGGAAAAGTATCCTACCGCTAAAGTTATCGATATTGAGAACGCTCTGGATGAGGCGGCACAGCAGCAGCTACTTGAAGTGAAGCATCAGTTGGTTTCGGTTGAGGCCCCAGAATGGCTCCACATCAATGAAATGAGGACGCCAGTGATTGCACCTAGGCCGCATTTCGAACCGCTTGATTGATTGGGGAAGGCAAATGTCAGGGGCGTACTGGATTATGGCAGCTCCGGGCGGTGTTGATTGGAGGATTGCACTTTCTGTAGCCGCACTACCCGCCATTGCCGCCGTAATCGCAGCAGTAATTGCTGCGCGATCGGCGAAAGTTGCAAAGAGTTCCGAGGTGGAAGCTCAGAGGCTTCGTGAACTGGAATCGAGGATCTCCGAGAAAAAGTATGACACGTACAAACCTATGATTAACACGCTAAAGGATATGCTAGATCGTCGTGCGGTGAATGAAGAAACTTTCCGTGCTAACATCTCCGAATTTGCCATCTGGGTCGCTATTTTCGGTTCCGATGAAGCGGTGAGGTCCTTTCATAATTTCATGCAGGCGAGCTTTAACCCCCCAACGCCTCCCGTTGTGTTCATGAGGCTCTATGCTGATTTTGTCCTGGCGGCTCGCCGCGATATGGGTTACCTGGATACGAGCAGCACTCGAAAAGAGATCTTGGGTTCTCGAATTACCGACGTCTACTCGCATTCAATGTTTTCGAATATGGATAAGCCTTTTGAGGATCTGTGCCGCGAGGCGGAATGGCAACCGTCTTGGTTGTAGGTGATTCTCACACTATGTCCTACCGTCTACGCTGGCTCCTATTCCGTTTGCCTTCAACCCGCACTCTGTGGATCGGTCGTGGTGCAGGGGACCAAGGTGGAGCGCGCCGTTGTACGAGCGACCTTGGCGCCCCTGGCCGGGAATGCTCTGCCCTGCTTGGATCGAAGGTCGCCGGGATGGGAGCCGCTCCCCACGGTTCGGCTGACACCCGCGAACGGCGTTCCTCCTATCCAAGATGGACGAGTGCTCCCGCAGAGGCTGTTTGAAGCCGTGAGCTTGCGCTTTCCTCTGCGGAGAGCTGGAGCCGGGTGCCCTGGTGCTGCGGGGAAGGGTTTTCCGCCCTGGCAGCAGGTGGCTGCCGATACTCGCACCTGAGCGTGGCTGTTGGCCGCGCCTGGTGGGCGCGGCCGACGGTGTGTTTGGAGCCCGTCAGGCCGCCGCAGCGGCCTCACGGCCCCTGCGCGTCCGGCGGTGGAGGATCTCGTCGAAGGTGGCGCGGGCGCCCGTGGGGTCGATGTAGTGCATGGCCAGGAGGGCTGCGATGACGGCGCCCACCAGGTCGTTCTGGACCTCGGACCAGGTGTGGTCGTCGCCGCAGGTGGTGAGGCCCTTCAGGCCGTGGAGGGCGTGCATTGCCTCGCCGGCTTCCTCGGCGACCTGGAGGGCTTTGAGTTCCTCGTCGGGGAGGTGGGCGCCGGCTGCTCGGCAGACGGCGGAGAGCTTCTCGATGTTGTCCCACAGGGTGTCCACGTCGGACCTCCGGTCGATGGGTTCGGCTATTCCTGTGCGGGTCGCCCGAGCTGACGTACGGTCCATCCGGCCATGCGCCAGGCGTCGGCGTCGATGAGGTTGCGGAGGTCGACGAGGACCTGGTCCGCGACCAGTGGGGCGAGTGCCTTGGGATCCGCCTCGCGGAAGTGGGGCCATTCGGTGGCCAGGACGATCAGCTCGGCTGCCGCGAGGGAGTCTTCGAGGTCTTCGCAGTAGTCGAGTTCGGGGTGGCGGCGCAGTGCTGTGGGCACGGCGTGCGGGTCGTGGACGGTGACGGTCGCACCGCGCTGGTGCATGAGGGCGGCGATCGCCAGGGCCGGGGATTCGCGGACATCGTCGGTGCCAGCCTTGAAGGAAGCTCCCCAGACGGTGACGCGTACGCCGTCGACGGGGTGGCCGAGGGTCTGCTCGATGAGCTTCAGCGCAGCGGTGGGGCGGGATTCTTTGACCTGCTCTGCCGCCCGCAGGAGGGTTGCTGCCTCGGTGGCTCCGAGGGTGCTGGCTGAGGCTGTGAAGGCGCGGACGTCCTTCGGGAGGCAGCCGCCGCCGTAGCCGGGGCCGGCGTTCAGGCCGCCGCGGCCGATGCGGGGGTCCAGGCCGATGGCCTCGGTGAGCTGCTGGACGTCGGCTCCGGCGGCGGTGCACATGTCGGCGACGCCGTTGATGAAGGAGATCTTCATGCCGAGGTAGGCGTTGGCGGCGCCCTTGATGAGTTCGGCGGTGGCGGGGTCGGTCACGAACAGCGGGATGCCGTTCGCCAGGAGGGGCGCGTAGACCTGGCGTACCGCGTCCTCGGCGCGGGCCGAGGGGACGCCCACGACGATCCGGTCGGGGCGCAGGGTGTCGTCGATGGCGTGGCCCTCGCGCAGGAACTCGGGGTTCCAGACGACCTCCACGTCCTCACCGGCCGGAGAGAGCCGGGCGAGGAGAGCACCGAGGTCGCGCGAGGTGCCGACGGTGACCGTGGACTTCCCGACAATGACGGTCGGGCGGGTCAGGTGCGGGGCCAGGGCGCGGGCGGCGCCGAAGACCTGTCCGGTGTCGTAGCTCCGTCCGTCCGCGTCGATCGGCGTGCCCACGGCGAGGAAGTGGATGTCGGCGAACTCGGCTGCCTCCGCGAGGCTGGTGGTGAACCGCAGGCGTCCAGTGGCGGTGTGGGTGCTGAGGAGTTCGGGCAGGCCGTCCTCGTAGATGGGGCACTCGCCGGCGTTGAGGCGGTCGATCTTCGCCTGGTCCAGGTCCACGCCGATGACCTCGTGGCCGATCTCGGCCATGGCAGCGGCGTGGGGGATGCCCAGGTGACCACAGCCGATGACGGATACGCGCATAGGTCGACGCTCCTTTCCTTATCCCTCGCCCGCCCAGGGGAGTCCGGGCCGGCCGGGTGCGTCACGCTAGCGCCAACACCCGGCGCGACCCTCTTCGTGCAGGTGGATCAATCAGCGTGCTGCTTGAGCAGGTTGACGAGGGCGGGCAGTGCCTCGGCGGCGGTTTCCCGGCACACCAGGTCGCCGTCCTGGGGGCCTTCCAGCGGGTACGGCATGAACTGGCCGTCGCGCCAGAAGCCCTCCGGGTCCAGGTAGACGACCTGCATGCCGCGAGCGCGGGCGCGGGCCTGGACCTTGCGGCGGTCGGCGTGCAGGCCGACGACGAGAAGGGCCTTGGCGCCGTCCACCCACTCGACATCGGGTACGGCCTGGTCGTACCGGCGCATGAAGCACTCGTCGAGCCCGGCGCGCGCCGCGAGCACGTCGAAGTTGTTGGTGATGACCGGACCGACGAGGTGCCCGGCGTCCTTCAGTTCCTTCAGCGCCCACATGGCCGGAGTCGGCTTGGCCAGGAAGCAGGTACGGAACATCTCCACGAACTCCGCCGTCTTCTCCTCCGGCTCCGTCAACACCTCGTGGAGGAGCGTGTCCGCTGTCGGGGAGAGGGTGAAGCGGTGTTCCCGAGGCTCGTGGCCCTGGCGGTCGGTCACACGGTAGATCTCGTGGAGCCGGTGCAGGGGCGGGATACCCGCCTCGACCGACGTACCGCAGCCGATCTCCACCTGGAACGGCAGCAGGTCCGCGAGGACGGACAGGTCCGGGACGCGGGTCGGCGTACCGGGGCGGTCCTTGCACCTGATCCCGGTGGAGAGGACGTTCCACGGCAGCTGTCGGACAGCGGGCGGCGGCGCGTAGGACACCGAGGCGATCTGCACGTCCAGGCTCCGGTAGCCGACGGGGAGGGTACGCCCCACTGCCGCGTCCTGGGGGTGGACGTCGTGCTCGGTGATCCGGCACTTCAGATCCCGGCGTGTCCATAAGAATCCACCGGGAGCCTCCTTCCAGCCGCCGGTGGCGAGCGAGTCCCACAGGGCGTCGTGGTGCGCGTCGATCTCGCCCGCGGGAGCGGTAGCGGAGTGGTAGAGGTACAGGTCGGTCAGGCCGATGGCCGGCGCGGCGGTGGTGGGGACCAGGCCGTACCGGTAGCGGTAGTGGATGATCCGCCGCCGGGCGTCGTCGGCAGCCGTCCAGCCGCTCTGTTCGGCCGTGGCCTTCTCCTGCGTACGACGCCAGATGCCTTCCTCGATGTAGCGGGGTCGGTCGGCGTCGCCGAAGTAGGTCTTCCAGACCTGCTGTTGGTCGGGGGTGAGCTGGTCGATGACGATGTACGGGATGTCCACGATCTCTCCCTGGAGAATCACGCCTGGATGTTCCGGGTGCATGGCAGGCTCCGTTGGCCGGGAAAGTGGGGCGAACGACCCGGACAGCGGAGCGGAGTCAGTGGTCGGAGGGCGGGCTCGCGTCCGGTGAGACGGCGGCGGGCTGGTGACCGAGACCGTTGAGGAGCGAGGCGGCCTGCTCACGCAGTGCCCAGGCCGGGCCCACCAGCCCGGCGACGGCCAGAAGCGTGAGCGCGATGCCTCCGCCTTCCGGGCATACGGAGTGCGGCGCGGCCTTTCGGGCGTGGTGTCGCCGAGACCCGGTTACGGGGTGCCGCCGAGGGCGCGTTCGTGTGCGCCGACGAGGCGGCTGGTCTGCTGGTGCAGCCACTGCACCTCGGCAGAGGTGAGGATGAGCGCGCCATCGAGGGTCGAGCCGTCATCCAAGTGGAACTCGATGGGAACCGATCCCTGCCGGGCACGCGGGTCGTAGACCGCGTCCCGTCCGGCCGAGAGCGTGGCGTGGGTGGCCCTCACCGGCACGGGACTGAGCGTCGTCCCGTCGGCGGGCGCGGACCAGGGGGCCCCGCCCTCGGGCGGACGCAGGTGGTACGTCGTAGCGGAGCCCTCACCAGGGAGAGCGACCACGACACCGACACGGCCATCGCGAGCGCTGTCCGTGGCGAGGTCGCCGAGCCGTGGAACGAACGGTGCTGCCGTACCTAACTCGGCTCCCTGCGAGGGAAGATGAGAAGAACGTCGTCGCGTCATGCCCCGAAGTTAGGGACAGGACGGGCCTCGAATATGAGCCGGAGGAATACGACCCCTATCCGTCCAGGTGAAAGCGGTCGGACATGTGCCGCAGCTTCTCCCTCGTGGCTGCCCGTTCCGCGTAGACGATGCTGCGAAGCGTTGAACGGGCGATGGGGTGGTTCCGTACGAGCTGCGGCGCGATCCGCTCAGCCGTCTCCAGCTCGGTGAGGGCCTTTGCCCGGTTCCCGTCCCACAGCCAGGCCCGTGCGACGTCCATGTGGTGATGACCCTGACGGGAGTTGGGCAGTGCCCCGACCAAGCTCGGGCTGGTGCGGCGGTTTATCTCCAGAGCTTTGCCCTGCTCGCCCATTTCCAGGGCCACGCTGATCGCGTGGATCTGCACGTTTCCGGCGGAGAACGTCAGCGAATGCCGGTCGTACACCGGTGCCCCGACGTACGCGTCCATGCGTTCCGCCGCGTCCTTCGCATGTCCGATCCGGTCCTCCGCTTCCGATGGACGGTTGGCCCGAGCGGCGGAGATGGCCGCCCGAAGCTGAAGCGTGCCCCAAGCCCGCACAGCCAGCGGATCACCATGCTCGTACGGCTGTTGCACCGAGGCGATCGCCTTGTCCGAGAGGGTCAGAGCGTCGGTCCAGTCAGCCGTCGCCCACATGTCCCAGACGCGCATCCAGTCGGCGACGGCAGGCAGCACCGGATCTCCCGACAACCTGGCAGACCAGGCGGCCCGTTCGCACGCCATGGCCACCAACTCCGGGTGTCCGAGGGCGTGCGCGGCGGTGTGCGCGAACTTGCAGCACACGGCGTAAATGGCATACGCCTCTTCCCGCTCGTGCCCGTCCGAGTCCTCCGCCAGAGCGCGTGCTTCCCGGAACAGATCCGGGAGAACTCGGAGAATCGCGACGTTGGAGGCGGTGTCCCGCAGGCGGTGCAGCCGGGTCACCTCACGCCACAGCTGGGGTGCCGGTCGCGGAGCCCCATCGAAGACGGGAACGAGGTCGTAGCGACGCAGCTCGCGCAGGATCGACGAGGCGGCGATCTGCCACTGGCTGTCGTCGGGGGAGCTGCTGTACGGGCGTCCGATCAGGTCGTTCGGATGGACGTGCAGCTCTGCGGCCACCTGGTTGAGCAGCCCGACCCGGTCCAGCTCGATCAGGCCACGCTCCATCTTCGACACCCAGCCCTGCGACTTCCCGAGGGCCGTCGCCAGGTCGGCCTGCGGCATGCCCAGCCGCAGCCTCGCCCTGCGAGCGCGCTTGCCGATCTCCTCGGCTTCCTCCAGCATCAGGACACCTCCCGGCCGCCGGACGATCCGGCGCAACCGCCGGTCTGTCCGTACAGAGTTCGTCTCCTGCACGGTACCCATGACGAGGCTTCGGCGTGAGACGAGCTGCCAGGACAGTGGGGGCCACGGCCCGTGTACCGCTGTCACGCCCTGAACGGCCAGTCCAAGACCGGAGGCACTTCTGTCCTCCATCAGGGCCCGGACCGCCACGAGGTGTTGATCCTGAAGCCGCTGGTGCCGCGCGACAGCGGATCATGGGGATGAGGACACCCCACGTCGTATACCGCCGGAGGCAGCCAGTGATCACCGTGACCGTCCTCCACCCTGGAACCATGGGCGCGGCGATCACCGCCGAGATCGTCGCCGGCGGCCATGAGGCACTGTCGGTGACCAAGGGCCGCAGTGAGAACACATGGCTCCGCGGGAGAGAAGCCGGTGCCACGGCGTACGACTCGCTCGCGGAAGCGCTGTCCCGAAGCGCGGTCGTTCTCTCGGTCTGCCCACCACAGGCGGCGGAGGACGTTGCGGCGGCAGTGGCCGCGCACGGCTTCGCGGGGGTGTACGCCGATGTCAACGCCATCAGCCCTCAACGCGTACGGCGCATCGCCGACGAGATCCGCCCCGGCTCCGCAGTCGTCGACGGTGCCGTCTTCGGTCAGCCGCCAGGCGAGGGGCGTGCCACACGGCTCTATCTTGCAGGGGCCGACTCTGCCGTCGAGCTGGTGGCGTCGCTGTTCACAGACTCTGCTCTGCACGTGTGCCGGGTCGGGGGCACACCCGGTTCCGCTTCCGCTCTGAAGATGGCCTTTGCCAGCTACCAGAAGGCCGCTCGCACCCTCGCCGGCATCGCTCACGCGCTCGCCGACGCTCATGGAGTCGGTGATCAGCTCACGGCCGAAGCCGAGATCATGATCTCCGCAATCCTCTCCGATCCTGAGTATCTGCCGAGTGTTGCAGCCCGAGCCTGGCGCTGGGCGCCCGAGATGGAAGAGGTCGCCGATACTCTCCGCGCGGCTGACCTGCCCACGGACATGGCCGAGGCTACGGCTCGGGTACTCGCTTTCTGGGAGCAGGACAAGGACCAGTACGACTTGCCGGTCGTGCACACCCTCTCCCAGCTCCGGTCAGAAAAGAGCCGTTGATTCGTTCACGCTGAGGGGTAACCGCTGGACGATCACCTCCGCCGAGGGCGAGACGCGGGAATGGTGGGTGGGGCCGTCGCCGCAGGTTCCGGCGAGGTCACGTGGCGTAGTCCGGTGCGGCGAGCTTGTGCCGCCAGAGCTCGTCGACTGGGAGCCGACCTCTGCGAGAGCCGATGTACGCGCCAGGTGAGGGTGTGCCGGGGAGCGTGCGTCGTCAAGGGCTCGTTCGTCTGCTGCCTGCTGCAGCAGGCGTTTGGGGTCGTGGCCCGCAGCCTCTGCTTCGACCATTGCGGCGGTGAGCGCCTGCGCGGCAGAGTCGGCGAGGATCTGGTTGGCGTGTGCCGGGGCGGCCTGGCGGATGAGCCGGACGTATCGGTCCGCAAGATTCTGGGGCGGTCGGCGTTGGCCGAGGACCAGTAGGGGCGTGGCTGCCGAGTGGTCGTAGGCCGCCTGGAGGTGAAGCAGGCTCTTGTGGGCTGCGACGACCTGTTGCTCGTGCTCTCTCGTCGGTCGTGCCAGCGTGCGGCGGCGATGACGGCGAGGAGCGCAGCGTCGAGGAACATCGCCAAGGCGGCTCCGTCCTTCGGTGCCGGCTCGCGAAGCATCGCCTTGACCGCGCCACGTAGGGCACGAGCGTGGTGGTGCTCGGCGCGGGCGCGCGAACGGGTTGCCCGCTCGAAAGCAGATGCTGCTGAGCGGAGTTCGGTACGAATGTCCGGCGGTGCCAGCCCCGCGTGGCCAGACGTGTGGTCTGCCGACTGGCAGGCCACACTTTCAACCGAGCAGCGCCTGGATCGCGCTTCGAAGCGAGTCGGCGAGCGAGTTCAAGGACGCGGCAGAGCCAAGCGCGAGGCTAAGCATTTCCAGGGTTTCGGTAAGGCGGCGGCCGTCTGGCGTCGGCTCGCGAAGCTCCTCGTCGATTCTGGCCACGGCTTGTCGGCAGCTGTCGATGCTGTGGACTTCGCCAGCGTGCGTGTCCAGGGCGGCTGCCAACTCGGCGAGTTTGGCCTGCGCGGCCAAAAGCCTGGGATCGTCTGCTTCACGTCCCGACACTTGGAATTGGCGCATGTCGCCGCCGACTCTGCCGGTGTTGACTTGATTGCCGCTGCCGGTGACGTGGGTGCCGCCACTTGTGTTCGCTCGTCCAAAACGCATGGTCATCCCGCCTTCTCGGTTCTGTTCGCCGGACCGCCAGGCGCGGAGCCCTGCTGCATACCGCCGCCCATATTTCCGGTGTTTACCTGGTTGTTGTCGCCGCTGATGAAGTTCTGTGTGATGGCAACGGCCTGGCGTTTGAAGTCTGCGGTGGCCAGACCGTGGTCAGCGAGAAAGGCGCTCACAGTGCTGAACATCCTCGACTGGAGGATCGAAACGTAGCGCTGCACGTCCTCGGTCTGGTGCATATCCTCAGTCGTCACCCGGCCACAGTGCTCTCGAAGGCTAACGGGCTTGCCATCGTCCCTTGGGCGAACAGCGGCTGCGGCTGTGGTTACCGCGCTCAGCAGTCCGAGGCCACGGCCGACTGCCGTGTAGGCCCAGGCGGCTAGTGCGACGGTGTCTCCGACCGCGTGGAGCGGTGCTTCCGCCAGCTTCCTGGCGAGGTCCCAACCCTTGGCGGGAGTAACGTTCGCCGAAGGGGTCAATGGGGCCTGGACATGCGGACGGGTAACGAAGTGAAGGGTGTTGCCTTCCAGCGCAGCGTGCGCGAAGACTGTCACGACGATCTGCCCGTCCCATGCGATGACCTGCGCAGCCAGGTATCTACGAGAGAAGTGGCCGGTTGGCGCGTCACGGGCCTCGGTGCACATTTCAGTAGCTTCCGGCCACTCTGACTTGCTGACACCGCCCCCGCCCTGCCGTAAGCTTTTCCATCGACTCTCTGGAACCCCTAGGAATTCGGCCACATCGCAGTTGGGTAGGGCGTGGGTCTCAACCAAAGCTCCGCGAAGTTCCTCTAGCTCGTCACGCACTTTGTCCAGGAGTTCGTCCGCCTCAAACTTCTGGCTCGCATCGAGATCGAACGCATCAGGGGCGGCCGAAAGATCGTCTTCTTCCTCATCGCTTGTGCGAGCTGACGTCAGCTGGATGCGGGTGGCACCCCTCGTCCACGAATCGAGGCCCGCTCCCACGAAGCGGTCCACATTGCCTTCCCTGCGGTAGGCAATGCTTTGCCACTGCTCTGAGACTTCGTGCGAAGCGATCTTCTTAGCAGCGTAAGGGGCGAGGAAGGGACGTTTGGCCAGTTGTGTGCGGCTAGGCCGTAGTGACTGCATATAGGCGTGACACGCCAAACGGTCAAGAAGATGAATGCCTGTGGTGCCGATGAGAAGGTGCGGAGCGACGATAAGAGCTTCCAACACGGCATCGCGCAGCATCGGCTGATGAGGCTTGACGAAGGTCCAGAGGGCAAGCAGGGCTGCAGCAAGCAGGACAGCCGGAACCAGTGCGCTGAAACCCCAGCGCATGACTGCTCGACCGGCCCGCCCGGTGAGGAACTGCCAGACCAGCACGGCCAGGATGAGCGCCGCAAGTCCCAGTGGGTGAGTGCCTGCCATATAAAGGGGCGTGGCTAGCAACAGGGTGATGCGGAGACGACGTTGTCGTCGTGCTGCCACGCTGTGGGTGAGCACCGGAGCCAACGCGAATCCAAAGGACGGCACAGGCCGTTTTCGCGCGTACAGCACATTTGCCAGAGCCCACTGCGCGAGAGGCTCCCCGGTGAACTCGTCTAGACCCCGAATGGGGCGCTGGGGCCTACCCTGGATCTTGTCCTGCCATCGCCCGAGCCAGTCCCGTGCTTGCATGATCCTGTTGACTCGCTCGTGCACGGAGCCAGCCAATCCTCGAATGACGGAGTTGCTACTTGGCGCTGGATCTCGCCGGGCGTACTCCGACCGGACGGGGCGCCGGCCGGGTACATAGGACAGCGGCCGACCAGTCTTGCCGTTCACTGGTATCTGGGGAACGGGCTCCGGCTTCTGTCCGGCATCAGGGTCTGGTGTGCGTCCGCGGGGCACTCCCGCCTTCCAAGACAGCAGCGGCACCTGCCACCTCCCCCGAGGACCGTCCAATGAAGGCCCCACCTTCGACCACGGCGGATCGCCTCCGCTGGCGAATGGCTATCTCTGGCTCAGAAGCGCCCCAGCCTCGGCCGACACGCAACAGATCGGCAACGTCTTGAAAGCAGACGCCGGACGTGCCGAGCGGAGGCTTGAATCGTCCGCTGGTCCCGTCGGCGGTCGGGCGTAAGCCCTTCGGGCCCCATAGATGGGGCACGCGGAGGGCACGCCGCACCGCACGAGGTCTGGACAACAAAGAAGCCCCGGGCCGCTGGCCTGGGGCTTTCTCGTGGAGCGGGTGACGGGAATCGAACCCGCGCTCTGAGCTTGGGAATCACGGCTCGTTTGGCGCGCGACTTGGCCATGAGCTGGGCAGACGGCCCTGGCTGCCCCGGCTGGAGCGACGTCGGGTGTCCCGACTTGACCGTGGTTTACCGGTCGTTGTGGCACGCATCTGGCACGGCGGGTCAGAGAAGGCGCCAGCCCCAGCACCACGGTTGCCGGTGTCCGGCGGCCATCTCCTCTCGCCCAGACCCACGCTTGATGACGACGTGCGCCTTCTGATCCGTAGCTCCATCCGGATCGATCAGCGACGGCCATACCGGCCGCTGCGACGCCCCGGGGGACGGTAGCGGAAGCACGGGTTGCCGTACACATGAGGGTGTTGGCGTCGATCCCTAGCGAAGCCTTTCACTTGCCCGAGTGCCGCGGCTCCTCGCCGGGTCGGGCGCGCAAGGTGCGCGGTGTTTCGACTACGAGCAAGCGGAGCAGGCTACGTTCCGTATAACGATTACGTCACTCGGGTGATCAAGGGGGAGCACGCGCAACCTCTAGTCCGTAGCGTCAGCCCGACGCGAGAGCGCAAGGCCGAGCCGCCTGTCACACCTGGGTGCGACGATGGACTCAACCGCTGGAAAGGGGTGTAGCCGTGACCACTGCTGTCCGCGACGATAGTGCTCTTGAGGTGCGCATCGCCCCCACTTCAGCCCGACTCGATCTCAGGACTTACACCCAGATCCTCAACGAAGTCAGGATGTCGCTTGAGGAGGTGGACCGGACGGCCCTACCTGTCCGTAGCCCACGTCTCCGATGGGCTATCGAAGAGATGGCCATGGACACGGATGTCCGGATCGTGTTGGTGCCGGCGGCCGTGCCAGCGAAGCGGACTTGGCAGTCGATCGCGGCACCGCTGCACGGGTTTGTGGACGGCATCGAGTCCCTAACGGAGTCGCCCCGCATCCCTCCGTTCTTCAGCGAACGGACCGTGGCGAGGGTTGGCCACATCGGCAAGCATCTCGGAGCTGGCGGAGTCGAGCAGGTTGCTGTGACGAGCCTCAACGGTGATCGCCACACCGCCGTTGTCGATGAAGAAACGGTCAGCAATGCCACGCAGGCTGTTCTGCCTGCAAAGAGTGCCTTTTCCAGCGTGACAGGAACGCTGGACGTGCTGAGCCATAGCAAGGGCAGCTCCCCACGGGCGCTCATCCGAGACCCGCGGACTCGTCACGCTGTGCGAGTTGCGGCTCACAGCGATCACAGTGAACTTCTTCGTAACGCTTGGGGCCGACGCGTGGTGGCATCAGGGATCTTGCAAAGGAACTCCGAAGGGCAGGCCGTTTCTTTGCAGATGACTGACCTGGAGATTTTGCCGGACTATCAATCCCAAATGGATCCGGCGGACATCTTGGGCGTTAATCCACGGATAACAGGCGATCTCAGCACCGCCGAATATCTGAAGCAGGTGAGAAGTGCCTGAGCCTTTGGTCTATGTTGACGCTGATATCTTCCTCAACGTCATAAAGAAGGAAAAAGGCTTGTGGCCTAACTCCTACAAGGTGCTTCGTGCTGCCTATAGGGGCGACGTACAGATCGTCGCCTCCACCCTCCTGCTCGTCGAGCTGAACGGCCACAAGGGTGATGTGGCTGCAAGTGATCGAGATCGCGTTGTTGACGAATACCTCGATCGCCTCGATGTTCAATGGGTCGAGGTGGACATATTGGTTGCGCGAGAGGTTCGGCAGCTTGCCGCGCAATACAACCTACGTGGTCCGGATGCCACCCACCTCGCGACTGCGATCCGCATGAAAGCCGACTACTTCTTCTCGCGAGACAAAGCGTTCCCGCACGGTCAAACTATCGGCATAACGCATATAACAGGCCCTCGCGAGGTTTGGAACCCAACAACAGATGATGCCGAGATAGATGTGTTGGCGTCGTCAGAAATGGGAAATTAGGCTCGCGGGCACGGTACGCTGTATGGCCGGTGGAGTTTCAATGACTCATTCAAACTCCGCTGGGTTCTGGAGCGCCAGTTTGGAAGATGCCGTATGCGGATGGCGGCTGACCTGGCAACTCCCCGACCTGGGCTGGAGCGTGGTTGGCGCCGCTGGTCCCCTTGAGTCCGCGCTACGTCCCACTGGATCGGGCACGCAGCGGGGCACGGCACACTGGGCGGGTCGGCATCGGCGGTTCTGGCTGGGGGAAACGTGAGCAAGGGTTGGCCTGAGCGTTGGTGGACGACGGCTCTCGTAGCTGCGGTGCTGACCTGCACGTGTCCTATGACGTCTGGTGGGTCGCGGGGATCCTTGCGGAGCCAGTCGT